>JANNAE010000056.1:0-115412 GCA_031383985.1 Novosphingobium sp. | reverse complement strand
GGACTTCTACCTCACCAACCCGATCGCCCGCGCGAGCGAGACGATGCAGCGCTGCTCGGGCGAGCTGCTCCACGGCGAAGAGTTTGCGGAGGCAGCGGAATGAGCTCTTACGAACGAATGATGCGGAACGCCTCGCAAATCCTATTCTGGGTAGCCGTGCTGCTGTTTATAGGCGGATTTGCAATGCCGCTTTTGATGGCGGGGAATCCCGTCACAGCCTATGGTGGAAGCAGCGGGATCACTTTGCGTGATTTGGTAGTTGCAATCGATCAGGGGCTAAACTCGGCAGTCTGGCCATTTTTTGGTGCGGGACTGATCTGGACGCTTCAAGCACAGCGGAAGTCGGCGGAATGAGTGTGAATAAGCTCGTCGTCCCCGTGAAAACGGGGACCACTGGCCTCATCTATGCAAGCTCGCGTCCGGAGGCCAGCGGTCCCCGGTCGAGCCGGGGACGACGGGAGGGACGCAAGTGACCGAAACCTTCCAATCCTGGGGCCTGACCTACGAATGGGCGTGGGGCCTCGCCACGATCGCGGGCATCTTGCTGATCGCCCTCCCGCTTATGCTCTCAGTCGCGATGATTATCTATGCCGATCGCAAAATCTGGGCGGCGATGGCGCTGCGGCGCGGACCGAATGTGGTCGGGCCGTGGGGGCTGCTGCAAAGCTTTGCCGATGGCCTCAAAGTGTTTCTGCAGGAACCCATCATTCCGAGCGCCGCGAACAAGGGCCTGTTCCTGTTCGCGCCGATCATCACCTTTACCGTCGCGCTGATGGCCTGGGCGGTGATCCCGTTCAATTCGGGAGCGATCTTGGCGGATATCAATGTCGGGCTGCTCTATGTCCTCGCGATCTCTTCGCTGGGGGTTTATGGCGTGGTGATTGCGGGCTGGGCGTCGAATTCAAAATACCCGTTTTTCAGTGCAATGCGCGCCGCTGCTCAGATGATTTCATATGAAGTCTCGATCGGCTTCATCCTGATTTGTGTGGTGCTGTGGGCCGGATCGTTCAATCTGGGCGCGATCGTCGAGGCGCAGAAATCGCATGTCTGGATCATCAACGGCTTCGTCGCCAATCCGTTGCTGTTCCCGCTGTGGGTGATGTTCCTGATCTCGAGCCTGGCCGAAACCGCCCGCGCACCGTTCGATCTGACCGAGGCGGAGAGCGAGCTGGTCGCGGGTTACCAGACCGAATATTCTTCGATGAGCTTCGCGCTGTTCTGGCTCGGCGAATATGCCAACGTCCTGCTGATGTGCGCGCTCAACGCCACGCTGTTCTGGGGCGGCTACCTGCCTCCGCTCGATTGGGCTCCGCTGTATTGGATCCCGGGCTGGATCTGGCTGTTCGGCAAGATCCTGTTCTTCTTTTTCATCTTCAGCTGGGTGAAGGCCACCGTCCCGCGCTATCGCTATGACCAACTGATGCGGCTGGGCTGGAAAGTGTTCCTGCCACTCTCGCTGTTCTTCGTCTTCCTCATCAGTGGCTATCTCATGGCCATCGGACATTTCGCATGAACCTGGCCCACCTCATCAAATCGTTCACCCTGTGGGAGTTCCTCAAGGCCCATTGGCTGACCTTGCAGTATTTCTTCAAGCCCAAGGCGACGATCAACTATCCGTTCGAGAAGAACCCGCTGTCGCCGCGCTTTCGCGGTGAGCATGCGCTGCGCCGCTATGCCAATGGCGAGGAACGCTGCATCGCCTGCAAGCTGTGCGAGGCGGTTTGCCCGGCCCAAGCTATTACAATTGAAGCCGAACCGCGCGAGGATGGTTCGCGCCGGACCACGCGCTACGATATCGACATGACCAAGTGCATTTATTGCGGCTTCTGTCAGGAAGCCTGCCCGGTCGATGCGATCGTCGAGGGGCCAAACTTCGAATATGCGACCGAAACGCGCGAAGAACTGCTTTACGACAAGACCAAGCTGCTGGCCAACGGGGACAAGTGGGAGCGGGCACTGGCCGCGAACCTTGAAGCCGATGCGCCGTATCGCTAGGGGCGCGGGGTAATGGGAAAATACACAAAATCCGTTCGTGTCGAGCGAAGTCGAGACACCGCGCGCGAGACCTCGGCTTCGCTCAGCCAAGTCCCTCGACTTCGCTCGGGACGAACGGGATTGGGTTTTGTCAGGGGGGTGGCGTCGTGATCCAGACCCTCGCCTTCTACCTCTTCGCCACGCTGGTGATCGCGTCGGGCGCGCTGACAATCCTGTCGCGCAACCCGGTGCATTCGGTGTTGTGGCTGATCGTGGCGTTCTTCAATGCGGCCGGGCTGATGGTGCTGGTCGGTGCCGAGTTCATCGCGATGCTGCTGGTGATCGTTTATGTCGGCGCGGTGGCGGTGTTGTTCCTGTTCGTGGTGATGATGCTCGACATCGATTTTGCCGAACTGCGCGCCGGTTTCGTCAAGAATTTTCCGCTGGGAATACTGCTCGCGGCCGTGCTGCTGGGGGAGCTGGTGTTCGGCATCGGTGCCCAGCAGGCAGGTGCGTTGAAACTTGGTACGCCTGATGGATCGGCGGTAACCGCCGTTGGGGCGAGCAATACCGAGGCGATCGGGGCGCTGCTTTACAGCCGCTACCTGTTTCTGTTCGAGGCAGCGGGGATCATCCTGCTGGTGGCGATGATCGGCGCAATCGTGCTGACTCACCGCCAGCGCACCAACACCCGCAGCCAGAGCATCTCGGCCCAGGTCCAGCGCCGTCCGCAGGATGCGACCCGCAACGTGAAGCCGGAAGTCGGCGCTGGGGTGAAGTTATGAGGGGAGTGGTGCTATGATCGGGGTCGAACATTACGTCGTCGTCAGCTCGATCCTGTTCATGCTTGGCGTGCTGGGGATTTTCCTCAACCGCAAGAATGTGATTATCATCCTGATGGCGATCGAGCTCATCCTGCTGGCGGTGAACATCAATCTGGTGGCCTTCAGCGCCTTCCTCGGCGATCTGACCGGCCAGATTTTTGCCATGTTCGTGTTGACTGTGGCGGCGGGTGAGGCCGCGATCGGCTTGGCGATTCTGGTCATATATTTCCGCGGCCGGGGCACCATCGCGGTCGATGATGTCAACCGGATGAAGGGGTGATCCGTTGAATTTTGTCCTCTTCATCGTCTTCCTGCCGCTGGCCGCGGCGATTATCGGCGGGCTGGGCAACCGTATGCTTGGCAATTTGGTGGTCAAGGTTCTGACCACTGGCGCGCTTTTGATTTCCTGCGCGCTGAGTTGGCCGATCTTTCTGGCTTTTGTGGGTGGAACCGCAGAGCCGAGTGTCACTCCGGTGCTCCATTGGGTCCAATCGGGCAGCCTTCGGTTTGATTGGGCGCTGTCGGTCGATGCGCTGACTGCGGTGATGCTGGTCGTGGTGACTACCGTTTCGGCGGTCGTTCACCTCTATAGCTGGGGCTATATGGAGGAAGATCCCGATCAGCCGCGGTTCTTCGCCTACCTCAGCCTGTTCACCTTTGCCATGCTGATGCTGGTGACGGCCGACAACCTGGTCCAGATGTTCTTCGGCTGGGAAGGGGTCGGTCTGGCCTCGTACCTGCTAATCGGGTTCTGGTTCAGGAAGCCGAGCGCCAGTGCCGCTGCGATCAAGGCCTTTGTGGTCAACCGGGTCGGCGATCTGGGGTTCATGCTGGGGATTTTTGGAACCTATCTGGTGTTCGGTACGGTCTCGATTCCCGTGATCCTCGAAGCCGCTCCCGGCATGGTGGGAAGTACGATCGGTTTCCTTGGCTACCGGCTCGAAACCATGACGGTGCTGAGCATCCTGCTGTTCATCGGCGCGATGGGAAAGTCAGCGCAATTGGGCCTCCACACCTGGCTGCCCGACGCGATGGAAGGCCCGACTCCGGTTTCTGCGCTGATCCACGCCGCAACGATGGTCACCGCCGGGGTGTTCATGGTTTGCCGCCTTTCGCCGATGTTCCAGGTGAGTCCGACGGCCATGGGCGTCGTGACATTCATCGGCGCCGCGACCTGCTTTTTCGCGGCAACGGTCGGCACCTCGCAGTGGGATATCAAGCGGGTGATCGCTTATTCGACCTGTTCGCAGCTCGGTTACATGTTTTTTGCAGCGGGGGTCGGCGCTTATGGCGCGGCGATGTTCCATCTGTTCACCCATGCCTTCTTCAAGGCGCTGCTGTTCCTGGGCGCGGGCAGCGTGATCCACGCTATGCACCATGAACAGGACATGCGGCACTATGGCGGCTTGCGTAAGCAAATCCCGTTCACATTCTGGGCGATGATGGCCGGGACGCTGGCAATTACCGGGGTCGGGATCGTGGGTGTGTTCGGTTTCGCCGGGTTTTATTCCAAGGATTCGATCCTCGAGGCGGCCTATGCCGGCGGGACCGAAATGGGGACATTTGCCTTCTACGTCGGAATTTTCGCGGCGCTGCTGACCAGCTTTTACAGCTGGCGGCTGATGTTCCTAACCTTCTGGGGCAAACCGCGCTGGTCCTCGTCAGAGCATATCCAGCATGCGGTTCATGATGAACAGCATGGCCATGACAATCACGGGCACCATGACGATGGAACCGCCGGGTATCATCCGCATGAAAGCCCGCTGACGATGCTGATCCCGCTGGGTGTGCTGAGCCTGGGCGCGGTGTTTGCCGGTTTCATCTTCCACGAAGCGTTCATCAATGAGGAAGCGTTCTGGCAGGGCAGCATCTTCTACAATGAGCGTTTGATCCACGCGATGCACGAAGTGCCGCTGTGGGTGAAATGGGCGCCCTTCGCGGTGATGCTGACGGGCCTGTTGATCGCCTGGTACGCCTATATCCGCAATCCGCGCTTCCCGGCGCTGTTTGTCGAGCAATTCTCGTTGCTGCACCGGTTTGTTTTCAACAAATGGTACTTTGACGAGCTTTACGATTTTCTGTTCATCCGGCCGGCCTTTTGGCTGGGGCGGCAGTTCTGGAAAATCGGCGATGTCGGGATCATTGATCGCTTTGGCCCCAACGGTGCCGCCTGGCTGGTCGCGCGCAGCTCTGGCTACGCCCAGAAAGTCCAGTCGGGATACCTCTACAGCTATGCGCTGGTCATGCTGCTCGGACTCGTGGCGGCAATCAGCTGGGTGATGGTGCGCTAGTATGAACGGCTTTCCCATCCTCTCGCTAATGCTGCTTGTGCCGTTGGTCGGCGCGGTCGCCTGCCTGTTTGCCGAGGCGAAAGCCGCGCGGTGGCTGGCGCTGGCGGCGACACTTGTCGATTTTGCGCTCGGCGTCCTGCTCTGGGCGAATTACGATATCGGCGGCGCGCAGTGGCAATTTACCGAGCGTTTGCCGCTGTTCGCAGGGTTTAACTGGGCGCTGGGGATCGATGGCATCGCGCTGATGCTGATCATGCTGACCCTGTTCCTGATGCCGATCTGCATCGGTGCAAGCTGGAACGCGATCGAAAAGCGCGTGGGCGAATATATGGCGGCGTTCCTGTTGATGGAAACGCTGATGATCGGCGTCTTCGCCGCCCAGGATCTGTTTCTGTTCTACATTTTCTTCGAGGCTGGCCTGATCCCGATGTATCTGATCATCGGCATCTGGGGCGGGGCCGACCGGATTTACGCCAGCTATAAATTCTTCCTCTACACGCTGCTTGGCTCGGTATTGATGCTGATCGCGATGCTGTGGATGGTTGGTGAGGCGGGGACGACCGATATTCCGACGCTGATGGGCTATGACTTTGCGCCCGATGCGCAGAAATGGCTGTGGCTCGCGTTCTTCGCCAGCTTTGCAGTGAAGATGCCGATGTGGCCGGTCCACACCTGGCTGCCCGATGCCCATGTTCAGGCACCCACCGCCGGCTCGGTCATTCTGGCCGGGGTGCTGCTCAAGATGGGCGGCTATGGCTTCATCCGCTTTTCACTTCCGATGTTCCCCGAAGCATCCGCGCAATTTGCCTGGCTGATCTTCGCGCTGTCGATGATCGCGGTGGTCTACACTTCGCTGGTGGCGCTGGTGCAGGACGATATGAAAAAGCTGATCGCCTATTCGAGCGTGGCTCACATGGGGATCGTCACGGTTGGGCTGTTTACCTTCAACGTCCAGGGGCTTGAAGGGACGATGATCGTCATGCTCAGTCACGGGCTGGTCGCAGGGGCGTTGTTCCTTGGCGTGGGGGTTATCTACGACCGGTTGCACACCCGCGAGATCGATCGTTACGGCGGGCTTTCGATCAACATGCCGCAATATGCGCTGTTCTTCATGCTGTTCACCATGGCCTCGGTCGGCCTGCCGGGGACCAGCGGCTTTGTTGGCGAATTCCTCGCGCTGGCCGGAATCTATCAGGTTTCCACCTGGGTAACGTTGGTCTGCACCACCGGGATCATCCTCGGCGCGGCCTATATGCTGTATCTTTACGCCCGGGTTTTCTTCGGCGGACACAGACACGCCGATGCCGCCGCCATGCGCGATCTCGATCCCCGCGAATGGGCAATGATGGCCTCGCTGGCTGTCGTGGTTTTGTGGATGGGGGTCTATCCCGAGAGCTTCCTCGCCCCGATGCGCAGCGATATCGCCGCGCTCGATGCCCGGCTCGCGCGGGCGCGCCCCGAAGGAGATGCAAGGCTCAAACTGGGGGAACCCAAGAAAATCGAAGCAGCAGCAAATGAGGGAGCGCACTGATGGACTGGGGCCATTCACTTCGCCTCGTTGCGCCCGAGGAGCTACTCAGCATTTCAGGGCTGATGTTGCTACTGGTTGCCGCTTGGGCGGGCGACAAGGCTGCCCGGGCGATCAGCATTGCGTCGGTGGCAGTGCTGGTGGCTTGCGCCTTCCTCGTCGCTCCGGCGCTCTGTGCCGGGGCAATGGGGCCTGAAACGGAGGCGTTTTTCGGGCAGTACCGGGCTGACGCCTTTTCCAGCTTCGCCAAGCTGCTGATTTACGCCGCGGCCGGCGCTGCGCTGATCGTGGCGCCTGCATTCTTTGACCGGGTCAAGGCGATGCGCAGCGAATATCCGATCCTGATCCTGTTTGCGGCGCTTGGTATGGGGATGATGGTCTCGGCAACCGACCTCATTACTTTGTATATCGGGCTCGAGCTCAATTCGCTTGCTGCCTATGTTCTCGCCGCCTTCCTGCGCAGCGATGAACGTTCGGCTGAGGCGGGGCTCAAGTATTTCGTGCTAGGCGCGCTGGCCAGCGGTATCCTGCTATTCGGGATGAGCCTGACCTATGGCTTTACCGGAACGACCAGCTTTGCCGGGATCAACGCGGCCCTGACCGGCGGGCTTGCCAATGGCGCGCTGTTCGGGATCGTCTTCATGCTGGCCGGCCTCGCCTTTAAGATCAGCGCGGTGCCGTTCCACATGTGGACGCCCGATGTCTATGAAGGCGCACCGACCCCGGTCACCATGTTCTTTGCCTCAGCGCCCAAAGTGGCAGCGCTGGCGCTGACCATGCGGGTCGCCCTGGTTGCCTTCGGAGCGCAAGCGGCAGCCTGGCAACAGATCGTCATTTTCGCGGCGCTTGCCTCGATCGTGATCGGCGCGCTGGGCGCGATCGGTCAGACCAATATCAAACGGCTTCTGGCCTATTCCTCGATCAACAATGTCGGCTTTATTCTGATCGGCCTGGCCTCAGCAACGCCGCAAGGTGCCTCGGCAATGCTGGTTTACCTGGCAATCTATGTCGCGATGACGGTAGGCGGGTTCGTCGCGGTGCTGATGCTCAAGGATGCTGACGGCGCGCCGGTCGAAGCGATCGCCGATCTTGCGGGTCTATCGCGCCACCGCAAGGTGTTGGCCGCGAGCCTTGCCATGGTGATGTTCAGCCTGGCAGGCATCCCGCCACTATTCGGTTTCTGGGGCAAATTCGTGGTCTTCCAGGCGGCGGTTCAGGCCGGACTGGTCCCGCTCGCAGCGATCGGTATCGCGGCCTCTGTGATTGGCGCCTTTTACTACCTCAAGGTGGTCAAGATCATGTATTTTGACGAGCCGGCGGGCAAGATTGTCGGGCGCAGCGATTGGGCGCATCAGGCGCTGCTGGGGTTGGCCGCCCTGTTCATCTCGCCATTGGGCTATTTGCTGACCAAGTGGCTGGGCGGGTTGGCCGATGCAGCTGCTGCTGCGCTGTTCCACACGGTCTAAGCGGGTGTCAGGCTCGGCGCGGGTAGCCGCTTGATTGAGCATATCACCGAAACCGGCTCGACCAACGCCGATCTTTTGGCGCGTCTTGCTGCCGGGGGCGTTGTGCCCAATGGGTACTGGTTGGTCGCCGATCGGCAGAGCGCCGGGCGCGGACGGCAGGGACGCAGCTGGTTCGATGGCGCGGGCAATTTCATGGGCTCGACCACCGTGCGCCTCGCAGCGGGTGATCCTCCCGCCGGAACGCTGGCCTTGCTCGCCGGGCTGGCGCTGCATGAGGTGATTGCTGCCAGGCTCCCGCCGCCGCAACGTGCCATGCTGAAATGGCCCAATGATGTGACGATTGGCGCGGCAAAGCTGGCCGGCATCCTGCTCGAACGGACAGGGGACTGGGTAGTCGTCGGGATTGGGGTAAATCTCGCCGTCGCCCCCGACTTACCAGATCGCCCGACCATCGCGTTGACAGCCTTTGGTCCGGCGCCCGATCGCGATCTGTTCGCTGCCGATCTGGCCGGTCAGTTGGTCACCGAACTGGAACGCTGGCGCAGCTATGGGCTCGCCGCGGTGATCAGTCGCTGGCTCTTGGCAGGCCACCCGCTCGGCACGCCGCTGAGCGTCGGCGAACCGGGCAATCGGCCGCTCGCGGGCACGTTTGCCGGGCTGACCGACGAGGGAGCGTTGCAACTTCGCTTGGCGGACGGAACCTGCCATGCCATCCACGCGGGCGAAGTGCGCCTTGCAGATGCCAACTGAACCGGGACGAAATACCATGCTGCTCGCCATCGATGTCGGCAACACCAATATCGTTTTTGCGCTGTTTGACGGCCTGACAATCAAGTCGCGCTGGCGGATCGCGACCGATCCGCGCCGGACCGGCGACGAGTATGCGGTCTGGCTGATGCAGCTGCTGGCAATCGAGGGCTTCAAACGCGAGGATGTCAGCCAGACGATCATTTCGACAGTGGTGCCCCGGGCGCTGCACAATCTAAAAGTTCTGGTAAGCAAATATTTCGGGCATGAGCCCCTTGTCGCAGGCGTCGAACCGGCCGATTACGCGATCGACATCGATGTCGATGAACCGCGCTCGCTTGGTGCGGACCGGGCGGTCAACGCGATTGCCGCACATGAAAAATATGCCGGCGACCTGATTGTGGTCGATTTTGGAACGGCGACAACGTTTGACGCGATTGACTTTAACGGTGCCTACAAGGGCGGGATCATCGCTCCGGGCATCAATTTGTCGCTTGATGCGCTGGTTGGCAATACCGCCAAACTGCCGCGCATTGCGATCGAGGCTCCACGCGATACCAGCGTGATTGGCCGCAACACCGAGGATCAGATGTTGATTGGCGTTTTCTGGGGCTATGTCGCGATGATGGAGGGCCTGATTGCCCGGATGCGGGCAGAAATCGGTCGCCCCGCCAAGGTGGTTGCCACCGGCGGTCTGGCAGTTCTATTCCATGACCATACCGATATCTTTGATGCGGTAGACAATGACCTGACACTTGACGGGTTGGCATTGCTTGCGCAGCGAGCGGCGACCCGGTGAAACAATCCCACACGTCTGGTAAGGAACTCCTCTTCTGCGCGCTCGGCGGGTCGGGCGAGATTGGCATGAACGTCAATCTGTATGGCTGCGATGGCAAATGGCTGATGGTCGATCTGGGGATGACCTTCAGCGGCAATGAATACCCCGGCGTCGACCTGGTGTTTGCCGACCTCGACTTCATTGAAGAGCGCGCCAAGGACCTGATCGGCATCGTGCTGACCCATGCGCACGAGGACCACATCGGTGCCGTGCCCTATTTCGCTCAGGAGTTGGGAGTCCCGCTCTATGCGACGCCGTTCACCGCGCGGCAGGTGCAGAACAAGCTTGATGAGGCCAAGATCGGCAAGGAGGTCAAGCTCAAGGTGATCGATCACCTCGATCGCTTCCAGCTTGGCCCGTTCGGCATCCGCTATGTTCCGCTGGCCCACTCGATTGCCGAGGGCAATGCCCTGCTGATCGACACGCCCTATGGCAATATCTTCCACACCGGCGATTGGAAGCTGGATGCCGAACCGCTGATCGGGACCCCTGCTACCCAGGCAGAACTGACCGCAATCGGCGACGACGGCGTGCTCGCGCTGGTTTGCGATTCGACCAATGTGTTCAATCCCGAAGCATCGGGATCGGAGGGCGATGTCTACCGCGGCCTGCTGGCCGAAGTCGCCAAGCACAACGGGCGGCGCGTGCTGGTCACCACCTTCGCCTCAAATGTCGCGCGGTTGCAGACGCTGGGCAACGTCGCGCGGGAGTGCGGACGCAAGCTCTGCGTCGCGGGGCGCTCGCTCGACCGGATCATTGCGACCGGCAAGGCCAGCGGCTATCTGAAAAATCTCCCCGATATTGTTGATTTCGATACGGCGATGCGGTTGCCGCGCGGCGAGGTCCTGATCATGGCGACCGGCGGACAGGGCGAGGACCGGGCGGCGCTTTCGCGCATTTCGCAAGGCAACCATCAGATCAGACTCGAAAGCGGCGATGTCGTGCTGTTTTCCAGTCGCCAGATCCCGGGCAACGAAATCGCGATCGGCCGGATCCAGAATCGCCTGGCGCTTCAGGATATCGTCATCGTAACCGACCGGCAGAGCTACATTCATGTCTCCGGCCATCCCGGGCGACCCGAACTTGAAGCGCTTTACAGCTGGATTCGCCCCGAAATACTGGTGCCGGTCCATGGTGAAATCCGCCATATGAAGGAACAGACGCGGCTCGGTCACTCCAGCGGCATCGCCAAGACGCTGTTCCAGAAAAACGGCGATCTTGTTCGTCTCGCGCCCGGCAAGCCGGGAAAAATCACCGAAGTACGCAACGGGCGGCTGTTGCTGGATGGCGATGTCATCATCCCTGCCGATGGCGAGGCGATGATGATGCGACGGCGGTTGGCCCAGAATGGCCTGGTAGTGGTCGCGCTCGATGCCAACGGCCGGGCGCAGGTCGCCGGGATCGGCCTGCCGCTCGATGAGGACTACGACGACTTTGTCGCCGAAGCCCAGCAGGATATTGCTACCGCGCTGTCCAAGCTCAAGGGCGCGGCGCGGAAGGAACGCGAAGCTGTGATCGAAGCTGCGCGGCTCGCCGCGCGCCGTGCAGCGCAGCGCTGGTCGGGCAAGAAGCCGCAAATCCAGGTCATGTTGGCGGAGCTTTAGGCCGTGAAATGGACCTCTGTGCTGGCGATCTATGCGCTGTTCTGGGTGATGGCGGCATTTATCGTTCTGCCAATCGGCGTTCGGACTCACGACGAGGCTGGGATCGCAAAAATCCCCGGTCAGGCTGACAGCGCACCGGCGAACTTCAATCCGCGCCGGATTGCGCTGCGCGCAACACTGCTCTCGTTGGTGTTGTTCGGCCTCTATTACGCCAATTATGTCCAGGGCTGGGTGACGCCGCAAGATCTCGATTTCACCGGCGGCCCGCCCAATATGGACGGCACCAAGGGTTAGTTGCGGAGCCGCTCAATCGCCTGGGCAAGCGCGACATAGAGCTTGCCCATATCGGACGACAGCAGCGTTACCCCCAACGCATGACCATCGCGGGTCGACAAGAGCTGGCGCAGCATCGCTTCGAAATCATGGATGTAGCGGCTGACATGATCGCGGAAATCCCGGTCACTTTCATAGATCTGCGCCACAGCCTTGGCTTCCCCAGTATCGAGCAATCGCACAGCACGGCGCGTGAAGACTCCGCGGTCGCCGCGCAGATAGGATGCCCAGGCGGTGTCGGTGATCTCGCTCGACATCGCTTTGGCAATATCGATGGCGTTTGAGTTTAGCGATTCGGTGATCAACGCGACCCTGCGGGCGAAGTCATTGTCGACCTGCTCTTCGGCGCGCTCGCGCGCTTGGGATACGCGGCGTTCAAGATTGCCGGCCAGTTCGTTAACCTTGGCAAGTTGATCGCGCAGCTGGATTGCCGCCTCGCGGCTGACTCCCGCAGCATGGGCTGCCGCCTGTTCCAGTTGGCCGACTGCTTCACTCGTTCGGGCGCGCATCGTCCGTTCAATAGCCGCGCCGCTCTCGTCGCCCAGCCGCTCTGCCAAGGCTGTGATCGAGGCTGCGCTCATCTGCTCGATCCCGGCAACGGCTTCGCGAGCGGAACCGGACAGTGCCTCGATTGCAGTCTGCAATTCGCTTTGGGTGCGCTCAGCAAGTGTCAGACTTTGCTCGCTGACAGCCGCCAGAGACTGATGCATCTCGTCCAGTGTAGCGAGATGGGAAGTCGCCCGTTCCCCCAATTTGGCATGGAGGCTGTCGATCTGGTTCATGGATACGGCCAATCCCTCGCTGCTCGCCAAGACATAGCTGGACAGCGATTCGCCGCGACTTTGTGCGTCGGTAACTGTATCGCGCAAACCGAAGGCGCGGGCTTCAAGCTCTGCCAACCTGACTTCGCTAACCGTCATCGCGGCCGGCAGTTCGACTGCACTGTGCTGGACGCTGGCCTGGATCAGCTCGAGCAACCGAACGCTGCTGTCAGTCAAGCCAGAAATGGCGGAATCTGTCCCAGCCAGCGCGTCTCGGCTCGCCACTAGGCGTTCGGCCAGACTCGTGAGGCTTGCGGCAATTGCCGCTTCTGCCGCGCTGCCATGGGTGGCTATCTCTTCCATCCGGCCAGCAAAGCCTGCCAATTGGGTTGTCACAGCCTCCGCATGGCTGACAAGTTTGCGTGAATGATCGGCCTGTTGAGCCTGCCGCGCTGCGATTTCGTCATCAAGCTGGGCAAGCTGTTGGGTTAGATTAACGACGATATTGGCATTGCGGGCATCGGCATCGCGCTGGCGCTGGCTGATTTCGGCCTCAAACAGCTTGTCGCGTTCGGCCAGCCGGGCATCGAGCTCGGCGCCCTCGCGCGACAGTGCTGCCAACCGGTTCCGGGCCGATTCCATCGCCTTCCGGTCGATTTCGCCAACCTGCTCGATCGCCAGCCGCAAGTCGGCTTCCAGCTGGCTGGTCGCGGTCCGCCAGCTATCAAGTGCCTGCCCCTCACCATCGCGGAGCGCGCGGGCGATGGCAGTGCCTTCGTCGCGTACCGCACCCAGCCGCACACGCAGTGAGGTCAGACTATGTTCTTCATGGCCATCGAGTGATTGGCGCGTCTGTTCCAGTTCTTCAACCAATGCCGAAGCGCGGGTGCGGATCGAAGCGAGCGCTTCCACTTCGTGTCCGTCAAGCTGGTTGCGGAATTCGGCCCCACGCTCTGCCAGCGCCACAAAACGCGACGTTGCGATAGTGTCCATTTGCGCGGCCTGGCGCGTAAATTCCCCCAGAGCCGCATCCACCGTGCCGCGCAGGGCGAGCACTTGGCGCTCACTCGCCAAGCCGAATTCATTGAGCTTGTTGAAGCCGACGATCAGATCTTGCAGCTGGGCATGCGCGGTGCGACCAGCATTGGCGATATTGTTAGTGACATCCTTGGCAGAGCTGGCAATTACCGGTAATTGCCCGCGCAGTTTTTCCATATTTTCCAGCGCAGTGGCGCTAACACTTCCGATCGTATCAAGCCGCGCGCCATTGTCGTGGATGAGCCCGTGCAGTTTGTCCGCGTGCTGTGAAAGCCGCTCGGTGGCGATCCGGCCAAGCGATTCCAGGTCACGTGATTCGGAGGAGATGAATTCGCGGGCGAGGCTGAGTTCGCGATTGACCGTCATCAGCCTAGCTTCAAGCCGCGCGGATTCTTCACCCAGCATTCGGGCCGTATCACCAAAACGACCAGCTTCGCGGCGGCTGTTGCGTAGCGCGAGCAGCCAGGTCACGCCGACCAGCAACACCGGAATCGACCAATCCCTGATCCAGCCAAGCCATAATTCGGGGGTCCCGCCGCTTAAGATCGCGGCGCGGTTTACCCACCCGAACAGTCCGGTCCAGGCTAGGACAACGGCGATGGCGAGAACCGGCAGCAGTATGGCAGAGAAGCTTCCCAACCGCCCGGGACCGGGTTCTTCCTCAACCCAAGCGTCTTCGAGCGCCAGCGGGAGCTCTACCTCCGCCAACAACAGTTCTTCCTTGGGCGCAGTTTCCTGTCCGCCCGATCCGATAGCGACGATGCGCGTTTCCCCAGCCATGCGCGTTGAATACCACGGATCGGGCCGGGATAAACCCCGTCTTAACCAAATCGCCCTAATCGCTGTGAGCATGGCATATCAAGCAGGAGCCCTCGACGCGACCCTTGCCGCTGCGGCAGGCGACGATGAAGCGTTGTTCGTCGAATTGCGCCTGGCCTTCATTGAGAGTCTGGACCGGCAAGTGGACCTCCTCCGCCGTTCGCGCTGCGATGGCAATTGGCAGATGGCGGCGATGCGGCTCAAAGGCCTCGCTGCCAGCTTTCATGCAGAACCGCTGCTTGTTTTGGCCGAAGAGGCACTCGAAGCCGCGCCGGGAGAGCCGACCGTGATCCGCCGGTTGCAGAGTTTCCTTGACGATTTCAAGACTGGCTAAACAGCTAAACCTACGCCTTGGCACCGGGCCACCAGTCCTCTAGAGCAAGCGCTCAATCCCCAAAATGCGCGGAGATGGACGCTGCGGGTCGCACTTTTGACTATGATGGAACCAGCCAGCGTTAACAGCGCGGCGCCGCGTGCGTTTCTGCGCATTGGCGGTCTGACGCTGGCCCGCCAGCAGCTGGGACTGGCGCTGGCGATGCAATGCCAAAAGATCGTCTGCATCGCGCGCGCCATGTCTCCCGAACTCATTGAATTACAACATGTTGCGGAGAAAGCCCGCGCGCAGTTCCATGTCATCTCTGGCCCTCGGGCGCTGATCGGACTGGTGACGGTGGCCGACGAAGTGATCGCGCTGAATGACGGGCTGTTCGCTTCGAGCGGCGAGGCGATTGCCGCGCTGGAAAAGGGCCAGGCGGTGCTTGTGCAGCCGATCGAACAGGGACTCGCTGCCGGCTTCGAGCGGATCGACCTGAACTATGCCAGCGCAGGCGCAATGCGTGTGCCGGGCCGACTTGTCGAGCGCTTGGCCGAGCTTCCCTCTGATTGCGATACGGCTTCGGCGTTGCAACGGATCGCGCTGCAGGCCGGGATCAACCAGCGGCGTCTTGCGGTGGCCAATGGCGGCGGTGCATTCTGGACGCTGGTCAGAAGCGAGGACGAGGCGCATGCGCTTGAGCCGCAGTGGATCCGCCAACGCACCCGTGATGACGGCGTACTCAGCCCCGGTCGCGGTCTGGCCTTGTTCGGGGTTCGTGCCTTTGGACCGGCCTTGCTCCATGCCGGAAGCGGTGCCGGGGTGGTCACCCTGTCCGCAGTTGTGCTTGCCTCGCTTGGGTTCGGATCTGGTTGGTTCGGCCTCGTTCCGCTCGGTTTGGCATTCTGTGGATTGGGCTGGATCTTGCGCGAAGCGGCTGTTCTGCTTGGCCGGATCGAAAGCGATGTGCTGGCCCCGCCGTCGCGCAGCGGGTTCACGCGCCAGGCTGCCTATGGCTGGATGCTTGATGCCATCATTGTGGCGCTGGCGGGATGGGGCTCGGCACCCGATTTGGGTCAGCCGGACCATGACCGGATGTTCGCCCCGTTGATTTTGGTGGCGCTGCTGCGGCTTGTCCCCAAAGCCGTCGGCGGGCGCTGGACTTCGTGGCTTGAAGACCGGGCGTTGCTTTGCCTTGGCCTGGCCGTTGCGATCATTGCCGGATTTGGGAGCGAAGCCGTGCATCTTGGCGCTTTGGTGCTCGCAATCGCTGGAATACTGATTCCGCGCGGCGAAATGCGGATAACGCGAACTTAACCAAGGCGCGGTATGGCATACCGATGATCGACAATACTGTTCATGCGATCGCCGATGATCCGGCAGATGCCGTTTTGCGGGACGAACTGGCGCATGGCGACGCGTTGATCGGCACGCTGGGCCCGATCCTACGCCACCTGCTGACCATTGACGATCATTCGGTGTTCAGTGAGGAGATCGTTGCCCGAGTGAACGGGATGATGATCGATGTCGCCTCCCAGTTGCTCAATGAACTATCGGTTGCTGCCGGTGGAACCGACGATCGCGATCATTCAGCCCAATCCGTCGCAAGTTTGGTGCGCTGTTTCGTCGCTCATCCGGGATTTCTCAGCCATGCACACGCGCTCGCGCTTGAGTGGCAATTGACCGAGCGGCTTCATACGCGGCTCGCGCTGGACCCAGTGCTTTCTCCGCTGCTTCAGGCGCAAATTGCTTCGGCCGATCCGGCCACGGCAAGCCATGCCATGGCGCTGTTGGCGTCGCAGGCCCGGTTTACCCAGACGCAGCGACGGATGCAGTTGCCCCTTGCCGAACTGCCAGGCGATCTTCTCCACACCGCGTTGCTGGCGATGCGGCACCTTAGCGAACCGGACGAACCGGCGCAAACCTGCGCAGAACAGGCGGAGGCGGCAATCCGTAGCCGGTTTGCTGAAAGTCGCAGTCGCCTGGGGCTGATATCGCGTCTGGTTACTGGCATGGGCGGCGGCGCGGCGGCGGCACTTTCGGTGACTCATGCCGGGGTTGGAGTTTTCCTGTCGGCCCTGGCGCTCGCCTCAGGGCAAGATCGCGAGATGGCAGTGCTGGCCACCACGGAAGGTCAACGGGCTCGGCTCACCTTGGCCCTGCGCGCATCTGGATTGACTGCGGATGCCGCCGAAGAGCAGTTCCTCACGCTCCATCCAGAACTTTCTCTGCCCGCTGGGTTCGAACGCCTTGGTTCTGCCCAAGCGGCAGAAATGCTGGCATGCTCTTCCGTGTTTCCAGGGAATTGAGCGGTGGGTGAGGGAGGCATTGTTCTGGCCCGGGCGCAAAGCGACGGCGCGGACCGCCTGATTTGTGCCGATGAGCCGCTCGCCGGCTTGCAACTGCGCTGTGGTGGCGAATTGCCCGGCACCATTGCCATACCCGCGTTGCTGGAAACTGTCCGCAAGGCCCGCAGCTATGGTCTCAAGCTGGCTCGCCCGATCAGTGCGAATGATGGTCAGGATGCAATCTCCGCATGGGTCGAGGTAGAGCCGCGGCCTTCTCCCGAAACGGGATGCACCATTGTTCTGCGCAACTGGCAATCGACTCCCTTGCCGCTCGAGGATCTGGCTGAGTGTGCACGGCGGCGCGCCGCAATCGAACGCACAGTCGCGGGGCTATCGGCGCGGCTTGATGCCGGGCAGTGCATACTTTTAGTGGAAAGCGAGGCGCCCGATCTTGGCGAATTGACCGAGGTCATGCGGCAAGGAACAGGGCGGCCGTGGACCGATTTTGTCGAAATTCAGGGCGACCAACACCGCCAGCCGCTCCACTGGCGCTTGCTGGATGGTGCCGTGCTGCGGGTCTCGGGCTCGTCGCGCAGATGGCGGGCGACACTGCTGCCGCAACAGGTGCCCGGAAGCGAGATTTCTGGATTTGAACTGTTGCTGGGGGCCGACATGCCTCTGCCTGCTGCGCCGCTGCCTTCGCAGCCCGGGCCGGGCCAGCACACCAATACCCCGGGACTGGTCGGGCGCGAGATGGTGCCGGTCTTGCGGCAGCCGATAGCGCGGATAATTGCCAATGCGGAAACGATCCGCATGCGATTGGCCGGACCGTTGACCGAGGAATACAGCCGCTACGCCGCCGATATTGCCGCCGCCGGGCAGCATTTGCTGGCTTTGGTCGAGGATATTGCCGACCTCGAAGTGGTCGAGGCCGAGGATTTTTTCACTGCGCCTGACCGGATCGACCTTGGTGATGTGGCGCGCCGCGCTGCCGGCATACTGGGGGTTCGAGCCAAAGAGCAGGGCATAACTATCGACGCCCCGAAAATTGGCGATAGCCTGCCCGCGATTGCCGAGTTTCGCCGGGTCTTGCAGGTCTTGCTCAATCTCGTCGGCAACGCGATCCGGTATTCGCCGGCCAATTCGCAGGTGTGGATCCGGCTTGAAGGCGAAGGGTCACGTGCCCGGGTGATCGTGGCCGATCAGGGCCCGGGCCTTGACGCCAGCCAGCAATCCCGCCTGTTCGAGAAGTTCGAGCGGCTTGGCCGCAGCGACGAGGGCGGCTCAGGTCTTGGCCTTTACATCTCGCGGCGGATGGCACGCGCGATGGGCGGTGACCTGACCGTGGAGAGCGCGCCGGGTCAGGGCGCGCGCTTCATCCTGGAATTGCCGGCAGACTTGCTGGCGTCAGCGCCCGATCCGGCGCGCTAGCACGATCAGCAGGGCCCCTGACGCTGCAATCAATGCCCCGTAAAGAACCCACTTCTGCTCTGCCAGCATGAGGCTGTCGGCCGGCCACATGATGATGCCCAGCCCTTGAAGGGTAAAGAACGAGCCCGCCACCAGCAGAAATGTGCCGATGATGCTCATGAGAATGCGAAGAAATGCCATGCCTTGCCCCCTTAAATCTCAGCGCTTGCCGAGAGGTATGTAATCACGCTCGATCGGCCCGGTGTAAAGCTGGCGCGGCCGGCCGATCTTCTGGCCGGGATCGGAAATCATTTCGTTCCATTGCGCGACCCAGCCCACTGTGCGGGCCAGCGCAAACAGCGCGGTGAACATGGTGGTCGGGAAGCCAATCGCCGAGAGGATTACGCCCGAGTAGAAATCGACGTTGGGGAACAGCTTCTTCTCGATGAAATAGGGATCGTTGAGCGCCATCTCCTCAAGCCGCAGTGCAACCTCGAACACCGGGTCCTTGACCTTCAGCGCATCGAACACTTCGCGCACCGTCTGCTGCATCACCGTCGCGCGCGGATCGTAGTTCTTGTAGACCCGGTGGCCGAAGCCCATCAGGCGGAACGGATCGTTCTTGTCCTTGGCGCGCTCGATATAATGCGGGATGCGATCGGGCGTGCCGATTTCATGGAGCATGTTGAGCGCAGCCTCGTTCGCTCCGCCATGCGCCGGACCCCACAGGCAGGCGATGCCGGCCGCAATACAGGCGAACGGATTGGCGCCGGATGATCCAGCCAACCGAACGGTCGAAGTGGAGGCGTTCTGTTCGTGATCGGCGTGAAGAATGAAAATCCGGTCCAGTGCCTTTTCAACTACCGGGTTCACGACATAGGGTTCGGCCGGCACGCCAAAGGTCATCCGCAGGAAATTGCCGGTGTAGGACAGGCTGTTGTCGGGATAGACGAATGGCTGGCCAACCGAGTATTTATAAGCCGCCGCAGCACTCGTCGGCATTTTGGCGATGAGCCGGTGCGAGCTGATCTTGCGGTGAGTCGGATCCGAAATATCGGTCGAATCATGGTAAAACGCCGAAAGCGCGCCGACGACGCCGCACATGATCGCCATCGGGTGCGCATCGCGGCGGAAACCGCGATAGAACTGCATCAGCTGTTCGTGCAGCATGGTGTGACGGCTGATCGTGTGGCTGAAACTCTTGAGTTCGCTCGTCGAAGGCAGTTCGCCGTTGAGCAGCAGATAGCTGACTTCCATGAAACTGGAGTTCTCGGCCAGTTGCCCGATCGGATAGCCGCGGTGCAGCAGCACGCCTTCATCACCGTCGATATAGGTCAGCGCGCTTTCGCAGGCCGCGGTCGAGGTAAAGCCCGGATCATAGGTAAACATGCCGGTTTCGGCGTAGAGCTTGCGGATATCGATAACATCCGGTCCGACGCTGCCGGACAGCAGCGGGAATTCATGGTTTGAGCCGTCCGTGCCCAATTTGACCGAGTTGCCCACCTCTATCTACTCCTCAATTTCATTTCGCGTCGGACGCGGCGATAGCCTGGTCGGCAATCCGCGCCAGGCTTTCGTCCCGCCCGAGCAGAACCAGAACATCAAATATACCCGGGGAGGTTGTCTGACCCGTTAGCGCGGCCCTAAGGGGTTGCGCAAGCTTGCCGAGCCCCACTTCCAGACCTTCTGCCATGGCCTTGAGACTGGCTTCGAGTCCCGCCATTGTCCAGTGATTTTCCGCGCTGATCTGCCGATGAATATGGCTGAGCAGCATGCGTGCATCGTCGGTCAGCAGCGCATCGGCCTTGGGATCAATCATGAGCGGACGTTTGGCAAACAGGAAGGCGGCGGCGCTGCCCAGCTCGAGAGTATCCTTGGCTCTGACCTTGAGCACCGGCATGGCCTGCTCGAGCAAGGCCAGATCGGCCGGGTCCGCCAGTTTTGGAGCGACCAGCGCGGCCAGTCGCGCATCATCGGCTTCGCGGAGATAATGGCCGTTCAGGTTTTGCAGCTTGGCCAGGTCGAACCGCGACGGCGATTTGCCGACATCGTCGATATCGAACCATTCCACAGCCTGTTCGCGGCTGATGATCTCATCATCGCCGTGACCCCAGCCAAGCCGAAGCAGATAATTGAACAAAGCTTCGGGCAGGATCCCCAGTTCGTCGCGGTAGGCATCGACACCCATCGCGCCGTGGCGCTTTGAAAGCTTGGCGCCATCCGCTCCGTTGATCAGCGGCACATGGGCGTAGAACGGCTGCTCCCAGCCCATCCCTTTGATGATCGCCACCTGACGAAATGCGTTGTTGAGATGATCGTCCCCGCGAATGACGTGGGTTACGCCCATATCGTGATCATCGACCACAACCGCGAGCATATAAGTGGGGGTGCCGTCCGAGCGGAGCAGCACGAAATCATCGATCTCGGCATTGCTAACCGTGACCCGGCCCTGGACGAGATCATCGATCACTGTCTCACCCTCGCGCGGAGCCCTGATCCGCACGACATACGGCTCACCAACGGGCCAGCTCTCAGGGACGGCATCGCGCCATTCGCTGGTGATCCGGAATGGGCGGCGTTCGGCCTGAGCCGCAGTGCGGCGCGCCGCCAATTCTTCCGATGAAAGGTAGCAGCGATAGGCGTCGCCGCTGCCGAGCAGAACCTGCGCCACTTCGACATGACGGGCAGACCGGGCAAACTGGAAGGTCGCGGGTTCATCCCCGCCAAGCCCCAGCCACTCCAGCCCGTCAAAGATCGCGGCGATCGCCGGTTCGGTCGATCGCGCCCGATCGGTATCCTCGATCCGGAGCAAATAGGTGCCGCCATGGTGGCGGGCGAACAGCCAGTTGAACAAAGCGGTCCGGGCGCCGCCGATATGGAGGTATCCGGTGGGCGATGGCGCGAACCGCGTGACGACGTGGCTGCTGCGCTGTGCTGCCCCCTCGGTCGCGCTTGCGCTTGCCATCGTCGCTTCCTTCCTGTCTCTGTGCGCCATGGCCAGCAAGCCCACGTTATTGGTGCCGATGGGCAATGAGGCGCGAGACAGCGCTGCACTGCAACATGGCCATTGGCGCAACCGTGCCAAATTGTCCAGCGGGCTTGCTAGCGGTTTTGCCGCTGTCGAGCGGTTCCTTGAAAGCGCGGGATTTGACCGCGCCCCGTGGCTGGCAGTGGGCTTCGCAGGCGGGATCGCCGCCTGGTTTGCGCTGGACAATATCTGGCAGTGGTTGGCGCTGGTCGCGGTCTGCCTTGCGGCTGTTCTAGGGGGATTGGCCGGGCTGGGGGCCGATGGCCGCTTTCCCTTTCTGCGCCACACGATCATCGGCCTGGCGCTGATGACGGCGGCGGGTTGCGGGGTGGTCTGGACCAAGTCGGTGCTGGTCGGCACGCCGCCGATTGCCCGGCCAATGGTTGAGCAGATCAATGGGACGGTGCTCAGGCGCGAGGAGCAACCGTCGCAAGGCCGGGTCCGGCTGACATTGGCCACGCGCGAGGCGAAGACCGGTAGAGCGATTCGGGTGCGGATCAACCTCCCCTTGGCCGCAGACCAGCCAGGGATAGCCGAAGGAGCGCAACTGCGGCTGCGCGCCCGCCTGATGCCGCCGGCCCCGCCGATGCTGCCCGGCGGATATGATTTCGCCCGCACCTCGTGGTTTTCCGGGCTGGCTGCGACGGGAAGCGTGCTGGGCAAGGTGATCGTGGTAAAGCCGGCGGCCCAGCAAAATTGGCTGAGCCGGTTGAAGCGTTCGCTCTCGGCCCATGTCCGATCACGACTGGACGGGTCTGCCGGGACGATCGCCGCCGCCTTTGCCAGCGGTGATCGCGGGGCAATCGCCCCGGCAGACGACACCGCGATGCGCGACGCCGGTTTAACGCATCTGTTATCGATCAGCGGCTTGCATGTCAGCGCGGTCGTCGCCGCCTTCTATGTGTTGTCGATCCGGATGCTGGCGTTGTGGCCGTGGTTGGCCCTCCGGGTGCGATTGCCGCTGGTGGCGGCCGCGACCGGAGCCTTGGCCGGGGTTGGTTACACGCTGCTGACCGGCGCCGAAGTTCCGACGATCCGGTCGTGCATCGGCGCGGTGTTGGTGCTGGTGGCCCTTGCAATCGGGCGCGAGCCGCTGAGCATGCGGATGATTGCGGTGGCAGCCTTGTTTGTGCTGCTGTTCTGGCCCGAAGCGATCATCGGCCCCAGCTTTCAGATGAGCTTCGCGGCGGTCATCGCCATCGTCGCGCTGCATGGAGCGTCGCCTGTCCGAGCCTTTCTGGCACCACGCGAAGAAGCCTGGTGGACCCGCGGCGCGCGGCTATTCGTAATGCTGCTGGGAACCGGAGTAGTGATTGAGCTGGCGCTGATGCCGATCGGCCTGTTCCACTTTCACCGGGCCGGGGTTTACGGAGCCCTTGCCAACGTCATCGCCATTCCATTGACGACATTCATTTCGATGCCGGCCATCGCGGTGGCACTGCTTCTCGACAGTATCGGGATTGGCGCCCCGGCGTGGTGGGTGGCGGGGAAATCACTCGACGGGCTACTCGCGCTGGCACACTGGACCGCTGCCCGGCCCGGCGCGGTAACGCTGCTTCCCGCGATGGGGCAGGGCAGCTTCATGTTGTTCATTGGCGGAGGGCTGTGGTTGGCGTTGTGGCGCGGGCGGTTGCGGCTGGCGGGTCTGATTGCTGCGGCGATCGGCTTATTTACGCTTGCCTTGCTAAGCCCACCCGATGTGCTGGTGTCTGGCGATGGCCGCCATGTCGGGATCACGAGTGAGGGCGGATCGTTGCTGGTGCTGCGTGAGGGCCGAAGCGATTTCGCCAAGGAAAATCTGCAGGAGATCGCCGGAATGGCGGGCGAGGTCCGGTTGCTCGACGATTGGCCCGGCGCGCGTTGCAACCGCGATTTCTGTGCCGTCGAGCTCAATCGCGGCGGGCGCGAATGGCGGCTGTTGATCGCCCGGGGCAAGGACCTGGTCGACTTGCGCGCACTGGCTTCTGCCTGTGCGCGGGTTGACATCGTGATCGCCGATCGCCGCCTGCCTTATGCTTGCCGTCCGGCATTCCTCAAGGCCGACCGGACCATGCTAGGCCAGACCGGTGGACTGACTCTGGACCTGACCAACCGGACGCTCACCACGGTGGCCGAAAGTCAGGGTACCCATGGCTGGTGGCATCCCGCGCCGAAACGGCGGTTCCTCTCGCGCTATGCCAAAGCCCGGCCGCTCACGGCGGCCACCAGTCCTTGATACCGGCCCCTTGAGCGAGATGAAATTTGATTGAATCAGGCATCCCCCATCGGGGAGGGGTTGGGGGGGGCACACAGCCCAAAGCTGTATATAGGATCGGTCTCGCGTTTGCACTGGCGGCAGGGCGCCCCCACCCAACCTCCCCCTCAAGGGGGAGTTATCACTTTGACAAAACACCATACGCCATCTAGTGCGCCGGATCGCCCGTCCGGCGTTTTAACCTCACTCCAAATCGTAGTAACTGAAGAAATAGTTCTAGCGGGTTTGCACGAATTGCGTGAGCACGGTTTTGCGGATGACCTGCCTTGGGTGCTGGAAACGGTATTTTGCGCTATGGCATACGAAAGCCCTCAGCTTCTTCCAGCAGAACTTTAAGATAATTGACCGTTAAATCGGCAACAATTACCGGTTCCGGGTCAAGAATGGCTTGTCCCAAATGGTTTGATGGGGGAGCGTAAGTGCGTCCTGAACGGTCTCGGACATTTATTAGCTTCACCTTCGGCGTTGTTACTTCATTAAAAATGGGCTTGCCATCAAGCGCGTGGAGCTGCGGTATTTGCGACGGGTCGGTGAGGTTGGGAATATTATAGACTGTGGCGTCAGGTCCAATCGGGTCAGAGAATCTGTTCCCAAACTGATCCACCATTGCCCGACTGGAGCCAGGACGATTGACGCCGAGCTTGGCACTGCCGGGCACATATTCAGTGACCGCCTCGATACCATGTTCATCGTCGTTTCGTGCTTCTGTGATGTAGCGCAGCAAGCCGTCGTTTTTCCGGTCTTGATTCTTTGCCCCGAACCATTGCCTCGCCTGAGCTGTTGCTTTGGCTCCTTGCTCCAATGTCGTATAGATGGCTTTCGCGGCGTGAAGGAACACGTACCAATGATCGCTGAAATCGTGGTAATCGTTAGAACTGCGCAGATCGGCAACAGCCCTTTGCGCCACGCGCAGCCGACTTTGCGCTTTAGCAAGGGCTCTAGCATCCATGATTAAAATTGACCCACTGAGTAGCACCGACCGCGCAACCGAAGCGAAAGCGGAACGGGAGTCAATCGCTCCTGTCGAATTTCGGCCCGATGGCGAAGATCGCTTTCGTGCGGCGGTTCGAGCGGCGGCGAAAAGTGGCCCGAAACACCGGGAGCCAAAGCGCTAACCCTTGCGGCGTTTGCGCTTCGGCCCGTGATGCTTCTTACGCCCTTACGGCAGCACCTTCGCGGTAAGTCCCCCTCAGGGGGAGGAGTTTGGCGGTTCAATGCGAAATCATCAGACTCTAGTGGTACCGGCGCAGGAGCCCGGCAAGCTTGCCCTGAACTTCGACTTCACCCGGAAGATAAAGCTGCGGATCATACGCCGCGTTGGCGGGATCGAGCCTGACCTTGCCATTTTCGCGGCGGAGATATTTGAGTGTCGCTTCTTCCCCGCGCACCAAGGCAACCACGATTTCGCCATCCCGGGCAGTGTCAGTCCGGCGGATCAGCGCATAATCGCCATCCAGAATTCCGGCATCGATCATCGAATCGCCTGAGACTTCTAGCGCGTAATGCTCTCCCGCACCAAGCAGCGCAGCCGGAACGGGCAACATCGTCTGGCCTTCCATCGCCTCGATCGGAACACCAGCCGCGATCCGGCCATGCAGCGGAATCTCGATCACGTCGTTAGCCGGTGCCGGCTTGGCTGCGGCAGGGCGGAGCGGGGTGAGCGCCGAATTGCTGTTCGCCGCAGCCCGGGCCGTTGTGGTGGTGACATCGTCAGGTTGACGCAGCACTTCCAGCGCCCGGGCCCGATTGGGCAAGCGGCGGATAAAGCCTCGCTCTTCCAGCGCCGAGATCAGGCGGTGCACGCCCGATTTGGACTTGAGGTCCAGCGCCTCTTTCATCTCCTCGAACGAGGGGGACACCCCGGATTCTTCAAGCCGGGTCTGAATGAAACGGATCAGCTCGTGCTGCTTGCGGGTAAGCATTCCTGCGCCACTCCCATATGCGACGCATGTTCTGCGCCGTTTAGTGAACGAATGCGGAACAAGTAAGCAACTTTCTGATTCGCGTCAAGCAACTCCGCCATTTTCGAGCAGATAGATGCGAACTTCGCTTGCGATCCCCAGCGGCGGGGCGTTTGGAGGGCGCTCGATGAGTGCGTTGCTGCGCGCCAGTGCGGCAAGCGCGCCGCTGTCCTGCACGGCCCCGGGTGTCACGCTATTGCCATCCCAGACGCCGCGGAGAAATTCGCGGCGATCTCCGCCAGCGCCGATTTCGCCAGAGAGGCGCGACATAACTGGGCACGGCAGCGGCCTCGCCGAACCGCTCAGCGCGCGAAGGAGCGGGAGGAGAAAAAAGTACGCGGTGACATGGCTGGACACCGGGTTTCCGGGCAGTCCCAGCACGATCTGGCGTCCCTTGCGGGCGACCAGCAGGGGCTTGCCAGGTTTGATTGCAACCCGCCAGAAATCGAGCTGCGCCCCCCATGCCGCCAGCGCCGGCCGGATGAGATCGTGATCGCCAACCGAAACGCCGCCGCTGGTGACGATGACATCGGCGCTGCCGGCCTGATCGAAGGCGGCTGCCAATGCGGCAAGATCATCGCCGACAGGACCTATTCGTGTGACATCACAAGGGATGGCGCTGACGAGTGCGGCAAGCATCGCGCCGTTGCTCGCAGGGATCCGGTGGAGCTCGCAATGTTCGGGCTCGGCGGCAAGCTCATCGCCGCTGTCGATGATCGCGATCCGCGGAACTCGGCGCACGGCAAGATGGCTGTGTCCGGCGGTGAGTGCCAATGCGACCTGCGCCGGGCCGATTTTGGTACCGGTTTCGAGCAAACTCGTGCCAGCCGAAAAATCCATTCCGGTCCGGCGGATATGCTTGTGTTCGGGCCGGGGGGGTAAGCCGCTGAGGGTCAGGCGATCGCCATCGCGGCGCATATCTTCTTGCAGGATAACCACGCCGGCAGTGTCTGGCATCAAGGCCCCGGTCGAAATTCGCACGGCCTGCCCGGCCACCAGCGATCCCGCAAACGGGTGACCTGCCGCGCTTTCCCCGGCCACTTGCCAAGGCCCGGCAAGATCGCCTGCGACCACAGCATAGCCATCCATGGCCGAAAGATCGGCTGCTGGTTGAGTTCTGCCTGCCAGCAGCGGGGCAGCAAGATAGCGGCCGAGCGCACTGGCGACATCGACGCGTTCGATCGTCAGCGGAGTTGCCAGCGCGAGCAGCCGGGCTTGTGCCTGTTCCAGCGGGAGCGGCGGTGGCGTCATCAGGTTGGGGCTTTCCAATCGCCCGATTTGCCGCCGCGCTTTTCGATCAGCCGCAGATCCTCGATCACCATGCCCTTGTCGAGTGCCTTGGCCATATCGTAAATCGTCAAAAGCGCGACCGAAGCGGCGGTCAGAGCTTCCATTTCCACCCCGGTTTTGCCGGTGAGCGCCGCCGTGGCCAAAACCCGCAGCGCGCCGTCTTCAAAGCTGAAATCGACCCCGACCGTATCAAGCGCCAAAGGATGACACAGCGGGATAAGTTCGGCGGTCCTTTTTGCCGCCATGATCCCGGCGATGCGCGCAGCTGCCAGGACATCGCCCTTGGGCACGTCGCCAGCGCGGATCGCGGCCAGCGCCTGTGCCGACATGCGGATCCGGCCCGAGGCGATTGCCAAGCGCTGGGTCGCGGCCTTGCTGCCGATATCGACCATCCGGGCTTTGCCTTGAGCGTCGAGATGGGTGAGGTCAGCCATCAAGCAGTGTCCTCGTCGCAGCAGTAACATCATCCTGCCGCATCAGACTTTCGCCGACGAGGAAGGTCCGCACGCCGCACTTGGCAAGACGCAGCAAATCGGCATGCGAGTTGATACCGCTTTCGCTGACCAGCAAAGCTCCTTCAGGAGCGAGACTAACCAGCCGCTCGGTGGTGGCAAGATCGGTGACGAAGCGTTTGAGATCGCGGTTGTTGACCCCGATCAGGCGGGTATTGAGGGCGGCGGCGCAGGTCATCTCGGCCTCGTTGTGGACCTCGACCAGCACATCCATCCCGCGTTCGAGCGCGGCGGCTTCGATCTCGGCCATTTGCGCATCGTCCAATGCCGCGACGATGATCAGGATGGCATCGGCTCCGATCGCGCGGGCCTCGGCGACTTGCCAGACGTCGACCATGAAGTCCTTGCGCAGCACCGGCAAGGTGCAGGCGGCGCGGGCGGCGATGAGGTAGTCCTCGTGGCCCTGGAAAAACGGTGCGTCGGTCAGGACTGAAAGGCAAGCCGCACCGCCGGCCTCATAGGCGCGGGCATGATCGGCGGGATTGAAGTCGGCGCGGATCATCCCCTTCGAGGGGCTGGCTTTCTTGATCTCGGCAATCAGGGCGAATCCGGATGTCGCCTTGGCCTCCAGCGCAGCGCGGAAGCCCCGCGGCGCGGACCTCGCGGCGGCGCGGGCGTCCAGTTCGGCCAGTGAGGTCAGCCGCTTGCGCGCGGCCACTTCCTCGCGCTTTACGGCGCAGATCTCGGCGAGTTTGTCGGTCATTTCACGGTCTCGATCCAGCAATCCAGCAGCGTATTCGCCAGCCCCTTGTCGATGGCTTCGGCGGCTTCCTCGACCCCGGCGAACCAATCATCCACCTCGCCCGCCACGATCAGCGCGGCGGCGGAGTTGAGCAATACGGCATCGCGATAGGCACCGCCTTCCCCCATCAGCAAGCGGCGGAGCGCAGCGGCGTTGTAATCCGCCTCGCCCCCGCGAAGGGCTTCGAGCGAGTGCGGCACCAGTCCCATGCTGTCGGGGGAGATTTCGGTTCCGATACCCGGCAGCCCGACCGTGGCAATATAGCTGAGCCCTGAAATCGAGAGTTCGTCGAGGCCTTCCGCGCCCGATACGATCATCGCAGCCTTGGTTCCAAGCAGCGTCATGGCGTCGCGGTAAAGCGCAATCAGGGTAGGGCTGGCGACACCGACCAACTGCCGCGTGACGCTGGCCGGATTGGCGAGCGGTCCGCACAGATTGAAGATCGTCCGCCGCCCGAGCGCCTTGCGGATCGGCGCGAGCCGGGCGAGCGCGGGATGATGCGTCTGGGCAAACAGAAAGGCGATGCCAAGGTCGGGCAAGGTTTGCTCGGCCAGCGCGCTTGCCCGAGCGAGATCGAGGCCCAGCGCCTCAAGCGTATCAGCGCCGCCCGCCTTGCTGGAAGCCGCGCGATTGCCGTGCTTGGCGACCGGCACGCCGCAAGCTGCGACGACCAGCGCAACCGCGGTCGAGACATTGAGGCTATGCTGGCCATCGCCGCCAGTGCCGCAAACGTCGATCGAACCCTCAGGTGCAGTGATCCGCTTCATCCGGCTGCGCATCGCGCGAACGGCGCCAGCGACTTCAGCCGCCGTCTCGCCGCGCTCGGCCAGATCGACTAGCGTTGCGGCGATGTCCTGATCGCCCATCCCGCCATCGAGCATCCGTCCGAACAGCGCTTCGGCTTCGGGCAGGGTATAGCTCATGCCAGCGCGCGGACCGGAATTCCGCAGATCTTGAGGAAATTGGCGAGCAGGGCGTGGCCGTGCTCCGTGGCGATGCTCTCGGGATGGAACTGGACCCCGTGGATCGGATGGACGGCGTGGCGGAAACCCATGACATGGGCATCATCCGAAGTCGCATTGATCACTAGCTCGGCGGGGACATCCTCGACAATCAGGCTGTGATAGCGCGTTGCAATGAACGGTGAGGGCAGGCCCTTGAACAGCCCCGAGCCGTCATGCGTCACTGGCGAGGTCTTGCCATGCATCAGCCCGCCACGAACCACGCGCCCGCCGAAATACTGCCCGATTGACTGATGGCCAAGGCACACGCCGAGCAAGGGTTTCCCCGCATCGGCGCAGGCCCCGACCAGATCGAGGCTGATCCCGGCTTCATTGGGCGTACAGGGGCCGGGCGAGATCAGGAAACCCTGCGCACCGGAGGACAGCGCCTGCCCAGCCGAAAGCGCGTCATTGCGCACCACCTCAACCTCGGCCCCCAGCTCCATCAAATAATGGACCAGGTTCCAGGTGAAGCTGTCGTAATTGTCGATGACGAGGATCATGATTTCTATTGCCCGAAAGCGGCTTGGCCCGCCACTCTTACCGCTTCACGCGCCGCTGCGATCAGCGCGCCGGCTTTGGCTTCGCATTCGGCTTGCTCATATGAGGGCACGCTGTCGGCGACGATTCCGGCGCCGGCCTGGACATGCAGCACGCCATCCTTGATGATTCCGGTGCGCAGCACGATGCAGCTGTCGAGGTTGCCGTCGGGTGCGAAATAGCCGACCCCGCCCGCGTAGGCCCCGCGGGTTTCCGGCTCCAGCTCGGCGATGATTTCGCAGGCGCGGACTTTCGGCGCGCCGCTGACCGTGCCGGCCGGGAAGCCCGCAAACAGCGCGTCGATCGCATCGTGCTTTGCCGTATCAAGCTGGCCGATGACGTTGGAGACGATGTGCATGACATGGCTGTAGCGCTCAACCTTGTAGCTCTCGGTGACCTGGACCGATCCGGTAGCGGCGACCCTGCCCACGTCATTGCGGCCCAGATCGAGCAGCATCAGGTGCTCGGCGCGTTCCTTGGGATCGGCGAGCAAACTCGCTTCATTCGCGCGGTCTTCTTCGGGCAACGCCCCGCGAGGTCTTGTTCCGGCAATCGGCCGGATGGTGACTTGGCCATCGCGAACCCGGACGAGGATCTCCGGGCTTGAGCCGATCAGCGCAAAGCCCGGCAGATCGAGAAAATAGAGGAAGGGTGAGGGGTTTACCCGTCGCAGCGCCCGATAGAGCGCCAGCGGAGGCAGGGTGAACGGGCAGGTAAAGCGCTGCGCCAGCACCACCTGAAAGATGTCCCCAGCCTCGATATAAGACTGTGCCCGGCCGACCATTGCCGCATATTCCCCAGCCGCCATGGTGGGGGTAAGTTGCGGTTCAGGCAGCGCGGTATCGCTGGCAGGGGCGGGAACCGAGCGGACAAGGCGGCGCAGCGCTTCGTCGATCCGTTCCTGCGCGATGGCCAGCGACTTTTCCGGCACGTTGGCCGAAGCCCAGACCGGAGCGACGCAGAACAGTTCGTCGCTCAGCCGGTCGAAAATCAGGATCGTGGTTGGGCGGACGAACAGCATATCGGGCAGATCCAACGCGGATTGTTGCGCGCGGGGCAGCTTTTCAACCAGGCCGATTGTCTCATAACCGAAATAGCCGACCAGACAGGCCAAAGCGCGCGGCAAGGCAGGCGGCACATCGATCTTGCAGGCCTCGACCAGCGCGCGCAGTTCGGTCAGGCTGTCTCCGGCTTGGGCAGAAAAGGCCACTCGGTCATGCTGCCAGGTGCGGTTGATTGCGCAAGCGGCTCCGGTCGCCCGGAACACCAGATCGGGATCGAGCCCCAGCAGGCTGTAGCGCCCACGCACTTCGCCGCCTTCGACCGATTCGAGCAGGAAATCCCCGCGACCCGGCTCGATCAGCTTGACCGCAGCTCCCACCGGGGTTTCGCTATCGGCAATCAGTCGCCGCCAGACCAGCGCGGGCCGACCATTTGCCAAAGCGGCCTGCGCTGCTTCCCAGTTCTCGGGCCGGGCCGCGGTCATGTCGGGATCGCTTGCAAGGTGACTTAATTGCCGAGCAGCTTTGCGCCGACCGCGCGGATCGCCGGCTCGTTGCGCTTCACGCCCACTTCCTTGCGGATGGCAGAGCGCATTTGCTGTGCGAGTTCGCGGCCAACCACGGCGTTCATCTCGGTCTGGAAACCGGCCAGCCGCGGATCGGCCGGATTGACCGACCCGGGGATCACATCGTTCAGCGTTACGATATACCACCCGCGGTTAAACGGCGCTTGCTGCAGCTTCACGCTGCCCTTGCTCATCGAAAACATCAGCGTCAGCGGCGGGGGAACCTGTTGTTGCTGCGACAGTTCTTGGCGCTGCATTTCGACCCGGTCGACCGGCGGCAGGGCCATTCCGAGCGAGGCCATTGCCGCGCCCAGATCGGTGCCCTTTTTGACCAAAGCTTCTATTTTCTGCGCTGCTGCTTTGGCCAGGATCACGCCTTTCGACAGCTGCAGATCTGTGATCACCCGGTCCTTGATTTCGGCGAGGGGGGCTGGCGCGGAGGCGATGATCTCGCCCACGTCATAGATGAGAAAGACCTTACCAGGCTCGATCTCGGCCAGCTGCGGCTCGTTCTGGCCTTCCATCGCAAAGGCGGTCTGGAGTACCCGGGTGAGCACCGGCGGTGCAGTTTCGCTCGCGCTGCCGAACACCTGGCCATCGGCCGTGACTGGCGTGGTCTGGCTAAGCGTCACACCAAGTTCCTTGGCAACCTCGGCCAGATTCGCGCCATTGTCGAAATCGTCTTCGATTTTGGCCGAGAAATCCGACAGCGCAGTCCGGCGCTTTTCGGTTGCGATCTGAGTGGTGAGTTCGGCACGAACCTGATCGAGCGGCCGGGCGGCTTGGCCGTCCAGTGCGTCGATCCGCATCAAATGCCAGCCAAGACCGCTGCGCACCGGCCCCGCGATCGCTCCGCGCGGCGCGGCAAAGCTGGCGTCGGCAACGGCCCGGGAGGATTGGGCAGAGAGCATCTGCTGTGAAACACTACCGATCGAACCGGCACTAAGCCCTTTGGCAGTGGCGACCGCTTCCAGCGACTTTCCGGCGGCAACTTCGCTCAGGACGGCCTTGGCCCCGGCCTCGGTCGGCAGGATCAGTTGCGTGATCCGGCGGGTTTCGGTGGCAGCATACTGGGCCTTGTTGGCATTGTAACGCGCGGCTACCTCGGCCTCGGTCGGCGCAGCAACATTCTTCAGCGCGGCTTCGGTGAAAGTGGCATAGCGGATCGTCCGCCGCTCAGGCTGGACATAGGTAGTGCGTCGCGCCGTATAGAAGCTGGCCAGCTCCTGATCGCTGGGCGGGGCCGGGGGCGCAAAAGATGCCGACGGCAGCAGCGCAATTGCACCCTTGCGGCGCTCGGTGATGATTCCGGCATAACGCAACATCGCTTCGCGCGGGATGGTGACGCCATAATCGGCGGGCGTTAGCAACTGGCGCGCGATCAGGCCCTGCGCAAGATCCTCGCGCACCTGGCTGTCGTTCAGCCCGCGCTGCTGGATCATCTGGCGGTAGAGCGTATCGCTGAAATTTCCGTCCGGCCCGCGGAACGCCCCGACCTTGGCGATTTCACTATCGATCAGGCGGTCGCTGGCGATCACGCCGTATTTTTCACCGAAAGCGGCAATCGCGGTCCGGTCAATCAGCTCTTCGACTACCTGATCGAGGCCGCCTTCAGCGAGAAACCCCTGAAGCGTGATCTTGGGGTCCTTGGTGCGAAGGTTGTCGAGTGCGGTATTGACGTTCAGGCCAAGCGCGGAGGTGCTGATCCGTTTGGAGCCCACGGTCGCCGCACGGTCACCCCCGGCGATTCCGCCGAAGCCGCCGCTCGACGCGACATCACCGCTGGCAAAGGCCAGGGCAATCAAGACGAGAAGACCGAATGTGATCCCCAGGCCGATTTTGCTTTTTGTGAAACCGCGGAAAAACTGGAGCATGGACCTACCGCTAAAAGCTGTCGCGCCACCAAACCGTGCGCATTGGCGGCGGCTTTAGGGTCCAAACCGAAATCCCGCAATGGCCCGCCTGCATCGTATTTGGCTGGAGTTGTGATGGATTGGCAACGCAATTTGCCGCAGCAGCTTTGACAAAGCCAGGCCCACGCGCCTAGTTGCGCGACTCAGGCGGCACTTTTCTTTCCCGAAATATAGCGTAATTTGTGAGACTTAGATGAGTAATCGGCCCCATATCGTTGGCAATTGGAAAATGAACGGCACGCGGGCCATGCTCGCCGAAGCACGAGCAATCGATCGCGGGGCGGCGCGTTATCCCGGGGTGCGGGTTGGCATAGCGCCGCCGTTCACGCTGATTTCGGCAATGGTCGATGCAGTCCAGGCGACCGAGGTCGGCGCGCAGGATTGCCATGCCAGCGCCAGCGGGGCCTTCACCGGTGATGTATCCGCCGCAATGCTGGTCGATGCGGGGGCCGGCTTCACCATCGTTGGCCATAGCGAGCGGCGCGCGATCCATGGCGAAAGCGATGTCGAGGTTTGTGCCAAAGCGACAGCGGCACTGGCGGGCGGACTCGAAGTGATCCTGTGTGTCGGCGAAACCGAAGCGCAGCGCGATACGGGACAGGCCGAAGCGGTCGTATCTGCGCAGCTCGATGCGTCACTTCCCCGCGAAGAGGATGCCGCGAGCCGCCTTGCAGTTGCCTATGAGCCGGTCTGGGCGATCGGGACCGGCCGGGTACCCTCGCTCGGCGATGTTGCGGCGATGCACCGGTCGATCCGGGAAAAGTTGAAACAGGTCTATGGCGAGGCCGGCGCGGAAATGACCATACTTTATGGCGGTTCGGTCAACGCTGGCAACGCCGCAGAACTGCTCGGCGCGGATGAGGTCGGCGGTGCTCTGGTCGGCGGGGCAAGCCTGGCCGCTGACAGCTTCCTTGCGATTGTCGCTGCCGCTGCCGGACCTGGGGACGAGTAAACCCGGCGCGGCGCGAACGGGCGGCTTGCGCCGCCGCCCCGCCGCGCCTAGATGGCCCGCAACCCCGTTATTGCCGAGATACATATGTCCCTCTTCATTTTTCTCACCGTAGTTCAGGCGTTGGTCGCCGCAGCATTGGTCGGCGTCATCCTGATGCAGCGCTCGGAAGGCGGCGGCCTTGGGGTCGGCGGCAGCCCCGGCGGCCTGATGTCGGCGCGCGGCGCGGCAGACTTTCTGACCCGCGCAACTGCGGTCCTCGCGACGGTGTTTGTGGTGCTGAGCATCGTGCTGGCGGCCTTGGCGGTGCGGGCAAGCTCGGGCCGGACAATCGACACTTCGCTCGATCGCACGAGCGCTCCGGCAGCCGCATCCAGCGCGGCGCCAGTCGATCCGCTGGCGGGCGCCGCTGAGCCTGCAGCCTCGGAGTCCGCTCCATCGGACCCGCTGGCTTTGCCCGCCCAGCAATAGCTTTCCAGACCAGCTGATTTCTGACCTTGCCGTGACCGGCAGGATCAAAAATGGTGGCAAGTGACGATCTGTTGTGGATTGCCGCAGCAAGCGCTTGCGCGGGCACCCCCCTACGGCTTAAGGCTCAACTCCCATGGCGCGGTACATTTTCATAACCGGCGGCGTGGTCTCCTCGCTCGGCAAAGGTCTTATGGCAGCAAGCCTTGCGGCGCTGCTGCAGGCGCGAGGCTATCGCGTGCGAATCCGCAAGTTCGATCCCTATCTCAACGTCGATCCCGGAACGATGAGCCCCTATCAGCACGGCGAAGTCTATGTGACCGACGATGGCGCGGAAACCGATCTCGATCTGGGCCACTACGAGCGCTTCACCGGGGTTTCGGCGCGTCAGTCGGACAATATCACTTCGGGGCGGATTTATCAGAACATCATCGCCAAGGAACGGCGCGGCGATTATCTCGGCGCCACCGTTCAGGTCATTCCGCACGTCACCGATGCGATCAAGGAATTCGCCCAACAGGAGGTTGAGGATCTAGACTTTGTCTTGTGTGAGATTGGCGGGACAGTGGGCGACATCGAAGGCCTCCCGTTTATCGAAGCGCTCCGCCAGCTCCGCAACGAGCTGGGCCGCGAGGGGACCTGCTCGGTTCATGTAACGCTGGTGCCCTACGTCAAGGCTGCCGGCGAACTCAAAACCAAGCCAACCCAGCATTCGGTCCGCGAGCTGACCAGCCTGGGGATTCAGCCCGACATTTTGTTGTGCCGCTGCGAGTATCCGCTGCCGGAAAATGAACGCGCCAAGATCGCGCTGTTCTGTAACGTGCGCAAAGAGGCCGTAATCCCCGCGCTCGATGCTGCCAGTATCTATGCAGTGCCGTTGCAGTATCATGCCGAGGGCCTGGATGCCGAGGTTTTGCGCCATTTCGGCTTGACCAGCGACGCCCCCGAATTATCGCGCTGGGTCGATATTGTCGATCGCTACCAGCATCCTGAAGGCGAGGTCACGATTGGCGTGGTCGGCAAATATATCGGCCTGCAAGACGCTTACAAATCGCTTAACGAAGCGTTGGTCCATGGCGGGATGGCGCACCGGGTCAAGGTCAATATCCGCTGGATCGATGCGGAACTGTTCGAGAAGGATGACGCTGAAATCGCTGCCCTGCTTGAACCGATGCACGCGATTCTGGTGCCAGGCGGCTTTGGCGAGCGGGGCTCGGAGGGCAAGATCGCCAGCGTCCGCTTCGCCCGCGAACGCGGCGTGCCATTCTTCGGGATTTGCCTTGGAATGCAGATGGCCTGCATCGAAGGGGCGCGCAATACCGCCGGAATTGCCGAGGCTTCCTCAACCGAATTTGGCGCAACCACTGAGCCGGTGGTTGGCATCATCACCGAATGGATGAGCGAAGAGGGCATCCAGACCCGGGCTGCGGGCGGCGATCTGGGCGGAACCATGCGGCTTGGTGCCTACGAAGCAAAACTCACGGGCAACAGCCATGTCGCCAATATCTATGGTGCGACGACGATTTTCGAGCGGCATCGCCATCGTTACGAAGTCAACGTCGCCTACCGGGACCGGCTTGAGCAGGGGGGACTGGTGTTCTCGGGCATGTCGCCCGATGACCTGCTGCCCGAAATTGTCGAGCGGCCGGATCACCCCTGGTTTGTCGGGGTACAGTTCCACCCTGAACTCAAGAGCCGACCGTTCGAGCCGCACCCGCTGTTTGCTGGCTTTGTCGGCGCAGCTTTGCGTCAGGCCCGGCTGGTCTGATCTCGCTTCCCAGCGCCAGCTGACGCACGATCTGCGCGGAGGCGGGACGTTTCAGCCCCACCTCCGCGCCGCTTACTCGAGGTCAGGCCGCCGCGCTTTTGGCGGTGCTGGACGGCACAACCGAAAGCGATCTTTGCGTGCCGACGGCAATTTTCCGGGGCTTCATCGCATCGGGCACTTCGCGAACCAGATCGATGGTCAGCATCCCGTCTTCGAGATTGGCATCGGAAATACGGACAAAATCGGCCAATTCGAACCTGCGCTCGAAGCCACGCTGAGCGATCCCGACATGAAGAAACTCGCCCTCGCTGGCATCCTCACCTTTGCGGCCCTGCACAATCAGCAGATTCTGCTGCGCAGTTAAATCGAGGTCGTCCGGCTTGAACCCGGCGACCGCCAGAGTGATGCGATAGGCATCCTCGCCGCGGCGCTCGATATTGAACGGGGGATAGTTGTCGCTTGCATTGGTCCGGTTGTGGTTTTCCAAAAGGTCGAACAGGCGGTCAAAGCCAACCGTGGAGCGGCGATAGGGGGTGAAATCGAAACGGTTCATGGCAAAAATCCTCACTAGAGCAATCTTCGATTTGTGAAGGAGCCCGTCACCGGCGCTCCTTTCTGGCGTCATTCCTAAGCGGGCAATGACTCCACAACGGAGATATGCTAGCCGTGCCGCGTTTCAAGAGGGGCGGGGCCCGCAAAAAAGGGAAGCGCATGACGTCGCCGAAAATCGAGATCTACACTAAGTGGGGCTGCCCGTACTGCACCCGGGCCAAGGCTTTGCTTGATGCAAAAGGCGCGGCTTACGACGAGTACGACATAACCATGGGTGGCCCGCGGCGCGCCGAACTTTCCGAACGTGCGCCCGGTGCGGCAACGGTGCCACAGATTTTCATCGCAAGTGCCGCTGTTGGTGGTTGCGATGAACTCTATGCTCTCGACTCGGACGGCAAACTCGATGCGTTATTGAGTCTTTAGGCGATGGCCCGGATCGCGGTGCTGCAGATGACCACCGGGATTGGTCCGGCCACCAATGCCGCGACGCTGGTCGGCGCAATTGGCGCGGCGGCCATGGCCGGGGCGGAGATGGTGTTCACCCCTGAAATGTCCGGCCTGCTCGATCGTGATCGCCAGCGGGCGATGGCACATGTTTTGGCAGAGGCGGAAAATCCGGTGCTCGCGGCGGTTCAGGAAGCCGCGGCCCGCGCCGGGATCTGGGTTGCGATCGGCTCGTTGGCGGTGCTTCGAGAAGATGGGCGCTGGGCCAATCGCTCGTTGCTGGTCAATTCCAGCGGAGCAATCGCAGCGCGATATGACAAGATCCACATGTTCGACGTCGATCTGGCGAGCGGGGAAAGCTGGCGCGAATCCAGCGCCTATGCCCCGGGCGCGGCATTGGTTTTTGCCGACACTCCGATTGGCCGACTGGGTCTGACGATCTGTTATGACATCCGCTTTCCTGCGCTGTTTGAAGCACTGGGGAAGGCGCAGTGTGACGCAATCGCCATACCAGCCGCCTTCACGGTGCCGACCGGCGCTGCGCATTGGCATATCCTGCAGCGCGCCCGCGCGATTGAAGCGAGCGCGTTCGTGATATCTGCCGCACAGGTGGGAAGTCACGAGGACGGCCGCAAAACCTTTGGCCACAGTCTGGTAGTCGATCCCTGGGGTGACGTCCTGCTCGATCAGGGCGGGGAAGCGGCGGGACTGGGCTTCGTCGATCTCGATCTGGCGCGGATCGCACAAGTGCGGCAGCAGCTTCCCAACCTTGCCAACCGCCGCGCTATTCCCGAATAGTATCAGCCGATGATTGTGTTCGATCTTGAATGCCAATCTGGCGGGCATCGCTTCGAGGGTTGGTTCGGCTCTTCCGACGAATTTGCGCGGCAGTATCAGGCGGGGCTGGTCCATTGCCCGGAATGTGGTTCATCGGCGGTAAGCAAGGCGCCGATGGCTGCTCGGGTGAGCCGCAAGGGCAATCAGTTGGCAACAGTGTCGCAGGCACCTCAGCAGCAAGTCGTAACAGGCGGCGGATTGCCGCCCAAAGCAGCCAAGCTGTTGCAGGCAATGGCCCAGATGCAGGCCGAGGCCCTCAAGCAATCGCGCTGGGTTGGCGACAAATTCACCGAGCAATCCCGTGCCATTCATTATGGTGAGCGAGAAGCCGAAGTGATCCACGGCCAAGCAACGCCCGATCAGGCAATCGAGCTGATCGAAGAGGGTATCGCGCTCGTCCCGCTGCCTTTTCCCGTCGCGCCGCCGGATGAACTCAACTGATTGCCAGCGGCGACCCGGCTGCCTAAGAGAACGCCGTGCGCCCGTAGCTCAGCCGGATAGAGCACCAGATTCCTAATCTGGGGGCCATGGGTTCGAATCCCGTCGGGCGCACCATTTGGTATGCTGGACGTTGACTAGCTGGCGGGATCGACCTGAAGCGCCCCGCGCCGGATTTGATCGGCTTCCATCGATTTGAACAGCGCGGTGAAATTGCCCTCGCCAAAGCCTTCATCCCTCTTGCGCTGGATGAATTCGAAGAACACCGGGCCGACCATCGTCTGCGAAAAGATCTGGAGCAGCAGGCGAGGGTCATCGTTCTCAGTCGATCCATCGAGCAGGATACCGCGCGTTTGTAGCGCTTCGACGGGCTCGCCGTGCCCGGGCAGGCGCTCGGCCAGCATTTCGTAGTATGTAACGGGTGGGGCAGGGGCGAAGGGTGTGCCAAGCGCCTTGAGCTTGTCCCAGGCGGCGTAGAGATCATCACACGAGAAGGCGATGTGCTGGATGCCCTCGCCATTATAGGCGCGCAGATATTCCTCGATCTGGCCGCCGCCCTTGCTATTGGCGCTCTTTTGGCCTTCCTCGTTGAGCGGAATGCGGATTTTGCCGTCTGGCGCGGTCATCGCTTTGCTGGTCAGGCCGGTATATTCGCCCTTGATGTCAAAATAGCGGATCTCGCGGAAGTTGAAAATCCGCTCATAAAAGGTGGCCCAATGCGCCATGCGGCCGCCATAGAGGTTGTGGGTCAAATGATCGATGATCTGCATGCCCGCGCCGACCGGATGGCGATCCACGCCTGCCTCATAGACGAAGTCGATATCATAGATGCTCAGGCCGTCTGCGCCATAACGGTCGATCAAATAGATGATTGAGCCGCCGATGCCGCGGATTGCGGGGAGGCGCAATTCCATCGGGCCGGTGCGCACTTCAACAGGTTCAGCGCCGCGCTCGATTGCCTCGGCATAGGCCTTGGCCGCGTCCCGGACGCGAAAAGCCATGCCGCAAGCCGATGGCCCATGCTCGGCGGCGAAATAGGCGGCCGGACTACGCGGCTCGTAATTGGCAATCAGGTTGATTTCGCCCTGGCGCCACAGCTCCACCGCCTTCGAGCGGTGGCGGGCGATCCGGGTAAAGCCCATGGCGGCGAACACCGGTTCGAGCACGCCCTTTTCAAGCGCGGAAAACTCGACGAATTCAAAGCCGTCGAGGCCAAGCGGATTGTCGAACAGGTCGGTCATGGTCGCAGCTCGTAAATAGTTTCAATGGAAACTAGATTGGCGACAATTGCGCTTCGTTGTCAAGTCCTGTCCTACAGCTTGCCGCCGCCAGCCGATCGCGCGTCATACCCGGGCGCACTTTTGTCGGTGTTGTGGGAAACCTTCGGCAACGTATGAGAAATGGCTTGAACCAATGGGCCAATTGTGATTCTAAGCGCATATGAAAAAGGCACGCGGGAACCGGAACATTGCGAAGCAGGGTCTGACCCAGGGCGTTGCATTGGGATGCTTGCTGCTGCTTGGCGGAATGGCCCTTGCTGGGCCCAGCGGATTGATGGCCTGGAGTGAAAACAATCGCTTGCTGGCACAGCATCGCAAGGAATTGCAGGAACTTGTTGTTCAACGCGATGATCTGAGGAACCGCGTCGCATTGCTCGATCCGCGCCATGCTGATCCCGATCTTGCCGGCGAGCTGCTCCGCAGCAACCTCAATGTCGTCCATCCTGACGAAATGGTGATGCTGCTCAATTGAGCAGACCGCGGAAATTCATTCAAAAACCCGCTACAAAATACGTATGGGGCGGTTTCCCTAACGGAAGCTTCGCCCTATAGGCGAGGCTCGATGCCGCTCACAGGGGACAGGACTTTGGCCAAGCCCGCTACCAGCCGTACCAATCCGAAGAAGGCTGCGTCAGCCAAGCCAGTCGTAGCCAAAGCGGGGACCAGCGATCAAGATTTCGCGCTCCACAGCCTGCAAGAAACGCTTGTTGCCGACAAACGATATGCAGCCAGTGATGCTGAGTTGCTCCGCTTCTACGAACAGATGCTGCTGATTCGCCGGTTTGAAGAGCGGGCCGGCCAGCTTTACGGTCTGGGACTGATTGGCGGGTTCTGCCACCTTTACATCGGACAAGAAGCTGTCGCGGTAGGGCTCCAATCGGCTCTCGATGGAGCCCGCGATAGCGTGATCACCGGATATCGCGATCATGGCCACATGCTGGCCTACGGCATCGATCCCAAAGTCATCATGGCTGAACTGACCGGCCGACAGGCGGGAATATCGCATGGCAAGGGCGGGTCGATGCACATGTTCAGCGTCGAGCATAAGTTTTACGGCGGCCATGGCATTGTCGGCGCGCAGGTCTCGCTGGGGACTGGCCTCGCCTTTGCGCACAAATACCGCGAGGACGGCGGGGTCTGCATGGCCTATTTCGGCGATGGCGCGGCGAACCAGGGGCAGGTTTATGAAAGCTTCAACATGGCGGCGCTGTGGAAGCTGCCGATTGTCTTCGTGATTGAAAACAACGGTTACGCCATGGGAACTGCGGTCAAGCGGAGCTCGGCAGAGACCCATTTCTATCGCCGCGGCACCGCTTTCCGGATTCCCGGCATGGCGGTCAACGGGATGGATGTTCTCGAAGTCCATCAAGCGGCAAAAGTAGCGTTGGAATTTGTTCGCGGCGGCAACGGCCCGGTGCTGATGGAGCTCAGCACCTATCGCTACAGGGGCCATTCGATGTCGGATCCGGCCAAATATCGCAGCCGTGAGGAAGTGCAGGACATGCGCGAGAATCACGATCCGATCGAAGCTGCCAAGGCTGAACTTCTGGCCCGCGGCATTGCCGAAGACCGGCTCAAGGATCTGGATAAAGAGATTCGCAGCAAGGTAACCGAAGCTGCTGATTTTGCAGAAAATTCACCTCTACCTGAGTTGCCTGAGCTGTACACTGACGTGCTGGTGGAGAGTTACTGATGGCAATCGAGCTCAAGATGCCCGCGCTCTCTCCGACGATGGAAGAGGGGACGCTGGCCAAATGGCTGGTCAAGGAAGGCGACACAGTCAAATCCGGTGATATCCTCGCCGAGATCGAGACCGACAAGGCAACGATGGAATTCGAGGCGATCGATGAGGGAACTATCGGGCAGATCCTGGTTGCAGAAGGCACCGAGGGTGTGAAGGTCGGCACCGTGATCGCGACGATCGGCGAGGCAGGGGAGCCAGGACCCGCTCCGGCAGCGGCACCGCCATCGGTCCTAGCAGTATCCGCGGTCGCAGAACTCGTCCGACCGGCGGCAACAGCGCGCAATTCCGATCCCGCCCTTCCGACCGGTACAAATATCAAGACCTCCACGGTCCGCGACGCCCTGCGTGATGCGATGGCCGAAGAAATGCGCCGCGATCCGCGTGTTTTCGTGATGGGTGAGGAAGTTGCCGAATATCAAGGCGCTTACAAGGTCACCCAGGGGCTGCTCGATGAATTCGGACCCAAGCGGGTGATCGACACGCCGATCACCGAATATGGCTTTGCCGGGATCGGCACCGGGGCCGCGATGGGGGGCTTGCGGCCAATCGTCGAATTCATGACTTTCAACTTCGCCATGCAGGCGATTGACCACATCATCAATTCAGCGGCCAAGACCAACTATATGTCGGGCGGCCAGATGCGCTGCCCGGTGGTGTTTCGCGGACCAAACGGCGCGGCAAGCCGGGTCGGTGCGCAGCACAGCCAGAATTATGGTCCGTGGTATGCCAATGTTCCGGGTCTGGTGGTGATTGCACCCTATGATGCGGCAGACGCCAAGGGCCTGCTCAAGGCTGCAATTCGCAGCGAAGACCCGGTCGTTTTCCTTGAGAACGAGCTGGTCTATGGCCGTAGCTTCGAACTGCCCGAGCTGGATGATTATGTTCTGCCGATCGGCAAAGCCAGGATCATGCGCGAGGGCAGTGACGTTACCATTGTCAGCTATTCGATCGGGGTCGGCTTGGCACTTGAAGCGGCAGAAGTACTTTCGGCTGAGGGGATCGAGGCCGAAGTGGTCGATTTGCGGACGCTGCGTCCGCTTGATCGCAAAACGGTGTTGGCAAGTCTCGCCAAGACCAATCGTCTGGTGGTCGCCGAAGAAGGCTGGCCGGTCTGCTCGATTGCCTCGGAGATCATGGCGCTGTGCATGGAAGATGGCTTTGACCATCTCGATGCGCCGGTAATGCGGGTCTGTAACGAGGATGTGCCGCTGCCCTATGCGGCTAACCTGGAAAAGGCCGCGCTGATCGATGCGTCCCGGATCGCAGCGGCAGTGCGGCAGGTCTGTTATCGCTGACCCAGCCGCAACTTTCGGGTTCACTCTAGCTGATCAGGAAGATCGGCCGACTGTAGCTGATCGGGATATTGTCGATCCCGATGATGGTCAGAACGCTAGGAATCCGGTAACTGATGTCGAGGGTTTTCTCGGTCGCGCCGCTAACCCGCTGAGTGCCGGGCGTGGTCAGTGAAACAGTGACATTGTCGGAAATCAGCCCATAGGGCGCGTTGACCGCAAGGTTGCGGGCAACGGCCGCGATTTGCGAATCGTTGAGGCGATTGTCCGCCTGATAATTGACCACGGCAATCCGGGCGGCATCGGCGGAAATGCCGCGCAAGGCGTTATAGTTCTGCATCGCCAGTCCCATTTGCAGAACGCCCATCAGCATCGCGATCAATGTCGGACCGATGAGCGCGAATTCCACAACAACCGATCCGTCGCGATCTAGCCAGGTCCGGTGAATGATGCGCAACATAATCAAGCCTCCTGCTTGAGCATGACGTAACGTGTTACGTTGTAAGTGATCGGGCTGCCCACACCGAAGCTGGTCCAGGCCGGCGTGTAGGTATCGGTCAGATAGATCCTGACATAGGTCGACTTTTTCAGCCCTGACCCGCAAGAATTGGCATTGGTATACGAACTGCTGGTGCCACAGCGATGGGTTTGTGCGACCGTCACCTGGTTACTTGGCAGCCCGGATGAGGCCATGATCACCGACTTGAGCGTTGCCCGCTTGGCGTTCGTATCCGGCATCGCAGCCAACGCGATGGCCGATGCTTCGGCCGCCGCGCTTTGCAGCTCGCTTTGGCGCGCCACCATGGTGCTGACCTGGAACGCGCCCAGACTCATCAGCACCAGCACCGGCGCGACAATCGCGGTTTCGATCAGCATCGTCCCGCGCGAATCGCGCAGGAGGCAAGGGATCAGGACACGCGGTTCCATCATACCACCAGCGTCACTGTGGCTTCGCTGGTGCCAACAACTGCCCCGGTAGCAAGGTTGGGGTCTGGCGGACAGAAGGTGGACATATTGGCGCTGCCCTGGATCGTGATCCGGGAAGCGGCGATCATCAGGCACTGGCTGGTCACGGTCGCAGTACCAGCGAAAGTTATGTCGCTTCTTGGCAGATAGATCGTGCCATTGAGCACGGTCGTGGCATTGCCGTTCAACGAATTTCTGTTGCTTGTGCCCTGCGATGTGCGATCTTCGAACACCAGCATGCCCGCCAGCAGGTTCGCCTGGGCAGCACTGACACCGGCTGCCGCGAGCTGCAATGAGGACATGGCGGTGAGATTGACACGCGATCCGCCCTGAATATCGATATAAGCACCGTTCTTCAGCACGAATATCACGCCGGCACCGGTAACTTCATGTTGACCAGTGATCTTCAGGCGGCCACCGTTCAGCACGTAAATGCCCGGCGAAAACACGGTCTTACAGGAAACAAACAGATTGGTGTAGGTTCCCGGGACCAGCGATGCCTGGGTTTGCGTGGTGACGGCAATGACATTCGAATAGGCCGTTGTCGTTGTCGTTACCCGGTCAGTCCGATTATAAACCCTGTTCCGTCCGCTGCCCGAACTTGTCGTCGACCCAGCTAGGGTACTGCTCGACGTGACAGTGCCTGCGACCGTACCGTTGGTAACAGCCACGTTGTTGGCGACCAACGGAGTGGCCGACGAAGAGACAAAGGTAGTTCTCACCAGTGCAAGCGAATTCGAGTTGCTTCCTGAATAGACTTTATCCTGAACCAGGGTCGTGACCGATGTAGTCGCCGTGGTCGTCGTCGCCCCATTGACGCAATTGTAGGTCTGCGGGGTCGTATTGTTCGGCGGCACCAAGGCGGCGAACGGATCGGTCAGGTTTTCTAGATACTCGTGGATTTCATTGTCGCCATGAGTATCGAGCCAATCATCGATCCCCCCTTTGGACAGCACATCGCCGGCATTCACGGTTGGATTGCCATTGATGATGATCGAGCTGGGCGAGTTGGACAGCGCAGCCAATCCGCAGCCGGCAGTCAACGTGGCGTTGCCGCCGATTGTAATTGCGCCGCTGTCATCTTCGTCAGTCGCAATCAGGCAAGCGGTGTAAGTGGCTCCTTCGGCGAACTTTGCCTGGGCAAAAGCAGCGACCGTGGTGGCTCGGCCGGTCAGAAAGCTGGAGAACGGCAACTCCCTGGTTGCGCTGGCTGTAACTGCCACGCTGTTCAAGGTTCCACCAGCAAAGCTGGCCAGCGATATGGTGGGAGTGGTCGCAAAATTAGTGGTCACTGCCAGATTGGCTCTGAATTCCTGGGCGGCGCGGGCCTGGTAAGTCGCGCTCGAATTTGCACTGGTCTGTGCCCAAGCGCCCGCGAGCGCGGCCTGATCGACCGCGAACTGGAGCTCGCGTTTCCATGTGTACCACTGCGCCGTATCGACCGCGAGGCCGGAACTGCCAATCAACGCCGGCATCCCGATAGCGACCAGCAAGGTCGCATTGCCGCAGGTGTGCGATCGCAATGCGCGCAAGGTACGGCGGATTTTGTCGATCATGAGAAGCCCCTGAAATAGGTATTCGAACACCATGCATATAGCGGGGCGTGATGAGCGGACCTTCAAGCAACACGGTTAATTTCAGCTTAGGATCAAAGGAAATTTTGGGATTGGCTTGACTTGCCCGGGGCCGGTGTGTCGGAGTTGACTGATGCCGACCGAACCTCTCGTCGATCAACTGTCAGTCACTCACCGGCTTGCACTGGCCTATGCGCCCGGTTTTGCGCGCCCGGCAACGTTGGGACTGCTGGCACTCGACAATCGGCTGGCGGGGATTGTGCGCGGGGCGAGGGAGCCGCTACTCGGTCAGATTCGCCTGGCATGGTGGCGTGACCGCCTGTCTGATGATTTCGCCAACTGGCCCGCAGGCGAACCGCTGCTCGCGCTGGTTCGGCAGTGGGGCGATCAGGCAAAAGCGCTCGTCGCGCTGGTCGATGGCTGGGAGGCGATGATTGGTGACCCGCCTCTTCCAGTTCAGACTCTCGAGCGACTTGCTCTGGCGCGGGGCAAGGCATTCGGAAGTCTGGCCATGGTCGTCGGCGGCGATCCCGGTGAGGCCGAACGGGCGGGCCGCAGCTGGGCGCTGGTCGACCTGTCCGGCAAGCTGGGCGATCCGCAGGAGCGTGAGGCGGCACGGGCGCTGGCCGCGGGGGAAGATTGGCGGAGGCTCCGGCTGCCGCGGTCCATGCGCCCGCTTGCCGTACTGCATGGGCTTGCAGCGCGGGCAATGCGCCGCGGTGACAGCCATTTGCTGGCTGGCGGGGGAGCGGCGATGGCTGCGCTGCGACTTGGATTGCTGGGCCGCTAAGCTATGGTGCCTGCCACTGGGGGAGCTTGCCGATGAATCGCATTGTTTTGGGCGCGGTCGCAGCGCTCCTGCTGGTGGCGGCAGGATTGTTCTGGTGGCAAGGCCGGGCAGCGACTGAAACCGGGGCACCGCCGCCCGATCTGGCCGGCGCGGAAGAAGTTGCCGCGCCCGGCGCGCTGCCCAACGCCGACATTCGCGGGCGGCGTGGTCCGGCTCCGCCCGAAGCCACCGAGCTCAATCGCGAACAGCGCCGTTTTGGCCGGATTGATCGCGATTTCGACGGACGGATCACCCGCAATGAAATGCTTTCGATCCGCACGCGGGATTTCCGCAAGCTTGATGTCGATGGCAATAATCTGCTGACTTTCGAGGAATGGGCTGTGCGCACCGCCAATCGTTTCAAATCAGCCGACCGCAACGGTGACGCTATCCTGAACCGCGATGAATTCGCCACGACCAAGCCCAAGGATAACGCGCAGCTGCAGTGCCGTTGCAGCACCCCGCCGCGAGGACTGCTGGCCGCCGCCCGCCACGCGAACGCCCGGGAAAACAGCGATTTCGATGAGGCTTTCGACGCGCTTCAATAGAGCTTCGTCCTACATCGCCACTCCGGCCATCCATGGAGGGAAATCAGCCTTGGCCCGCGCGGTATAGGCTTCTTTCCGCTGCTTCTTTTTTATATCGGCAGATGGCGGCGGGAATAACCCAAAATTGACGTTCATCGGCTGATAGCTCGCAGCCTCAGCATCGCCGGTGATATGCGCCAGCAAAGCCCCTAGCGCTGTCGTGCGAGGCGGCTCTTGCCACGAGTTTCCGCTGATTTCAGCGGCCGCCATGATCCCGGCAACCAGACCCACGGCGGCGCTTTCGACATAGCCTTCGCAGCCGGTAATCTGCCCGGCAAAGCGGATATGCGGGGCGTTCTTCAAGCGGAGCTGGCGATCGAGCAGTACCGGAGAGTTGATGAAAGTGTTGCGATGCAACCCGCCAAGCCGCGCAAATTCGGCATTCTCCAGTCCCGGAATGGTGCGAAACAGCCGCACTTGCTCGGCATGTTTGAGCTTGGTCTGGAAGCCGACCATATTCCACAACGTGCCCAGCTTATTGTCCTGACGCAGCTGGACCACTGCCCACGGCCAATATCCGGTGCGCGGGTTATCGAGGCCAACCGGCTTCATCGGCCCGAAGCGGAGTGTGTCGAGGCCGCGCGCAGCCATGACTTCGATCGGCATGCAGCCGTCGAAATAGGGGGTGTTGGCTTCCCACTCGCGAAACACGGTCTTCTCGCCATCGAGCAATCCTTGGTGGAATGCGGTGTATTGCTCGCGGTTCATCGGACAGTTGATGTAATCCTTGCCATTGCCTTCGGGGCCAGAACCCTTGCCCCAGCGCGAGGCCATCCAGCAGGTATCCATATCGATACTGTCGCGGTGGACGATCGGCGCGATGGCATCGAAAAAGGCGAGGCTTTCCGAACCGGTCGCCATGCCGATGCTTTGGGCAAGGGCAGCGGCGGTAAGCGGTCCGGTGGCGACGATGGTCAGGCCTGCCGAAGGCAGCTGGTCGATCCGTTCGCGCACAATCTCCAGTGTCGGCTGCGCTGCCAGCGCCTTTTCGACTTCGGCGGAGAAGACATCGCGGTCTACCGCCAGTGCCGATCCAGCAGGCACGCTGGCCTTGTCGGCCGCAGCCATCACCAGAGAACCCAGTTCGCGCATCTCGTAATGGAGCAAACCAACTGCGTTCTTGTCCGAATCATCGGAACGGAAACTGTTGGAGCAGACCAGTTCGGCGAGACCGTCGCCTTGGTGAGCGGGCGACCGCTCGCCCCCCAAAGCAGCAGAGGCGCCGCGCAATTCGGAAAGGCGCACCCTCAGCCCGCGCCGGGCAAGCTGCCAGGCCGCCTCGCTTCCGGCGAGACCGCCGCCGATAATGTGAACGTCGTGAGTCATGGGGTGAGCGACTAGCTGTTGCGCTGATGAATATACAGCGCCAAGCATAGGTAGGGGAGAAAAACTGCCATGCCGAGACGTGCCTTGATCGAACAACGTCCCTGGCTGCTGGCCAGCCTTGTGGCCGGGATCAGCTATTACTTCGTCAAGGACACGCAGCTTCCCGGGCTTTACCAGATGGCCTGGAAAGGAGCCGGGGTGGCGCTGCTGGCGGCATATGCAATCCAGCGCCATCGCGGACGCGACGGGCAGGCGATTGGGCTGGTCATGGCGTTCGGCGCGCTGGGCGATGTACTGATCGAACTTAGCCTTTATGCCGGGGCGATTGCCTTCCTGTTTGGTCATGTCACCGCGATCTCGCTCTATTTGCGCCACCGCCGAGAAGCGCTGACGCCAAGTCAAAAGGCGGCAGCAGTTGCGCTGCTGATCGCAACGCCGATTATTTCCTTCCTGCTTCCGGCTGATCGCGCGGCGGCACCGGGAGTAGCGATTTATGCGCTGTCGCTGGGCGGGATGGCGGCTTGTGCCTGGGTCAGCAGTTTCCCGCGCTACCGGGTCGGGCTGGGTGCGGTGATGTTCGTTGCCTCGGACCTGTTGATTTTTGCCCGAATCGGCCCGCTTGAAAACACGGCGCTCCCGGACTTGTTGATCTGGCCGCTGTACTATTTCGGGCAGTTCCTGATCTGCACCGGGGTAATCTCAACCCTGCGCAATCGGCAAGTTTAGCCCGGCCAAGCCGCTATCGTGGTGCGGTGGAGTTCACGCCGGAAGCCTTCATAGCCACCGGTCGCGCGGTGGAGCAGTGAGCGGTTGTCCCACATTACCAGCATCCCCGGCTCCCAGCTCTGGGCAAAGACGAACCGTTCGTCGCCTTGCCATTGCTGCAGCTCCATCAGCAAAGGGATTGCGGCGTCCTGCTCCATCCCCTCTATGCCGATGATATAGCCCAGCGTGCTGTAAAACCCGAGCCGCCCGGTTTCAGGGTGAGCCGGCACCAGCGGGTGCAACTGGACCGCCATGGCCGCTTCGCTAGGCCGAATATCCATGCTCCGCCCCGCATCCCGGGTGCCATAGGTGCCATCGGGCGCATAGGCGAGGCGAGCGCTGTGGATGGCAACCAGATCAGCCAGCTGTTGTTTACGGGTCGCGGGCAGGGCCTCCCACGCGGCGTGCTGATTGGCGAACATGGTATCGCCGCCGATCGGGGGAATATCTACGGCCATCAGGCAGGTGCCAGCGGGCGGACGCGCCTGAAAGCTCCAGTCGCTGTGCCAGTTTTCGGCAAACAATGGTGATTGCTCGTCCGCCTCGCGGCGCACTGCGGCGATATGCTCACGTCCGGCGATCGGGGCGAAGAACGGATCCTCTCCAAAGCTGCCAAAGGCCAAGGTAAACCGTTCCAGATCGTCGTCGCCGATTTGCTGATCGGGAAAGGCGAGGACATGATGCTCGAGCCATGCGGCGCGGATTGCGGCGACGGTTTCGGGCGCAAGCGGCTGCGCCAGGTCAATACCGGTGACCCGCGCCCCGCAGACGCCGCCGCTCGGTTCGATCCGCAGAACGCTCAGCCTTCAGACTCCCCGATTTCGCCAGCCTCGACATCACCTTCGGCTTCTTCACCCTCGCTCTCGACGACTTCGGCAAGCCGCACGGCGCTAACGACATGTTCCTGATCGGCGACATTGAACAAACGCACCCCGGCGCTGCCCCGGCCAATCACCCGCAGGCTGGCGAGCGGCAGGCGAATCAGCTTGGCCTGATCGGTCACCAGCATCAGTTGATCGGCCAGGATCGCGGGGAAACTGGCGACCACTGGGCCATTGCGGGCGATATTGTCGATATTGGTGATGCCCTGACCGCCGCGACCGGTGCGGCGATATTCATAGGCCGAGGACATCTTGCCATAGCCATTGGCGCAAACGGTGAGGATGAACTGCTCGCGTCCCGCTAGTTCGGCAATCCGGTCAGCGGAAAGTTCGGATTCGCCTTCGCGGTCGCCCTTCCAGGGGGCGAATTTGAGGTATTGCTCGCGCTCTTCCGCCGTGGTTCCGACGCGGTGGAGGATCGAGAGCGAGATAACTTCATCGCCCGCACCCTTCAGCGTCATGCCGCGCACACCGGTCGAGGTGCGGCTGACGAATTCGCGGATATCATCGGCGGCAAAGCGGATCGCCTTGCCTTGCCGGGTTGCCAGCAGCACATCATCGTTACTGGTGAGCAGCGCAACCCCGATCAAGCGGTCTTCCGAGCCCTCGTCAAAGCGCATCGCGAATTTGCCGTTTGAGGGGATATTGGCGAAGGCATCCATGCTGTTGCGGCGGACACTGCCCTTGGCGGTCGCGAAGACGACATTGAGTTCGCCCCAGCTGGCCTCATCCTCGGGCAAGGGCAGCACAGCAGCGATGGTTTCGCCCTGATCGAGCGCCGGCAGCAGATTGACAATCGGCCGGCCGCGGGTCGCCGGGCCGCCTTCGGGCAGGCGCCAGACCTTGAGACGATAGACCTTTCCGGCGGTGGAGAAGAACAGCACCGGGCTGTGGGTGGAGGTGACGAACATTGTCGCCACGGCATCCTCTTGCTTGGTCGCCATTCCCGCGCGGCCCTTGCCGCCGCGGTTTTGCGCGCGGAAGGTGCTGAGCGGCGTGCGCTTGATATAGCCGTCGAGAGTGACCGTCACGACCATGTCCTCGCGTTCGATCAGATCTTCGTCGTCCAGACCATCCCAGGCGGCGGTAATTTCGGACACCCGAGGCGTGGCGAATGCTTCGCGGACAGCCACCAGCTCATCGCGCATCACGCCATAAAGCTTTACCCGGTCAGCCAGAATCGAGAGGTAATATTCGATGAAGGTGGCGAGCTCTTTCAGCTCATCGCCAATTTCGTCACGGCCCAGCGCGGTGAGGCGGTGCAGGCGCAGATCGAGGATGGCCCTCACTTGCACTTCGGACAGCTTGTAAGTGCCGCCGCTCTGTTCGGCATCGGGCTCGATCGCTTCGACCAGCCGGATATATTGGGCAATATCGCCAATCGGCCACTCGCGCTCGGTCAACGCCGCCCGGGCTGCCAACGGATTGCGCGATCCGCGAATGATCCGCACCACTTCATCCATATTGGTGACGGCCACCACCAGGCCCAGCAAGATATGCGCCCGGTCGCGCGCCTTGTTGAGCTCAAATTTGGTGCGCCGGGTGATTACTTCTTCGCGGAAGGTGATGAAGGCAGCAATGATATCGCGCAGCATCAAGGTTTCCGGACGTCCGCCGCGGATCGCCAGCATATTGGCCGGGAAACTCGATTGCGCAGGCGTGTGTCGCCACAGCTGGTTGAGCACCACTTCGGGGGTAGCATCGCGCTTCAGATCGATGACCACGCGCACGCCCAATCGGCTCGATTCGTCGCGGATATCGGATACGCCTTCGATCCGCTTGTCCTTCGCGGCTTCGGCAATTTTTTCGACCAGATTATTCTTGCCGGTCTGATAGGGCATCGAAGTGAGCACGATCGAGCGCCGATCCCCGCGCCCTTCTTCTATGACATGGCGGCAACGCTGGATGATCGAACCGCGCCCGGTCAGATAGGCAGACCGTGCGCCCGCGCTGCCAAGGATCAGCGGAGCTGTCGGAAAGTCCGGTCCCGGAATGATTTCAAAGAGCTCTTCGGATGTAATCGCCGGATTTTCGATAAAGGCCAGGCAGCCGTCGATCACTTCGCCCAGATTATGCGGCGGTATGTTGGTGGCCATGCCCACCGCAATACCGCCGGCGCCGTTGACCAGCAGATTGGGGAAGCGGGCAGGGAGGACAGAAGGTTCGCGCCGCGATCCGTCGTAATTGTCCTGAAAATCAACTGTATTTTTGTCGAGATCGTCCAGCAGGCTGTTCGCCACCTTGGCCAGCCGGGCTTCGGTGTAACGCATCGAGGCGGGCGCGTCCGGGTCCATCGAACCAAAGTTGCCCTGGCCCTCAACCAGCGGCACCCGCATCGACCAGTCCTGGGCCATCCGGACCAGCGCCAGATAGATCGCACTATCGCCATGCGGGTGATAATTGCCCATCACGTCGCCCACGATCTTGGCGCATTTGCGATAGGGCTTGCCTGCGACCATGCCGCCTTCCTGGCTGGCAAACAGAATGCGGCGATGAACCGGTTTCAGCCCATCACGCACATCGGGCAGCGCCCGGCTGACGATCACGCTCATCGCGTAATCGAGGTAGCTGGTCTTCATCTCATCGACGATGTCGATGCGCTGATATTCGCCCATCGGCGAGGGGGAGACAGGAATTACAGGGTCGTCGCTCACACAGTGGCTCAATCATTGGCTTGGAGGATTTTTGGTCACTTACGTCCTAGGCTAACCCGTTGGTGAAGGCTAGCGGAACCGGCCTGGAAGGCCGCGATGTCGCCCTGTTTTCCACATCTGCGGCGTTGTTGCTGAACGGACGCGCCAAATGATATTCAATTGTGGTTCAGCGGATAGATCATAGTCCGCCACCCTGTTGCCAAACTGGTGAATTCCGGCCAGTAGCGAATGAGACGTTTTGCCCCGGAAGTTCGGGTTTCACCCCGTGCCTTTGCGGCTGCCTAAGGAGACGAACGCCATGATCCGAACCAAGTTACTCACCCGCTCCGCCTTGGGCCTCGCGCTTGCGCTGGGGGCAGTCGCTGGTAATGGTTTGGTCAGCACTTCGGCGCTGGCTGCCGAAAAGAAGCCTGCCGCTCCCAAGCTGGCCCTGTCGAAGCCGTTCATGGCGGTTGCAGCGCCGATGCAAAAAGCGCTTGCGGCTGCCAAGGCCCGCCCTGATGTTGTTGCCGCCAAGGCTCAGGCAGATGCTACCGAATTGACGTTGCGCAATGCCCAGGGCGTTGCTGCGCGCAAGGCTGCCACCGATAGTCACAACGCGGCCTTGGCCTTACTGGCCAGTACGCTGTCAGTTGAAAAGACCCAACTTGACGGCATGTTCACAGCTATTGTGAATCAGGACGACCGGTTCATGGCGGGCAATCTGGCGCTCGATTTCGGGCGGCTGTCCAAGGACAGCGGGATGCTCCGGCGCGGGATCGCAACCATGCTGGAAAGCGGCAAGGTTGCTCTCGCGGAACAGCCCAAAATGAATTATTTCCTCGGTTCTCTGGCCTATGATGCCAAGGATTATGCCACTGCGCGAACGGCTCTGACTGCCGCGACCAATGGCGGTTATCATGAGAATGACGCCGACGCTTTGCTTGCCGACGCTTATATCATCGACAAACAGATTCCACAGGGTCTGGCGATGCTGCGCCGGCAGGTTGAAACGGGCAAGGCCAGCGGCACGCCGGCCGCACAGAACGTCATGCGCCGTGCCCTTTCTGTCGCCTACACCAACAAGCAGAGCGCTGATGCAGCCTTCTTCAGCGCCGCTCTTGCCGAGACCTATCCTTCGCCGACCAATTGGAATGCAGCGATCGCGATAGTGCGCGATATCGCTAAGTATCCCCCGCAAGAAACGCTTGATCTGATGCGCCTTATGGAGCGGACGAAGAGCTTTGTCGAAGAGCGGGATTATATCGAATATATCGAAGCGGCCGACGCACGCCGTTCGCCAGGCGAAGTGCTGAAGATTATCGGTATTGGCACTGCGGCAGGCAAACTCAAAACGGCCGACGTGTTTGTGGCTGAGTCGCGCTCGATTGCCAATTTGCGCCTCGCTGGCGACCGGACAGCGCTTGTTTCGCTCGATCGCGATGCTCGCACCGGAAGCTCATCTGCGACCACCGCAATGGCTGCCGCTGACGCATTCCTGAGCTATGATGACTTTGCTAAGGCGGCCGATCTCTACAAGATTGCTGTAGCTAAGCCGGGTGCCGATCAGGACCGGGCCAACCACCGGCTAGGCATCGCCCAGCTCGGCCTTGGCCAGATCGCCGAAGCGCAGGCGAGCTTTGCCAAGGTGGCCGGAGTGCGAAAGCCGATGGCGCAGTTGTGGTCTATTTACGCTAAGTCACTGGTCAAGCCGGCCAGCTGATCGCGGGATTTGATAAAGTTGGATGAGGGCGGCGGGTAGCTGTCGCCCTTTTCCTTGGGTTGACTCAAACAACCGGTCCGAATTGCCCGCTCGTTTCGTCGAGGATGTGCAAAACCCCATCTGCGATCGCAAAAAAGGCACCGCGAAGCTTCAACGTGCCGTCACGCTCCTTGCGCCGAATGCACGGAAAAGTCCGCAGATTGGCAAGGCTGACCTCGACCGCGGCCAGTTCCATCGCGTGTTCGGCCGCGCGACCTTCGGTCCCGTATTTCTCCACAATCGGCAGGCGCGCGTCATCGAGCAGTGCGATCCAATCGGCAATGAAGCCGCCTTCGCCCGGCTCTGTCCCATGCATCTCGCGGGTCAGCGCTGCCTTGCAGCCGCCACACATGCCATGGCCCATCACCACGATTTCTTTCACACCCAGGAACTGGACCGCAAATTCGAGCGCCGCCGAAACGCCGTGATGGCCGGGTGTCGTCTCGAATGGCGGGACCATCGCTGCAACATTGCGGACCACGAAGATCTCTCCTGGGTCGACATCGAAAATCTGTCCCGGATCAACCCGACTGTCCGAACAAGCGACAATCATGATTTGCGGCGTCTGGCCATCACCTAGCCCCGCCCACCGATCGCGATTGGGAGACCAGCTATTGCTGCGGAAGCGGCGATAGCCATCAATCAGATGATCGAGTTCGTGTGTCGGCTGGTCTGTCATATGCCAGGCTAATGCCCGGTCCGATTTGGGCTGGCAAGCGGCATCGCGTCGGACTATCTGAGGCCGATGAATGACTTTTTGACCGTAACGACCCCGCGCCCACAACGCGAGCGCAAGCCGGACTGGATCCGGGTCAAGGCGCCCACCAGCAAGGGTTATGGCGAAACCCGGCAGCTGATGCGCGATCTCAACCTTAACACGGTGTGCGAAGAGGCAGCTTGTCCGAACATCGGTGAATGCTGGACCAAGAAGCATGCCACCGTGATGATTCTCGGCGATGTCTGCACGCGCGCCTGTGCTTTTTGTAACGTCAAAACCGGGATGCCCCGCGCGGTCGATCTGCTTGAGCCGGAACATGTCGCCACCGCCGCGGCGAAGCTGGGCCTCAGCCATATCGTCATCACCTCGGTCGACCGGGATGATTTGCCCGACGGTGGGGCCAGCCAGTTCGTCAAGGTGATCGAGGCGCTGCGGCGGACGACGCCTGCCACGACCATCGAGATCCTGACCCCAGATTTCCGCAACAAGATGGAAAGCGCGGTAGAGGCGATCGTCGATGCCGGGCCAGACGTTTACAACCACAATCTGGAAACCGTGCCCCGGCTCTATCCAACGATCCGCCCGGGTGCGCGCTACTACGCCTCGTTGCGCCTGCTCGAGCAGGTCAAGCGCCACGATCCGCGCATTTTCACCAAGTCCGGCGTGATGCTGGGACTGGGCGAGGAGCGGCTTGAAGTGCATCAGGTGATGGATGATATGCGCTGCGCCCAGATCGATTTCCTGACCATGGGGCAATATCTTCAGCCAACCCCGAAACACGCAAAAGTGATTGATTTTGTAACTCCGCAGGCCTTCTCGGCCTATGGCGCGATTGCGCGCGCGAAGGGTTTCCTGCAAGTCGCGGCCAGCCCTTTGACCCGCTCCAGCTATCACGCCGGCGATGATTTCCGGGCGATGCGCGCCACGCGCGAGGCGCAGCTCGTCAAAGCGCGCTGATGCCGGGTATCCGAGAAATCCGGCGCTTGCCCTATTCGGCCGAACAGATGTTCGATTTGGTCGCAGATGTGGCGCGCTATGCCGAGTTCTTACCCTGGGTGATTGCGACGCGAGTCCGCTCGAATAGCGAGACCGAGATGGTGGCCGACATGCTGATCGGGTTCAGTGCCCTGCGCGAAAAGTTCACGTCGCGGGTCGTGAAACTCCGGTCCGAGCAAATAAAGGTCCATTACGTCGATGGACCACTGCGCGATCTCGACAATGTCTGGAATTTCACCCCTGCCGCAGATGGTGGCTGCGAGGTCGATTTCAGCGTTGAGTTCACTTTCCGCAACGCGCTGTTTGAACAATTGGCCGGCCAGTATTTTGATCGTGCCTTCCGCAAGATGGTTGGTGCGTTCGAGGCCCGCGCGGCAGTGCTTTATGGCAGCAACAGCTCCAGCGCTACCAGCGTAGCCTGACGGCGCACGTCGGCGCGGTTGTCTGCCTCCAGAAAGCGCTCTTCGGCCATCACCTCGTCATTGCCGCGGATAGCGCGGGCGAAGACCACAGTCCCAATCGGTTTCTTGGCCGTCCCGCCATCCGGACCGGCAATTCCGCTAATCGCCACTGCCACATCGGCGCGGCTGTGCTTCAGTGCACCTTGGGCCATTGCCCACGCGCAAGCGATTGAAACCGCGCCGAAAGTGTCGATAATGTCGGCCGAAACCCCCAGCATTTCCTGCTTGGCCTCGTTCGAATAGGTCACAAAGCCGCGATCGAGCATGGCGGACGAGCCTGGAATTTCGGTGATCGCGGCAGCGACCAGGCCTCCCGTGCAGCTTTCCGCCAACGCTACGCTGCGGCCGGCCGCGCGGTTTTCGGCGACAACCCGCGCGGCCAGTGCGAGCAACTCGTCAGGGAGCAGGGAAGCGGTCATCAAGCGGTGCAAATGCTGAACTGGCCGATCCTGGCCTTGCCGCCCTTTGCGCCCAGGCCAGCAGCAAGACCAATCAACTCTGCGGTGCTTGCGGCGGGAAGGGGGGAAAGCAACAGCACCAGTCGGTCAACTGCGGTACAGCGATCCGTCGGCAGTTGTTGTCCGACCATACCCTGAATCAAGCTGTCGAGCATTGGTTGCAGCGTTTCATCAGGCATTATTTTGAACAGATCCGCCGCCTGCGGGTTGGTGCTACCGCCGATTTTCAAAAATGCCGCCTTGGCTCCGGGCCATGCTGCAATCTTGCTGGCGTCATAGCGGTTGGCCAGCTGATCGCTGCCTTTGCGCAAAAAGGCGTCGCCGGGGAGCACTGCGGCACAGGTTTGCGCAGTGCCGCGGATTACGCTGGGCAGGGCATAGCTCGACAGGGAGGCAAACTCGGTGGAGGTAAGGCATGGAACTTCGGCTGCCTGAGCGATGCCGGGCAGCGCGATCAATGTCGCAGCAAGGGTAGCAGTCAAACGGTGCATTGGCTGAAGTCCTTTAGCTAAGCATCAGAGTAGCAACGGCCTGCGCGGCGATACCTTCCGCACGGCCGGTAAATCCAAGGCGTTCGGTGGTGGTCGCCTTGACGCTCACTGCGGCAATGTCAACGCACAGGAGCTCTGCCAAGCGCGCCCGCATCGCTTCACGGTGCGGACCGATTCGAGGCGCTTCGCAGATCAGCGTGACATCGACATTACCGATGCCATACCCCGCTTCGCTGACCATTAACACGGCGTGCCGCAAGAATCGGTCGGAAGAGGCACCGCGCCATTGCGGGTCGCTGGGCGGGAAATGGCTGCCGATATCGCCTGCGCCCACGGCACCAAGCAGCGCATCGACCAGTGCGTGGATGGCGACATCGGCATCGCTGTGCCCGGCAAGTCCTTGGGTGTGATCGATTTTCACCCCGCACAGCCACAACTCTTCATTATCGACCAGACGGTGAACGTCGTAGCCGGTTCCGACCCGGACGGCGGGGCGAACCGAGCCGAAATCGCTGGCATAGGTCAGCTTGTGCAAGCGCTCGTCTCCATCCACTAACCCGACAGCGAGGCCCGCCGCCTGTGCAACTTGCGCGTCATCTCCGGCCTCCGCTGCGCCAACCCAGGCCAGATGTGCGGCCAGAATTTCCGGAAAACGGAAGCCCTGCGGGGTCTGGACCCGGCGCAGCACAGTGCGGTCCGCGGGTTGGCCCATCAAGTCGCCCGCCGCTTCAGCTAGGCTGTCGATAACTGGCAGCACCGGGATGGCTCCGGGCTGAACGGACAGGGCGTCCCGCAGCCGGGCGATGACGGTGCGTGGAAGAACCGGCCGGGCCGCGTCGTGGATCAGGACCAGTGCCGGGGCCTCGGCTTCGAGTGCCATGAGGGCGTTCAGAACAGAAATCTGGCGCGTTGCCCCTCCGGTAACCAGGCGAATGCCCGGGATGCCTTCAAGTGCGGCATTGGCCAACGCTTCCGCGCCTTCAGGGATCGCGACGACTATCGGTGAAATGCCAACGGATGCAAAGACTTCGGCCGAATGGCGGACCACCGGCTTGCCCCGCCATGGCGCGAATTGTTTGGGCAGTGGCTGGCCTGCGCGCAGCCCCGCACCAGCCGCGACGATCACAGCGGCAGTTCTGGGCGGGGAGGGCGCGGTATCGTTCATAGCAATGCCGCGGGTAATCTCTTGCCGTTCCCGGGGCAATCCACTATGCGCTGCCCAAATTTTAGGCAGACCCGATGCGTATGCTTCCAACCCCACCCCAGCTGGCCCCGATCAGCATCGGCTCGGTGCAGATCGACTGTCCAGTAATTCTTGCGCCGATGACCGGCGTGACCGACATGCCGTTTCGAACGCTGGTCCGGCGCTTTGGCTCAGGCCTTAACGTAACCGAGATGATTGCGTCGCCGGCGATGATCCGCGAGACGCGCCAGTCGCTGCAAAAGGCGGCGTGGGACCCGGTTGAAGAGCCGGTCTCGCTCCAGCTCGCGGGTTGCTCGCCGAGCGAAATGGCCGAGGCAGCCAAGCTCAATGCAGATCGCGGTGCGGCGATTATCGATATCAATATGGGCTGCCCCGTCAAGAAAGTGGTCAATGGCGATGCCGGATCAGCGCTGATGCGCGATCTGCCGCTGGCCGCCAGCCTGATTGCCGCGACGGTCAATGCGGTTGATGTGCCGGTGACGGTCAAGATGCGGATGGGTTGGGATCACAATTCGCTCAACGCACCCGAACTCGCGCGACTTGCCGAGGATCTCGGCGCAAAAATGATCACTGTACATGGCCGGACCCGCAACCAGATGTACCGCGACGAGGCGGACTGGGCCTTCGTGCGTCGGGTCAAGGATGCCGTGTCGATCCCGGTTATCGTCAATGGCGATATTTGCGGAATCGAGGATGCCGCGACTGCTTTAGAGCAGAGCGGCGCAAACGGGGTGATGATCGGGCGCGGCGCCTATGGCAAGCCGTGGCTGCTTGGGCAGGTGATGCACTGGCTTCGCCACGGCGTTTCGGTGCCTGATCCTGTCATCGACCAGCAATTTGATCTGATCCTTGAGCATTACGATGCCATGCTGAGCCATTATGGCAGTGACACCGGGGTCAAGATGGCGCGCAAGCATCTGGGCTGGTACACCAAGGGCCTGCCAGGATCGGCGGAATTTCGCAACAGGGTGAACTTCGTCGATGATCCGGTCGAGGTGGTCCGTTCGCTCACGGCGTTTTATGCGCCATTCCTTCGCCGCGAGGCTGCGTGATGCCAACGCCTGACGCGCAGCGTCAGTTGGCCAGTGTCTCGCTGGCGGTGATACTTCTCGGACCTGACCAAAAGATTGCGGCAGCCAATCCAGCTGCCGAACAGTTCCTGGGCCAAAGCCTGCGCCGCCTTGCGGGGCGGACCCTTTCGGAAGTGCTGCACTTCGATGAGCCGCGCCTGGCTGACGGGTTGCTGGACAGCGAAGCACAGATTTCCGCGCGTGCAACCGGCATATTTATCCCGGGACAGGGCGGGCGCCGCGTGGATGCGACGGTTGCCCCGGTGATCGACCAGCCCGGTTGGCAAATCCTCACGATTCACGACATCAGCGGCGGCGAAGCCATGGGAGAAACCCCCGGCGGCGGCGATGATACCCTGGCGCGTGTGCCTGAAATCCTGGCGCATGAGATCAAGAACCCGCTCGCCGGAATCAGGGGTGCGGCGCAGCTGCTCGGCCGCAAGCTGGCAGGCGCGGAACTGGCTTTGACCGGCCTGATCACCGATGAGGTCGACCGGATCGCCAAACTGATCGACCAGATGCAATCGCTTAGCCGCCGGACGCCCCAAGTGCTGACCCCGTGCAACCTCCACGAAGCCATCCGCCGCGCCCGCGCCGTGCTGGATGCGGGCGGTCTAACACCCCCCATTATTGAAGAGTTCGATCCTTCGTTGCCGCCGGTACTCGGCAATGTCGATGCGCTGGTCCAGGTTCTGATCAACCTTCTGGCCAACGCCAGCGAAGCGTGTCGCGAAGGGGACAATCCGCGGATTGTCGTTCGCACCCGGTTCGCCAGCGGGCTCCAGCTTCACGATGTCGCAAAGGGCAAGCCGGTGCGCTTGCCGATCGAGCTGCGCGTTTCGGATAACGGCCCGGGAGTCGATGCGGCGATGCGCGACCATTTGTTCGAGCCGTTTGTCACCACCAAGAAAAGCGGCCAGGGCTTGGGTCTTGCGCTGGTCCGCCGCCTGATCCGCGACATGAACGGGCGGGTCGGCCATGACCGCGAGGCAACGACCGGTCTCACCCATTTCCGGGTCCACCTGCCTATGGCTTTGGAGCGCGGAAATCCGCGCCAGGAACAGCCAACATGAATGTTTTGCTTGTCGAAGACGACGAGACCATTGCCATTGTCATCACTGCGGCATTGGAAGCGGAAGGCTTTGCCGTAAGCCGATGCGACAGCATCGCCGGGCGCGACCGCTTGCTCGCCGGGAAAAGCTATGCCGCGCTGGTCACCGATGTGATGCTGACCGATGGAGATGGAATCGAGACCCTGGGCCGGGTCCGTGAGCAGTTCCCGGAGCTGCCGATCATCATCCTTTCGGCCCAGAACACCCTTGATACCGCAGTCCGCGCCAGCGACACCGGAGCCTTCGAATATTTTCCCAAGCCCTTCGACATCGACGAGCTGGCCCGCACCGTTCGCCAGGCCGTTGGCACCAGCGCGCCGCGCGACGAGGTTGAAGAACCGGTTGAAGCCGGGCTGCCACTGGTCGGCCGGAGCGCACCGATGCAGGCGGTTTACCGCATGATTACACGGGTTCTTCGCAATGACCTTACTATATTGATCCTGGGCGAAAGCGGCACCGGCAAGGAGCTGGTCGCCGAAGCCATTCACCAGCTTGGGGCACGACGCGAGGGGCCTTTCGTGGCCGTCAATGCCGCCGCAATCCCCTCGGAACTGATCGAAAGTGAGCTGTTTGGCCACGAGAAGGGCGCTTTCACTGGCGCAGTCGCACGCCATATCGGCAAGTTCGAGCAGGCCGCAGGCGGCACGTTGTTCCTCGATGAGATCGGCGACATGCCCATGCAGGCGCAGACCCGGTTGCTGCGGGCGTTGCAATCGGGCCGGATTCGCCGCGTGGGCGGGCGCGAGGAAGTGGTGATCGATACGCGGATCATCTCCGCCACCAATCGCGATCTCGAACCAATGATAGCGACCGGGACCTTCCGCGAGGATCTGTATTACCGGCTCAATGTCGTGCCGATCAGCTTGCCAGCCCTGCGCGATCGCGCCGATGACATTCCAGCGCTGGCCCGGCATTTTCTGGTTCTTGCGGCCGGCGAAGGACTGCCCCGCCGGCAGTTGACGCCAGACGCCGCAGAGCTGCTAGCCCGCCAGCCGTGGCGCGGCAATGTCCGGGAACTGCGCAATTTCGTTTACCGCATGGCCCTGCTCACGCGCGAGGAGGTGGTCGATGCGGTTGCGCTCTCTTCGCTGCTGGTCCAGCCGGTTCGCGCCGAGGCCGCGAGCGCGACCGGTCTTGATGCAGCTGTCAACCAGTGGCTCGAAAGCGAACGACCCGAATCAGGTACGGTTTATGACCGCGCCCTGGCCGCATTTGAACGCCCGCTGCTTATCGCAGCGTTACGCGAAACGGGGGGCAATCAGCTGCGCGCGGCGCAATTGCTAGGGATTAACCGCAATACGCTCCGCAAGCGCCTGCATGATCTGGCGATTGATCCCGAGGCTTGCATCCGACCCGCCTGACGGGATAATTCCTTGCATTAATACAACAGCAGTGTTGTAAGGTGGCAACTATGCAGTCATCGCGCACTCACCCTTGGCCCCGCTGGTGGCGCCGCGTCCAGATCGCCGCGCGCCGAGCCAATTTTTTCGCAGTGATGGAAATAGTTGCGGCGCTGGCGTTCCTGATCATGACTGCGACCACCTGGATTTTAGTGAGCGCGCAGTCGAAGAAGGGCCAGCTGCTTCCCTCCGATCTCACGGCGACGTTGCTCATCGGCACACTGGTTCCGGCTATGGCGATCCTCGTCCTGCTGGGCCGGCGGCTGGCCCTGCAGCGCGCGGCAGAGAACGTTGGCGGGGCAGGGCGGCTCCATGTTCGGCTGGTCTTCCTCTTCTCGATGATTTCCGCGGTTCCGACGCTGATGCTGGTGATCTTCGCCTCCTTCTTGTTCCAGTCGGGGGTTGAGTTCTGGTTCTCGGACAATTCGCGCGGGATGCTGGAAAATGCCAACAAACTGGCGCGGGGCTATTACGAGCAGACCCAGCGTGACATGGAATATGAGTCGCTCGCTATGGCAGGCGATCTGCGCGATTTTTTGACCCAGGAACCGATCACCAGCCCGGCTTTTCCGGACTATTATTACTATCAGGTCACGCACCGGAAAATCAATGAATCGACGATCCTCCAGAAGGGTAGCGATGGGGCTCTGCGCAAGGCGGCATTTGCCCGGGGCGAGAATCCGTTGTCGGAAGAAGTTTCGACCGATGTGCTGCGCAAGCTTGATCGCGGCGAGGCCATTGTGGTCAATTCTCAAGCCGACAAGATCGAGGCGGTCACCCCGATTGACCGGCGCGCCGGCATTTACCTCTACACCGCGCGCAGCTCAGACTTGCTAACGTTGAGCCAAGGCAAACGGGCGGAGAACATCGTCGTCGCTTATGATCAGCTGACCAAGCGGGCGCGGATTCAGCAGCTTCAGTTCAATGTCGCGCTATTCGTCGCTGCGTTGGGGCTGGTTGGGTTATCGGTCTGGTTCGGGCTGCGCTTTGCCGATCGGCAGGTCAAGCCGCTCTACGATCTGGTTGCCGCTGCGCGTGAAGTGGGGAGCGGTAATTTCGCGCTGAGGGTCGAAGGGCGTACAGGAGCGGACGAGATCGGCTTGCTCAACCGCGCGTTCAACCGGATGACTGCGCAGCTGGAGCGCCAGACCCAAGCATTGGTTGGCGCCAACCAGCAACTCGATGAACGCCGCGCCTTTATCGAAGCCGTGCTAGAATCGATTACCGCAGGGATTATCTCGATCAATCCGGCGGGAGAGATTCTGCTGATGAACAGTTCCGCGCAAAAACTGCTGCTGGAGCCGCAAGGGGATGCGTCCATCGGCGCATTGCTCTCAGATGTCGCACCGCCGATTGCCGCGATGGTCGATGCCGGACTCACCAGCGGGCTGGTGCAATATGCCCGCGGGAGCGAATTGCTGACCCTGGCAGTGAAGCTCACCGGGGAGAAGGCCGGGCATGTCATCACCTTCGAGGATATTACCCGCCAGGTGCTTGATCAGCGGCAGGCTGCCTGGTCCGATGTCGCACGGCGTATTGCGCATGAGATCAAGAACCCGCTCACCCCGATCCAGCTTGCTACCGAGCGGCTGAGCAGGCGTTATCGCAAACAGATAACCGCCGATCCAGAACTGTTTGAGGAATTGACCAGCACGATCATCCGTCAGGTCGGTGATCTCAGGAAGATGGTCGACGAATTCTCCTCGTTTGCCCGGTTGCCCAAGCCGGTTTTCCGCGGCGAAGACCCGGTCGATCTGGCGCGGCAGTCACTGTTCCTCCAGGAAGTTGCCCGGCCGGATATCGATTTCAGCTTCACCGCCGATCCTGGCATCGGGATCATTGCCTGCGACCGCCATCAGTTTGGCCAGGCCATGACCAATGTCATCAAGAATGCAGTCGAAGCGGTCGAAGCCCGGCAGAAATCCGCAGATGCCGATTATCGCGGGCGGGTCGCAGTGACACTGCGCCTTCGGAATGAGGACGTGGTTGTCACTGTGTCCGATAATGGCATCGGGCTGCCGCAAGACCGTGAGCGGATTACCGAGCCTTATGTCACCACCCGTGACAAAGGCACCGGCCTTGGCCTCGCCATCGTTAACAAAATTGTCGAGGAACACGGGGGTGAAATGACGTTCGCTTCCGGAAACCCCGAGGGGACGATCGTCACTTTGCGCTTTGCCCGCGATCCACTGGGCGGACAGCGTTCGCAAGAAGCAGCTGAGTAGGAAAACTGAATGGCGCTCGACATACTCATCGTTGATGACGAACGCGATATTCGCGATCTGGTGGCCGGCGTGCTCAGTGACGAAGGCTATGAATGCCGCACCGCTGGTGACAGCCAGGCTGCGCTCGATGCAATCGATCAACGGCGCCCGTCGCTCGTCTTGCTCGACGTCTGGCTTCATGGCAGCCCGATGGATGGGCTCGAAGTCCTCGACGCGATCAAGAGCCGCGAGCCCGAGCTGCCGGTGATCATTTTTTCTGGACATGGCAATATCGATACGGCGGTCTCTGCCATCAGCCGCGGCGCGATGGACTTCATCGAAAAGCCATTCGAGGCAGAACGACTGCTGCTGCTGGTCGCTCGCGCCACTGAAACCGAACGTCTGCGCCGTGAGAATGCACGGCTACGTGAGGGGTTTGTTACCTCGGACGAATTCACTGGCAACAGCTCAGCCATCAATCAGGTTCGGGCGACGTTAAAACGAGTGGCTAATACCGGCAGCCGGTTATTGATTACCGGACCAGCAGGCTCAGGCAAAGAGGTGGCCGCCCGGTTGCTCCACAGTTGGAGCCCGCGCGCGATCGGGGCCTTTGTTACCGTCAATTCCGCGCGGATAACCCCGGAACGCTTCGAGCAAGAACTGTTTGGCGAAGAGGCTGGAGGTAAGCTGGTGAGGGCCGGGCTGCTCGAGATGGCCGATGGGGGTACGCTTTTTCTTGATGAGGTGGCGGACATGCCGCTTTCCACTCAGGCGCGGATTTTGCGTGTGTTGACCGAGCAGGCAATCGTCCGGGTGGGTGGGAATCGTCAAATCCGGGTCGATGTGCGGGTGGTTTCATCCACGGCGCGCGATCTCGAAAAGGAAATTGTCGAACGCCGGTTCCGCGAGGATCTGTTCTACCGGTTAAATGTTGTACCGGTAGCCATCCCGTCTCTATCGGATCGGCGGGAGGACATCCCGGCACTTGTCGACCACTTCTTCGCACGGTTTGCTGCCGATCAGGGCGTGCCTCCGCCCGAAGTGAGCGTTGAAGCGATGGCGGCGCTACAAAGCTATGAGTGGCCGGGCAATGTCCGGCAGCTGCGCAATGTAGTCGAGCGCACCATCATTCTCACCCCGCGTGACAAACTCAGCCGGATCGAGGCCGACATGCTTCCGGCCGAAGTGCTCAACGGGCGGATGACCGGGGAATCCGGAATTTCCGCGCTGATGGGCGTGCCACTGCGCGAAGCGCGCGAAAACTTTGAGCGCGAATATCTGCGCGTCCAGATCCGCCGTTTTTCGGGCAACATTTCCAAGACTGCAAACTTCATCGGGATGGAAAGATCGGCACTGCACCGCAAGCTCAAGCTGCTCGGGATGGCCGATCGCCGCGAGGAAGAGGAAGAAGTAGCATAGTCGTTCGCGCCACCGCCCGGTTTTTGCATTTACCAGGACAATAGAATCCGATACGACATCGTGAGTTACCCCGGTTCGTTTTTGGCTCCGGCCAAGGACAGCCAGATCGTGAGCCGCAGAAGCGGCCGCCAAAAACAGGAGACCCGGAATGTCCGAACGTACTCTTTCTGCGCGTGCCCGCGCTGCAAAACCTGAAACCGACGGCGAAGGCGAAGTTGTAACCGCTGAACCGGTAGCCAGCCTGATTGCTGGCAAGGGTCAGAACCTCCAGGATCAATTCCTCAACCTGTTGCGCAAGAACAAGGTCCCCGTGACCATGTTCCTGGTCAAGGGCGTGAAACTGCAGGGCATCGTCACCTGGTTTGACAATTTTTCGATTCTGCTGCGCCGTGATGGTCAGTCTCAGTTGGTCTATAAACATGCAATTTCTACGATCATGCCGGGTCAGCAGGTCGATGTGCGCCTGTTCAACGGTGGCTGCGAGGGTGCCAAGAAGGTGCGGCTGCTTCAGGATGTGTTCCTCTCCAGTGTCCGTAATGCCGAAGTTCAGGTCACCATGTTCCTCGTCAATGGTGTGATGCTGCAAGGCCGGGTTGCCGCCTATGATCTGTTTTGCATGTTGCTGGAACGGGACGGTTATATCCAGCTGGCCTACAAACATGCGGTTTCAACGATCCAGCCGGTGACGCCGGTTGATCTGACCGGTGAATGGGACGGCGACGACGACGGTGACGCCTGACCACCCCTGAAGAGCTCTCTGGCGAGGTAACGCGCGGCGCGCGGGCTGTAATCGTCTGTCCGGAATTGCGCGGGCGCGGAGCAGGGGCGATCGATGCCGAAGCGCGGGCCGAAGAGGCCCGCGGCCTTGCCCTCGCGATCGGCCTGGTCGTTGCCGAAACGCTGACCATCCCGATCCGTGAGGCACGCGCTGCCACACTGTTCGGCGAAGGCCAGATCGCCAACATCGCGATTGCCTGCACCCAGAATGAGGCCGAACTGGTCGTGGTTGATGGCGCGCTGACCGCAATCCAGCAGCGTAACCTTGAAGAGAAGCTCAAGCGCAAGGTGATTGATCGCACCGGCCTGATTCTCGAGATCTTCGGCGAACGCGCGGTGACTGCCGAAGGACGGTTGCAGGTAGAGCTGGCGCATCTTGATTATCAGGCCGGGCGACTGGTCCGTAGCTGGACTCACCTTGAGCGTCAGCGCGGCGGTTTCGGCTTTCTGGGCGGACCAGGAGAAACCCAGATCGAGGCCGATCGCCGCCAGATCCGTGATCGGATGGCCCGGCTCCGGCGCGAGCTTGAACAGGTCCGCCGCACCCGCGGACTTCACCGCTCGCGCCGGGAAAAAGCGCCTTGGCCGGTCATCGCGCTGGTCGGTTATACCAATGCCGGCAAGTCGACGCTGTTCAACCGGCTGACCGGTGCGACCGTCATGGCTGAAGATCTGCTGTTCGCCACCCTCGACCCGACGATGCGCGCAGTCCGCTTGCCGGGGATCGACAAGGCGATTGTCTCGGACACGGTGGGGTTCATATCCGATCTGCCGACGCAGTTGGTCGCCGCCTTCCGTGCTACGCTGGAGGAAGTCACCGCCGCCGATGTGATCGTCCATGTCCGCGATATCGCCAACCCGGATACCGCCGCGCAAAAGCGCCAGGTGATGCAAGTCCTGGCTGACCTTGGGCTGATCGATCCGGAGGCCCCTGTGCCAACGATCCCGATCATCGAAGCATGGAACAAGTGGGATTTGCTGGACGCCGAGCGCGCCGACGAGCTGCACGAACAGGTGGATCTGCATGAGGGGGAAGTCGTCGTCCCGATCTCGGCGCTGACCGGCGAGGGGTGCGATATGCTGCTCGCCAAGGTTGGCGAGACGCTGACCTCGGCCGCGCGCCTCCATCAATTTACTATCCCGGCAAGCGACGGCCAGCGGCTTGCCTGGCTCTATGCCAATGGCGAGGTGATCGGCGATAGTGAGGGCGGGGAGGATCAGCGCGGGCCGCTGCGGCGACTTGAAGTTCGGCTCAATCCGCGCGATCTAGGGCGTTTTTCCCGGCTCTGAGGCCTTGACGTCATTCCACAGCGCATCTTGCTGATGCAGGTCCAGAGCTGCGAAATCTTGCCCCCGGCTTGAAGCCAGAGCCTCCATCGCCCGGAACCGGCGCTCGAATTTTTGATTGGCCTCACGCAGCGCAACTTCTGGGGCGACACCATAGGCGCGGACCAGATTGACTGCGGCAAATAGCAAATCACCAGCCTCTTCGGCGCGTTCCATATCTGTTCCGGCGGTGGCGAGTTCATCCATTTCCTCACGCAGCTTTGCGGTGGGGCCCTCGTTATCGGGCCAGTCAAACCCGAGCCGGGCTGCGCGCTTCTGGAGCTTTTCCGCTCTCATCAATGCGGGCAGGGCCAGCGCGACATTGTCCATTGCACCAGTCGCACCCTTGGCCTGGCGTTCGGCGGCCTTGAGGCTCTCCCAGCGATCCTCACGCGAGTGGTCCTGATCATCAGCGTCACCGGAGATGTGTTGGCCGAAGATATGGGGGTGGCGACTTTCCATCTTGTCACTGATCGCTGCCGCAATCTCATCGAAGTCGAACAGGCCGGCTTCTTCGGCGATCCGGGCATGGAACACCACTTGAAGCAGCAGATCGCCAAGTTCGTCACGCAGTGCCGCCATATCGCCGCGCGCGATCGCATCGGCTACTTCGTAGGCTTCCTCGATGGTATAGGGCGCGATGGTCGCGAATTTTTGGGCACGATCCCAGTCGCAACCGGAAACGGGGTCACGAAGCTGGGCCATGATGCGGCGAAGGCGGTCGAGGGGTTCAGGCATATTAGATTGATAATATATATTATGTTAAATTAGTAAGGAGGCGGTGAGGCCCCCTCACGCGGAAATGTGACCCGCAACGAAGGCGACAATGCCAATTATCAGCAACCAGGCAGCCGCCATCCAAGCTTTGGATTCAAACGTCAGTCTGTCCAACCGTATATTCCAGAACGCCAGTATCAAGCACCCGATTGCAAGGATGATTAGCATTGGCTCTGTCGTGGCGATCACGCTTCCAGCTCCAAACCATCGAAACCGACCAGCACGTGCTGCGGCATTTCAGCGGACAGCGTGGCATAATCGAGCGATTTGTCGAGGTGCGTCAACACCGCCCGGCTCGACCGGGAGGCTTCGATCAGCTCCAGCGCCATATCCAGATGCGCATGGGTTGGATGCGGTTCGCGGCGCAGGCAATCGACTACCAGCAAGTCAGTGCCATCGAACAGCGCGACCATTTCGCGCGTAATCTCACTGAAGTCTGTCGCATATCCGATTGACTTACCGTCACATTCAAACCGGAAAGCAGTGCTCTGCGCCGGCCCGTGCGGCATCTGGCACCAGCTCACGCCAATTCCACAGCACATCCGCAGCCGGTCCAGCGTATCGAGCTCGACGATGGTGTAATAGCCGTGCTGACCGGCAAACACATACCCGAAACGCTGGCGCAGCCGTCGCACCGTTTCATCTGCAGCATAGCCCTTTATCGGCCCACTCCGGCCATAGCGCATCGGACGCAGATCATCGATTCCATGGCAATGGTCGGCATGATCATGGGTCCAGAACACGGCATCGACCTGATCGATATCATTGGCTAGCAGTTGGCCGCGCAGATCGGTTGAAGTGTCGACCAGCAGCCGGGCTCCGGCGTGGCTTTCAACGATGATCGACACGCGCGAACGGCGGTTACGCGGCTCAGCGGGATCACAGAGCCCCCAATCGTTGCCGATCCGCGGCACCCCGGTGGAGGTGCCGGATCCGAGCATCAGCAGCTTCACACCGCTGCCTTTTTGAACAGGCGTGCAAAATTCCGGGTGGTGGTTTCTGCCAAAGCCTCCGGCGTGACTCCGCGTAACTGAGCGATAAACCGGGCCGTATCAGCCACGAACGACGGCTCGCACGGCCTTCCGCGATGCGGCACCGGAGCCAGGAACGGAGCATCGGTTTCAACCAGCAGCCGATCTTCAGGAAGACTGGCGGCTACTTCCTGCAAGTCTCTGGCGTTCTTGAAAGTTACGATACCTGAAATTGAAATAGTCAGCCCCAGTTCCAGCATTTTGCGGCCAAAATCAGCCGATGCGGTGAAGCAATGGATCAAGGCCGGGAAGGCACCCTGCTCCATTTCCTCGGCGATGATAGCGGCGGTATCATCCTCGGCATCGCGGGTGTGGATGATGATTGGCAGGCCAGTCTGGCGCGCGACCGCAATATGGGTGCGGAATAATGCCCGTTGTACCGCGCGATCGGAGTGGTCGTAATAATAATCGAGCCCGGTCTCACCGATCGCGATCACCCGGGGATGTTCGGTTGCGGCGATCAGCACCGCTTCGCCGAGATCGGCATGGGCATCAGCTTCATGCGGGTGAATGCCGACGCTGGCCCAGATGTCCAGCTCGCGCGTCGCAGTGGCAATGACCTGCTCCCACTCGCGCTGGCGGGTCGAAATGTTGAGAAAACCACCGATGCCTGCCGCCCGCGCACGCGCCAGCACCCCGGCCTGATCCTCGACCAGCCCCTTATATTCCAAATGGCAGTGTGAATCGATCAGCATCAGGCGCCCTCGCCCGGGAGTTCGAGACGGGGGAATACCCCGATGGGTTGGACTAGCACAATGCCGCTGGCAGCCAGCGTGGTGAACCAGTCTGGGTTCTCAAGCGCAGCAAAATCACGCGCTTCCCGAGCTATCCCCATCAGGTCGAGCAGATTGTCAGCGGAATCAGGCACCACCGCCCTTACCGCGATCGCCAGATCGCGGACGCAGCGAAACAGCGTCATCAAGGTGCCCGCCATCCGTTCCGGATCACTCTTGCGCAAAGCCCAGGGAGCCATTTCATCGACATATTGATTGCAGGCAAAAACGGCCCGCATCCAGGCTTCGAGACCATCGCTGAAGGCAAGATTGGCAAATGTGACCTTGAGGGTGCCGATGTGTGCCCGAACCGCCATTTCCAGTTCCGTGTCAGCTGGTTGTGCAGCGATATCGGCACGAAGTTTGCCATCCATATTTTTGAAAATCATTGATAAACTACGCTGCGCCAGATTGCCAAAACTGTTGGCAAGCTCTGCATTGCAGCGGTTAACGATGGCTTCGGGCGAATAGCTGCCATCCTGCCCGAAAGCGACTTCGCGCAGCAGGAAATAACGCAAGCTATCAACCCCGAACCGCGCGGCAAGATCGATCGGATCGGTCACATTGCCGAGGGATTTCGATTCCTTCTGGCCCCGATTGAGCAAGAAACCGTGCCCGAACACCTGTTTGGGCAGCGCGAGTCCGGCGCTCATCAGGAAGGCTGGCCAATAGACCGCGTGGAACCGAACGATATCCTTGCCGATCAGATGCACGTCAGCCGGCCACCACTTTTCCATTTCAGCCGTATCATCGGGAAAACCAAGTCCGGTCAGATAGTTGGTCAAAGCATCTACCCAGACATACATGACGTGCCCGGTTTCTCCGTTGGCACCGCTGCCGGGAACCTTGACGCCCCAGTCGAAACTGGTTCGCGAGACGGACAAATCGCGCAATCCTCCCTCAATGAAACGCATGATTTCATTGCGGCGGCTATCCGGTTGCAACCGGTCTGGATCGCTGTTGAAAAGCGCCAGCAGTGGTTCTGCATATTTAGACAGGCGGAAAAACCAGCTTTCCTCAACCGTCCATTCCACCGGCGTGCCTTGCGGTGAGAGTTTTTCCTCCCCTTCCCCGCCGATCAGTTCGCTTTCATCATAATAGGCTTCGTCGCGGATCGAATACCAGCCTTCGTAGCGATCGAGGTAGAGATCGCCATTGGCTTCCATCCGTCGCCAAAGTTCCTGGCTGGCGAGGTGATGACGCGGTTCGGTGGTGCGCAGGAACACATCATAACTTACATTGAGTTTATCACACATATCAATGAAGTATTGTGACATTTCGTCAGATAACTGGGCTGGCGTCACGCCCAGTTCACGGGCCTTTTGCGCCATCTTCAGGCCGTGCTCGTCGGTCCCGGTCTGGAACCGGACATCGCGGCCCATCTGCCGCTGGAACCGGGCAATCACATCGGCGGCAATCGCTTCGTAGGCGTGGCCGATATGCGGCTTGCCGTTGGGGTAGCTGATTGCAGTGGTTATGTAGAATGGTTCGGCCATGCCGGGGTGCAGTCTTTTCAGGAAATTGTCAGGCAGACGCTTCTCTAGAGGTGGCAGCGGAGGCCAGCAACCCGCCAATTTCCATCACCGCCAGGCCTGGATCGAAGTTGTAGGTTGGCAGTTGTCCGCCAAGCCTCACTAACGCCTGGTGGGCTTGGATAATCCGGCCTTGCCGCTCTCGCGTTGCACCGGGCAACTCGGCGGCGAGAACCGCACGGGCAAGCTCAACGGCTGCCTGCATCCGATCGCGGTCAGGCCGCGCGCCGATTTCGTCAGCCAATGCGCCGCGCAGCGCAAAGTTTTCGTCGCCTTCATGCAGCAGCTGAATCATGAACTGGTGAAGTGCGCCGAGCTTCTGTTCGACAAAATCCAGCGCCGCGCCGGGTGACCCCTCGGCCGCAGCGACGGCAGCGGCACGCGTGGCCGGATCCGCTTGAGGTGCTTCGCGGGCCAGGATCTGCTCGACTTCGGCGGCCGGCAGCGGCGCGAACCGCAGAATCCGGCAGCGCGACCGGATTGTCGGCAACAGGCGCCCAGGGCGATGGGCGACGAGCAGGAACGATGTTCCCACCGGCGGCTCTTCAAGACTTTTGAGCAGCGCATTGACCGCGCCCTTTTCCATGTCATCAGCTGGATCGATAATGATCACGCGGCGACTGCCCAATGTCGGCCGGGTGACGAGGCGCTGCTGCATTCGGCGGACCTGATCGATAGTGATGTTGCGCTTGGTCTGGAACGGCTTGCCTTCGGCGCGCTTCTTTTCCTCATCATCATTGGCGGGAAGGTGATCGAGCGTAATGATATCGGGATGCGCCGCTGGGGAAGGCTGCGGAATTCCGGCTTCAGCGACCAGTTCGGCTGCGGCGGCGTTCGCAAAGCTGGCCTTGCCAATCCCGCGTAACCCACTGAGAATCCACGCATGATGCATACGTGATGACGTGATGGCGGCACGCCATTCGCGCCAGGCTTCATCATGTCCGGCAAGGCTCATGCTGTGATATCCGGCAATGCACCAACTGCCGCTATGATTGCAGCGTGGACGGCCTCGGTGCTGCCATTGCCGTCAATCCGGGCAAATCGCGCCGGTTCCGCTGCGGTGAAACGGACGAAGGAGGCGGCGACCGCCGCGTGATAAGTTGCCTCACGCCCGCCAATCCGGTCCGCCGCCCCGCCATCGCGCTGGGCAAGTCGGGCAGCGGCGACCGCTGGCGTGACTTCGATCAGCAGGGTCAGGTCGGGCAGCAGCCCCTGGCTGCCGATCTGGTGGAGGGCAACCACCGCGGCATCGCTGAGCCCGCCGCCGCCGCCCTGGTAGGCCCGGCTCGAATCGACAAAACGATCGCAGATCACCCATCGGCCCCGCTCAAGCGCTGGGCAAATCAACCGCTCAACATGGTCGGAGCGGGCCGCAGCGAACAGCAGCGCTTCGGCCCGGGGGTTCCACCCGTCTCCGTCAATTCCCAGCAGGAGCGCCCGAATTGCCTCCGCCCCCGGGGTTCCGCCGGGTTCGCGAGTCACGATGCAGGAAATTCCGCGCGACTCCAGTGCCGCGGCGAGCATCCGGGCCTGGGTTGATTTGCCCGCCCCTTCCCCGCCTTCCAGCGCAATGAACTTCCCTGTGGTCATGAAACCAGCCCTGCCAGTCCATTGACGAGCCGGTCAAGCGGTCCGGCGATGCCGACCGCATCGGCTGCGACCAGCGGGAGAATATGCGGCGGCCTTCCGGCAATGGTGACTTCCAGCCCGGCGACCTGCGCACCTTTCGCAATCGGCGCGCGGAGCGGACCGCGATAGACAATCCGCGCGCTGATCGCAGGATTGGTCCCCTGCGGCACTGCGACAGTGACGCGCTGCGCCGCGGTCAACGTAACGTGACGTGCATCGCCGCCTTGAACCCTCGCCGATCCAAGCCGGGTTCCCTCGCCAACCAGAATCCGGCTATGCCAGGCGGCATAACCCCACTCGACCAGATCGCGCGCGGTTTTGGCGCGCAAGTCCGGGTTTTTCGCCCCGGCGACAACCACGATCAGACGCCGCTGATCGCGTTCGACCGCTCCAAGGAAGTTGAAGCCCGCTTCAAAAGTGTGGCCGGTCTTGATCCCGTCCGCGCCCGCCACCGCGCCGGCAAATGGGTCATGATTGGCGAAGCTGCGGCCATTCCAGACCATTGCCGGGTGGCCGAAATAGGTTCGGTAAAGCGCTGGGTGGCGATTGATCAGTGCCTCTGCAAGCCGGATCAGATCGCGCGCTGAAACATAGGTTGCGCCGCCATCGGGCCAACCGTTGGGGGTGCCAAAATGACTGTCGTTCATCCCCAGATGGCGCGCCTGATCGTTCATCTGCGCGATCCACGCCTGGGTACTGCCCAGCGCGCCTTGTGCCAGAACCACGGCAGCGTCGTTGGCCGAAACGGTCGTCAGCCCCAGCAGCAGATCGCGGACAGTGACCTCGGCTCCTGCCCGCAGGAACAGGCTGGTGCCCTTGCCAGACCATTGCCGGGAGGTATCAGCATCGACCACAAACCGCTGATCCTCAAGCAATTTGCCGCTGGCGATGAGCTCAAAGGCGACCAGCGCGCTCATCGCCTTGGTCATCGAGGCGGGGAGGAAACGGCGATCGGCGTCGCGCGCATACAGGGTTTGTCCGGCGCTGAGATCGACCAGCAATACCACCGGGATGCGCTCTACCACAGTCGGGAATGGCAACGACGCGGGCACGGCTGCGCCTGGTCCGGCAGCGCTCGATACCAGCAGCAGAATGGGTGCCAACCGTGCCAATTCCGCTCCTCGTTCACGCGCCGAAACCTCCGTAACGGCGGTGATCGGAAAGGATCAGTCGGCGCGCTGGATTCGAGCGTCGCTATAACCGGCTGACCTGGCCTTCGCCAGCGCTGCATTCGCCTCGGCTTGAGTGCCATATGGCCCCATCCTGACCCGCCACAACCGATCGCCCTGCACAAGCTGGGCACCGACTTTGGCGGCGACCGATGCAGCGCGCTCTCGGCTTGAGAAAGCCCCGACTTGCACCACTAGCCCGGCGGCATGCACAGCGGACTTCGGCGCAGGCGGAACGGCGGCGCGGGTTGGGGCCGGTGCGGGCTTGGTTGCCGGAGCGCTGCGCGGAGCAGGCTTGTGAGGGACGGCGAGTGGCTGGGTCGCGACGGGCGCAGCAACTGGGCCTTTACCGGGCTCGGCAACAGGCGCTGGCGAGATACCTCCGCTTTGCTTGTCGAGCTTGCGGATCAGGACATCGAGCAGCGATTTGGGTGTATCCATCCGCGCCGGAGCACTTTGACCGCTGCGCAGCAACGCACGTTCGGCTTCGGGGGGATTGACCCGGCGGACGCGGACAGCGGCCCGCTCTTGCCCGGCAATGCCCAATTGGGCCGCGGCCCCGGCGGAAAGATCGATCAGCCGCGCATTGGTCATCGGTCCGCGGCGTTCGAGCCGGACGAGGATTGTCTTGCCGCTATCGAGCGAAGTAACCTCGACATAGCTAGGCAGTGGGAGGGTGCGATGCGCGCCGGTAATCCCAACTCCGCCTTCGCCGCCCAAGGCGGCGTAGCCGACGGCGTCGTAGTTCATCACGTCCACCGGGGTGTAGGTTACGCCTTCCACAGTGAACGGCGCACCGATGACCATCGGGTAGTCGGACGCAGGACCATTGGCGGGCTCAGGCGGCAAGCCGCGCGCCGCGGAGTCATTCCCGCCGCCACAGGCGGCGAGCAGGATCAGGGCCGCGAGCGGCGCAGTTCGGTTAACGGGCAATCTCATCTGCAAGCAATCCCACGGACAATGCGTAGTAATTCGAGCAGTTATAATTGAGGATAACCCGATAATTACCGGTTAAGAGGAACGCAGAATTTCCTCGGCCATCGGGCTCAATCAGGCTTGCCAGCACATTATCGTTAATGGCGCCAAGCGGGGCGATGCCCAGAGCGCGCCATTCGCCAACTGTTTTCCAGGCCGAATGACGGGCATGAACCCGCGGACAAGCGGGCGCGTCGAGCCGCGTCACGGTGCTCGTTGCGTTGAAATCGGCCGGGACCGAGGCGCGCACACCCCAAGGCTGGCCGGGTCGCCAGCCAGCATCGCGGAAATAGTTGGCGATCGAGGCGAGCGTATCGGCGCGGCTATTCCAGATATCCGCCCCGCCATCTCCGTCATCGTCCTGGGCAAGTCGCAGATAAACGCTTGGGAGGAATTGCGGGTTGCCAAATGCCCCGGCCCAGCTTCCGGTCAGCCGCGCGCGCGGAACCCCGCGATCGGCCATCTTGAGCAGGGCGATAAATTCATTTGCGAACAATTCGCGGCGGCGGCCCTCATAGGCCAGCGTGGCGAGCGAGCGAGCGAGGTCGAAATCGCCCTTGTAGCTGCCATAATTGGTCTCATGCCCCCAGATCGCGAGAATGATCGGTGCCGGGACCCCGTATTGCCGTTCAATCCGTGGAGTAAGTCCGGCGACTGTCTGGTACATGTTTCGCCCGCCAGAAATTCGTGCGCTATCAACATGGGCGCGAAGATAGGGACCCAACGCCGGGGGCGCATCGGGATTTGCGCCGGGCTGTGCCCGATCAAGCGCGATAACCCGGGGATTGAAAGTCAACCCATTGGTCATGATTGCAATGGTCCTCTCGCTCACCCCTTCGCTGCGCGCGCGCGCCGCAAGCAACTGGAGATAACCTTGAAATCCGGTTTCCTGGGCTGTCTGCGCAGCCACTGGCAGGGTCGGCGGCAGAACCAACGCGGCACCCAGAGCCAAGGGCAAGGCCCGCTTGAGGTATCGGAAAAATGACATCTGCATTGTCATCGCACAGACGGCCTGCGATGAAAATGGCAAAGCAAGGTTGGCAAACCGCTCGCCGGACGCTAGCCGCATTTCACCGCTCAATGGACAGGTGGCCGAGTGGTTTAAGGCAACGGTCTTGAAAACCGTCGTGGGTGGAAGCTCACCGTGGGTTCGAATCCCACCCTGTCCGCCATTTTTGCGCTTTTGCCAACAGCGCCTGAGAAATTGCATTGTTTGCGCTCTGAGCCGCGCCGCTAACCAAATCGAAAGACGAAGCCGCTATCAACAATCCCGTACGACGTCGCAAACCGACGCGTAACGGAGGTCGCAATTGAAACACGAGGTTTTCCCAGCAATTCCCACCACCACCCCCGATCGGTGTCGCCGCGCCAACATCTCCTTGCTGTGCGAGGTCCGCCAGGGCTCAAACCCGTGGACGCTGATCCGGCTGGAAGACATCTCAGAGCGTGGTTTTCGCATTGCCTGGCTGCCCCAATGCAACCCTGACAGGCTGCTGAGCATCCGCCTTCCCGGATTGCAAAAGCTCGAAGCCAAGATCTGCTGGCAAGAAGGTCTCTCGGTCGGATGCGAATTCACCTCGCCGCTGCATATCTACGTGTTCGAGCACTTTGCTCGCCTGGCAGCGATCGACCAACCGCTCCCTGGCTAGCTCACATATGCAGCGCCCGCCCGTAAGCGGTGAGGACGCTTTCATGCATCATTTCCGATAGCGTCGGATGCGGGAACACCGTGGCCATCAGTTCGGCCTCGGTGGTTTCGAGCGTCTTGCCGACAACATAGCCCTGGATCAACTCGGTCACTTCCGCGCCGACCATGTGCGCACCCAGCAGCTCTCCGGTTTTCGCGTCGAACACGGTCTTGATGAAGCCTTCGGCCTCACCCAGCGCGATGGCCTTGCCATTGCCGATGAACGGGAATGTCCCGGCCTTAACCGTGTATCCGGCCTCCTTGGCCATGGCCTCGGTCAGGCCGACGCTGGCGACTTGCGGATGGCAATAGGTGCAGCCCGGAATGTTCAGCTTGTCCATCGCGTGGGGGTGGACATCTGTGTTGCCCAGCGCCTGCGCGATGGCTTCGGCTGCGATCACGCCCTCGTGGCTGGCTTTGTGGGCAAGCCAAGGCCCGGGGGTAACATCGCCAATTGCCCAGATCCCGGGGACATTGGTGCGGCCCATGCCGTCGATCGCGATGATCCCGCGCTCGGCCTTCACGCCCAGCGTTTCGAGCCCGATATTTTCGGTATTGGGCACGATCCCGACCGCGACAATGACATGGCTGAATTCGCCGCTGGTGACCTTGCCGTCCCCCTCTGCCGTTTTTGGGCCCTTGATCTTGGCGGTAACGCCCGTGGCAGTCACGTCGATGCTTTCGACCCCCGCGCCGGTCAGGATCGTCATGCCCTGCTTCTTGAGCGATTTTTCGAGGAAGGCGGAGACGTCGACATCCTCGACCGGAACGATCCGGTCAAGCATCTCAACGACGGTAACTTCGGCTCCCATATCATTGTAGAAGCTGGCAAACTCGATCCCGATCGCGCCCGATCCGATCACCAGCAGCTTGCCCGGCATTTCGGCGGGCGTCATCGCGTGGCGGTAAGTCCAGATGCGTTTGCCGTCGGCCTTGGCAAACGGCAGATCGCGGGCCCGCGCACCGGTGGCGACGATGATATGTTTGGCGGTGAGGGTTTCGGTTGCCCCAGAGCCAACAGCGCCGCCCTTCACCTCGAGCTGGCCGGGCGCGAGCAGCCTGCCCTCGCCCATATGCACGGTGATCTTGTTCTTCTTCATCAGGTGAGTGACCCCCTGATTGAGCTGTTTGGCCACCCCGCGTGAACGCTTTACCACCGCTTCGATATCGGCACTGATCCCTTGCGCAGTCAGGCCGTAATCCTTGGCGTGCTTCATATAGTGAAAAATCTCGGCCGAACGGAGCAGCGCCTTGGTCGGGATGCAGCCCCAGTTGAGGCAGATCCCGCCGAGCAGTTCGCGCTCGACGATGGCGACCTTGAGGCCAAGCTGGCTGGCGCGGATCGCCGCGACATAGCCGCCCGGGCCAGATCCGAGGATGATGAGGTCGTATGAGTCCGCCATCTCAGGCCACCAGTCCCAGCGGCATCTCAACCAGCCCCTTGAACGCCTGCATCAGCTTTGCCCCATCCGCCCCATCAATCGCGCGGTGATCGAACGAGCCGGTCGCACTCATGACCGTGGCAATGGCGAGCGCACCGTCCAACACATAGGGGCGCTTTTCGCCTGCGCCGATTGCCATGATCATGCCCTGTGGCGGATTGATAACGGCTTCGAACTGCTTGATCCCGAACATCCCCATGTTCGAGAGGCTGGCGGTACCGCCCTGGAATTCATGCGGCTGGAGCTTGCCGGCCTTGGCCTTGTCAGCCAGCGCCTTCATCTCGGCCGAGATCGCACTCATCGACTTGTTCGCGGCATCGACAATTATGGGCGTGATCAGGCCGGTCGGGGTGGAGACTGCCACCGAGACATCGGCGCGGTGGAACTGGATCAGCGCTTCGGGCGTATAGCTGACATTGCAGGCCGGAACTTGCAACAGCGCCGCGCCCAAGGCCTTGATCAGCAGGTCGTTGACCGACAGCTTGATGCCCCGAGGCTCGAGCGCGGCGTTGAGATCGCCGCGCAATTTGAGCAGCGCATCGAGCCGGATGTCCACGGTCAGGTAGATGTGCGGGACCTGCTGCTTCGATTCGGTCAGCCGCCGCGCAATGGTCTTGCGCATCATGGTCAGCTTGACCGTTTCGTGCGGGATATCGCTGGCAAAGCTGCTCGCTGTGGTGGTGGGCAGTGCGACAGACACTGTTTCTGCCGGGCCAGTCGAGCCAGCTGAAATGCCCTCGACATCGGCCCTGACGATCCGCCCGCCCGGGCCGCTGCCCTTGATACTGGCCAGATCGATCCCCTTCTCCGCCGCGATGCGCTTGGCCAACGGCGAGGCCACGACGCGGTCGCTGCTTGCGGCCGCAACAGCCGGAGCGGCAACTGCGGGCGGACCGCCCGGTTTTGTCGCTTCGACATCTGCCCGAACGATCAGGCCATCGGGACCGCTGCCTTTGATGCCTGCCAGATCAAGACCACGCTCGGCCGCAATACGCTTGGCGATCGGCGAGACGGAAACCGCGCCGACGCTTGCGGCTACTGGGGCCGGAACAGCCGCAGGCGCGGCTTCAACCTTGGCAGGAGTGGCCGCTGAAGCAGCCTTGGGAGCAGGCGCCGCGCCGGTGTCCTCATCCTCACCCGCCAGTGTCGCGATCACGGTGCCGACCTTCACGCCTTCACTACCTTCGCTCACCGCGATCGAGGTGATCACTCCCTCATCGACCGCCTCGAATTCCATCGTCGCCTTGTCGGTTTCGATCTCGGCCATTATATCTCCGGACGAAACCTTATCGCCCACCTTGACCAGCCATTTCGCAAGCGTCCCCTCTTCCATCGTGGGGGACAGCGCGGGCATCTTGATTTCGATCGGCATGAGCGGGGTCCGGTCCTTTGGCGACGCTACGGTTCAGGCTGTCTCTGGCTAAAATCGCGGCGCGGGGCAAGGTTCTTGCGCAGAATACGTTTTCAGCGGATAGCTCCCGATTGTGAGGGTCCTGCGATGCGCGTCTATCTGGTAATCATGGACGAGACCGAGGAAGCCAGCGTCGCGCTGCGTTTCGCCTCCAGCCGGGCGGCGCGAACTGGCGGGGCAGTGCATTTGCTTGCCCTGATCCCGCGCCAGCCATTCGTCGCTTTCGGCGGCGTACAGGCTACAATCGAAGAGGAAGCCCGCGCCCGGGCCGAAACATTGGTGACCAGCGCCGCGGGTAGCCTGCTGAGCGAGAGCGGCCAGATGCCGGTGATCTCGGTCCGCGAAGGCGAGGGCGAAAAAGTCATCCGCGACTATCTGGCCGAGCATCCTGAAGTTTCCGCCCTGGTCCTGGGCGCTGCGCCCGAGGGTGGCCCTGGACCGCTGGTGACCCATTTCAGCTCGGCGGTGGGCCAACTCCCCTGCCCGCTCTACATCATCCCCGGCGGAATGAACGATGCGGATCTTGAACGGCTGAGCTGATTAGGATCGGCGGGGCTGACTACTTCTTGCGGTTTTGGTGGCGCATATTGCCGGGGCGTCCGCGCTTGCCCACCATATGCTTTCCTTTAACCAGTTTGCCAATCGCGGTCGACCGGCTGCCGCGCGGTTCGACCCTGGCACTGCCGCCCTCTTCCAGCTCGAACTTGAGCGCGCCGGTCAGCGGATTGGCTTCGGCCAGACGCAGGCTGACGATCATGCCGATGGCATAGCGCGTGCCGCTTTGCTCACCCTCCAGAACCTGCGAGCCTTCATCATAGGAAAAGCGTTCTTCGCCCAACGTTGAGACCGGGACCAGCCCATCGCCGCCAAGGCCGATGATGGTCGCGAAGAAGCCGAACTTCTGGACCCCGGTGATGCGGGTCGCAAAGACTTCTCCCACCCGGGCAGCCAGCCAGGCCGCGACATAGCGGTCGATCGTCTCGCGCTCAGCCTTCATCGCCCGGCGTTCGGTGGCGCTGATCGCTTCGCTGATCTTGCCCAGATCATCGCGGTCGCGGCTCGACAGCCCCGAACTGGCGGGCAGATCGCCGTGCGGCGCGGGCTGCTCAAGGTGGAAGCTATCGACCAATGCGCGGTGAACCAGAAGATCGGCGTAGCGGCGGATTGGCGAGGTGAAATGCGCATAGCTGCCCAGCGCGAGCCCGAAGTGTCCGGCATTGCTCGGCCCGTAATAGGCCTGAGTCTGGCTGCGCAGAACCGCCTCCATGATCAGAGCTTTTTCAGTATCATCGGCAACATCTTTGAGAAGCCGGTTGAACAGGCTGGGGGTGATGACCTGGCCCAGAGCGAACTTGAGTTCGAAGCTGGCCAGATAGTCCTTCAGCGCCACCAGCTTTTCCCGGCCCGGCGGCTCGTGAATCCGGTAAACCACTGGCGCCACCTTGCTCTCCAGCGCCTTGGCCGCCGCAACATTGGCCGAGATCATGAATTCCTCGACCACGCGGTGCGCATCGAGCCGTTCACGCAAGGCAATCTCGGTAATCTTGCCCTGCTGATCGAGCACCACCCGGCGTTCGGGCAGATCCAGATCGAGCGGATCGCGGGCATTGCGCGCGGCATTAAGCAGCCCCCAGGCGGCCCACAGATTCTGCAAATTTGGCTCCGCGGTTTCCTGATCGATCCGCATTTGCGCATCTTCATAGGCAATCACTTCGGCAATGCGGACCAGCGCCCGCGTGAACCGCCATGACGTCACCTTGCCACCAGCGTCGATCACCATATGGCAGGCCATCGCCGCGCGGTCTTCCCCCGCCCGCAGCGAACAGACATCGGCGCTGAGCACTTCGGGCAGCATCGGTACGACCCGGTCGGGGAAATAGACCGAATTACCCCGCTTGCGCGCCTCGCGATCGACCGCGCTCCCCGGGCGGACGTAGAATGAGACATCGGCAATCGCGACCAGCGCGCGGAACCCGCCCCGATTGGCAGGATCACCGTCGGGTTCGGCCCAGATCGCATCATCGTGATCGCGCGCGTCGCTGGGGTCAATCGCGACGATCGGAAGGTGGCGCAAATCTTCGCGCTGTTCCGCGCTGAGCGGCAGTTTTGCGGCAACGACAGCCTCTGCCAACACCTCCGCGTCAAAGAGATTGGGGATGCCGTGCTTGTGAATTGCGATCAGACTGAAGGCCCTCGGGGCGAGTGGATCGCCGAGAATCGCCGTGACTTTGACACCGGCGCGCATCGAGCGCCCGGCGGGTTCCGCCAGAACTAGATTTCCAGCCTCCGCCCTGCCCAGATCGGAAATCGGTGACGAACTGCGAATCCGCTTGTCGACCGGAGCGAGCCAGCCCTTCCCGGCTCCGTCGATCTCCACCACGCCAAGCAATTGCTCTTCGCTGGCGGGAAGTTTCTTCATCGGAAAAGCGCGCCAACCGGCACCCGCCTCTTCAGTTCGGGCGAGCACCCGGTCGCCCACTTTGAGCGCGCTGCGGCTGCCCTTTTCAACCAGCCGCAGCCGCGGCGGCGGGCTCGCATCATCGGGTGACCAATTATCAGGGATGGCGATGGCCTCGCCGTCTTCGATGGCCATGACCCGCAATACCGTGACTTTGGGCACCCCGCCCATCCGGTGGAAGGCCCGCTTCTCGCCGTCGATCAGGCCCTTATCGGCCATGTCGCGCAGAATGGCCTTCAAGGCGATCTTTTCCTGGCCCTTGAGGCCAAAGCCGCGAGCAATCTCCCGCTTGCCGGCCGGTGTGGGTGAGTTGGCAATGAATTCGAGGATCTGCTTTTGGGTAGGCAGGCCGTGAGCGAGCTTGGGTTTTGGCTTGTTGGGCATCAGCGCAGCGGCGCAAAGGCGCCGGCGGGCACCGCCGACGAGACCGGGCTTTCGCTGCCATCGGCGGCGCGGGCACTCACCCCGAACAACCAGTCATCACCGCGCAGTCCGTCGATTTTGAGCGAAGTGGCCTTGGCATCGTTGATCGGGGACGGGTCGGCCCATTCGCTGGCATCGGTCCGGCGGCGCCAGACAGTATAGCCGACCGCGCCGGGAACCTGGGCCCATTTGACCAGCGTAAAGGTCTGCACTGCCGCCTCAGCGCTGGCCGCCGGCGGCATCGGTGCCCGAGCCAGCGCATCCAACGCGGCAATGTTCAGTGCTACCACGCGGCCGAGATAGGCGAAATCCATTTCATCCGCCGTATCGCCGAACTTGACGCCCTTTTCGGTGCGCAAGTCCTGGTGCTGATGCTCATAATCCTCGATTGCCACCGAAAAGCGGATCGCGGGATAGCCGCGTTCCTGGAACGGCAGTTGATCGCCGCCCCGGCCCATTCGGTCCGCCCGCCAGACCTGGCGAACTTTCAGTGCGGGGGCATCGAGTCCGGCAATGAACCGGGAAAGATTGCGGCTCGCGCTGTCATTCTCGCCGCCCATCCGGCGCGCATCGGCCCGCAGCTTGTCGTCGCCATCGGCGCGCGGTCCTTCAGAGAAAACCCGCACGTGCTGGTCATCGACCAGCCCATCCGAACCGCGTGATCCGCCTACGATATCGTTGTTGAGCACGGCCTTGACCGTCCAGCCCTGCGCCTTGGCATAGTCGGCCAGCAGCTTGCCGCCGAGAAGGCCCTGCTCTTCACCCGACAGCACTGCATAAACGATCGTCGTCGGAAATTTTCGACGCGACAGAACCCGCGCGGCCTCAAGGACCAAGGCCGTACCTGAACCATCATCATTGGCGCCCGGCGCATCCTTGGTGAAGTCCATGATGTCGGAAACGCGGCTGTCGATATGGGCCTGAACAATTACCACCTCTCCCGGCCGCTCGGTGCCGCGCTGAATCGCGATGACATCGACCAGGCGCGTCGGCACTGGCACGCGGTCGCCGCTGACCATGGCTTCGGGCAGCGCAATCTCAAGACAATTTCCGCAAGCCCGCGAAGTCTTGCGCAGCTCGGCCTCGGCCCAGCGCCGCGCCGCTCCGATCCCGCGCTTGCGATCGGACTGACTGGAGAGGGTGTGGCGGGTTCCGAACGAGACCAACTTGTCGATGTCGGCGCGCAGCCGGGCCTCGGACACCGGTTCAGGCGCCGCGATTGCTGCGGCAGGCAACACCAGCAACGCGGCGGCGAGAAGCTTAATAAGCACGTGCGACATAGATGCGCTCCACTGCGGGTTCACCTGTGAAAATGCAGAGACCGGCCGCCGGTTCCGCATCGCTCGCCGTATTGCGGACCGTCAGCTTGAGCGCCTTGAGCCTAGTCACGACGGCTTCCAGTGCCGCGCCGCTGGGGCGAGACCAATTGAGCTCGGCCCAGCCAGGATAGCGCTGGTCTTCGGCGTAGAAGGCCTCCAGCGCAGCGATGCTGTCAATCCCGCGGACGATATTGGCATCGCGGCGCGCGGTGGCCTCGGCGTGGAGCGAGGCCTGGACTGCTTCAAGCTCGCCGGCCGCCGCACCCAGGAATTCGGCTTTCGCTTGCCCGGCGAAGTTGGGCTTGCCATCCCCGCGCCACAACCGGTCGCGGCGCAGCACCGAAACTTGCCCGGCCGCAGCATCACGGCCGCCGATTTCGAGGATCAGCGGCACACCCTTCTTGACCCAGGCCCAGCGCTTTTGCGTGGCCTTGCCTGCACGCTTGTCGAGCAGCACGCGGATCGGCTCACCCAGCGCAGATTGCTTGGCCAGCGCGGCGCGGATTTCGCTGCAATAGGCCAGCAGCGCCGCGTCACCATCATCATCGCGCAGCATTGGCAGGATGACGATTTGGTGCGGGGCGATCGCCGGGGGAACCCGCAGGCCATCGTCATCGCCGTGCGTCATGATAACGCCGCCGATCAGGCGCGTCGAAACGCCCCAGCTGGTAGTATGGCACAGCGCCTGCTGGCCTTCCCTGTCCTGATATCGGATATTGGCCGCTTCGGCGAAGCCGGTACCGAGATAATGCGAAGTGCCGGCCTGCAGCGCCTTGCCATCCTGCATCATCGCTTCGATCGAGTAGGTCGCAACCGCGCCGGGGAAGCGCTCATTCTCAGGCTTTTCACCGGCGATCACCGGCATCGCCAGTGATTCTTCGGAAAATGCGCGATACATTTCGAGTGCGCGGAGCGTCTCGTCCACAGCGTCCGCGCGGTCAGCATGAGCGGTGTGGCCCTCCTGCCAGAGAAACTCTGAAGTGCGCAGAAACATCCTGGTACGCATTTCCCAGCGGACGACATTGGCCCATTGGTTGGTCAGCATCGGCAGATCGCGCCAGCTCTGGATCCAGCGGCTCATCGCCTGACCGATCACGGTTTCGGACGTCGGGCGGACAATCAGCGGTTCTTCCAGTTTGGCCTCGGGATCGGGCACCAGCCCGCCCTGGCCATCGCCGATCAGCCGGTGGTGCGTGACGACCGCCATTTCCTTGGCAAAGCCCTCAACATGGGCTGCCTCTTTGGCGAAGTAGCTCAAGGGGATGAACAGCGGGAAATAGCAGTTCTCGACCCCGGCTTCCTTGATCCGCGCATCCATCAGCTTCTGGATGCGTTCCCAGATGCCATAGCCCCAGGGCCTGATCACCATGCAGCCGCGCACGCCCGATTCCTCGGCCATTTCCGCTTCAGCGATCACCTCCTGATACCAGGCGGCAAAATCGGCATCGCGGGTGACGGAAAGGGCATGACGAATGGCGGACACGGGAAATCGCTTTCAGATTGAAGAAGGGGAACCGGGTGGCCTTGCGGCCCGGATCATTTGCTCAGCGCGTCGAGCTTTTTCTGCATTTCGGCCATTTGGGCCCGCAGTGCAGCAATCTCGTCCTTCTGGGCGGCGGCATCCTTGCGGTCTTCGGTGCCGCCGGGCAGGAAGGCGGAAGCTGCGGCCTTGAACATCGCCAGGTTCTGTTGGGCCAGCTTGGCCAGCGGGTTGTTACCGAGGCTGTCTTCAAAGGCCTGGCGCAGCTTCTGCTGGTTCGAGCGGAAGTTATCCATCGAGGCTTCAAGATAATGCGGTACCAGGCTTTGCATCGAGTTGCCGTACATCGAGATCAGCTGGCGCAGGAAGTTCACCGGCAGCATCTGCTCACCGGTCGTCGATTCTTCTTCCATGATGATCTGGGTCAGGATCTGATGGGTGATGTCGGTCCCGGTTTTGGCGTCAAACACTTTGAAATCGGTACCATCGCGGGTCATCTTGGCGAGATGATCGAGCGTGATGTAGCTCGATGACTGGGTGTTGTAGAGCCGCCGATTGGCGTATTTCTTGATGATCACAGGATCACCCTTATCACGTGCTTCGCTGCTGCTGCTCATTGGCTTACCCCTAGGGAATAGTCGAATTTGTGCCGTGTTAGCACTTGCAACAACGGCAATGCAACACCGCCTTTGCTGCGCAGCAAAATGCCAGCCCTAACGCCCGAACCGGCGGCCCAGCAGGGTCAGCAATTCATATTGGGACAGGCCACTTGCCGCCGAAGCTTCGGGCAAGGAATAGTCGAGCGAAACCCAATCTCCTTCGCAAAGGTCGGGCGCGGCGGACAGATCGATCACGGTCATGTCCATCGATACCCGGCCCAGCACTGGCAGCCCCCGGCCGCCACTGTGGAGCATCCCCTTGCCCGACCAGCAGCGCAGATAGCCATCGGCATAGCCAATGCTGACGACGCCCACCCGCAGCGGACCGGCGGCGGTGAACGTGGCATTGTAGCCAACGCTATCTCCCGCTTGCAGGTCACGAATTTGCATGATGGCGGCTTCCGGAAACGCAACCTGCCGGATCAAGCCGGCATATTCCGGGCGCGAGATGCCGCCATAGAGCGACAGTCCCGGCCGGGTCAGATCGCCATGAAACGCTGCGCCAAGACCGATCCCAGCGCTGTTGGCCAGGCTGGCGCGGCGATGGGCCAACTTCGCCCGTGCCTCGACCCAGCGGCGGCGCTGGAACTCATTTTGCGGCGAATCCTCGTCAGCCGCAGCCAGGTGCGAATGCAGCACATCGACATTGAGTTGCTGGATCAGCGGATCAGCCAGCGCGTCCATCGGCAGGCCGAGGCGGTTGATCCCGGTATCGACCATCAGATCGCACCGGCCTCCACCGGAATCCATCCACAACCGGGCCTGGTGCAGCGAGTTGATCACCGGCTTGACCCCGCACGCCCGGCCAAAATCCGCCTCTGGCCGGTTCAGCGGGCCATGCAGGACCGAGATTGCGTCGGCAGGAACGCATTCCAGAAGGTCAGGCACTTCGGCCCAATGCGCGACCAGGAAGTCCTCGCAGCCAACCTCCTTCAGTACCCGAGCTGCGACTTTTGTGCCGAGCCCATAAGCATCGGCCTTCACCGCCGCTCCGGCGCTGGCTGTGCCTGACAATTTGTCCAGCGCCCGCCAGTTCGCCGCCAACGCCGCGCGGTCGATCGAGAGACGCAGCGCTGCGGGCGGAACTTCAGGCGGCATCGTCGACAAAGTCTCGCGGCTTCCCGTTCGGCAGGCCCCACCATGCGACCACCATGGCCACCAGCACGACCACCCAAGTGTACCACAGCCCCGAATAGGGATTGCCGGTTTTGGCGACGATGTAGCTGGCGATAAACGGCAGAAATCCGCCGAAATAGCCAGTGCCGATATGATAGGGAATCGACATCGAACTGTAGCGGACCCTGGCCGGGAACATCTCGGTCAGCTGCGCTGCAACCGGGCCGTAAGTCGCCGCCGAGAGCATCATGAGCATCAGCAGCGAGGCTATGATGACGGCGGACTGACGCAGTGAGGGTGTCGTTTTGATCACGCTGAACAGCTGCTCTCCGAGCTGGGCTTCGAGTTGGGCTTTGCGGGCTTTGCCATCATTCCAGTCGAGCGCATCTAGCGCCAAAGCGCGGCCTGGACCGGCAGACAATTCAAGTTTGTCGGCCTGCTCCAGCTGGTAGGCGATGCCCGCTCCGGCAAAATCACCCATCAGCTTGCCGCATCGGCTTTTCTGCGCCGTGGCAAACGGATTGTAATTGCAATCGGGTCCGCGAATTGTCCATGCGATCGACGCGCGCGCGCCTTCGGGCTGGGCCGCCGATCCCATCAACCAGAAGGTCGGGAACAGCAACAGCAAGGTCAGCGCGTAGCCGATCACGATCGGCTTCTTCCGCCCGATCCGGTCAGAGAGTTTGCCGAAGTAGACGTAGAATGACATCCCGATCAGCGCTGATATCCCGACCAGTATTTCCGCGTAAGTATCCTCGATATGCATGGCCGACTTGAGGAAGTTGAGGCCCGAGAACATGGCGGTGTACCAGATCACCGTCAGCCCGGCACCGATCCCGAACAGCGCAATCAGGATGCGCTTCTTGTTCCCGGGATAGGTGAAGCTCTCGACGAACGGATTCTTGCTGGTTTCGCCCGCCTCTTTCATCGCTAGAAATACCGGGCTTTCCGAAAGCTTGATCCGCATCCACAGCGAGATCGCCAGCAGCGCAATGCTCAGCAAAAACGGCACTCGCCAGCCCCAGTCATTCCAGGTCTCGTCGCTCATCGCGGCTTTGCAGCCCAGCACCACGATCAGGCTGAGCACAAAACCGCCGACCACACTGGACTGGATGAAGCTGGTAAAATAGCCTCGCTTTTCAAACGGCGAATGTTCCGCGACATAGATTGCCGCGCCGCCATACTCGCCGCCCAGCGCCAGCCCCTGCAATATCCGCAAGAAGATCACAATCGCCGGAGCCCATAGACCGATACTTGCGGCAGAGGGGATCATGCCCACCCCAGCGGTGGCAATTCCCATCAGTGTTACAGTGACGAGGAAGGTATATTTGCGCCCCAGCCGGTCACCCAGATAGCCAAACAGCACCGCTCCAAGCGGGCGGAAGCCAAAGCCCACCGCGAAGACCAGCCAGAACAGCAGCATTTCCAGCGCGGGATTGCCGGTCGGAAAAAAGGTCCTCGAGAGAATCGCGCCCAGCGTGCCGTAGATGAAAAAATCATACCATTCGAAGATCGTGCCGGCTGACGAGGCTGCGATCACCAAGCGCATTTCCTTCGCGGTTGGCTGAACTTCCGGCCCCGTCACAATATCTGCTTGCGCCATGCATATTCCCCCAAATGCTATGGCGCTGTGCTCTAGCGAGGGTTTCAACCCGAGGGAAGCGCCGCAAGTGCAGCACGCCAGGCCAACAGGATCGCGCCGCGCCGCGCCGGGAAGTCCCGGGCGCTGGCGATAGCCGACAGATGGGGCCAATCGGGTATCGGTGCGCCATCTTCCAGCCAATCGCGCAACGCCTGTTCGCTCGCGATCAACGCCGCACGGTCTAGTCCGTGCGCGGCGGCGGCGAAAATCGCGGCTGACGCTTGACCGATGGCACAAGCGTGGACCCGCATGGCAACATTTTCAATCTCGCCATTCGCAGTCAGACCAAGTGCTATCGCCAGCGTGCTGCCACAAGTTGGTGATCGTTCTTGTGCGTGCCACGGCAGTGTTTCATCCCACGGCCATTTAGCCAGACTGGTCGCCAACGACAGAACGCGCGGCGTGTACAGCGCTGTGGCGGAGGCCATGGCCTATTTCTTGCCGGTCGAAGCGGCTCCAGCCTCAAACCCCGCGGCGCGGCGGCGCTCTCCGATCATCTTGACCAACCCTTCGCTGCTGACGTTGATGAACGGATAGCTGCGTGACTGGGTGATCCAATCGGGCCGACCACTCGAACCCCAGGCCACATCAAAGCCCAGCATCAGTACGGAGAAGGCAACGATGACGATGACGATCCCCTTGATAGCCCCAAAACCAAACCCGAGAACCCGGTCAATCGGGCCGAGAACCGAATTGCGGCTTGCCTCTCCAAAGGTATTGGCGAGCATCTTGACGATTGCGTAGGGCAGCAACAGCAGCAAGGCGAACGCCAATACCGCCGATCCGGACGAAGTGCCGATATAGGGTCCAAGCAGTTCAGCCACCGGGGTGTGGAGGTAATGAATCGCGAAAAGCGCAATCACCCATGCCGCCAGCGCCAGAGCCTCCTGGACGAAGCCCCGCATAAAACCGGTGATCGCGCCCAGGCCAACGAGCAGAAGTACGGCGATGTCAAAGCCTGTCATGTCCGAGCGAAACTAGACCTCGGTCATGATGCGGTCAACGAGATTTGGCAGGAGCGCCAGCTCGGCATAGCGTACCGAGGCCATATCATGTCCTCGTGCTGGCGGACCGCAGGCGCGGCCAAATCCTAACTTGGCCGCTTCACGCACCCGGATCGGAGCATGAGCGACGGGGCGAATTTCTCCGGCCAGCGAAACTTCGCCAAACCACACGGCGTCAGCAGCCAGGGGCCGGTCTGCCAGCGCCGAGATCAATGCCGCAGCGACTGCAAGGTCTGCTGCTGGATCGGCCAAGCGATATCCCCCTGCAACATTAAGATAGACTTCGCAGGCTGAGAAGTTGAGCCCACAGCGCGCTTCCAGCACGGCAAGCAGCATCGCCAATCGGCCATTGTCCCAGCCAACCACCGCGCGGCGCGGTGTCGCCCCGCTCGCTATCCGCACGATCAGCGCCTGGATTTCAACCAGCACCGGCCGGGTCCCTTCGATTGCGGGAAAAACCGCACTGCCTGAAACCGGCTGATCGCGGCCCGAAAGAAACAGCATCGAGGGATTGGAAACCTCTTCCAGCCCGGCCCCCGCCATCGCGAAAACGCCAATCTCGTCGACCGGGCCGAAGCGATTCTTGAGGCTGCGAAGAATTCTGTACTGGTGGCTGCGCTCCCCTTCGAAGCTCATCACCACATCGACCATATGTTCCAGCACTCGCGGCCCAGCGATGCTGCCATCCTTGGTGACATGGCCGACCAGAACCAGCGCGACGCCGTTTTCCTTGGCATAGCGGATCAGTTCGAAGGCGCAGCCGCGGACCTGGCTGACGGTACCCGGGGCTCCTTCGATCTGGTCGGAATGCATGGTCTGGATCGAATCGATCACCAGCAGCGAAGGCGGATCCATCGCGCTTAGTGTGGTGACTATATCGCGCACCGATGTTGCCGCTGCGAGCCGGATCGGTGCTCCGCCCAGGCCCAGGCGATCGGCGCGCAGCCGCACTTGCCCGGCTGCTTCCTCACCGCTGATGTAAACCGCATCGCCTCCGGCCTGCGCCACACGCGCCGCGCTTTGCAGGAGCAAGGTCGATTTGCCGATGCCCGGATCCCCGCCCATCAGGATTGCCGAACCCGGGACCAGCCCGCCGCCCAGCGCCCGGTCGAACTCCGCCAGCCCCGTCGAGCGGCGGCGAAGCAGCTCACCTGGGGCATCAAGTGGTTCAAAGGTGATTGCCCGCCCGCCCGACGACAGATCATGCTTCATCGAAAACACCGTTGCCGGGGCTTCCTCTGAAAGCGTGTTCCACTCTTCACAATCGCCGCATTGGCCCTGCCATCGGGTCGCGACACTGCCACAGGCGGCACAGACATAGCGGCGTTTGGGTTTGGCCATGCATTTATCTAACGAGAACGGATCAAGAACGCAATTGCCATCTGCGGCAAGCTGCGGCAAGCATGACCCATGCGCCAAAAGGAACTCCGCATTGCACTGGTCTGTTATGGTGGAATCAGCCTTGCCGTCTACATGCATGGCGTGACCAAAGAACTTTGGAAACTGGCGCGGGCGAGCCGCGATTTTCTTGCCCGCAACGAGGGTAGTGCCGGCACTCAGGCCGTCTATCTGCACCTGCTCCAGCGGATCGAGCAAAATCACGGCCTGCGGTTGCGCGTATTGCCCGACATCATTGCGGGTGCCAGCGCCGGCGGAATCAACGGGATATTTCTCGCCCAGGCAATTCACTCCGGCCAGTCGCTTGAACCGCTCACCGATCTGTGGCTGGAACGCGCCGATGTCGATGTGTTGCTCGATCCGCAAGCCCGGCCGTGGTCGCGGTTTAGCAAATTCTGGGCAATGCCGTTGGTCTGGTGGGTACTGACCCGTGCGGGCAACGCCATTTCGGTCAGCGTCGCGCCGGAAACGCGCAGCGAGGTGCGGGCCAAGCTGTCGCGTTTGATCAGGGCCCGCTGGTTCTCTCCGCCCTTTGGCGGTCTGGGATTCTCACGGCTGCTGGCCGAAGCGCTGGATGCCATGGCCGCAAGTAAAGGGGAAGCACCGCTGCTTCCGCATGGACATCCGCTTGATCTGTTTGTGACCGCGACCGATTTCAAGGGCCATATGGAAGTGCTGCGGCTGCACAGCCCGCCCTTGATCGAAGAGAGTGAGCACCGTCTCTCGATCGGTTTCAGGGCGATTACGCCTGAACTGCCAGGTGGTGAGCTGGCGGCGCCACTGGAGTTGGTGTTCGCGGCGCGCGCAACGGCGAGCTTTCCCGGTGCCTTCCCGGCGCTGCAGCTTTACGAAATTGACCAGCTGGCAAACGAGCGCGGCATGCCATGGGCGAGCCGCGAGACCTTTGTTACCCGGATCATGCCCGAGCATGCTCTGCGCGGCGAGACGCAGGGGGTATCGCTGATCGATGGTTCGGTCCTCGTCAACGCCCCCTTCGCCGAAGCCATGGACGTGTTGCGTGATCGCCCGGCGCAGCGCGAGGTCGACCGGCGATTCGTCTACATAGATCCGCGGCCCAACCGGGTTGGCGGAATGGCGCGCGATGATCCGCGCGCGCCCGGCTTTTTTGCGGTTATTTTTGGCTCACTTTCCTCAATTCCGCGCGAGCAACCGGTGCGAGACAATCTTGATGCCATCGCCCGAAATTCGCGCGAGTTGGCCGGACTTCTCGACATCGTCGAAGCGCTGCGACCAGAGGTAGAGGAAGCAGTCGAAAAGCTGTTCGGGCGAACGCTGTTTTTCGATCGGCCCACCGTCGGCCGGCTGACGTCATGGCGCAACAAGGCGCAGCAGGCTGCGGCGGCGCAGGCAGGCTTCGCCTTCCACGGCTATGCCCAGGTCAAATTCGCCGGGATGATCGATGCGCTGGCCGAACTCATCCACGCCAGCGCGCCCCAACTGATGCTGGCCGATGCCGAACCGATTGCCGATCACCTCACAGCCTATCTGGCAACGGTTGGCCTCGATCGGATGTCGGCGATGCGCGGCGGGGCCAGCATGGCGGCGATTGAGTTCTTCCGCGATCATGACCTGGGTTTCCGCATCCGCCGGTTGCGGCTGCTTGCGCGCCGACTATCGGCCGACTGGGAAGATATCGATGCGATCGCTCCACATGCCCGCGAACAAGCCCGCGACGCGGTTTACAAAGCATTGGCACTCTATTTCGCACGCGAGCCGAAGGCAAAACTCGGTCCGGATTTTGGCGCGGTGGCAGCGCAAGTGTTCACCGAGCCTGGCCGCGTTCTCGAAACGATCGCGCAGCGCCGCGAATTGGCTTCGACCGATCTGGTGGTCGACGCGCTGCTGGTCGAGGCGATGAGGGGATTGCCGCGGGAACTGCGTCGGCGGATCTTGCTAAGTTACCTGGGCTTTCCCTATTATGATACGATTACTCTGCCGCTGTTGCGCGGCGAAGGCTCAACCGAGTTCGAACCAGCCAAGGTCGATCGGATATCACCCGACGATGCCAATTCGATCCGCGCTGGGGGAGCGCAAGACTGTTTGCGCGGAGTGGAATTCTACAACTTCGGCGCCTTTTTCAGCCGCGCCTACCGCGAAAATGACTATCTGTGGGGGCGGCTGCACGGGGCTGAGCGGATGATCGACCTTGTCGCATCCACTCTCCCGGCAGGCGCGCTGTTCGATCCAGCCGAACTCAAAGACATCAAGCGTGAGGCGTTTCTGGCGATCCTTACCGAAGAGGAAGCGCGCCTCATGGCTGATCCTGCTCTAGTTCCCACAATCCGCGCAGAAGTGGAGCGGAGCTGACCCGCCTAATGCTTGTGAAGCTTGGCAGCCGGTTTGACATCAAGGCTTTGCCAGATCGCCGTGGTAAAGGCAGCGGTTGAGATGAAAGCGCCCGGCTTTTCCAGCGACTTGAACGGATTGGCGGCAAGAAACATTGCCAGCGTCTGCTTTTGCGCGCGGGCTTTCCGCGCCGTATCAACCGCGCCTGCAATCATATTGCGCCAGGCCTGCAAATCGGCGCGAGTCGCCATCGGGCCGTGGCCCGGAATAATTTTGGTCGACTCATTGGTCATCTCCAGCATCCGGTCGAGTGTGGCGACGAGACGGACCGCATTCCCGCCCGAACTGACGTCGATGAAGGGAAAACCGAGACCGTTCATCATCAGATCGCCGGTGTGAAGGACATTGGCCTTGCGCCACAAGAGCACCGAATCGCCATCGGTATGACCGCCGCCGGTGAACGTGGCGTCGATCTGGTCACCGTTGAGGTGAAATGTCAGCCCTTGCGCATAGGTCACGACCGGCAAGGCCACGCTGGGGGCGGGCGGGGAGACGTTTCCAGCGACTTTGCCTCCAGTTGCCATGCGGATCCGGACATTGTCATGAGCAAAGATCGTCGCCCCGGCTTTGCCAAGGTTTTCATTCCCGCCGCTGTGATCGAAGTGCCAATGGGTGTTGACCAGATACCGGACTGGCGGGGCGCCAAGCTTGGCGACAGCGGCGGTGATCTTTTCGGTCAGTGGGGCAAACTGATCGTCGATCAGCACCGTGCCGTCCGGGCCATAGGATACGCCAATATTGCCGCCCATACCAAACAGCACGGCGACCCCCGGGGCCAAGACTTCGGCCTTGATTTCGACTTTGCTGAAATCGGGAGCCTGGGCCATGGCGGGGGCAGAAAACGCCACGAAAGCGGCGGTAGTCAGTCGGATTTTAAGGAACGGGCGCATCGGTCAGCCTCCAGCAGGGACGAGGTGAAGCTAGACTGCCCATCCCATTCGGGGAAGCCCAAAAGTCAGACTTTGAAGGCTTCCTTCAACCGCTCGAAGAAGCCCAGCGATTGGGGACATTCCTCGCCGGTTTCGGTCGCCTGCAGTTCCCTGAGCAGTTCCTTCTGGCGCGCCGAAAGCTTGGTCGGCGTTTCGACCATGATTTCGACCACCAGATCGCCATGCCCCCGGCCCTGCAGCACCGGCATGCCCGCGCCGCGCTTGCGCAATTGCTTGCCCGATTGGATGCCCGGCGGAATAGCTATGGTGTGACTTTGCCCGTCGAGCCCCGGAATTTCGATCTCCCCGCCCAGCGCAGCGCTGGTAAAGGTGATCGGTGCACGGGTGATCAAGGTTGTCCCATCGCGCTCAAACACAGCATGGCGGCGGATGTGCAGGAAGATATAGAGATCCCCCGGCGGTGCGCCGAACGGACCGGCCTCACCCTTGCCGGCGAGGCGAATGCGGGTCCCGGTGTCGACGCCCGGCGGGATGATAACGTCCAGCGTCCGGGACTGGTCCACCCGACCCTCACCGCGGCAAGAGCTACAGGGTTTTTCGATCACTTCACCGCGGCCTTGGCAAGTCGGGCAGGTCCGCTCGACCATGAAAAAGCCCTGCTGAGCACGGACCTGACCGTGGCCGCCGCACATATTGCAGCGCCGCGCGCCCGTGCCCGGTTCAGCACCTTTGCCGTCGCAAGGCTCGCAGGCGGTCGAAACTTCGATTTCGATCTGCGCGGTCTTGCCGTGGAACGCCTCGTCGAGCCCGATCTCCATGTCGTAGCGCAGATCGGCACCGCGCCGGGTTTGCTGGCGCCCGCCGCCGCCAAAGGCGCTGCCGAAGATCGTTTCGAAGATATCGCCCAGATCGGAGAAGCCGCCGCCCGCGCCGGCATTGCCGCCCATCCCGCCATTTTCAAAGGCCGCATGGCCGAACCGGTCATAAGCGGCGCGCTTCTGCGGGTCGCTGAGACACGCATAAGCCGAGCTGATCGACTTGAACTTGGCTTCGGAATCGGTGCAGCCCGGGTTCTTGTCCGGATGAAAACGCATCGCGAGCCGACGGTACGACGATTTGATCGTCGCATCATCAGCGGTGCGCTCTATCTCAAGCAGCTCGTAGTAATCGGTTTCGACTGACATTGGTGAGGCCCCTCAAGCCCCTCCCCTTCCGGGGAGGGGACCTGCAATATCAGCCCTTGTTCTCATCGACTTCCGAGAATTCGGCGTCGACCACGTCTTCAGCATCCTCGGCCGGTGCGTCTCCGCCCGGCGAAGAAGCTGCGGCCTGCTCTTTCTCGTAGATTGCCTGGCCCATCTTCATCGCCTTGTCGGTGAGTTCTTGGGTCTTGGCAGTCATCGCCTCGGCGTCACCGCTTTCGATTGCGGTCTTCGCTTCGGCGATCGCGGCCTCGATCTCTGCCTTGAGGGCAGGATCGAGCTTGTCACCGTTTTCTTCAAGCTGACGCTCAGTCGCATGAACCAGGCTGTCGGCATTGTTCTTGGCTTCTGCCTCGGCGCGACGCTTTTTGTCCTCTTCGGCAAACTGTTCGGCATCGCGAACCATCTGGTCGATATCGGAATCCGATAGCCCGCCAGAGGCTTGGATGCGGATCTGCTGTTCCTTGCCGGTGCCCTTGTCCTTGGCACTGACATTGACGATGCCGTTGGCGTCGATGTCGAAAGTGACCTCGATCTGAGGAACCCCGCGCCGCGCAGATGGAATACCGACCAGATCAAACTGGCCCAGCATCTTGTTGTCGGCCGCCATTTCGCGCTCGCCCTGGAAGACGCGGATCGTCACCGCCTGCTGATTGTCGTCGGCAGTCGAATAGATCTGGCTCTTCTTGGTCGGGATGGTGGTGTTGCGGTCGATCATCCGGGTGAACACGCCGCCCAGCGTTTCGATACCGAGCGAGAGCGGCGTCACATCCAGCAGCAGCACGTCCTTGACGTCGCCTTGGAGAACACCGGCCTGGATTGCCGCGCCCATCGCAACAACTTCGTCGGGATTGACGCCGGTGTGCGGCTCTCTGCCGAAGAAATCCTTCACCACTTCGCGGACGCGCGGCATGCGGGTCATCCCGCCGACCAGCACAACATCGTCGATGTCCGACGCCTTGAGACCGGCATCGGCCAGCGCCTTTTTGCACGGATCCAAAGTGCGCTTGATCAGATTGGCCACCATCTTTTCAAGGTCAGCGCGGCTGATCGTTTCGACCAGATGCAGCGGAGTGGTGGCGCCGCCTTCCATCCGGGCGGTGATGAACGGCAGGTTGATTTCCGTGGTCTGCGCGCTGGACAGTTCGATTTTGGCCTTTTCGGCAGCTTCCTTGAGCCGCTGAAGCGCCAGCTTGTCGGTGCGGAGATCCATGTTCTCCTTCTTTTTGAACTGTTCAGCCAGATATTCAACGATCTGCGTGTCGAAATCTTCGCCGCCCAGGAAGGTATCGCCGTTGGTCGACTTTACCTCAAAAACGCCGTCGCCGATTTCGAGGATCGAGACATCGAAAGTGCCGCCGCCAAGGTCATAGACCGCGATGGTCTTGCCTTCCTGCTTGTCGAGACCATAGGCCAGCGCCGCCGCCGTCGGCTCGTTGATGATCCGCAGCACTTCAAGGCCAGCAATGAGCCCGGCGTCCTTGGTCGCCTGACGCTGGGCGTCGTTAAAATAGGCAGGCACGGTGATAACGGCTTGGGTGACGGTCTCACCCAGATAGCTCTCCGCCGTTTCTTTCATCTTCTGCAGAATGAACGCGCTGATCTGGCTGGGCGAGTAATCCTCGCCGCCGGCCCTGACCCAGGCATCGCCATTCTTGCCCTTGATGATCGGATAAGGGACCAGTTCGGTGTCCTTCTTGGTCACCGGGTCATCAAAGCGGCGGCCGATCAGGCGCTTCACCGCAAAAATCGTGTTGTCACCGTTAGTCACTGCCTGGCGCTTGGCCGGCTGGCCGATCAATCGCTCACCATCCTTAGTGAAGGCAACGATCGAGGGTGTGGTGCGGGCGCCTTCTGAATTTTCGATAACCTTGGGCTTGCCGCCGTCCATGACTGAAACGCAGCTGTTGGTCGTACCGAGGTCAATACCGATAACTTTAGCCATTATTACCCCATCCTTAGGTGATGTGTGACACCGCAACCTGCGCTTCCCGGAAGCCCGGCGAAACGGATCGTGCAGCTCCTACGTATTCAACGTTCTGGGGCGGATATAGGAGCGGTTTTGCTTGGCACAAGGGCGCGGCGGGATTAGCGACAGCGGATGTCCACACATGAAACAACAGGTCGTGCTGCGATGAAATTTGTGTCCCTTGCCATAATTGCGGCGCTGGCCGTGGCCGGTTGCCAGCAAGAAACGCCGACCCCCGTGGAACCCAGCCCCGACGCCAAGCCCGGCCTCAGTCTTGCGGGTGGCCGTCTGGTTCTGCCTGCGGTGAAGGGTAACCCGGGGGCAGCCTATTTCGAACTGACCAATGGCGGACCTGGCGAAACTAGCCTCGCCGCCTTGGTGATTGCCGGGGCGGGCAAGGCCGAAATGCACGAAACCAGTGGCGGCTCGATGGCGCGTTTGGCGTCGGTAGCGCTTCAGCCGGGCGAGACGGTACGTTTTGCCCCGGGCGGCAAGCATGTGATGGTCTTCGATCTCGATCCAAAGGTCACTGCGGGCAGCACGGCCGAACTCACGCTCACTTTTGGCGATGGTGACAAACTCTCTGCCCCGCTCAAGGTCGATGCCGCGGGTGGCATGAGCCACGGGGACATGCGCTGAGCCAGGCTGCGCCTGCCCAAACCTGTCCTGCCGGCGGGGAGCGGACGCTGACTGCGGGCGAGATCGCGCTGGTTCGGTTAGTCTTTGGCTCGGCAATCGATCCCGTCCCGGTCCGGATCAGGCGGCGGCGATTTTTCCCGCTCCAACCGCGCCTGACAACCATGGCCCCGTGCGGACACCTCCATTTCCATCCAGCTTCAGCCAGCTATTGCGACGATTTCAGCGAAGCAGATTTGCATCTGCAAGGGCATTTCATCCACGAGATGACTCACGTGTGGCAAGCTCAGACGCGCGGCAAATTCTACCTTCTGCTGATGCGCCATCCATTCTGCCGCTATAGCTATAGCCTGAAACCGGGCTGGACGCTGGAGCGGTATGGGCTGGAACAGCAGGCTGAAATCGTCCGCCATGCCTTTTTCCTGATGCAGGGCCGCAGTGTCGCTGGCGCACCATCGCTCAAGGCCTATCAACAGATCCTGAAGTTCTGAGCGCACGCCCGAGTTGAGTGGCAGGACGGACAATGGTATCCGCTGTAACTATCGGGCGGCCCAACCCGCGCTCGACCATGAGTTTATCATGCACCTCCAGGATTACGGCATGTCGCGCGAGCGCGGCTTTCTCTCTGCCTTCGAAATCGATGAAGTTACCCTGCCCAGTCAGTTTGACCCGATAGTCCGGGCCGCAGAAGGACTTTCCGGCCTGTTGACCAGTGGACGCGTCCGCCATTGGCTGGACCAGCTCCCCGATCCCGAGATCGAAGACTGGGCCAAAACCGCACCCGAACAGCAGGTTCGTGCGGCGATGGTTCGCTACAGTTTCCTCGTCCAGGCCTACGCCTGGGGCGAGGTTCCCGCTCCGGCGAAATTGCCTGCCAACCTTGCCCGGCCAATGGTCGCGCTGGCCGACCGGCTTGGTCAGGCGCCGCTACTGCCCTATTCGGGCTATGTCCTCGACAATTGGGCGCGGATCGACAAAACCGCACCGCTGGCGCTGGACAATGTCGCAATGGTCCAGAACTTCGCGGGCGGTGTCGACGAGAACTGGTTCGTGCTGATCCACGTTGGCATCGAGGCGGAGGCGGGAGTATTGCTCGACAATGCAACCCGGCTGATTGCCGCCTGCAATGCAGCAGATGCGGCAGAATGCGAACGACTGCTATCCGAGATGAACGACGCTTGGGAAAAGATCTATGCGATCTTCAAGCGGATGCCGGAACGCTGCGATCCCTACGTCTATTTCAACCGGGTGCGGCCCTATATCCACGGCTGGGCCAACAACCCCGCACTGGATGGCGGGCTGATCTATGAGGGGATCGAGAAATACGCCGGCAAGCCGCAAGCCTTCCGCGGCCAGACCGGCTCACAAAGCTCGATCGTTCCGGCGATGGATGCATTGTTCGGTGTGCGCCACAGCGATGACCCGCTGCGCAGCTTCCTTGATGAACTGCACCATTATCGTCCGGTGCAGCACCGCCGGTTTATCGAGGATCTGGCTGCCCAGACGCGGCTTCGCGAATTCGTCAGCGAAACAGGCCCTGCCAGCCTCAAGGCTGCATTCAACGCCTGCGTCGAACAGGTTGCGCGGTTTCGTACCCGGCATCTTGAATATGCCGCAAGCTACATCAACAAGCAGGCCGCAGCGGTTCCCGGAAACGATCCCGATGTCGGGACCGGCGGCACACCGTTCATGAAATATCTGAAAAAGCACCGCGACGAGAATGCGGCCCAGACTGTCTGATGACCACCTGCCCCGGCGTCAGGCCGGGGCAGGCAGGATCAGTCTCCGCTCTTCGCGACCGCAACCATTGCCGGGCGAAGCAGGCGATCCTTGATCATATAACCGGCCTGCAGCTCCTGAACGATCGTACCCGGAGCGGCATCGGATGTCGGGACTTCGATCATGGCCTGGTGCTGGTTGGGATCAAGCGGCAAACCCAGTGCGGCGATCCGGCTGATGCCATGGGCGGCAAACACCTTGTCAATCTCGCGCCCGGTAGCTTCGATCCCGGCGATGACATTCTTGAGTTTGTCATCGTCGCGCAGTTCCGCCGGGATCGATCCCAATGCGCGAGCGAGGTTGTCCGAGACCGACAGAATGTCACGGGCAAAGCCGGTCGCCGCATAGGCGCGGGTATCGGCGATGTCCTTTTCCAGGCGGCGGCGCACGTTCTGCGTTTCTGCCTTGGCATAGAGTGTTTCCTGCTTCGCAGCCTCAAGCTGTTCGCGCAGCAGCCCGGTTTCATCGCCGCCCTGATCGAGCAGTTCCTCGGGCACACCCTGCAGCTCTGCGGCAACCGCCGCATCGTCCTGCGGCTTGGTATTGTCGTTCATGTCGTTCAAAATTCCAGCTAACCGATGAGTTTGCCCAGGCTCTGGGCGGTGAAATCTACCATGGGCACGACCCGCGCATAATTCAACCGCGTTGGGCCGATTACCCCGACTACTCCGACCACCCGGCCCTCGCGGTCACGATACGGCGAGGCGATCACCGAAGAGCCTGAAAGCGCGAACAACCGGTTTTCCGCACCGATAAAAATCCGCGTCGCGTCAGCCTCGCGCGCCGAATCGAGCAGTTCGGCAACCGATTGCTTGTTTTCGAGATCATCGAGTAGCGAACGGACACGCTCGATATCGCCGAGCGTCCCCTCATCAAGCAGGTTGGCCTGACCTCGAACGATCAGTACCGGGCGGCGGGCAGCGTCATGGCTCCACACCGCAAGGCCGCGTTCAACCATGTCACTGCTCGCCGCATCGAGCGCCGAGCGGCCCGAGGCAATCTCGGCGCGCATGGCCCGGGCGGCTTCGGCCAGGGTCCGGCCGCCCAGATGCGCCGAAATATAGTTGGATGCCTCTTCCAGCGCGCCGGGCCGGATCATACCGGGGAGTTCGACCACGCGGTTCTCTACCGCACCATCCTCGCTCACCAGCACAGCCAGCGCCCGGCCAGGGGCGAGCGAAACCAACTGGAGATGCGTGAGGCGCGGTTCGCGGCGCGGAACCAGGATCATGCCCGCACAAGCCGAAAGGTCAGAGAGAATCGCACTCGTCGCGGCCAGCGCCGCTTCGATCGGTCCGGGTTCGGCGACGCGGCGTTCGATCGCGGTCCGTTCTTCCAGTGTGGGTTCGGCGGCTTGCATCATACCATCGACGAACAGCCGCAGTCCCACCTCGGTCGGCATCCGCCCCGCGCTGGTGTGCGGCGCGGCAAGCAGGCCGAGGTGTTCAAGGTCGGCCAGTACCGAGCGGATCGAGGCGGGGGACAAGTTCAGCCCGCCCCCGCCGGCGAGCGTCTTCGAACCAACCGGCTGACCGGTGCCGAGATAACCTTCTACGACAAGGCGGAAAATTTCGCGCGCGCGGGTGGTCAATTCAGTGATCGGGGGGCCAGCCATTGCCCCTAATGTAACCCTTGCACTTGCAGCCTCAAGCCCAATGCGCCTAACGCGACCAGGAATTTCAACATAAGGATTTTTCATGCGACCTTCCGGCCGTGCACCCGACGAGATGCGCGCTCTCTCTTTCGAGACCAATTTCACCATTCATGCCGAAGGTTCGGTGCTCGTATCGTTCGGCAATACCAAGGTTCTGGTCACCGCCTCGGTGGAAGAGCGCCTGCCGCCGTGGCTGCGCGGCAAAGGCGAAGGCTGGGTGACGGCAGAATATTCGATGCTGCCACGCGCCACCCATACCCGCGGCCAGCGCGAAGCCGCCAAGGGCAAACAATCGGGACGGACGCAGGAAATCCAGCGACTGATCGGCCGCAGCCTGCGCGCCGTGACTGACCTTCGCAAACTGGGCGAGCGGCAGATCACGCTCGATTGCGATGTCATCCAGGCCGATGGCGGTACACGCACGGCGGCGATTTCCGGCGCCTGGGTGGCGCTGCGGCTGGCCGTTCAGGGCCTGATGGCCTCTGGCGTCATCACGCAAGACCCGCTGACCGAAAAGGTCGCCGCAGTCAGCTGCGGGATTTTCAAGGGCAATCCGGTGCTCGATCTCGATTATGACGAAGACAGCAGCGCCGACGCCGATGCCAATTTCGTGCTGATCGAAGGCGGCAAGATCGCTGAAGTGCAGGCCACGGCGGAAGGCGCGACCTATGATGAGGAAGCGCTGCTGCGTCTGCTCCGCCTCGCCCGGATCGGCACCGACCTGATCTTTGCGGCGCAAGACAAAGCGGTCGCATGACGACCAGGCAGCTTGGCGGCGGGACGCTGGTGATTGCCACGCATAATTCCGGCAAGCTGAAGGAAATCGGCGCGCTGCTGGCTCCCTACGGCATGAACTGCATTTCGGCAGGCTCGCTGGGCCTGCCCGAGCCGCCGGAAACGGGCAAAACCTTCGTTGAAAACGCGCTGATCAAGGCGCGGGCAGCGGCGGAAAGCTCTGGCCTTCCGGCGCTGGCCGATGACAGCGGGCTTTGCGTTGCGGCGTTGGAAGGGATGCCCGGCGTTTATACCGCCGACTGGGCGCAGCGGCAGTGGTTTGAGGGTAAGCCGGGGCGTGACTGGTACATGGCGATGGGCAAAGTCGAGGGGCGGCTGTGCGAACAGGGCGCAGCGACGGATCGGTCATGCTGGTTCGCCTGTGTATTGGCCATCGCATGGCCAGACGGCGAATATGCGGTTTATGAAGGCCGCGCCGATGGAACGCTCACCTGGCCGCCGCGCGGGACCATGGGCTTTGGCTATGATCCGGTGTTCGTGCCACGGGGCGATACCCGAACCTTTGCCGAACTCGATCCACAGGAAAAGCACCGCATCAGCCACCGCGCCGATGCCTTTACCAAGCTGGTCGCGGAACAGTTTGGCAGCTAGGCCGCGCTAATGGCTCGCGCGCTTTACATCCACTGGCCCTTCTGTCTGGCCAAATGTCCCTATTGCGACTTCAACAGCCATGTCCGCGACAGGGTCGACCATGCCCGGTGGGAGCGTTCGCTGCTGGCCGATATGGCGCGCGAAGCCGAACTTGCCGGTGGCGAGGCGCTCGATTCGATCTTTTTCGGCGGGGGAACACCCTCACTGATGCCCCCGCCCCTGGTTGCGCGGCTGCTGAACCAGGCCGAGCGGCTATGGGGCTTCGCACCCGGCATCGAAATTACGCTTGAGGCCAATCCCTCTTCGGTAGAGGCGGCCAAGTTCGCTGATCTTGCCATTGCCGGGGTCAACCGGGTTTCGCTCGGGCTACAATCGCTCGACGATGCGGCGCTGCGCTTTCTTGGACGGCTCCACAACGCCAGCGAAGGAATCGCCGCGCTGGCAGTGGCGCAGCGCCATTTCGCGCGTACCAGCTTCGATCTGATCTACGCCCGCCCTGACCAGAGCGCCGAGCAGTGGGAGGCGGAACTCACCCGCGCGCTGGGCTTTGGCACCGGCCACCTCTCGCTGTATCAGCTTACGATTGAGCCGGGGACCCGGTTTGCAACGCTGGTCCGCGAAAAGGCCTTCATACCGCTAGCGGATGATCCGGCGGGCGATCTGTTCGGCCTGACCCGTGAACTTACCGGCGCCGCTGGTCTCCCGGCGTATGAGGTGAGCAATCATGCCCGTTCGGGTGAGGAAAGCCGCCATAATCTGACCTACTGGCGCTATGGTGACTATTGCGGGATTGGTCCCGGCGCGCATGGCCGGCGCGGCGGGTTGGCCACCGTGCGGCACAAGAAGCCGGAGAACTGGCTTTCCGCGATCGAGCGTCAAGGCGATGGCATCGACGAAGCGCGCGCGCTTGGCCGCCGCGAGCAGGCCTCCGAAGCCATGCTGATGGGACTGAGGCTGCGCGAGGGGGTGGATCTGGCGGCGCTGGCGGCGCGGTTCGGGCTGGCGGAGCAGGAGCTGTGCGATCCGGCCAAGCTAGCGTTTTATTCCGGCCTTGGCCTGGCTTGGCACCAAGGTTCGCAGATCGGGGTGACGGGCCAGGGGATGCCGGTGCTTGATGCCATGCTGGGAGAGCTGGTTCCTGCGGAGTTGGTGGCGTGACCAGGGCGGACTTGCTGGCAAGCTGGCAGGCCTATCTGGCACAAGGACGCCGCCGTTCGCCGCATACCGTCCGTGCCTATCTGGCGACGGCCGCGCGGCTGGTGGATGCGCTGGAGGCAAGCGACTGGGCTTCGCTCGCGCGGGTTGATGCCGGGGCTTTGCGCACCCAGCTGGCCCAGCGCCGCGCCGAAGGGCTGGGTAATGCCTCTACCGCGCGGGAATTGTCAGCGCTCAAAGCCTTCATCGCCTTCGCGCGAACTCAGGCTGGCCATGCCGATGCGTCCTCGCCCCGGATGCGCGGCCCCCGGATCAAGAAGGGCTTACCCCGCCCGGTGACTCCTGACGAGGCGGTTGGCCTTGCGGCGATGGTCGAGGAAGACGCCGGCGAAGCATGGGTCGGGGCGCGTGACCGGGCAGTGCTGCTGCTGCTTTACGGCGCGGGCCTGCGGATTGCCGAGGCATTGTCGCTTGCCGGAGCAGACTTGCCACTCGGCGAAGTTCTGGTTGTCACCGGCAAGGGCGGCAAGCAGCGCGCGGTGCCGCTGCTGCCGATCGTGCGAGCGGCGGTGAGCGATTACCTTGCAAAATCACCCTGGCCAATGGGGCGTGGTGATCCGCTGTTTCGCGGGCAACGCGGCGGCGGGTTGTCACAAGGGATGGTACAAAAGGCGATGGCCCGGGCCCGGATCGTCCTGGGCTTGCCGTCAAGCGCCACACCGCATGCGCTGCGCCACAGCTTTGCCACTCATCTGCTTGGTGCGGGGGCCGATTTGCGCAGCTTGCAGGAGCTGCTTGGTCATGCCAGCCTGGGATCGACCCAGATCTATACCAAGGTAGATGCGGCGACGTTGCTCGATGTCTACCGGAATGCCCATCCAAGGGAGCAGTAGTGCGGCTGACTAATCCCGCAGTTTCCAGCGAATTACCCGCCACAGATAGGCCGCTACCGCCAGCCCGACCATCACCGCGATCGCGGGTCCGAAGACATGCTTCATATCTTTCAGATAGTCGGCCAGCCACAGTCCCCCATAGATCAGGGCCGTGTTCCACACCGCCGCTCCGGCAAAGGTGAAGGTCAGAAACTTCCATTGCGGCATATGCACGAGGCCTGCCGGGAGCGAGATCATCGTGCGCAGGAATGGCGAAAAGCGTAAGGCAAAGACGATCCACGGACCGTGGCGCAGGAAGAAGGCGGTTGCGCGTTCTACATCCTGCCAATCCATCGTCAGCCACCGGCCCCAGCGCTCGATCAGGGGTTTGAGCCGGAGATAGCCGTAACGATCACCGGCCAAGAACCAGGCGTAATTGCCGATGGTCGAGCCGATCGTGCCGGCCGCAAGCAGCGGCCAGAAGTCCATGGTTCCGCGCGAGACCGCGATCCCGCCCACCCCCATGATCACCTCGCTGGGGATCGGGGGGAAGATGTTCTCGACGATCATCAGAGCAGCGATGCCCCAATAGCCGCCTTGCTCGATGAGCCGGATGATCCAGTCGTCCATGATCGATCAGGACGCCGCGAGGCGCCGTTCGATCGCATCCCAGATAAGTCCTGGCGTGTCGGTCCCGTTGAACTTGTCGATCGCCAGAATTCCGGTTGGCGACGTGACATTGATCTCGGTCAGATATTTGCCGCCGATCACATCGATCCCGACAAATACAAGGCCCCGCCGCTTCAGCTCAGGCCCGAGTACAGCGCAGATCTCCTCTTCGGTCGAAGTCAGCGTAGTCGCCTCGGCATAGCCGCCGACCGCGAGGTTCGAGCGGAATTCCCCCTCGCCCGGCTTGCGGTTGATCGCGCCGGCGAATTCGCCATCGATCAGCACGATCCGCTTGTCGCCCTCGGCGACCGAGGGGAGGAATTGCTGGACCATGAACGGCTCGGGCCAGACATTGTTGAACACTTCCACCAGCGCGCCCAAATTGCTGCCATCGGCCGGCACCCGGAACACCGCCTTGCCGCCATTGCCATGGAGCGGCTTGATCACAATGTCGCTGCCATAACGCTGCTGAAAGGCGCGGACGTCTTCGATCTGGCGCGCGACCATGGTTGGCGGCATGAACCGCGCGTAATCGAGCACCAGCACTTTTTCGGGCGCATTGCGGACGCTGGCGGGATCGTTGACCACCAGTGTGGTGCCGTCTAGCCGCTCGAGGATGTGAGTGGCGCTGATATAGCCCAGGTCGAACGGCGGGTCCTGCCGCATCAGCACAACGTCGATGTCCTTGGCGAGGTCGATCTTTTCGAGCGGCCCCTTGGTGAAATGATCGCCAACCACCCGCCGGACTGTGACCGGCGAGGCCCATGCGGTGATCCGGCCCTCATCCCAGCCCAGCGTGCCCACGTCATAATGCCAGACCTTGTGGCCCCGGGCCTGCGCCGAAAGCATCAAGGCGAAGCTTGAATCTCCGGCGATATTGGTGGTTTCCAGCGGGTCCATCTGGACGGCGACGCGTAAGATCATAGGTTTTCCAAGTTCCAGTCAGTGCGGCCGATCAAGGCTGCCAGGCGTTGACGATGTGGCGCGGCCAGCGGCCGGGCGCAAGGAGTAGAACGTCGATCCGCTGGATAGTGCCCGCTGGAACGAAGCGCGCGGCCACCGCTTCGGCGGCTGCCGCGACTCGGCGCAGCCGATATTCGTCGATCGCCTGATCCAGTTCTTCGGCCCGCCCGCGCCACTTGACTTCGACAAAGGCGGTGGTCCGCCCCCGCCGGGCGATCAGGTCGATCTCGCCGCGCGGCGTCTTGACGCGTCGGGCGAGGATTCGCCAGCCCGTGAGACGCAGGTACCAGGCAGCCAGCGCCTCGCCCCGGCGACCCTGTTCCTCGCGGCGTTTGCGCTCGCTCACTTCAGTTCCATCGCCCGGGCATAAAGCAGCTTGCGATCAACCCCGGTCGTCCGTGCGACCGCAGCGGCCGCTTGCGACGCCTTGGAAGTCACCAGTTCGGCCAGCAGCAGCGCGTCGATATCATGAGATTCAGGGGTGACTGCCAAAGGCGGACCAACCAGCAGCACAATCTCCCCGCGCGGCGGATTGGCGGCGTAGTGCACGGCAAGCTCAGCGGCTGACCCGGTGCGGCATTCCTCGAACTTCTTAGTCAGTTCGCGCGCCACCGCCACTTCACGGCCGGGGAGCAATTCACCCAGCGCCGCCAAGCTATCGCCCAGCCGCGGGGCGGTTTCATAGAAGACCAAGGTGCTTGGCACTGCCGCCAGCTCGCTCAGCATATCGCGGCGCGCCTTGTCTTTGCTGGGCAGGAATCCGGCGAAGAAGAAGCGGTCGCTCGGCAAGCCTGCCAGCGTCAGCGCAACAACCACTGCGCTCGGCCCGGGCAGGCTGGTCACTGCAATTCCGGCCTCGCGGGCCAGCCTGACCAGCTTGTACCCGGGATCGGAGATCAGCGGCGTTCCAGCATCGCTGACCAGCGCCAAAGGTTCCTGCGCCGCCAGCCCCAACAGATAATCGCGGGTTTCGTCACTGGCGTGGTCATTATAGCGGATCATCCGCTTCTTGATGCCAAGATGATGCAGCAGCTTGCCGGTAACACGGGTATCCTCACAGGCTACCGCAGCCACACCACGGAGCACCTCCGCAGCGCGCAATGTCATATCACCAAGATTGCCAATCGGCGTTGCGACAATGTAAAGCCCGGGGGATAGCGGCATGTTCATGGAGTTCCCATGGACCAGCCACGTGGGGAGCGGCAAGTGATGATCAAGACGCGCTTGAATCGGCGCAGCATTGCGATGCTGGCTACCTTGGCCCTGCTGGCGGGCTGCAAGGTCATTCCCAAGGGCGCACCTGTAGCCACGCAACCGGTCGATCAACCGAGCGATAGGCTGCCAACCGACGCCCAGCGCCACCGGGTTGCCTTGCTGGTGCCGATGAGTGGACCCAATGCCGGGGTGGGCGAATCGATCGCCAATGCGACAACCATGGCGCTGCTGGATACCAATGCGCAGAACCTGCGGATCACCACCTACGATACCGCGGCCGGCCCTGCGGCCGCAGCAGCCAAGGCGGTGGCAGATGGCAACAAGCTGATCCTTGGCCCGGTCCAGTCAAACGAGGTGGCACCTATCGCGACCATCGCCCGGGCCGCGAAAGTGCCTTTGATTGCCTATGTTGCCGACGGCGCTGTGGCGGCTCGCGATGTCTTCATCCTCGGTACGGTGCCGGGCAATTCGGTCACCCGCACAGTCAGCTATGCCTGGGGCAAAGGCGTGCGGCGCTATGCGGTACTCGCCCCGAACGGTGAATATGGCCAGCGCGCCAGTGCTGCTTTTGCCGAAGCAGTCCGTGCCAGTGGCGGCACACTCGTGGCGAGCGAGAGCTACGAGCGCAGCAACACCTCGATCATCAGCGCCGCCCGCCGAATCCGCGCCAAGGGCGGGGTCGAAGCAGTGCTGATCGCCGATGGCAGCCGCTTTGCCGCACAGGCAGCAGCCCAGCTCAAGCCTGCCGGCGCTGCGGTGCCGCGCTTGCTGGGTACCGATTTGTGGAGCGGGGAAAGCGTGATCGCCACCAATCCCGCCTTGCGCGGAGCCTGGTTCTCGGCCGTATCAGACACGAGGTTCCGCCAGTTTGCGGAGAGCTACAAGGGCCGTTTTGGCGCTGCGCCCTATCGCATTTCAACCTTGGGCTATGACAGTGTGTTGCTGACCATCCGCATCGCCCGCGATTGGAAGCCGGGAACCTCCTTCCCCACGTCGCGGTTATCTGATCGTGGCGGTTTCCTGGGGCTTGATGGGCCGTTTCGGTTCGATGCCAATGGCGTGGTCGAACGTGCGCTGGAAATTCGCGAATCTCGTGGAGGCACCATGACTGTGGTCAGCCCTGCCCCGGCACGATTTGCGGACTGACGATAAAATTGCCCGACCGCTTGCGCCGCTGACTCCGCGCCTCGTATAGCCCCGCGAATGTCCGATGATCTGTTCGATAAACTCCCCGTTAGCACTGGCGAAAGCTATGACGGTTCCGCCATCGAAGTGCTGGAAGGGCTTGAGCCTGTCCGCCGCCGTCCGGGTATGTATATCGGCGGGATCGATGAGCGCGCGCTCCACCACCTCGCTGCAGAAGTGCTCGACAATGCGATGGATGAGGCAGTCGCAGGCCATGCCACGCGGATCGAAGTGACGCTGGAAGAAGGCAACCGCCTGACTATCAGTGATAATGGCCGGGGCATCCCGGTGGATGAGCACCCCAAATATCCCGGCAAGTCAGCACTTGAAGTGATCATGACCACGCTCCACTCGGGCGGTAAGTTTTCAGGCAAAGCTTATGCCACCAGCGGCGGCCTGCACGGGGTCGGCGTTAGCGTGGTCAATGCGCTGTCCAGCCTGACCCGCGTCGAAGTTGCGCGAAACAAAGAGCTCTATGCGCAGGAGTTCTCGCGCGGCCACGCCACCGGCCCGCTCAAATCACTCGGCAGCACCCCCAACCGGCGCGGCACGACTCTGACGTTCGTTCCCGATTCTGAAATCTTCGGCGTTGATGCGAAGTTCAAACCTGCGCGGTTGTTCAAACTAGCCCGCTCCAAGGCCTATCTGTTTGCCGGGGTCGAAATCCGCTGGAAATGCGTTGTTACTCTGGTCAGCGAGGACGCGCCGGCCGAGGCCGTCTTCCAATTTCCCGGCGGGCTTGCCGATCACCTCACCGAACAGGTTGGGACACGCGAATGCGTCACGACCAAGTTCTTTGCCGGATCACAGGACTTTCCCGACGATATGGGCCGCGCTGAGTGGGCGATTGCCTGGCCGCTGTGGTCTGACGGCGCCTATAGCTGGTATTGCAACACCATCCCGACCCCCGATGGAGGAACCCATGAGCAAGGTATCCGGGCCGCACTGGTTAAAGGAATCCGCGCCTATGCCGATCTGGTCGGACAGAAAAAGGCCAAGGATGTTGCGCCCGAAGACATCGTCACCGGCAGTGAGATCATGCTCTCGATCTTCATCCGCGATCCGCAGTTCCAAAGCCAGACCAAGGATCGGCTGACCAGCCCCGAGGCTGCCCGCTATGTCGAGAACGCGGTACGCGATCACTTTGATCATTTTCTGTCCGACAATATGGAACGCGGCAAGGCGCTGCTCGCCCATGTCCTTGAACGGATGGATGAACGATTGCGGCGCAAAGCGGAGCGCGAGATCAAGCGCAAGACCGCAACCAGCGCCAAGCGGCTGCGCCTCCCCGGCAAACTCACCGATTGCACCGGTGAAGGCAGCGCCGAGACCGAGTTGTTCATCGTCGAAGGCGATAGCGCCGGCGGCAGCGCCAAACAGGCGCGTGACCGAAAGACTCAGGCGATCCTGCCAATCCGCGGCAAAATCCTCAATGTCGCTTCCGCCACCATGGACAAAATCCGCGCCAATAGTGAAATCGCCGATCTGGCGCTCGCGATGGGCTGCGGCATGCGCAAGGACTGCAACCCGGACAATCTGCGCTACGACCGGATCATCATCATGACCGACGCCGATGTCGACGGCGCCCATATCGCCACGTTGCTGATGACCTTCTTCTTCCAGGAAATGCCCGAAGTCGTCCGGCGCGGGCATCTCTATCTGGCCCAGCCGCCACTCTACCGCCTGACCTGCGGCAAGGAGAGCGCCTACGCCAAGGACGAGGCACACCGCGCTGAACTGCAAGAAACCCGGTTCAAGGGCAAAAAGGTCGAGGTTGGGCGGTTCAAGGGCCTCGGTGAAATGAACCCGGGGCAATTGCGCGAAACCACCATGAGCCCCGCTACCCGCGGCCTGCTGCGCATCACCCTGCCGCCGGAATACGAAGGCCGGGCCGCAGTGAAAGATCTGGTTGACCGGCTGATGGGCCGCGACCCGGCCCAGCGCTTCATGTTCATCCAGAACCGTGCGGGGGAACTCGACCCGGAGATGATTGATGCGTGAGCACTTGGCTGCCTAAACGAGGTGCAGGTCCATCCGGACCTTTTTCGCATGCGAACCCTCGTGTCTGTGCTGGTGACGCTCTTGCTGCAGCAATCTGGCCCGAAGGCCGGAAACCCCGTCGCGCTCCAGCGCGCGCTGCCAGGAGGCGAATTCCTCCGGCGACAATTCATATCGCCGCAGGACCTCGTCAACCGTTAGCAGACCGCCCTCGACAGCTGCCACGACTTCGGCTTTGCGCCTGGCCACCCACCGGGTAGCATGCGGCGCCGGCAACGATCCCAAAGTGAGCTTTCCGCCGCCAGGCCCCGCGACGCTGGCGGGGCGAATGTTCTGATATCCCAACATAATCAAGACCTCGATCAAGTGTTAAATCGTAGGCCCCCAAGCAGCTTGATTTTCGGATTATCCGGTTAAAAACAAATGAATCTTGCGCTCAATTCACCGCGCGCGAAGTGCGCTTCAAACCATTCCGATCAATCTGTTGCGCCAAGCAGGAACAGCGTTGCCGCGCGCAGGCCCGGCAACATCCGATTCCAGCAAGGCCCGCCCACCCTAAAACCACCAGGAACGTTTCGCCCTTGCAAGGCCTCGCTCGCCAACCTATCGCTTAACCGAACGATTAAATTACAGGACGTCTCCCCCATGGCTAACCCGATCCAGCGTTTCGAAGGCACCAGCAATTACGTCGCAACCGATGATCTCAAGGTGGCGGTCAACGCTGCGGTGCTGTTGCGCCGCCCGCTGCTGGTCAAGGGCGAGCCGGGCACCGGCAAGACCGTGCTCGCGCATGAGATCGCCAAGGCGGTCGGCGCGCCGCTGATCGAATGGAACGTCAAGTCGACCACCAAGGCGCAGCAGGGCCTCTATGAGTATGATGCGGTCGCCCGGTTGCGCGACGGGCAGCTGGGCGACGAGCGGGTCCACGACATTTCGAACTACATCCGGCGCGGCAAGCTGTGGGAGGCATTCACTGCGCCCGAACTGCCGGTGCTGCTGATCGACGAAATCGACAAGGCCGACATCGAATTCCCGAACGATCTGCTCCAGGAACTCGACCGGATGAGCTTCGACGTTTACGAAACGCGCGAGCGGGTCGAAGCCAAAGAGCGTCCGATCGTGATCATCACCTCGAATAACGAAAAGGAGCTGCCCGACGCTTTCCTGCGCCGCTGCTTCTTCCACTATATCAAGTTCCCTGATCGCGAGACGATGCAGGCGATCATCGACGTCCACTTCCCCGATATCCAGAAGGTGCTGGTCACCAAGGCGATGGATATCTTTTATGAAGTGCGCGACGTGCCGGGGCTCAAAAAGAAGCCCAGCACTTCCGAGCTACTCGACTGGCTCAAGCTGCTGATGAACGAGGACATGCCGCTCGACGTGCTCCAGAACCGCGACCCGACCAAGGCGATCCCGCCCTTGCACGGCGCACTGCTCAAGAACGAGCAGGACGTGATGCTGTTTGAAAAGCTCGCCTTCATGGCGCGGCGGCAGGGGTAAGTCGGTGGCCTCAGGCAGGGCAGAAAGTCTCGGCACCGAGAACGCAAATGCAGCACCCAAGGCACCGGCGAAGTTTCTGTGGGGCACCGCCACAGCGGCTCACCAGATCGAAGGCAACAATATCAATTCAGACTTCTGGTTGGCCGAACATGTCCAGCCTACCCTGTTTGCCGAGCCTTCGGGCGATGCCTGCGACAGCTATCACCGCTATGGCGAAGATATCGCCATAGCGGCCAGGCTTGGCTTCAACTGCCATCGCTTCGGGATCGAATGGGCGCGGATAGAACCCGAACCGGGCGTGTTCAGCCAGGCTGCGCTTGATCGCTATGTCCGCCAGCTTGAAGAGTGCCATCGTCAAGGCCTGGCCCCAATGGTTACATTCAGCCATTGGACAGTCCCGCGGTGGTTTGCGGCGCGAGGTGGCTTTGAACATCCAGATAGTCCGGAGTTGTTTGCTCGATTTGCGGAACAGGCCACTGCGCGGCTAGGCCCGCTGATGAGTTATGCCTCAACCTTTAACGAGGCGAATATCCAGCGACTGATCGGATTGCGCGGACATAGAGAACGGATGCGACAATCGGTTACGGCGATGTATGCGGCATGCGCCAAGGCTTGTGGATCGGATCGTTTCTCGATGGTCCTGTTTGGCGAGGTGGAAAAGATCGAGGCCAATATGCTTGCGGCCCATGATCAGGCGCTGGCAGTGATGAAAGCCGGGCCGGGAGATTTTCCGGTCGGCGTTACGATTACCATGCAGGAAATCGAGGGCGTTGGCGCCGTCAATCGGGCTGCCGAGGTCGAACAGTCGCTATATGGCCCCTGGCTGGAGGCTGCTTCGCGTGCCGATTTTGTCGGAGTGCAGACCTATACAAGGTTCAGGGTTGGACCCGATGGGTTGCTGCCGCCGCCTGAAGGCGCAGAGCTGACCGCAGCCGGCTATGAGTATCGGCCCGAAGCGCTGGCGGCCACGATCCGCTACGCGGCGGCCAAAACTGGCAAACCGATCATTGTCACCGAAAATGGTATTGCCACAGATGATGATACGCGTCGCCGCGCCTTTATCGAAGCTGCTCTGGCCGGAGTCAGCGCCTGCATCGCCGAAGGTATCGATGTGCGGGGTTATCTGCATTGGTCATTGCTTGATAATTTTGAGTGGACCTATGGCTATAAGCAGCGGTTTGGTCTGGTGGCGGTGGACCGACAAACTTTTGCGCGAACACCAAAGCCAAGCGCGATTTACCTCGGTAAACGGGCGCAAGCCGGAAAGGTCTGACGCACTATGTTCTTCAACTTCATCGACGAGCTGCGCGCCGCCGGGATCAAGGCGTCCTTCAAGGAGCATCTGACGCTGCTTGAAGCGCTGGACAAGGACGTGATCGAGCAGACGCCCGAGCAGTTCTATTACCTTTCGCGCGCCACATTCGTGAAGGACGAGGGGTTGCTCGACCGGTTCGATCAGGTGTTCAACAAGGTCTTCAAAGGGCTGCTCACTGATTACGGCGTCAACGCGCAAGAAATCCCTGAGGATTGGTTGAAAGCGGTTGCAGAAAAATTTCTGACCGAGGAAGAAATGGAGGCGATGAAGTCTCTGGGGTCTTGGGAAGAGATTATGGAGACGCTTAAAAAACGTCTGGAAGAACAGCAAAAGCGCCATGAGGGCGGCAATAAATGGGTTGGCACGGGCGGCACATCACCTTTTGGCAATAGCGGATATAACCCCGAAGGCGTGCGCGTTGGCGGTGAGAGTAAGCACAAACGCGCGCTGAAAGTTTGGGAAAAGCGCGAATATGCAAACCTAGATAACACGAAAGAGCTTGGCACGCGCAATATCAAGGTCGCCCTGCGCCGGTTGCGAAAGTTTGCCCGCGTTGGTGCGCAGGATGAACTCGATATTCCGGCCACGATCAACGGCACCGCGCGGCAAGGCTGGCTCGACATTCACATGCGCGCCGAACGCCGCAATGCTATTAAGGTATTACTGTTTCTTGATGTCGGCGGCTCAATGGATCCGTTCGTCAAACTCTGTGAAGAACTTTTCAGTGCAGCGACGACTGAGTTCAAACATCTGGAATTTTTCTATTTCCACAACTGCCTTTATGAAGGTGTGTGGAAAGACAATCGCCGACGCTTTGCGGAACGTACCCCGACATGGGATGTGCTTCATAAATATGCCCATGATTACAAAATCATTTTCGTCGGCGATGCGGCGATGAGCCCTTATGAAATAAGCCATCCCGGCGGATCAGTTGAACATTTTAATGAGGAATCGGG
>JANNAE010000052.1:0-4431 GCA_031383985.1 Novosphingobium sp. | reverse complement strand
TTCCAGATAGCCGGTGGGCGGCACCAGCACCCCGGTGGAACCCGCCATCGGCTCAACAATCACCGCCGCGATGGTTTCTGCGCCGTGGAGCGCGACAATCCGTTCCAGCTCGTCCGCCAGATGCCCGCCCCACTTCGGACGCCCTTTGGTGAAGGCGTTATGCTCCATGCTGTGGGTGTGCGGCAGATGATCGACGCCCGCCAACAGCGTGCCGAACTGGCGGCGATTATTGACGATCCCGCCAACCGAAATCCCGCCGAAGCCGACCCCGTGATAACCCCGCTCGCGCCCGATCAGCCGGGTCCGGGTGCCCTCGCCCCGCGCGCGCTGATAGGCCAGCGCGATCTTGAGCGCGGTATCGACCGATTCCGAGCCGGAGTTGGTGAAGAAGATCCGGTCCAGTCCCTCTGGCATCAGCGCCGCGACGCGCGAGGAGAATTCGAACGCCAGCGGGTGGGCGAGCTGGAAGGTCGGGCCAAAGTCCAGCTCGCTCGCCGCCTTGCGGATCGCTTCGACAATCGGTGCGCGGCAATGCCCGGCGTTGACGCACCACAGGCCCGCAGTGCCATCCAGAATGGTCCGGCCATCGCTGCTGGTATAATGCATGTCCTTGGCCGCGCTGAGCATCCGCGGCGCTGCCTTGTAGGCGCGGTTTGAGGTGAACGGCATCCAGAAGGCGGCCAGCGGATCGTTCTCAAGCTTCATGGCAATGCTCCCTTGCTCGTTCCGGCTTGCAATCGAATAGTCGATCTTGCGAGTGAAAAGATTGGGGCGACCGGAAAAATTCCATCGCGCTCAGTCGGCAGGGATGACCCTGCGCCTGGCTGTGATCCACCAACCCAGCGCAAAGCCCGCCGTGACCAGCACGCTCGCCCACAACTCAATTTGGCGGCCGGGCGACAGGCCCATCAGCACCAGCACACCGATCATCCCGGCCATCGTCGCCCAGGTGCCATAGGGATGGAGCCACATCTTGAGCTTCAACGCCCCGGGCGCTGCGGCCTCAAACCGGGTGCGCAGCCGCAATTGTGCCCAGGCGATCAGCAGATAGATGAACAGCATGATCGCGCCCGAGGAATTGACCAGGAAGTTGAACACCTTGTCGGGCGACAGCACCGAGGCGGCCAGCGCGCCATAGCTGAACAGGCTGGCAATCAGGATCGCCCGGGCCGGAACCCGCGCCTTGCTTAAGCGCACGCAGGATTGCGGGGCATCGCCGTTCCGGGCGAGGCCGAACATTGCCCGACTGGTGATGTAGATCCCCGAGTTGAGGCAGGACAGCACCGCCACCAGCACGATGGCGTTCATCACCAGATCGGCCTCGGGATAGCCCATGACCCGCAGCGCATGGGCGAAGGGCGAAACCCCGACCTCGATCTCGTTCCATGGCACTACCGCAACGATCATGAAGATCGAGAGCACGAAGAACACCAGGATGCGGACCGAAACCGAAATGGTCATCCGGGCGATGGTCTGCGCGCCCTCTTCGGATTCAGCAGCGGCCAGCGTCGCAATTTCCGCCCCGCAGAGCGAAAAGATGGTGGTCACGATTCCGGCAAAGATCGCGGTGATCCCGGCCGGGGCAAACCCGCCATGCGCGGTGAGGTTGGCAAAGGTGTGCCCTGTGGGCGAGGTGATCCCGAATGCGTAAGCGCCCGCTGCCAGGATGAAAACGATGATCGCGATGACTTTGGTCGAGGCGAACCAGAACTCGAACTCGCCATAAGAGCGCGCCGACATCAGGTTCACCGCGGTGAGAATTGCCATCAGGGCGACGCCGATTTGCCAGACCTCGACCTCAGGGAACCAGCCGTTGATGATCTTGGCCCCGGCAATTGCCTCGATCGCGATCACCACCACCCAGAAATACCAGTAGAGCCAGCCGACCATGAACCCCGCCCAATTGCCGACGCCAGCGCGGGCGAAATCGGGGAAGGTCTGCACGCCCGGCAGCGCCATCGCCATTTCGGAAATCATCCGCATCACCAGCAGCACCAGAAAGCCGGCCAGCGCGTAGCTGACCACCGCCGCTGGTCCGATCGTGCTGATCGCGGTCGACGAGCCGACAAACAGCCCCGCGCCGATGATCCCGCCAAAGGTGATCATCGAGACATGGCGCGATTTGAGCGAGCGGCTGAGCTGGTTGGCGGCGCGATCCTCGCCCATCGGTCCATCGAGTGTGGTCACGCTTTCCCCCCGGAATGATCTCATTTGCTGGATTCTGCGCGGATCATGGCGGTTTTGTCGCGATCACGCCATGGGATAAAAGACTTATCTAAACTATTAGAATAGTCGATAGAGTGCCGTTTAGGGTCCTTCCCGGTTGTCGCGACAAGGCCTTGCCTGACATAGCAGCGCTGGATTGGACGAGGCAGGCTGAATTTATGAAATCGACGGCACGAGCAGTGGTGATCGGCGGCGGCGTGGTTGGCGTCAGCACGCTTTATCATCTGGCCAAATTAGGCTTCACCGACGCGGTCCTGCTTGAGCGCAAGGAGCTGACATCGGGTTCCACCTGGCACGCCGCCGGGCTGCTGCCGCTATTCAACCTCAGCTACTCAGTCGGCAAGCTGCATCAATATTCGGTCGATTTCTACCCCAGCCTCGAAGCGGAAACCGAACTCAATGTCGGCTTCTCGCGGGTTTCCAACATCCGCCTTGCCACCACCAAGGACCGGCTCGACGAATACCATTACTACGCCGGGGTCGCCCGCACGATCGGGGTCGATGTCAATTTCCTGACCGCCGATCAGGTCAAGGAAATCTGGCCGCTGTGCAACACCGATGGGGTGATCGGCGCGATCCAGCATCCCGAAGACGGCTATATCCAGCCAGCCGATCTGACCCAGGCGCTGGCCAAGGGCGCGCGGCAACGCGGGGCGACGATCTATCGCAATACTAACGTAACCGCGATCACCCAGCTGCCGTCTGGCGAGTGGCTGGTCTCAACCGATCAGGGTGAGATCACTTGCGAACATGTGGTGTCCTGCTCGGGCAATTTCGCGCGCCAAACCGGCGCGATGGTTGGCCTGGATATCCCGGTGATCCCGGTCGAGCACCAGTATATCGTCACCGAGCAGCATCCCGCGATCATGGCGCGCAAGCAGCAGGGCTTGCCCGAAATGGGCGTGCTGCGCGAATCCGATGCCTCGTGGTACATGCGCGAGGAAGCTGGCGGTTTGCTGCTTGGTCCTTATGAGCTGGGCGCGCCGGCCTGCTATGTCGATGGCCCGTCGGCAACCAGCGAGTACGAGCTGTTCCCCGACGCGCTGGAGCGGCTTGAGCCCTATATTCTGGCCGCGATGGCGCGGGTTCCGGCCTTTGGCGAGGTCGGGATCAAACGCGTTTACAACGGTGCAATCGCCTATACGCCCGACGGGTCGCCGATCGTCGGCCCGGCATGGGGCCTCAAGAATTTCTGGCTCAACGAAGGCCATAGTTTCGGGGTCACTGCCGCCGGCGGCGCAGGCTGGCAATTGGCCCACTGGATTGTCGATGGCGAGCCGACCATCGATATGATGGGGGTCGATCCGCGCCGCTTTGGCGATTATGCCGGGCGCGGCTTTCTGATCGAGAAGAACGAGGAAGCCTATGCCAAGGTCTTCACCGTCCACTATCCGGACGAGGAACGCGAGGCCGGGCGCGCGCTGCGCCGCACGCCGTGTTATGACCGGATGAAAGCGCTGGGCGCGGTGTTCGGATCGGTGTTCGGGTGGGAACGCCCCAACTGGTTCGCGCCTGAAGGCTATGCGCTGTCAGAAGCCGATCTCGACCGGCCCAACGTGCTGCTGAACCACAACCACCCGGCAGCCGATGACGGCGCACCAATCCGCGAGAAATGGTCGTTCCGCCGCTCCAACTATTTCGATCATGTCGGCAATGAATGCCGCCATGTGCACGAGCATGTCGGCCTGCAGGACATGAGCGCGTTCGCCAAATGCGAAATTTCCGGACCTGGCGCGGAAAGCTGGCTCGATGGGCTGCTGACCAATGCCGTTCCCAAGAAGTTCGGGCGGGTTTCGCTGTCCTATCTGCTCACTGCCAAGGGCGGGGTGCGGGCCGAGTTTACCGTCTATAAAACCGGACCGCAGAAATATTACCTCGTTTCGGCCGGGGCCTATGAACGGCATGATCACGATTACCTCCGCAAGGCGTTGCCCGCAGACGGTTCGGTTAGTTTTGAACGGCTTACCACTGCGATGGGAGTGCTGGTCCTGGCCGGGCCGCGCAGCCGCGAGGTCCTCGCCAAGCTGACCGACACCGACCTTTCCGCTGAAGCCTTCCCGTGGCTGACCGGCAAGAAGCTGAGCATCGGCCTTGCCCAGGTTGATGCGCTGCGGGTCAATTTCATCGGCGAACTGGGCTGGGAAATCCACCACCCGATCGAGATGCAGAACTACATCTTCGATCAGCTGATGGAAGCCGGGGCCG
>JANNAE010000038.1:0-21850 GCA_031383985.1 Novosphingobium sp. | reverse complement strand
GGCGAGGCGCGAGGCCAGATTGCGCATCAGCGGGGTGGAGGGCCGCGCCGACGGCCCTGCCGGACCTACATCGATCCATTCATGCGGACCGCCGCCATAGGCAAGATTGCCGCGCATGGTCTGGCGGCCATAGAGCTTGTGGCCGTCAACCCCGCCAATCGGCATCATCGGGGCAGGTTCGGTAATGATCATTTCCGCCCGCGCATTGGCGAGCGGTACATCGATGCCCAATTGCGCCATCAGCGCGGCGGTTTGCGGCCCCGCCGCGACAACTACATTATCGCAGCCATAGGATCCTGTGGCAGTCTTGACTGCCGTGACCTTGCCGCCAGCGGTTTCGAACCCGGTGACCGGATTGTGCTGAATGATCCTGCCGCCCAGGTCCTGCAACGCCCAGGCATAGGCCTGCGCGGTGCGCTGCGGGTTGGCATGGCCGCCAAACCGGTAGTGGACGCCGCCAAAGCTTTTGTCGCCCGCCAGCGGCACGGCGTCTTGCACTTGCTGGACGTCCAGCACATCGACCGGGTGGCCCAGCCGCTTATGCCGGTCTGCGACGAAGCGATATTGTTCCCACTGCCGCTCGGTCATGGCAATGATGATGCGCTCTTTCTGATGTTCGGTCGGATAGCCCAGCAGCTCGTCCATTTGCGGCCACAGCCGATGTTCTTCATCGAACAAGGGGCTTTGATAATGCGAGGCGCCGCCGCCATTGCGGCCCGATGCTTCCCAGCCGACAATGCCCTTGTCGAGCACCGTGACCTTGACGCCCGAGCGCGCCAGCCACCAGCCTGCGCTGAGGCCGGTGACCCCGCCGCCGACGATGACAACTTCGGTGCCGCTCATTCGTACATCCCCGTATAGAGCATCTCGCGGTGCTCATCTTCGTGACGGGTACCCAGATCCTGCACCGGAACCCATTGGGTCGGGATGCCGAACCACACGTCCCAGGCCGCGGTCATTGCCTCGCTTTCGTGCCAATCGGCCATGATCTTGAGCGGGATCGGGCGGACCGGCGCGCGGTGGGTGGCAAGCGGGATCGTGCCGAACGGCTGGTCCGCCGCGATCGCCAGCAGCATCGCCACCTGATCGCGGCAGCGGCGGCCCTGACACACGCCCATCCCCGCGCGTGTCAGCCGCTTGATCTGGTCCGGGTTGGGCGGGCCATCGACGAGCAGCGTCTCGAGCGAGCGGGCACACATCGGCGCGGGCCGGGCGAGATAATTCGGCGGCTGGACCCCCAGCAGATCGGCGCGGGTTACTTCCTCGCACTGGCAGATAATCGTCTCGGGGGCGCTGATGGCGGAGAGCGCGCGCATCCAGTCCATCCGGTAAGCGATATGATCGAACCCGGTATCGGCCAGCCCCGCGCAGCTGCCCACCGCTGATACAGTTTCCTCGCCCGCCGGGATGTAGCCGCCGCGTGCCGCGTTGAGCGCGCGGACCCCGTGCATCGCATCGACCAGCTCGATCGAGGGCACCAGCCCGACCGCGACGCAGATCGTATCGCAGGCGATTATCTCGCCTGAAGTCAGCGTGGCCGATTCAATCCCCTCGATCCCGCCCTTGGCCGAAGCGATCGCCTGACCGCAGCGAATCGCAATCCCCGCCGCTTCAAGCTTGGCGACCAGATCGGCGGAACCTTGCGGCGCATCGCGCACTTCGACCAGCCCGGCCACTTCCAGCCCGCGCTCATGCGCCAGCAGCGCCGTCTCCAGCGCCAGATCATGCGAGCCCAGCACCAGCATCCGCCGCCCCGCAAAGGCATCATAGCGGGTCAGCAGCATTTTGAGCGCGGCTGCGCCCATCACGCCGGGCTGGTTCCAGCCGGGGAAGGCCAGCGCCAGATCGCGCGCACCGGTGGCCAGCACGATCCGGTCAAACCCGACCAGCCATGACCGGGTGCTATCGGCCAGCCCAACCACCTGTTCGGGCAGGCTGTTGACGCCTGGACCGTTGCGATAGACCCCCCAGGCGCTGGTCCCGAGCAGCACTTCGACGCCGGCCTCCATCGCCTGTTCCAGCGCCGGTGCGCTCATGAAGATCGCCTCGAGCATCCGTTCGCTGTTCTGGGTGGCGGCGGTCATCCGCCCGCCAAAATACAGCGGCACATCATTGCCCATCAGCGCGCCTGAGACCGGGTTTTCATCGACCAGCAGGACGGATTTTCCCGCTTTCACTGCCTCGATGGCCGCTGCGGCTCCGCTTGATCCCGCGCCAACCACAACCAGGTCATAGCGCGCCTCAGGCGCACTTCTCGTGCCATTGATCGCGCAGAGATCGGTGCCGGTAAAATTGAGATCCATCACACTGCTTCCAAAGCCTGGGCGAGATCTGCGATCAGATCGTCGACATGTTCAAGTCCGACCGACAGCCGCATCGTGCCATCGGTAATTCCGCCCGCCAGCCGCTGCTCGGGCGCGACCGCATAGTGCGTGGTGCTGGCCGAATGGCAGATCAGCGTCTCCGATCCGCCCAGGCTGACCGCCAGCTTCATCAGCCGCAGCTGGTCGAGCATCCGGAACGCCTCGGCCTCGCCGCCGTGGAGGTGGAACGAAAAGGTCGATCCGGCGGCATGGCATTGCCGGTCGTAAACGGCGCGGCTGCGGCTGCCTTCGGGGAGGAAGCCGAGGTAGGTGACCCCCGCCACCTTGGGGTGATCGCGCAGGAACTCGGCCACACCCCGCGCGTTCTCCATCGCCCGTTCGGTCCGGACATGGACCGATTCAAGGCTGCGCGTCACCAGCCAGGCGGTGTAGGGATCAAGGTGGTTGCCCCAGCTGGTCCGCATGGTCCGCAGATTGTCGATCAATTCGCGCCGACCGGTAATCCCCCCTGCCAGCAGGTCGCTGTGACCGCCGCAATATTTGGTCAGCGAGGTCATGCACAGATCGACGCCCAGTTCGATCGGGCGCTGCGCAAAAGGGCCGAGCAGCGTGTTGTCGACCACCACCAGCGGGCGGTGGGCCTGCCGTACGCCCACCTCGTCAGCGATCCGCACCATCAGCGCCAGATCGACGATTGCCGCGGTGGGGTTGGCCGGGGTTTCGGCGATGATCAATTTCAGCGGACCCTTGGCCATTGCCGCCTCGGCCGCAACGCGCACGCCTGCCTCGTCTGTTCCGTCCAGATAGGCTTCCGCGAATGAGCCATATTGCGGCATGATGCTGTTGTAGAGCATATCGACGCCGCCATAGATCGGGCGGCCGTGGATCACGCTGTCACCGGGGCGGACATGCGCCAGCGTGATGGCCGAATGCGCCGCCATCCCGCTGCAAAAGGCTGCCGCGGCCTCGGCCCCGTCAATCGCCGCCAGCCGCGCCTCAAGGATGTCGAGCCCGGGATGGCCGAGCCGCGAATAGATGTGGTGGCTCTGCCCGACCAGCGGACCAGTATGGTCAAAATAGGCCTCATGGACCTGCTTGGCGTGCAGCGCCGAGGGATAGACGAAGGTCGAGGTCATGTAGATCGGCGCTTTGACCGATCCCGACGCGCTGGCCGGATCATAGCCAAAGGAGACGGCCAAAGTTTCCGGCTTTAGGCCGGTTGGGGGCGTTTCCGGCCTGACGCCAGCGGGGGGCTTAATCGACATGGGCGGCAATGTATGCACCGGCCTTGTCACAATACCAGTCGGTAAAGCGCTGGGCGAGCATTTCGGCATCCTGCGAATAGGGACCGGGTGTGTAGCCCGGACTGTTCACCCCAAGCTGGTTGTTTTCGGCCAGCCATTTGTCCTGATCGTTGGTGAGGGTCCACAGATCGGTCAGCTGATCGAGGTGATAATCGACCCCTTCGACCGCATCCTTGTGGACCAGCCATTTGCTGAACACATGGGTTTCGGCTGGGCCGACCGGCATCGCGCTGAACATGAAGGTATGATCGGCGGTGGCATGGCCGAACAGATGCGGATCGATCGCCCAGCGCATCGAACCCAGATCCCCGCCATCGGTTTCGCACATCAGCTTCTTGGACAGGTGCTGCCCATCGCCCGAGATCGAAACGCAGCCCTCATTGAGTGCAAACCGGGCGACCTGCCACCAATCGCCCTCGACCGCGGTCTGCGGCAGGCCGTGGCTGTCCATCCGCTTAGCGAAAGCGGTATTGCGGGCGTCCTCACCCGAATCGAAATGCTTCGACATGCCGACCGGGAAGGTCTTGGACAGCTCGGGATGGCCGGTCGCGCAGTGATAGCACTCGCGCGCATTCTCCATCACCAGCTTCCAATTGGCATAGTCGACCAGCACGGCCGAGGCTGCGAGCTTGGCGTCCTTGAAATTATGCGGCGCGGCATAGGCGGCGAATTTCACGCCAAAATCGGCAAAGGGTGGCGGGGTTTCGGCCAGGCAGATGAATATCCCCCCGGCGATGCATTCGATGGCGATCGGCTTCAGCCCATGCTCACCCTTGTCAAACCCGGTCGGCATCCGCCCGGCGGCGAGCAGCGAGCCATCGAGGTCATAGGTCCAGCGGTGATAGGGGCAGACCAGCCGCGCCGCCGCGCCATGGCCCGGCTGGCACAGGACCGAGCCGCGGTGGCGGCAGCTGTTGTGGAAAGCGCGGATCTCGCCATGCCGATCACGGGTGATCAGCACCGGCCATTTGCCGACCATCAGCGAGATATAGCTGCCGGGCTTGGGCATTTCGCATTCGAATCCGGCCATTAGCCAGCTCTGGCCATAGATTGCCGCCATATCGAAATCGAACGCGCGCTGATCGGTGTAAAGCCCCTGCGGCAGCGTATGACCGGCGCGGCGCGCAGCAAACTGTCCGGATATCCATGCCAGGTCTGACATCAGGCAACTCCCCAATCTTATCGTGTCGCCCTATGGGCCGAGTGCCATCGCAAGGCATAATCACCATTAGGCATAGCCCTATCTCAAAAAGTCAGGCTATCTGCATCGTATCTGGTCAAGCGGCACTCAAACGCAGGGAAGGCACGGGAATCGCGAACAAAGCCGCCATGAACCGCCGCTGGTTGCCGCTCAACGCGTTGCGCGCGTTTGAGGCGGTCGGCCGACATTTGAGCTTCACCGGCGGCGCGGCGGCGCTGTCGGTGTCGCAAAGCGCGATGAGCCGCCATGTCAGCGGGCTGGAAGACCTGCTGGGCAAGCAATTGCTCGAGAGAGATGCCGGGAAGCTGGCGCTGACCCCGGCGGGCGCAGAGCTGCTCGGCGTGGTCGCCAAATCGCTCGACCGGATCGAGCAGACGATCAATGCGATCCGCGATGACAGCCGCCCGGGCCGGGCCATGCGGCTGCATGTGCCGCCATCGCTGCTCAACCAGCTGTTCATGCCAATGCTCGGCGAATTTCACCGTGACTATCCAGAAATCCGGATCGATGTATCCAGCGCCAATGTCACCGGCTTGCCGGCCACCGATCTCGATATGGCGATTGTCTATGACCGGCCGCATGCTGACGACCGGGTGACCGATCTGCTGTGGATGGTCCGCGTCGCCCCGCTGTGCTCGCCGCAGACGGCTGCGGCCAGCGACGGGCGGAATATGGCAGAGTTCCTCGCCTCGCAGGAATTGCTGCATCTGAAGCTGGACAACCAGCCGCGCGAACATCTGTGGATGGCCTATCTGCGGCAATCCGGGATCAGTCTGCCAGCGGGCGCGGGCCTCGCCTTCGATACCGCCATCGCCTCGGCCAAATACGCCATGACCTCGGGCGGGGTGATCCTGGGCGATGTCGATATGTTTGCTGCCGAGATTGCTGCCGGGCAGTTGGCGATGCCATATGACGCGGTGATCGAGGACGGCTATGGCTATTACCTCAAACTCCACGCCGACGATCTGGCCGATCCGGCGATTGCGGTGTTCCGCAGCTGGCTGATCGGCCGCTTCAGCGCGCTCAGAGCGGTGCCGGTTTGATGAGGTCGATCCGCGATCCTGACCGTATGCTGGCCGAAGGGCTGGCGGAAATCCGCGCCCAATTCCGCATTCCCGCCAGTTTCCCGGCTCCGGTGCTGGCCGCGGCCGAAACCGCTGCAAAGCGAAGCCCAAGCGAGCATACCGATCGCACCGCGATGCCGTTCGTGACGCTCGACCCGGCCAGCTCGACCGATCTCGACCAGGCGTTTGCGATCGAGGCGGCGGGATCCGACCTGCTGCTCCACTATGCCATCGCCGATGTCGCCTGGTTTGTGGCTGATGGTGATCTGCTCGATTCTGAGGCATGGAAGCGCGGCGAGACGACTTACCTGCCCGACGGCAAAGCCGGGCTCTACCCGCCGGTGCTGGCCGAAGGTGCCGCCAGCCTGCTGCCCGATGGACCACGCCCGGCGGTGATCTTCACCACGCGGGTGGCCCCGGATGGCGCGGTCAAGCTGCAAGGGGTGGAACGGGCGATCATCGGCAGCCGTGCCAAGCTCGCCTATGATGGCGTGCGCGATGATCAGCTTCCGGCAGGCTTTATCGAGCTGGCCCGGTGGATCACCGATGCCGAAGACCGGCGCGGGGCTGCCCGGGTCGATCCGCCCGAGCAGGAAGTGGAGGCGAACGGGAATGGCACATTCACTCTGCGTTTCCGCCCGCTGCTCCCGTCCGAAACGCGCAATGCGGCGATGTCGCTAGCGAGCAATCTGGCGGTCGCCGATGCCTTGCAAGCCGCCGGAACCGGATTGTTCCGCGTGATGTCCGAGCCGAGCGATTTTGCGGTCACGCGCCTGCGGCTCACCGCGCTGGCGTTCGGACTGGATTGGCCGGAGCAGGCCACGCTCGCCCAGTTCGAAAAGACGCTCGATCCGCGCGATCCGCGCCACGGCGCCTTCATGCTGGCGGTGCGCCGGGCGGGAGAGGGCGCGTCCTATGTGCCGTTCAGGCCGGGCGCGATCCCGTGGCACGCGGCGATGGCGGCGACTTACGCGCACGCCACCGCCCCCTTGCGGCGGCTTGCCGATCGCTACGTCATCCGCGCCGCGCTGGCGGTCGCCAATGCACGGGCCGTGCCGTTAGCGGTGAGCGAGGCGTTCGAGCGGCTCCCCGCGGTGATGGACAAGGCCCAGGCGCGCAGCGGGCAAGTGGAACGCGCGGTAATCGACCTGGCCGAAACCGCGATGCTGAGCGGCCGCGAGGGCGAGAATTTCGCCGCCGTCATCACCGACATTGGCGAGAACGGCGCGCGGTTCCAGCTGTGCGATCTGCCGGTGGTCGCCCGCACGACAGCGCATGATGTGGTCCCGGGCAAAGCGATCCGGGTGCGGCTCGACAAGGCTGATCCGATCCGGCGCAGCCTGGCGTTTACCCGGGTCACATGAATCCCGTTGCGCTTCGCGGGGCCCTCGGCTAGGGGGCGCGCTTCCTTGCGGGCTTCCCGTGAGGGGCGTATGGCCCGATGGCGGAGTGGTTACGTAGAGGACTGCAAATCCTCGCACGCCGGTTCGATTCCGGCTCGGGCCTCCAACTTGCGGCTTGCGAACGGGGCCTCGCCGCCCCTAATCGCAAGACAGCCAGGTGCGCCGCTTTAGCTCAGTCGGTAGAGCACATCATTCGTAATGATGGGGTCAGAGGTTCGAATCCTCTAAGCGGCACCATCCCTTTGATCAGGGAAATCCAAGACATAAGGCACCCAGTCTCCGCGATTGTGACTCGCTACTTGCGGTTATGTCGTTACGATGCCGAAGTTGGCGGAATTCTTCGCTGAATTGGGGCGCTATAGGCGTGGGATCGGACACAACGAAAAGCTCAAAAAAAGCTGCTCGCGGTCGTCGCGGGGCGTCTCCCGTTGCCAGTGATCCTAAAGCGTTCCTGACGGTTGGCATCGGCGCATCAGCCGGCGGCCTCGAAGCCTTCAAGAGCTTCTTCACAGCAATGCCAGCGGATTGCGGCATGGCATTCGTGCTCGTCCAGCATCTCTCGCCCGATCACAAAAGCATGTTGGCAGAGCTGGTCGGCAAATCGACGAAGATGGCGGTGATCGAGGCGGCCGATGGCGTGGCGGTCAAGCCCGATTGCGTTTTCGTCATTCCGCCGGATGCAACCATGACGATTGTCGGGGGGCGTCTCAAAATCGTCCGCCCGGCCCCGCCGCGAGATCGGCGCCGACCGATCGACACCTTCTTCCTCTCGCTGGCCGAAGATCAGGGCGAAAATGCGATCTGCATCATCCTGTCCGGCACCGGCAGCGACGGCGCGATCGGCCTGACAGCGGTCAAGGAACACGGCGGCTTCACGCTGGCGCAGGCCGAATTTGATAGTCACGCGATGCCGGGGATGCCCGAAAGTGCCGCGAATACCGGACTGGTCGATGATGTGCTCGCGGTGGAGGCGATGCCTGACCGGATAATCTCCTATCGACGCCATCTGGCAAGTGTCGCCGCTGGCAAAGACGATACCGGCATCCATCAGGACGCGGCGTCGCACCTCGCCGCGATTCTGCATGCGCTCCACGCGCACACCGGCCACGACTTCAGTGAATATAAGGAAAAGACCCTGGTGCGACGGCTCCAGCGCCGGATGCAGGTGCTTCAGGTCGAATCGCCCGGAGCTTACTTTGAGCGGGTGAAAAAGAACCCGGAAGAGCTCGACTTGCTTCTGCGCGAATTCCTGATCAGCGTGACCCATTTCTTCCGCGATCCCGACGCGTTCGGCGCTTTGAACGAAACGGTGATCAAAGGGCTGATGGCATCAAGGAACGCCAACGACGAGGTTCGCGTCTGGGTGCCGGGCTGCGCCACTGGCGAGGAGGCCTATACGATAGCGATCCTGCTTCGCGAAGCACTGGATACCCTCCGCCCGCGGCCCAAAGTGCAAATCTTCGGCAGCGATCTTGACGAGCGCGCGATCGCGACAGCGCGGATCGGTCGCTATCACAAGCCGGTCGCCGGTCTATCGCCCGAACGCCTCGAACGCTGGTTCACCGTTGAGGGCGAATATTACTGCATCGCCCCCGAAATACGCGAAATGTGTGTCTTCTCGCTACATAGCGTGATCAAACAACCACCCTTTTCAAAACTCGACCTGATCTCCTGTCGTAACCTGCTGATCTACCTTGACGCGCCGATGCAGGATCGGCTGATGCGGAATTTCCACTACGGCCTCAAACCGGCAGGCAAGCTGTTCCTCGGCTCCTCGGAATCCGTCACGCGCTCGACCAAGCTGTTCAGTATTTGCGACAAGAAGCACCGGATATTCGAACGCCGCGACGTTGCCAACGTAACGCTGCCGCCTTTCTCGACCGGACACAGAACGGTCGAGCGCGCCGCGCTCGACCCGCAGGAGATCCCGACCGACGTCCAGATCGACAAGAGCATCCGCCGGGTGATGGAAAAGCATTATCCGCCGCATCTGCTGCTTGATCGCTCGAACAAGATCGTGCGTTTTTCAGGTGGTGCGGTCGGTCAGTTTCTGGAGCCGTCGCCTGGCCCGGCAAGCTTCGCGCTGTTCGACATTCTCCGCAAGGCGCTTCGGCCAGCGGCGCGCGACATCCTCCAGCAGGTTCGGAGCAAAAAGGGGCCTGTTCGCCGTGACGACGTTCCGATCCGCATCGAGGGCAAGTCGCGCCTTGTCACCATGATCGCGGAACGGCTCGCCGAACAGGGATCGGAGGCCGATTTCATCGTCCTCGCCTTGCACGATGCCGGCCCGGCTGCGGGGCGCGCCAAGACCGGCGGCGTTGGCGTGAAATCGAGCGAAACGCTTAGTTCGCTGCAGCAGGAACTGCGGACAACGCGAACTCAGCATCAAGCGACAATCGATGAGCTGGAAACCGCAAACGAAGAAATGAAATCGTCGAACGAGGAATACCAGTCGGTCAATGAGGAATTGCAATCGTCGAACGAGGAGCTCGAAACCGCCAAGGAGGAGATGCAGTCGGTCAATGAAGAATTGCAGACGATCAACGCCGAGGTTGCCAGCAAGAACGACCAGCTGACCCACCTTAACAGCGATTTGTCGAACCTGCTCGAAAGCACCGAGATCGCAACATTGTTTCTTGATGAACACCTGCGCGTCCGGCGTTTCACGCGGGGCGTCAGCGATGTATTTCATATCCGCGATGCTGACATCGGCCGACCGATCACCGAGATTGTCAGCCTGCTCGATTACCGCGACCTGCAACGGGATGTGAAAACTGTGTTGCGCAAGCTGTCGACCATCGAATGTCAGGTCACGCTTGAAGACAGCAAAACGACCTTCATTCTTAGCATCCGCCCGTATCGCTCGATCGACAATGTCATCGATGGAGTGGTTCTGACATTCGTCGATATTACCGATCGGCAAGCCGCCGATGCCGCCGTCCGCGCCAGCGAAACCAAGTTCAAGCTGCTGTTCGACTACATCGACGAGGGCTTCTGCACCTTGGAGAAGATCGAGACCGGTCCCGGTGAACCGAGCGATTATCGCTATTTAAGTGCCAATCCCGGGTTCGAACAGCAAAGCGGCGTCAGCAATGCGGTCGGCAGGACGATCCGTGAAGCCAACCCCGGAGAATGTCAGCAATGGCTCGACATTTACGACAAGATCTGGACTACCGGGGAGCCTGAGAGGTTTGAGAACGAGTTCGTGGCGCATGGACGATTTCTGGAATCGTTTGCGTTCACCTTCGAAGATGGTCTGACCAAAAAACTCGGTGTGATATTTCTCGATGTGACCGATCGCAAGCAACACGACGATCAACAGGAGCTGCTGTTGAAGGAGATGGATCACCGGATCAAGAATTTGTTTGCCGTCACCGGGGGCATCGTATCGCTGAGCGTGCAAGGCGCGACCACACCGCGGGATTTGGCAGCGACGATTCAGGGCCGCCTGGCAGCGATGGCGAGCGCTCACGCGCTGGTTCGGCCGCTGCGGCAAGGGCATGCGGTGGAAAGCACCGAAACCACGCTGGCCGAAATCATCGCAACAATCATGCGCCCCTATGTTGGGTCGGCAAAACCGGGCCAGGATGTCCGGGTTCATGCCGCCGGGCCTGACGTGATTGTTGGCGGCGATGCCGTCACCAGCCTGTCGATGGTTTTGCATGAGCTTGCCACCAACGCGGCGAAATATGGCGCGCTTTCGCTACCAGCGGGCCGGGTCGAGGTGACCTGGGCGGTCAAAAAGCAGCGCCTCGCGCTGACCTGGACCGAGCACGGCGGGCCGCCGGTCGCTGGTCCGCGCGAAAGCAGAGGGTTCGGCAGTATGCTCGTGCACAACAGCATCACCGGCCAGCTCGACGGGAAGATCGATTACGACTGGAACCCGGCGGGGCTAATAATCCATTTGACTGTCACAGCGGAACGTCTGGTTCCGGTGCGGGTTAGTGCTTGATCAAGGGTTCAAAGCTCCGATCAGGATTAATTGATGCTCAATCGCGCAGCCATTCTCGTTGTCGAGGACGAGCCTTTCATTGCCTTGGGGTTAGGGCTTGCCATCGAGGACGCTGACGGCGAAGTTGTCGGACCTGCCGCAAGCGTCAAGGCGGCGCTGAAGCTCCTTGAAACGCATGGAGTCGTGGGTGCCATTCTGGATGTAAATCTCACTGACGGGGTGATCTCGCCAGTCGTGGACTATCTGATGCAGCGCCAGATTCCGCTGATCATTCAAACGGGCGTCGGGATCCCGGCCGACCTTGCAGCGCGCTTTCCGGACCTGATCGTCAGGATCAAGCCGACAATTTCCGACCAATTGGTGGAGGAACTGGCGGAACTGATCGTTGAGCGGCAAGTAATCACAAATCTTGCGCTGAAAGACCCAGATCACTTAATCGGTTGACGGCGGCCAACAGGTCAGAAAAACGCCACCAGGGCGATCGGACCGAAGGAGAGGGAATTCGTGGTTTCAGACATGTTCGATAGCGCAGTCGGCGCTTTGACCGGTGTGCTCGATCCGCACGGACCTGCGGTAGCGGCGGTGGCCAAGAGCTTTGCACCAGCCGATTTCAGTGTGCATTTCTTCCTCCAGCTGGCCATCATCATTGTCACCTGCCGCGTGGTCGGCAAGCTGGGCCAGAAGTTTCTGGGTCAGCCGCAGGTGGTTGGCGAGATGATCGCCGGTGTGGTTCTGGGGCCGTCCTTGTTCGGCCTGCTGCTGCCTGGCGTCCAGGCTGCCGTGTTTCCGGGGCCGACCAAAAACGTCCTCTATGCCGGAGCTCAGCTTGGTGTCGGCCTTTACATGTTTCTGGTTGGCACCACCTTGCAGCTCGACCATTTCAAGTCGAAGGCGAAGAGCGCGATGGCGGTCTCGCTGGCGGGCATCATTGTACCTTTCCTGATTGCCGCGGCGATAACGCCGTTCCTGCTTACCGTGCCTGACCTGTTCACCACGGGCATTTCACAAGCGAACGCGACCTTGTTCATGGGCGCCTGTATTGCATTGACGGCATTCCCGATGCTGGCGCGGATTATCAACGAGCGCGGTCTCAGCAACACCGCGCTTGGCACGCTCTCGCTTACCGCAGGGGCATTCGACGATGCGGTATCGTGGTGTGTGCTGGCGGTGGTGCTGGCGACCTTTGGCGCTGGCCCTGGAATTGCGATTCTCGCCATCGGCGGGGGCATTACCTATGCCGCGTTCATCATCCTGTTTGGACGCAAGCTGCTCGCGCCGCTTGGTCGGATCGTCGAACGCGATGGCGAAATGAGCATGACTGTTCTGGGCATTACGCTCGCCCTGTTCTGCTTGTCCGCCTTCATCATGGACGCGGTTGGCATCCACGCCATCTTCGGCGGCTTCATCCTTGGCGTCGTGATGCCGCGCGGACTGTTTGTCGAGGAGCTCAAACGGAAGGTCGAGCCGCTCGCTGTCGTTCTCCTGCTGCCGATGTTCTTCACCTACTCGGGCCTCAACACGCGGATGGACATGGTCAACACTGTGCCGCTGCTGCTCATTGCAGTTGGTATTCTCATCGCTTCGATCCTCGCGAAATTCGGTGCCTGCTATGGTGCGGCGCGGCTCGCCGGGGAAGACAACCGGACCGCGCTGGGCATCGGTGCGCTGATGAACTCGCGCGGGTTGATGGAACTCATCATCATCAACATCGGCCTGCAAAAGGGGATCATCGGCCCGACGCTGTTTTCGATGCTGGTGCTGATGGCAATCGTCACCACGATGATGGCCAGCCCGTTGTTCGAGCTGGTTTATGGTCGCCAGGCCCGCAAATCAGGCGAGCTGGCTGCACTTGATCGCGACTCTTCGCTGGCATCCTGAGGCGCTAGGCTGGATGATTCGGCCGATTACGACTGGCTTGCGAACGGCTGAGTCGCGCCGTGACTGCCCAAACCGATCGCCTGGCGGAACAGGTGGCTAAAAACCGTAGAGCCTGGCGCTTGTCGCGAATCGTCCGATCAGTCGATTTCGGGAACCGACTTCCAGCTAATTGCGTTACACTCGCGAAGAGGACAACTCATGGCAGCACGGGCATATTGGCAGGGGCAAATCAGGCTGGCGCTAGTCTCGATCCCGGTGGAAATCTATCCTGCGACCAAATCGGGCGCGGCGATCAGCTTTCGCCAGATTCACGAACCGTCAGGCAAGCGAGTGAATTACGAGAAGGTGGTCACCGGGATTGGTCCGGTCGATCGCGACGACATCCTCAAGGGCTATGAGGTATCCAAGGGCAATTACGTCCTGCTCGAGGACGAGGAGATCGAGGCGGTCAAGATCGAGAGCCGTAAGACGCTCGAACTCGTTCAGTTCGTCGCCGCCGAGGACATCGATGTGCTCTATTTCGAGAAACCCTATTTCGTCGTTCCCGCCGATGATCTGGCTGAAGAGGCGTATGTGGTGCTGCGCGAGGCTCTGAAGGAAGCGAAGAAAGTCGCGCTGGGTCAGCTTTCGGTGCGCGGTCGTGAGCAGCTCGTCGCGCTCAAGCCCTGCGGCAAGGGGATAGTCATGGAAGTACTGCGCTACGCAGACGAGGTTGCCAAGGCGCAAAACTTCTTCCGTGAAATTCCCGACAGCAAACCGGATGTCGAGCTGCTTGAACTGGCCGCAACTCTGATCGAAAAAAAGACCGGACCCTTCAAGCCCGAGGTTTTCCATGATCGCTACATCGACGCGCTCAAGCGGCTGGTGGAAAAGAAAGCTAAGGCCAAGGGCAAGACCATCCTTGAAGATGTCGGCAAACCCGCGCCGCGCGGTGGCAATGTCATCGACCTGATGGCAGCGCTCAAGCGGTCGGTGGGTGGCGAGAAATCCGCACCGAAAAAGGCAGCTGCGAAGAAGCTGGCAGCACGCAAACGAGCCTGACATGGCGCGTAGCGATCCCCTGGCTTCCTACAATGCCAAGCGCGACTTCAAGCGCACCGCCGAACCGGCAGGCAAACGCGGGAAGACTTCGGGCGGCAACAGTTTCGTCGTGCAGAAGCACGATGCCACGCGGCTGCACTGGGACTTTCGCATCGAAGTCGATGGCGTGTTCAAAAGCTGGGCAGTGACCAAGGGCCCCAGTCCCGACCCAGACGACAAACGGCTTGCGGTGCGGACCGAGGATCATCCCCTGACCTATGGTGAGTTCGAGGGGATTATTCCCAAGGGCGAATACGGCGGCGGCACCGTGATGCTTTGGGATCGCGGCACATGGGCGCCGATCGCGGGCAAAAGCGCCAAGGACCTCGACAATGGCCATCTTCACTTCACGCTCGACGGTGAACGGATGAAGGGTGAGTGGATCATTTTCCGACTAAAGCCGCGCTCCGGCGAGAAGCGTGAAAACTGGTTGCTCCGCAAGGTGGGTGATGGCTTCGCAATGCAGGGCGATGTGCTGATCGACCGGGCGCTGACCAGCGTGCTGACTGGACGGACGATGGAGCAGATCGCTGGCGACGCTGCTGGAAGTCACTCGCTCAAAGCCAAGAAGGGCAAAGCTTTCAGTGAAATCATGGCCAATGCGGCGCAGCACAACGCCAAATTGGCCAAGCGTCCGAGCAAGCGGCATAGTCGGGCTAAATTGCCGAAATTCCGCGCACCGCAGCTGGCTACGCTGATCGATGCCGTCCCGACCGGCAACGACTGGATGCACGAGATCAAGTTCGACGGCTATCGCGCAATGATCGCGGTCGCGGGCAGCAAGGTGGCGGTATACACCCGCAGCGGGCTCGACTGGACTAACAAATTCGCGCCGCTGGTCAAACATCTCGCGGCGCTGGATTTGCCCCCGGCGCTGATCGACGGCGAGATCGTCGCCTACGACAATGACGGCAATCCCGACTTCTCCTCGCTTCAGAACGTGCTCAAACGCGGCCACGGTGCGCAGACCGAAGCAACACCGCTGAGCTTCCACGCTTTTGACCTGCTCGAACTGGACGGACAGGATCTAGCGCAACTGACCAATATCGAACGCAAGGAGCGGCTTGAGGCGTTGCTTGCCAAGGCCACACTGCCGATCCATGTGGCCGATCACGTTATCGGTGCAGGCGAAAAGCTGTTCGTGGCAATGTGCGCATCGGGGCAGGAAGGGATCATCTCGAAGCGGATCGACGGCAGGTATCAGGGCAAGCGCAGCCGCAACTGGCTCAAGGTCAAATGTATCCTGCGCCAGGAGTTCGTTATCGTCGGTGCAACCCGTTCGGATGCCAAGGGGAGGCCGTTCTCGTCGCTCCTGCTGGCCCAGAACGAAGCAGACAAACTGGTCTACAAAGGCAAGGTCGGAACCGGGTTCGATAGCGATAAGTTCGAAGACATCGCCACCCGGCTGGCCAAGCTTGCCACCGATACCGCGTCACTCGATGTCCCCAGTGCGGAGGCGCGCAAGGTCGATTGGGTGAAGCCCAAACTGGTCGCCGAAGTCGCCTTCGCAGAGTTCACCGGCGAAGGCCGCGTGCGCCATGCCAGCTTTATCGGCCTGCGAAGCGACAAGTCCGCCAGCGCGGTTGTGCCTGAACGGGCCGAACATCTCACGGAGATCAATACCCTCGTCAAAATCTCCAGCCGCGAGCGCGTGATCTTCCCCGGCAGCGGAGAAACCAAAGGCGATCTGGCTGATTATTACGACGCGGTTGCGGCGCTCATGTTACCTTTTGCAGCCAATCGTCCGGTCAGCCTGGTGCGTTGCCCGCAGGGCCGCTCGGGCAAGTGCTTTTTCCAGAAGCATGACAGTGGGATGTTCGGGGAGCATGTCCGGCATGTCTCGATTACCGAGCAGAATGGCGGCGAAGAGGACTATCTCTACATTGAGAATGCCGCCGGGCTGCTTGCGTGCGTCCAGATGGGCACGATCGAGTTCCACAGCTGGGGTTGCCGCGCCGATGCAATTGAGCAGCCCGACCGGATGATCTTCGATCTCGACCCAGACGAAAGTCTCGACTTCGCTGCGGTGAAGTCGGCGGCCAGACACATCCACGACCGGCTCGCCGACATTGGCCTGACGAGTTTCGCCATGCTTTCGGGAGGCAAAGGCATTCATGTGATCGTGCCGCTGACACCGGGGCATTCTTGGGCTGCGCACAAGGACTTCGCCCATCGCTTTGCCGAAGCGCTGAGCATGGCCGAGCCCGACCGCTTCATCGCGACGATGAGCAAGGCGAAGCGCAACGGCAAAATCTTCATCGACTGGCTGCGCAACCAGCGCGGCGCAACTGCGGTGCTGCCCTACTCGGCCCGCTCGCGCGATAATGCTCCCGTCGCAGTGCCGATCGCTTGGGGCGAGCTGGCTGCAATGAAGGATGCGCACCCGCACAGCATCGGCGATATCAGGCAGCTGCTCACACGCTCGCGCAGCAAAGGTCTCGCGGGTTGGGGGTTTGCCGATCAGCTGCTGCCGGATTTATAGATCGATCCCCACGTCGGCGTCACAGATATCAGGCAAGCAAGCGGAGCTTCGGCTCGCGATCATAATATCGCAAAGCCGCTGCCGTCACGAACTTGCCGTCAATCCCGGTCACCCCATTAATTGGTTCGACACCGGCCTTGTCCAGCAATGGCTTCGCTGCTGCGCTGGCACCGATCGCTTTGAGGTGACCAAAGGCATCCATGGCAAATTGAACCGCGGCGGCTTCCCTCAGAAGCGCGGCGCAGCCTGCTTCCGACAGCACGATCGCGACAGCATCGAATAGCTGGCTTGGCGAACCGGCCAATTGACCATCGGCCTTCTGCACTGTGCCATCACTCAATTTCGCACCACCAACCTTGGGCGCGACGATCACCACCTTGCCCTTCGCCTTCGTTACCTCCGCGACGAGCGAACTGAGCTCGGCGGCATCGGTGCCGTCAGCAATCAGAATTCCAACGGTGCGGCCTTCCAGCGTTGGTTTCATGTTCTTGTGAATTGACAGCGCATCCGATGGTGGCATGTCGATAGGCTCGGCAGCGGCCAAGGCCTTTTTCGGCAGCGCAATGCCCAATCCATCCGCGACGCGTTTTGCCAAGTCTTCGTCGACGTTGCGAAGATTGGCGATCATGCGCGGCGGAACCTGGTCGAGCAGGCCAACCTTGGAAAGCTCAAACACGAACGATGAAGCGATATGCGCCTGTTCGCTTGGTGTTTGTGAGAGATAGAAAAGCCGTGCGTGGCTGTAATGATCGGCAAAGGTCTCTGAACGGATGCGCAGCTTTTCTCCAGCTTCGTCGCCGCCAGTGACGGCGGTCGAGGTGACGAAGCCCTTCGCGCGAGATTCACGCGGCCCACCGCCGTGCTCGCCGTGGTCAGCTAGGCTGTTAGGCTCATAATTGCCCCGGCCTTTGGGCACGAGCATTTGCATCTGCCCGTCGCGCTGGAAATTCTGGAATGGGCAACGCGGAGCGTTTACGGGGATCTGATGGAAGTTGGCGGTGCCGAGCCGTGATTTTTGCGTATCCAAATAAGAAAACAACCGCCCCTGAAGCAGCGGGTCGTTAGAGAAGTCGACGCCCGGAACGATATTGCCCGGACAGAACGCGACCTGCTCGGTCTCGGCGAAGAAGTTATCAACATTCCGGTCGAGCACCATGCGACCGATGATCCGGACGGGCACATCCTCCTCGGGGATCAGCTTCGTGGCGTCGAGCACGTCGTATGGCTGCGCGTCAGCGAACGCCTTGTCGAACACCTGAATGCCCAGCTCCCACTCGGGAAAATTGCCAGTGTCGATTGCCTCAAACAGATCGCGGCGGTGATAGTCGTTGTCGGCCGCCTGCAGCTTCAGCGCTTCGTCCCAGATCGTCGACTGTATGCCGAGCTTGGGCTTCCAGTGAAATTTGACGAAATGGCTCTTGCCGGCTTCGTTCACCAGCAGGAAGGTATGTACGCCAAAGCCCTCCATCATCCGCAGCGAGCGCGGCAACGTGCGATCCGACATCGCCCACATCAGCATGTGCGTCGTCTCGGGCATGAGAGAAGCCCAGTCCCAGAAGGTGTCGTGAGCGCTGCCTGCCTGTGGGTAAGCGCGGTCGGCCTCCATCTTTACTGCATGGACGAGGTCGGGGAACTTCATCGCATCCTGGATGAAGAATACCGGGATGTTGTTGCCCACGAGATCCCAATTGCCTTCGCTCGTGTAGAACTTGACCGCGAAACCGCGCACGTCGCGCGGCGTATCGACCGAGCCGGCACCGCCTGCCACGGTCGAGAAGCGCACAAACACCTCGGTGCGCTCGCCCTTCCGGAACAACGCCGCCTTGCTGAGGTCCGAGATGTCGGCAGTTGCCTCGAAGAAGCCATGCGCGCCAGAACCGCGAGCATGAACGATGCGCTCCGGGATACGCTCGTGATCGAAGTGGAAGATTTTCTCACGCAGCACGAAATCTTCGATCAGCGTGGGGCCGCGCGCGCCACTGCGCAACGAATTCTGGTTGTCGGAGACAGCGATCCCCTGATTGGTCGTAAGAACGGCAGTCGGGTCGGCGCCGCTGTCGGCCACCTGATGGGTCTCGCCGCCATTCGGTTTGGAGGTCGTCTTCGTCGGATTAGCCATGATCAAATCCTTTTCTTTGGCGAAGTCCTGCGGGTTGCGCTCGGCGCGACGCCATCCGTTTGCCTGGCGCGGCCAGATCGACTTTGGCATCGTGAGACTTGGCAAACATGTGCTGATCTTATCGGTGAGAGATGGTGTGCATGGGCGTTGATGTGGCTCGATCTGCTAAATGCCGACGAGCGGATTTTGTTGCAGCCAATGAGCCTCAAGATTCCGAGGAAAACCAGCCACGCGCCGGCCAGCCCGATTTGTGTGATCGCTTTTCGTCATGCGATTGGGCAAAATACCGTATGGCTCGCGGTTGGCAGCCCTCGGGTTCTCCTTAGCCATATCTACTGCAGTCAGAACTTTTGGACCAGAGACGCGGGGCATTCTCGCCGCAGTTGTTGGGGAGCGCGCCGCAAAGCATTCCTCATTTTGCGCGCGCCCAGCCAAGCCAGCGCGGCACTTGGCGGCGGAAAGCGTGGTAAGAATCACCAAAGCTGGCTTCCAGATGGGACTCCTCGATCCGCACTTGCACTGTGCAAGATGCAATGAAGAGCGCCAGCGCTAACCAGCTCCACCAAGTGGTCGATACCATCGCAGACGCCAATCCCACCAGAATCATGCCGACAAAAATCGGATTGCGACTTAACCGGAACAGGCCATGCGAGACGAACAGCGGCGCGTCGCCCTCGCGGACGCCAACACGCCAAGCCCGCCCCATCTGAATTTGTGCGACGATGACAATCGCTGCGCCAACCAGGGCGACAAGGGCTGCCAAAACCGTGGACCTTGTCGTTACTCCAGCTGGCGCAAGCGCTGCGGCAACAAGCAGCGCCGCCACGCTCAACGCAAAGCTGCCTCCGGCGACCCGCTGAACGCCCTTAGCCGAAGCGAACGCCCAAGGCCGGTCGCCAGTCGCGCGCCGTATCGCAACCCCGCGCCAGAGCGTCGCAGCAATGATGGCAAGCATTGTCAGCAAGGGGATGGAGTGGAGCCCGAATGTCATGCTTGTTCTACCGTGGCGGGAACGGCTCTCAGCTCTGCCATCGCGTGTCGGAACACCTGTAAGCCGCCCGACAGCGCCAGCCCAGCCATGATGGACGCGACAATAAGATCGGGCCATGCGCTGCCCGTGCCGAACACGCCGATCGCGGCCAGCATCACTGCGACATTGCCGATGGCGTCGTTGCGCGAGCATATCCAGACTGAACGCATATTGGCGTCGCCGGTGCGGTAACGATAGAGCAGCAGTGCAACGCCGACATTAGCGGCCAGCGCCAACGCGCCGACTGCGCCCATCATTGCAGGGTCCGGCGACGTACCGTTCACAAGGGCAAGCACCGCGCTACCGAATACCCAGCCTGCAAAGCCCAGCATGAACAGCGATTTCAGCAACGCCGCCCGCGCGCGCCATGCAAGCGCTGCGCCCACGACCGCAAGGCTAACAGCATAATTGGCGGCATCGCCGAGGAAATCGAGCGCATCGGCCTGAAGCGCGCGGCTATCCGCCGCTGCACCCGCGACCATCTCGACAAGAAACATCGCCGCATTGACGATCAGCGCCGCCCACAGCACGCGCCGCCAACGCGGATTGGCCTTGGCCGTCTCGCTCCCGCACGCGCTTTCGCAGCACCTGTCCGCCACCTGAATATCCTTCTCGACAAATCCCGAGTCGGCCATCTACCTACACCCTGTAGCAACTACAGGGTCAAGCGATGAAAATCGGAGAGCTGGCAAACGCGACCGCGACCAAGGTCGAGACGGTGCGTTACTATGAAAAGATCGGGCTGCTCCCGCCACCCGCGCGCACGTCTGGCAACTATCGCTCCTACGGCAATGCGCATCTGGCGCGGCTCTCGTTCATCCGCCGTGCCCGTGATCTGGGGTTCACGCTTGACGATGTCCGCGAACTGCTCGCCCTCGCCGATGAACATGATAAACCCTGCGGCGCGGTCGATATCATCGCCAGCAGGCACCTTGCTGAGATCGAACGCAAAATCGCCGACCTCACCCAGATGGGAGACGAATTGCGCCGCCTCATCAGCAGTTGCCGTCAAGGGACTGTTGGTGACTGCAAAATTATCGAGACATTAGGGCTACGTGGAGACTATTTTGTGTCACCCGTGGGCCGACTGCTGTCAAAGAGGCAGTGACTTCGACTGAACGACCGACTTCGCTAAGATTGTCGCCGTTTAGCTGGTGCTCGAATGACCTTGGTAGCTGCCGTTGGTTCACGTGGCGCTGCTACGGCGGGGTGTTGGTGGAGTGCTGACTGTCCGCTCTTGATAGCGAATATCGGGATAACCGATACAGCCCGGAACCCTCGCGAGGACTGCTTCACGCCCAATTGGCGCCGGGACCGGACAGGCAGATCGTGAAACTGAAATTGAAAAACCAGACGCTGTCTGGCGTCATGCTAACACCCCAGCCTCACACTGCCCCCTCAACATCGTGTTTTCGGTTAGTGGCTAAGCCGAAATCCCGAAGCGCTGCTGCATGATGCTAAACGTCGCTATCCGCAGCAATAGCCCCGACGTCGCAACACTGGCGGGGAGGTCGCTTGCCGTCATCTCGTCGAGGAGCGCGCGGGTCTTGGCCGGATCGAAGAAGGCTTGGTCTTCGAAATCGCGCGCCCGTATTACATCTTCACATCGCTGCCGCAACGGATCTGAGACGCCGTCCGACCTCGCCAGCGGCGGTGCCATGAAAGGATGTTTCTGGCGCGCGTAAAGCTCGGGGGTGATTACATCGCGCGTCGCCTCACGCAGCACAAATTTCTCGGTGGTCTCGCGAATTTTGAACCCGATCGGCAGCCCTGCGGCGAATTCGGCGACACGATGGTCGAGGAACGGGACACGCCCCTCGACCGAATGCGCCATCTCCATGCGATCACCGAGCACCGTCAGAATGAAATTGATCAGCAAGGTGTGCTGCCAGCTCAACAATCCGATATTGACTGCATCGCGACCGGCAAATGCCTGCGGGATATCGAGTTCCTCGACAAGCCGCCGGTACGGTGCATCAAGGTCGCCGCCGCCTGAAAAATCACTGCGCATCA
>JANNAE010000032.1:0-23742 GCA_031383985.1 Novosphingobium sp. | reverse complement strand
CAGGCCCTTGCCAACGGGAACGTCAACGATGGTGCCGGTCCGCTTGACCTGATCGCCTTCCTTGATTTCCGCGTCCGAGCCAAAGATCACGACACCGACGTTGTCAGCTTCGAGGTTGAGCGCCATGCCCTTAACCCCGTTTGAGAACTCGACCATTTCACCGGCCTGAACCTTGTCCAGTCCGTGAATGCGGGCGATACCGTCGCCAACCGACAGCACCGAGCCGACTTCGGAAACCTGCGCTTGGGTTCCAAAGTTGGCAATCTGGTCCTTGATGACCTTCGAAATTTCAGCGGCGCGGATTTCCATGTTCAGCCTTTCATCGCTTGCGCGAGGGAATTGAGACGGGTGCGGATCGAGCTGTCGATCTGCTGGCTGCCGATACGGACAACCAGACCCCCGAGAACTTCGGGATCGACGCTCGCCTTGATAGTCACGTCCTTGCCTTCACGCGCCGAAAGCTTCGCAGCGAGAGCCTTGAGCTGCGGGGCGGTGAGGGGGTGGGCGCTGGTCACCTGAGCCGTCACCTCACCGCGGGCAGCGGCGGCGATCGAAGCAAAGGCACGGACCACTTCGGGAAGTTTGGCGAGGCGGCGATTCTGCGCCAGCACGCCCAGGAAATTTCTGGTTAGGACCGAGAGGCCGAGCAGCTTTGCCACGCCGTCCAGCGCTCCGGCAGCAGCATCACGGCTGATCTGGGGGTTACGAATCAGGGCGGCAAGATCGCTCGACGCGGCAATCGCCTTGTCCAGCTGCTCGAGATCGGCCTCGACCGCTGTCACAGTCTTCTTCTCAGCCGCCAGCTCGAACAGTGCAGAGGCGTAACGGCCTTGCAAGCTGGCTGTAATTCCGCCGGAATTCTCCACGCGCCTTGGTTCCTTACCTAGGGTGACAAACTGGACATGAGTAGCACCCGCAAAGGGATGCTGTCTGCCGACTGGGCCTGCCGACCGGGGCGCGCCTAGCAACGATTGTGCTGCGATGCAAGGTGGGGGTATGGGATTGGTGAATGAGGACGTGAAAGGGCAGCCAATCGATGGGTAAAACGATCCACATCACCATGAATGATGGCTATTCGATGCCGGTCTATCTCGCGCCTGCACAAGGCGAGCGCAGGGGCGGGCTGGTGCTGGTGCAGGAGATTTTCGGAGTGACCGATCATATCCGCGAGCTCTGCGATGAATATGCCGCCGATGGCTATGAGGTGCTCAGCCCAGGACTGTTTGATCGGCAGGAACCCGGCTGCGCGCTGGGTTATACCGGGGCTGACTGGGACCGGGCGGTCAAGATCGCCCGCGAGGAACATGATTGGGAGCAGGGGCTCAGCGATACGCAGGTCTGCATCGATTGGCTAAAGGCAAACGGTGGGCCAGTGTTCATCACTGGCTATTGCTTTGGCGGCTCGGTCGCCTGGCGGATGGCGCAGCTCAGCCCGGACCTGGCCGCGGCGTCCTGTTATTATGGCGGCTATATTGCGACGCGCTTTGCCGACGAGGCCCCCGGATGCGCCACCATCGCCCATTTCGGCCGCTATGATTCGCTGGTCGATTTCGCGGCGGTCGAAAAGCTGATCGAAAAGCAGCACCCGACCGCGCAGATCTTTGTCTATGAGGCCGGGCATGGCTTCAACTCGGATCGACGCAAGGATTATCACCCCGAATTCGCCGAATTGGCGCGCGCGCGGACCTTGATGCTGTTCAAGGCCTGTGGCGGATGAATATTGCTTTGAACGCAAACCGCGGGACGCATCCAGCTTAGCGGCGTGTCAGGGCTTGCCTATCAAAGGAGCCATGCCATGACTGTAACCACCATGTCAGATTTCCGCCTCGACGCCGATGAGTGCTGGCGCGCCGTCCAGTCGCGCGATCGCAGCTTTGACGGAAGCTTTGTGACAGGGGTGCTGACCACCGGAATTTACTGCCGCCCATCCTGCGCGGCGCGGCATCCCTTGCGCGCGAATGTTCGGTTCTTTGCCGATGGCGCGGCAGCGCGCACGTCTGGCCTTCGCGCCTGCAAGCGGTGTTCGCCCGACGATGTATCCCGCGACGAGCGCGCGGTGCTGATGGCCATCGCAGCGATCAAGGCGGCGGAGCAGCCGCTCGCGCTTGCCGGGCTGGCGAGCGACGCGGGCTATTCGCTAGCCCATTTCCAGCGGCTGTTCACCTGCCACACCGGTCTTTCGCCCGCCGCCTATGCGCGCGCGTTGCGGACCGAACGGGCGGCAGACGCACTCAGCAGCGGCGGGCGGGTAACCGATGCGATCTATCAGGCGGGCTATTCGGGGCCGTCGCGGTTCTATGAAGACAATCAGGGGAGGCTGGGGATGGCGCCATCGGCATGGAAAAGCGGCGGCAAGGGGGTGACGATCCGCTGGGCAGTGGTGCCGACCAGCCTTGGCGCGATGCTGGTCGCCGCGACCGGCAAGGGGGTCTGCCGCCTCTCGTTTGGCGAAGGCCGCGAGGCGCTGGAGGTGCGTTTCCCCCACGCAGAACTTATCGAGGGCGGGGCGGATTTCGCTGCTCTGCTGGGCTCCGTGATCGCGGCGGTCGAAGCGCCGGGCGATTTCGGACACATTCCGCTCGACGTCAAAGGCACCGCCTTCCAGGAAGCGGTCTGGCGCGAATTACAGTGCATCCCCAAGGGTGAAACCCGCAGCTATGCCCAAATCGCGGCTGCTGTGGGCAATCCACGCGCCGTCCGTGCGGCGGGCTCGGCCAATGGGGCCAACAATGTTGCGGTGCTGATCCCGTGTCACCGCGTCGTTCGTTCCGATGGAACGCTGGGCGGCTATGCCTATGGCCTCGATATCAAGCGGGCGCTGCTCGAAAAGGAAGCGAATTGATGGACAGCATTACCGCCTTTCGCGCGCTTCACATTCCCGGCAATCCGCTGGTGTTGTTCAACATCTGGGACGCGGGCAGCGCCAGGGCGGTTGCCGGCGCCGGAGCCAAGGCGATCGCGACCGGCAGCTACGGCGTGGCCGAAGCGCAAGGGATGAAGGATGGCGAGAGCTTTCCGCTGGCAGCGGCGCTGCTCAATCTGGAGCGGGTCTTGAGTGCCACCGACCTGCCGGTCACTATCGATATGGAATCGGGCTATGGCGAAAATCCGGCGCAGGTCGGCGCATCGGTGGCAGCGGCGCGGGCTGCGGGCGCGGCGGGGATCAATATCGAAGACCGCATGCCGGGCGGGGCAGAGTTGCTGCCGATTGCCGAGCAATCCGCGCGGATCGCGGCCGCGGCGGCCAGCGGGCTGTTCGTCAACGCGCGCTGCGATGTGTTTCGCGGACGCACCGCCGACGAGCATGGCCCAGCGCTGGTCGCCGTGGCGCTCGAACGCGCGGCCGCTTATGCCGATGCCGGAGCGAGCGGGCTGTTCGTGCCCTTCACCACTAACCGCAGCTGCATCGCCGCGATTTGCGAAGGATCACCGGTGCCGGTCAATATTATCTGGACGCCGGCATCGTCAGGGGGCTTTTCCGGCAGCGAGGAGCTTGCAGGCCTTGGCGTTGCCCGGATCAGCCACGGCCATCGGCCTTGGGCGGCCGCGATGGATTGGTTGGCCGGTGCGGCAAAGTCAGTCTTTGCCGGCGATCCGCCGCCCTATGATTGAGCCTCGCGCATATCAATTGCGTTGCACGTGATTTTGCGGGATGAGAGTGTATGAATGAGGCAACACACCTACCCGCCGCTGACAGCAAGCCCGGGATCGTGCGCCGCATCATCGCCTTTCCGCTCACCCTTCTGGCGATCGGTTTCGTGTGGATCGTTGCGGTCGCCGCCGGGATCGGCAAGCTCTACGACCTGGCGGGCTTTGAACGAAACACGCCAAGCAGGGCATTCGGCGCGGTGCTGATCGCGGTGGGCGTGGTGCTGGCTTACAAGGCGTACAAGCGCTGGGTCGAACGGGCACCCGATGCCGAACTTGCTCTGCCGGGCGCGGCGAAAGAGCTGGGGCTGGGGCTGCTGGCGGGCTTTCTGCTGTTCAGCGTGATGACCGGAATTGTTGCGCTGCTTGGCGGGATCGAAGTGCTGGGCGTGCGCGGCGCGGGCCAGATCTGGAGCATGCTGGCGATGGCGATCGTCAGTGGCACCTTTGAGGAAGTGCTGTTTCGCGGCGTGATCCTGCGCCATCTTGAAAGCCTGACGGGTACGTGGATTGAGCTGGCCATCACCTCGGCTCTGTTTGGCGCGGGCCACCTTGGCAACGATGATGCGACGCTGTTTGCCGGACTGGCCATCGCCATAGAGGCCGGGATACTGCTCGGAGCGGCCTATCTCCTGACCCGGCGGTTGTGGCTGGCGATCGGGATCCACGCCGCGTGGAACTTCACCCAAGGCTGGGTGTTCAGCGTTCCGGTTTCGGGCGGAGAGGCTCCGCTTGGCCTGCTCATCACCCGCCGCGCGGGGCCGGACTGGCTGACCGGCGGCGAGTTCGGGCTCGAAGCATCAGCCGTGGCGATGGTGGTGGCGACGCTGGCCGGAATTGCGCTGCTTTGGCGCGCGCGAGCCCGTGGACGCCTGATACCGCCAAGCTGGCGGCGGGATTGACCGGTCCAGAAGTTAAGGATTTCTGCAAGGTTTCGCACTTTTTCGGGCTTATCGGGTCACATTACAAGGCACTCGTGCAGAATCATAATGTAATTCAATTTTGGAAAAAGCTAGCCAAAATCCGTGCTTCTTACTCGGGTTCAAATTCATACCAAATAGCAAATCTTGTACCAATATGTATTATTGAAATAGTTCGACCTAAGGGTTGAAACATAATGCATTACTATTATGAAAATGAAATAATGATTATGGAGTTGACTAATTAGTTAGAATACAAATGCACAATCAGATTAAAGTTTATTGGAAATTTACCATATTTTGCCGCCAAGCGGTGTAGGAAATCCGCTGTTCCGTGTTCCATTGCGATAAATCACTTATTGCGCATCACTCCAATCATGTCCTAGTCTCACCATTCCAAAAGCGAGTCGCGATTCAATCAAGATCGCTTTCGCCAACAAACATCTTCGGTCGTGTCGAGACTACAGGAACGGTCCGTATGGCGCTGTTGTGTGCCATGCGTGCTGGTCGGGACGGGCGGCTGCGCGCAGCGTAGCCGCGGGAGGGGGTTTGGTGCTCGCAAGCGGCGACACGCGTGATGGATTATATGGTTCGAGCCCCGTCATGCTCGAGCTCAAGTCTTATCTCGCCAAGGTTGCCTGCAGCGATGCCACTGTATTGGTCACCGGTGAAACCGGGACCGGCAAGGAACGGGTGGCCAACGCGGTTCACCAGCTCGGTCCGCGCAAAAGTGCGCCGTTCATCGCGGTCAATTGTGCCGCGATTCCCGAAGCTCTGCTGGAAAGCGAACTGTTCGGCCATCGTCGCGGCGCTTTCACCGGGGCCACGAGCGATTTCCCGGGGCGCTTTGCCGAGGCCGATCACGGCACACTGTTTCTCGATGAAATCGGCGAGCTTTCGCAAGCCGGCCAGATCAAGCTGCTGCGTGTTCTGGAAGAGCGTGAGGTTGTCCCGGTCGGCTCGACCCAGCGGCGCAAGATCGACGTCCGGTTGGTTGCGGCAACTAATGCCGAGCTGGAGGAGATGGTCGCCCGGCGCAGTTTTCGCGCCGACCTTTATTATCGGCTCAATGTTGTGCGGATCGAGATGCCGCCCTTGCGCGAACGGCCGGAGGATATCGGCCCGATCATCGAACATTTCATCGCCCAGCAGAACCGCCGCCTGACCCTGCGGGTAGGTCGGCCCGATCAAGAGCTGATGCAGCATCTGCACCGCTATGACTGGCCGGGCAATGTCCGCGAATTGCGCAATATGGTTGAGGCGCTATTCGTCGATCCTCCGCAGGACAAAGCGGTTCATCTTTCCGACCTGCCGCCCAACTTCCGCCGCCTGTTTCATGAGGCGGAACGGCCGGGCGTGGATGAGCGGGCGAAGCTTGTGACGGTGCTGCGCGACACCAACTGGAACAAGATGGCCGCCGCGCGCGAGATGAACTGGTCGCGGATGACGCTCTATCGCAAGCTGGTCAAATACGATCTCGACAAGTCTTGATCGCGGCGCTCGATCCCGGCCTGTCACAGCTGTGACAGGCACAGTGTCACAGGTTACACTTTCTGGGCCGTGCTTTTCGCCCGAGATTTCAACAAAAAGACATTTGATTCAATGGAATAGCCGGACCAGAAAAATCTGGCACGGTGCTTGCTCCTGTCAAACTGGATGCCCGCTACCGGGCCGATCCGAGGAGTTGGCGTGGATACCCTGGACCACCAACAATCAGAAAATTCGGCAGGCAACTCCCGCCGTGGGACAGCGATGCCGCCGCTGGCCTGCTATGCCAACTACTTCGAGGTGGGTCACAATGCGTTCGAATTCCTGCTCGATGCAGGACAGGTCGAACCCCAATCGGGCGAAATCCGCTTTACCAACCGCATCGCAATCAGCCCAGTTCACGCCAAGCTGTTGAGCGAACTGCTCGCGGTTTCGATCGCCCAGTTCGAGGATGCCCATCAGGCGATCCCGGACATTTCTGCAAATCCTGAGATTTGCGCCGGCGAGACCGAAGCGCTCGGCCTGACTTGCCTCGATGATTTCGAACGCCGGGCGCTTGATGCCCGCCGCCGCGCCGCTGCTGCGCCCGGCGCAGATCCCGTTTCACAGGAAAGGTGAACTCCATGCCCGCTATTCTCCGCCCCAGCCGGCTCGATGTGACCGACCGCTATCCGATGCTCGCCTTCACCCTGCAAAGTCCCGAAGGCCCGCGCATCGCCGAAGTGGTGTTGGCCAGTGACCTTGCCCTGTTCAGCAAGCCCGAGGGGCGGCGATCGGATAACTTCTTTTCCAGCCGCGAACACGGCATTCTGACGGTTCCTCCGGGCGGCGCGGTCTATACTGTGCCGCCGCTGGTGCTGGCACGGTTCATCACCGCGAACCGGCTGTACTTTGCGCTGGCAACCGCCAGCGCACCGGGCGGGCAGGACTGGCGGATCGATGTGATGCCGGGCGAGGCGAGTCCCTATGTCTCGCTGAGCGGTCTGTCTGACCGGGCGCTGCGGCGGGTCCGGATGTTCCCTGCCTCAACTCGGGGCCGGATGGCCGCTCCGCCGATGCTGATGGAATGGGCAGGAGACAAGGTCACCCAGCCTGCTCCGGCAGGTGCGATCCCTGCTGCGGCGCCGGGCGCAGGACCAGCTGCTGCCGCGCCGACGCCGTACAACGATGGCTTCGGCCCGCTGCCGCCGCTGCAAAACGAAGCGCCGGCGGCAAGCGCTCCCGCTCCTACTTCGGACCCTGTGCCAACCGCGCAAGGGCTTGGCGGTGACTCTGGCATTGATCCCGAAACCCGCGGGATCGAGCAAGGGACCTACACCGAGGCAGTTGCTCCGGTCGCCGCCAGCGCGCTTGACCTGACCGCGGCAGATTATCCCCGGACCGCCCGAATCGTTCCGTCTCCCGCGTTCACCAGTGGCCGCGCCGGGACTGCGATCGACCGGATCGTGATTCACATCACCGATGCACCGACCACGTCTAGCACGGTCAACACCTTCAGCAATGCCGGCGCCCAGGCCAGCGCTCATTATCTGGTCGGCCAGGACGGCGAAATAGTACAGTTCGTCAGCGAGGCAGACACCGCCTGGCATGCTCGCGGCGCGAACCGGCGCAGCGTGGGTATCGAACATGTCGCGATCAAGGCAGGCGGGGCGGACTATCCGCGCCGTGACGGCTCGATCCAGCATTTTGACGCCTTGCCGCCCACTGACACGCAATATTGCGAATCCGCAGCTCTGGTCAGCTATCTCTGCCAGAAATACGGGCTGACAGCCGATCGCACCACGATCATCGGCCATAATGAGGCCGATCCCACTACCACCCATGGTGCCTGCCCAACCGGCAACTGGGACTGGGATCACTTCATGCGGCTGGTGACCGAGCAGGTTTGCGCGGCGCAGCCGACTGGACAGTCGCTTGCGACGTCGCTGGCAATGGACGGTGGGCCTGAAACGGTCGAGCTCAGATACCGCAGTTTCATTCCCTCGCCGCTGATAAAGGGACCAGCTTCCGGTTATGACCTGCCACTCGGGATCGCGTCGGGCGAGGATTTCAGCGGCGATAATCGCGGCTTCAGCTATGATCAGGGAACCAGCCGGGCAGATATTACCGCGCTTGTCGACGTTGCCGCCAACGGCGCATTGTCGAATTTGCGGATCGTTTCGCGCCAGTGGGGCGATTCGAAGTCCTATGATTCAACCTATACGTATCACGTCGAAGGCAAGCCTGACTGGTGGGTAGATCGCCATGCCGGTCTTGAGTCATCGCGCCACGGCACACTCGGTGCCACCAACGACAACCTCAATGCAGAAATAGGATTTGGCTCGGGCATCTTCGGGCTCGCCCGAGAAGCCATGGCTCGCAGTGAACGCGCCTCGGGCGTTACAATCACGGTTGCCGGAGCCCTCCCGCTGGTTTCTCCGTCGCCAGATATCGATGCAAATGTAACTGTGCTGATCCGGCCCGGTGCAACCGGACTGGAAGTGCGGGCGTTTGGCGGTCACGACGGTTTTCCGGCGCATGAACTCTACGTCAATGGCGTTGCCATTCACACCTACGATCCGGTCGCGGCAGGCAAGGGACCGGGTTCCCTGGTTGGCTCAAGTGACATCGACGTCAATTCGAGCTGGACCCCGCTTACGCGGCGGACCAGTGCCGCAGCTCATGGCCTGGCCGGGGCGTACTCGACCAGCACCGATCCCGAAGACGGCGAGATCTCCGGCCCGGTCCATGAGATCGATCCAACCGCGCCCGCGCAAACCGCTTCTGCGCTGGCACTGACCGACGCCGAATATCCCGATGCGATTGTCATGCCGTCGCCCGCCTTCACGCGGGGCCGGGCAGGGCAGGCGATCGACCGGATCGTGATCCACATCACCAGCTCGCGCCAGTCGCCCTATCTGGGCAGCTGGTTCACCCGCCCGGACGCTAATTCGAGCGCGCATTACATGGTCGATCAGTTGGGCGTGGTTCGCCAGTTCGTGTCCGAAGCCGATACCTCGTGGCATGCCGGAAACCGCACTGCCAACCGCCGGAGCATCGGGATCGAGCATGTCGCGGTCGAGCAAGGCGGGGCCGTTTATGGTGAAACCCGCTTGCCCTACACCCCGCCCTCCGACATCGAATATCAAACCTCGGCCGGGCTGGTCGCGCATCTGTGCCGCAAGTATAATCTGACGCCGGATCGCACCACGATCATCGGACATAGCGAAGTCAATCCGACAACCACCCACAGTTCGTGCCCCAATGGCGCCTGGGACTGGGAGCGTTATATGGCGCTAGTTACCGTCGCCTATGCGCTCCAGACCGGCGTCAGCGCGGTTGGCTCGGTGGTCAACACGGTCCGCGGCGCGGTTGGCCTGAGTGCCGACGACTGGTCGATCAACTGGGACGAGGTCCAGATGATCCCTCAGCCAACCGACATGGGCTGCTGGGCAACGGCTGCGGCGATAGTGATCGGCTGGCGCGATCGGACGTCGGTATCGCCCAGTGCGCTGGCCAGTTGCATCAATCTGGAACGCCAGATGCAGGATGGCCTGACCCCGCCGGAAGTCAGCGTGTTCGCCAATGCATCCGGCCTGACTGTCGAGCCGAATGCCTGCTACACGCCCGACGGCTTCGCCCAACTGATCGAATACAACGGGCCGATCTGGGTTGCCGCAGTCGTCAACGCGCCGGTACGGTTCTTCCACGCTGTCGTGGTAACCGGCATGTACCGTGCGAACGGCGCATACTTCGTGCGGGTTACCGACCCGTTGGATCGCGTGGTCGGCTCGCCCGGCAGTCCTGGCGCGCGGACGATCCCGCCAACCCATTCAACCGGCAGCCGCTACATCATGACTTACGAGGATTTCACCTCGGAGTTCGAGGCGGCAGCGGGAATTGGTGTCATCCAGCTGATGCATTCGGCCGGAACCCACGGTCATACCATCAATCGCGGCAGCGCCAGCGGTGCGGGATATGCGCAGGGGCTGGCCAGAGGATTGGCCCGCGGCTTTGGCGACGAAGCGGTGGTCAAGCCTGCCATCGTCGCGACGCCTGCACCGGTCGATGTGGCCGGCGCGGTCACCCGCGCGACATCCAGCGATGGCGGGCGCAGCTATGATCTGGCCCAGCTGGCCGGGATGATCCGCCCCGCCAATGCCTTGGCGGGCGGGGCAGGGATGGCGCCGATCCCCGGTGAGCGGGTGATGCTGACCGACTGGCCCTATATCGACTCTGCCGGTGGCCGGGTTCAGGCCGGCCTCGCGATCGACTGGAAGTTCGATGGCGCAGCAGTGGGCGATATCGCGATCGCGCCAGCGGGCGGATCGGTCGCCGATGGCTGGATCGCCACAGTGCGCGCGGACATCGTTGCCGGGTCCGGCACCCCGGATCGAACCGCGCTGCTGGTGCGGGTGACCACCATTTTCAGCCTGGCTGGACAGCCGGATCAGACTGGAGTGAGCGAGGTTACGCTGGGCGGCGATGGCCGTGCTGCAACCCGGCATTGCGGCGACGGCACCGAGGCTCCTGCTACGCCGCCTGCCACTGCCGCTCCCGTGCCGCAGCCGGTCCCGGCTCGCGAGCCGGTGACCGCCTGAACTGGCCGGGCGGACCATGACCATGACCCCACGGATTCCTCCGCCACCGCGCAGCACCGGCCTTGCCGCCGTTGCCTCTGCCCTTGCCCGTGATGCCTTTGGCCGTGAGATCGCTGCTTCGGGTGGAGGTAGGGTACCGGCGCCTCAGGACGGCCAGATGATTGGCCTGCCCGGTGATCCATCGGCGCCGCCCGCTGCACCCAAGGAAAAGGCCACCGATGCCCTGGGCCGGCGCGCCGGCGCGCTGATGGATGAAATTGCGTTCCCGACCTTTGTGGCAAGTTTGGTGCATGGAACATATGACGCGATTGTCGACAGCTCGATCCGTCAGGTCGAGGGTTTTGCCGAGCTGGTTTCAGCCGTGTCCAAACCGCTCGAACAATTTGCCAGCGAGAATGTCACGCCGGGCCAGGTGCGGGCCTGGCTGGTCGAGCAATATCCGCGCGACGTCACGCTGGTCGAGGATCGCGGCAGCTATACCATGGCCCCGCTGCGCGGCCCCGATGACGAAGGCGATGCCCCAGACTGGCTGGGCGATTTCGGCGCGGCGGGCGAGGTGCTCTCGGCCGAACTGCTCGAAGAACGTGTTCTCCCCGCCGCCCGGCAGAAGGTTGCCCAAACCCGGCTGGCAACGCTTTCGACGATGGTCCTGCTCGGGATGCAGAGAGTCATCGTCAAGGACGGCACAATCAGCGCGGGCCTGAAGTTTCGTGCCGCCGCCGCCGATCGCGCCGCGGTCCAGTATGCCACGTCGAACGATCCGCAGACCGGTGGTTCGCAATGGGGCGCGCGGGGCAACGAAAGTGCCATCACCACCGTCTCCACCGTCGCGGTCAATGCCCAGTCCGACACGGAATTGCGCGCCGATGTGACCGGCAATGTCCGGATCAACTTTGCCTCTGAAACGCTGCCGCTCGACCGGTTTATTGACGAAGCGCAGCGCACCCTGCTGGAACGGCACAGCCGCCGCAGCACACCGCCGGCGAGCATTGCGGCACCAGTTTCTGCGCCCGTGACGGCGGCAACGCCCTCGCCGCCGTCAGCTGCCGTGCCGCCACCAGTCACCATGCCGCCACCCGCTGCCGCACCCGTCGCTGGGAGCCCGGCATGAACGGCCGCCGCCCCCTTGGCGAAACGCTCGGCGAGATCGCGGGCAGTGCGCTAGGCCTGCGCGGGGGTGAATTGCGCGGCGGGGTGCGGGTGACCTCGATCGATCTGGACCTGCCGCTCGATCTGCGGCTGGGCAGCGATGCCGATGGCCCGGTGCTGATCGGCGATCTCCCGCTATTCCGGCTGCGCACCGCCTTCGATACCGAGCCGGCCCGGCTGGTTGTCCGCTTCCAGGCCGAACCGCTGGGGGCCGTGGCATGAACACCTCGGTCACCCTGCGGCTCGAAGACTTCATCCAGGCGGTGCAAAGCCAGCTGGACAACGCCCAGGCGGCGATGGCGCTCAAGGCCCGCAACGCCAACCTGCCGCTGACTTTCGCGATCAAGGACATCAATCTTGATCTGCGCGCCCATGTCGAATTCACCGATAGCGAGATCCGCATCCGCCCGGCCGCAGCCGGTGAGGGTGAGGCCAGCATGTTCCATCTGGTCTTCACCACCATAACCCGCCCGGCGATCGAGGAAAACGCCCGCGCCTTGTCCGATGATCCCGATGACGAATCGCTCGATGACATTGAAGAGCTGAGCCAGGATGATCGCAAACGGCTCGAATGGGCCGGGGTTCGTACGGTGCGCCAACTGCAGGAAGTCGACGAGAATAACCGGGTCGGTGCGATCGGGCGGGTTACCAACCTGCCGCTTGACCGGCTGCGCAAGGCGCTGAACAGCGCCTCTGCCCCCAGCGTGCGGCGGATCGAACCCGTCCACGGCGCGGGCGGAGAGAGTGCCGGCGAGCCGCCGTTGCTGCGCGTCACCGGGCGGAACCTGGTGCGCCAGGGCCAGTTCCCGCAGGTCCGGATCGGCAATCGCCCGGTCTCGATCCTCAAATCCTCCGCCGGTGAGTTGCTGATCGCCCCGGCTGACGGGCAATGGGCGGGTGAGCTGACCATTGAACCAAGCCCGCAGCGCGCGACCGCGATGAGCTTTGACCTCTCGGCCTTTGCCCCGGCCGCCCCATCGCCAGCCGAAGCGCCAGCCGCGGCGCTGGCGATCCCGCCGGTGCCAACCGGTCTTCCGGTTTCGGAGCAGCTGCAATGACCGCGCTGGCCGTCCTAAACGGGCAACCCAGCTCACCCACCAGTGTGCTGCTCAAGCTGGCAGTGGGCGAGGCGTCCGAGACGATCCCGACGCTGCGCGATATCTCGCGGCGCACCCAGATTGCGCCGGCAAGCATCGACGACCATGGCCCGATCGACCGGATCACCAACCGCCTTGCTGGCCAGTTCCGCGCGGCCCGGCAGTTCCCGGCCGCTGCGCATCCGCCGTCACCGGGCGCAACCCATCTGGGCTATGACGGGGTGGAGCACAGCACGGGGATAGCCGGATCGCTGATGCTGCGGGTTCCGGCAGGCACCCCGATCGACCAGCTATGCGATGCGCTGGCGCAGATCAGCACAGTGGCCAGCGTCAGCCCCAACTATGTCTCGCAGCTGCCCTTCGATGGGGGCGAGCCGCTGCCTGTTCCCGATAGCGGGGATGGCGGCTGGAATGCGCGCAGGATGGTGCGGATGCAGGAAGCGCTGGCAATCGAACTGGGCGATGAGGGCGTCGTGGTCGGGCTAATCGACAGCGGGGTAAATACCAGCCACCCCGAATTTGTTCACACTTTCCGCGCCGGGTTCGACACGGTTCGCCTCGAAAGCGGCGACGTCGCAGCCGGGATCGAGCTGTTGGGCGATCACGAAACGATGGATCTGCGGCCGAGCGATGTCTTTGTCGGTCATGGCATGGGCTGTGCCGGGATCATCGCTGCGCGCGGGATCGGGATGCCGCGGGGGCTGGGCGGAATGTGCCGGATCCTGCCGATGCGCGCGCTGGCCGCTGCGAAGCTGCCCAACAGCAAGGTGGTCGGGATCGGTGCGATCAGTGACCTCGACCTGGCGCTGAAGCTAGCGGTCGATCTCGGCGCCAAGATCATCAACATGAGCTTTGGCACCGATGATGCGGCGATCCTGCCCAACAGCCCCAAACCCCATGCCGATACGGTTGCCTATGCGATTGCGCGCGGCTGTATCCTGATTGCGGCCAGCGGCAACAATGGCCGCGAGACGCGCTATTGGCCCGCAGCATTTCCCGAAGTCATCGCAGTTGGCGCAGTCAACGATAGTCGCGTGCCCGCCAGCTTTTCGACGCGGGGGGCTCATGTCGCGCTGTGCGCGCCGGGCAACAAGGTGCTGACTAGTTCGGTAAGCGGCTACCAGTCCGCCTCCGGCACCAGTTTTGCCGCGCCGTTCGTGGCGGCAGCGGCGGCCTTGCTGGTTGCGCGCAGCCATCGCCGGGCGAGGCCAATAGATGCCCAGACGGTCCGCCGTATCTTGATTGCCACCGCCCAGCCGTTTGCAGGCAATGCCACCAGCGGCTGCGGTGCCGGGATTCTCGATGCTGCCGCCGCTCTTTCTGCCCTCGACCATGAGATCGATCAGACCCCGGGCTATTCGACAGGACCCGACGCCAATGGAGGCGCCGATGACGGCTGACCACTGACGGCTGACCACAGACGACCCGCCCACCCTTTTCAACCAAATCCGATTTCACGAAATGCCAGGAGAACTATCATGACTCTCGTTGAATCCAACATCCGCTTCCGCGACCTCGATGATCGCCAGAACAAGGCCTATGCCGATCTGAATTACGAGTTTCGCCGGCTCGAAGATATCGAGCAGGGGGATCGCCGTACGCTAAGTGCCAGCGAAGAGCGGCAGAAGCGCCAGTTCGACGAAATGCTGAAGGTCATCAATGCTTCGCGCGATGACAACAGCAAGGTCGATGAGAACCCGGACGGACTGTTCGTCGCCGCGCGTACCGTGCTCAATGAGCAGGTCGGGCTTAAGGAAGAGCTGCGCGGGCTGGGCAAGAGCCACCTGCTGTTTGGTGACATAACCTCTGCCAAAGCCCTGCATGAACGGTTGAGCGAAGCCAAGTCGCTCGACGTCGATGTCGCGCTGACCGCGCTGACCATGGGGCTGCTGATCGTCGAACGGGTCACTTCCCCGCCGATCAAGCTCGTCGCGCAGGAAAAGAACCTCACCGGCAAGCCCGCCACTGGCACGCCACGGGGACAAACGCTCAATCCCGACAAGCAGCACCCGCTGTTCGCGGCCTTCACCAGGAGCTTCTTTGCGGTGTTGGGCGAAGCGCGCAGCTATGGCGATTTTGCCGATCGCGTGCTCAAACTGCTAGCCGAGGAAAGCGACCCCGATGGCGATGGCCCCAAGGAGCCCAAAGTCAGCGCAGAAGAATTCGCGCTGGTGATGCGCGGGCTGGCAGATCGCAAGGTTTCGCATAACGAACCGCAGTTGCGCCGCCGGATCAACGAAGTGCTCGATACGATCCAGCGTACCAAAGGCAGCGAAGCGATTCCGGATCTGGGGATCGATCTGCCCGATCTGAACGATTATGTCGCAAGCAACATCATTGCCGAAAACGTCCGGATCATGGGGCCGATGATAGTTTCGGCGATGTTCGAGGAGCTCAAGGTCTTCCCGGCGGTCGACAAGATTGTCCAGCAGTTCCAGCATGGGACATTGCCGATCGGACCTGGGCCTGCCGGAAAGATGCTCTACAATTATTGGCGCGAGGCGCCGAACCGGATGAGCGAGCAGGAACGCAGGAACTTTGCCTCGATCACGCTGGGCGTGCCCGGCGGTGAGCCCGGGGCCATGGTCAATCGCGACTTTAATGACCTGTGGCTGCGGTTTGTCTCGTCGGTGTCCAATTTTGTCCGCCAGATGGAAGTGGACCAGATGCTGCGCGCCCGCGTTCCAAATGCGATCAGCCAGCAGCAAGTGCGCAAATCCGCACGTGATCTGGCCGGCAATCTCTCGCTCCATGGCTATGGCATGGCGCATTATGCCGGACGTGAGCTGCAATCGCAGATCAAGGGGATCATCGCCCTGCTCAGCGATCAGGACATCCTCTCTGCCTTTGGCGCGCGCGATATGTGGCAAGTGGTCGATCAGATCGCGACCTACGATCTGGGCGGCGCCCGTACTTCGAGCCGCTATCGCACACTGGCGACCTGCGGCACGATCATCACCGCATGGCTGGCCAACAACACCATGCGGATCCTCAATCCGACCGAGCAGATCATCGATATGAGCGTGGTCCGGTTCCCGGATGCCTCGGGCAACCACAAGGCAACGGTCAACCCCAACGACTATGATCTGGTCAACGCCTGCGAGCTGTGGCTGGCCGATACTGCGACCAGCGACAGCCAGATCGAGGAATTGTCCCAGCCGCGTGAAGCCCCGCAGATGACTTCGAAGCCGATCCAGATCCCGGCGATGGCCCGCGAGATGCTGGATGGCATCGGCGATATCGGACTGGGCATGAGCGCTCGCAACCCCAGCTGGAGCATGTCGCGGCATTAGACCGCGACACGCCCCGGCCTCGCTCGCGCTGCCAGACATGCTCTCGACGAAGGAATTGATGCCATGTTCAATAAAAAACCCCGCCCGCTTGCCCTTGCTTTGCAAGACAAGCTGCAGAGTGTCTCCCAAGCGCTGGGTTCAGCCGATGCCTATACTCCGCTGCGTGACTTGTTCATGCGGACCTTCCCTTATCCCGAGGACGATCCGCGCTATCGCAGCAATGCCCTGATGCCTATGGCCCCGCCGTTTGAGCCAAGCTTTTCGGAGAACCAGCCGGGCATGGTGCGCTATACGATCGAGCCGCTTCCACCCGAGGCCAGTCCGCTTGATCGGCGCGATGAAGCGACCCGCGAGATGCGCCGATTGCTCGGCAATTTCATGGGGCGCGATCAGCTCAACTGGTTCGATCAGGCCAGCGAGCCCTATCGCGGCTTTGGCAGCAGCAATGGCGGGCTGGGGTTCGGCGCCTTCTTCGGCAACAGCTTCGATCGCAACGGGCTCTATTCGACCAAGGTCTATTACGAGACCCCGGGCGGCAAGATCAGTATCGATAACTTGCCGATGGGGCTGGCGCGGATCGTCCAGACAGCCTTGGCTCTGGTTCCGGGAATCCAGCCGATGTTTACCACCGTCGCCGCACAGCGCGATGCGGTGGGCCAACGGATGACTTTCGCCGCGACCCAGCAGCTCAGGCTTCCCGATCTCCAGCCGGTGCTCGATGCGCTGGGGCTGGGCCACCGGTTGCCCGGGATCATGCAGATGATCGGGCTGATCCTGGGCGGGCGGTTTGATTTGCCGGCCAATTCGGCATTGCTCGCCTTTGGCAACGGCCCGGCGGGGCCCGATTTCGAGATCTATGTCCTGCTCAGCGCGATCCCCGATGTTCCGCCCAGCTTCCTCAGCCTGCTGACCATGGGGCTGGCCGAACGGCCGCGTGGGCTGGCCGCGCTGGAGCGCTGGATGGGGGCCTTCACCCCCGAAGACGAATATTGGCCGGGCCGCTTCTCGATTGTCAGCCTGCGCACCGATGCGCTCTCGCCGCCGCGGATCAGCCTGTATCTGCGTCCGGTCGAGTTCGAACTGGCTACCGACGCGGTGCAACGCGCCGCCTGATCCCCTTGTTATCTCCTCCATTCGGAGCCTGTTCGATGTCTGTCGCTACCCTTGCCCCTCCTCCCGCCAGCCAGCCACCGGTCCCGCATCAAGCGGTACGGCGGTCGGTCGAGGCATTGTTGACGCAATCGCCCGCTTTCAGCGCCATGTCCGATGCTGACCGGGCCGCGATAGCGCGAAATACTGCGCTGGTGGCCGATTATATTGCCCGGCCTGAGGGGATCCCCGGCAACCAGCTCGAGCCCCAGGCACGGACGCTGCTGGAAGAGCCAGCCGACCATTCCGCCAGCGAGGCGACCTGGGACCAGAAGCAGGCTGCGGTCGACGATATCGGCAAAAAAAAATTCAGCGCCGACGCTGCACGCGAGGGGGCGACAATCGCCGGCGAATTGCTCGATGCAGTCAGCTTTCCCAAGTTCGTGTCTGAGCTGATAAATGGGGTTTTCAAGTCCATCACCACCAGCAGCATCGAGCAGATGGATGCCTACCAGAAGATGATCGCCTCGGTCGCAACCTCGCTCAAACAGTTCATGGATGACCATGTCGATGAGAATCAGGGCCGCGATCATATGGTCGAGCAGTTCCCCGATCTGTTCGAGATTCAGATGGATGATTCCGAAGACAACCCCCGGCCAAGACTCGGCATCCGCGAGGGAGTCGACGAAGCCGAGGCACTCAAGAAGGTCAACAACAAGCTGGATTTCGAAAATGGCGCGCTCAAAAGCCTCGATTTGTCGGACGAGAATGTCGAGAAGGCTCTGGTTGAGAACAGCCGGATGCAGTTGGCGCGCCAGCGCCAGCAGCTAATGGCTTCGATTGTCTTGATGGGAATCAATAGGATAGTTGTTACCGACGGCAAAATTTCGGCCAAGATCATTTACGATGTGAAGGCCACTGACCGCATGGCTAAACGGCGTTCCGCGAGCGCAGTGGATATGGCGCGCAACAAGGACGGCTCGATCCAGACCACCTATGCCGGCGAAGGCGAGTACGACAGCGGCAGCAAGAACGATGGCACCTATTCGCGCGACAAGGATGGCGGTTATGACGGCGATTACAGCGCCGACTACTATGCCAAGGGCAAGTACAAATACGAGAACAAGCCGATCATTACCATGCAGACTGCTGCGTCTGAATCCAATGAAGCGACGTTGCAAACCAAGATCCAGTTGTCGGGCATTGTCGATGTCAACTTCAAGAGCGATTATCTCCCGCTCGACAAGATGGCGACGCCGGGGATGATTGCAGCGATTCAGGGGAATTCGACGCCGGTCGATCCCAATGTCGTCCCCAGCGCGCGCGCGGCTCCGGCGGCCGGGGTGGTTGCCCCGCCACCGACTGCCGCTGCACCGGCAGCTTAGGGGGGCGTGGCCATGTCCAGTCTTATTGCGTTCCCGCGCGCCGCTGCCTCGCCGGCCACAGCAACTGCCGGTCCGGCGCTTGAAGCGACCCGCCGGGCCGTGCAAGGCCTGCTCACCGCCAGCCAGAGCTTTCCCGATCTCACGCAAGACGAGCGCGACCGGATGGCGCGCGCAACGGTGCAAGTTCTGGCCTTCATGGCCGATCCCAACGGGGTCTATTCCGAGGTCGCCGCGCGCGAGGAACGGGGAGAGTTACCCGCCGGGACCTTACCCACTGAGATCGCGACCAGCAACATAGCGACGGCACGGGCGCTGGAAGAAAACAAGGAAGATCCGGTCGAGGCGACCAAGCGCAATCTCTCAGCCAGCCCCGGGTTTGCCGGCAAGGATTTTCAGGCCGGGGCGGTGCGCCAGGGCGTCGAGCAATTCGGCGAGATGGTGAAAAAGGTTGATTTTCCCAAGTTTGTTGGCGGCTTGATCAAAAATGTGTTCCAAGCAATCGTCGAAAGCTCGATCGAGCAAATGCGCGCTTATGGCGAGCTTATCGCCAATGTTGCCAAGACCACCGACCAGTTCATGCGCGATAATATCAGCGAAGGGGCGGGCCGCGATTTCCTTGCCGAAAGCTACCCCGATGCGCTGGGGGTTCAGGCGGGTTCGAACAGCGAGGGGTTTGCGTTGGGCGAACCGGGTGCCGCTGGAACGAGTGAAACAACAACTCCTGCGGTGCTGGTCCCGATCGGTGAAAACCCGGAAGTGCGGCTAGCCGAAATCAGCCGCAATCTCAACCTCTCTCCGCCGGTCAGTGACATTACCGATGCCAATGCCGAGTTGCGGCTGGTTACGGCGGCGCGGCTCCAGATGGCAAAATCGCGCCAGCAGATGCTTTCTTCGATGGTAATGCTCGGAATTAACAGGATAGTTATTACAGATGGGTCGATAAATGCGAAGGTCATTTTCAGCATGCGGGCCAGCGACAAGGCGTCGCGCAATTATACTGCGCAGATGAGCGACAGGTCCGAGCAGAAGTCCAAAGAATACGCCAAAGCCAGCTATGGTGCCTGGTTCTCCCCGATCGATGTCTCGTCAGGCTTCGAAGCCTCGCAGGAACATGTCGCCACGGTCGGCACCGCAGTGGAAGAAACGAGCGAATCCAAGGCCGAGGTCAACGCCAAGCTCACCGGCGAAGTCCGGGTCAACTTCAAGAGCGATTACCTGCCGCTGGACAAGATGGCGACACCGGGGATGATGTCAGTCATTCAGGGCAACAGCACCCCCTATAATCCGAATGAATCCGCAGGTGCTGGCGCTGCTCCAGCACGTCCGACGGGCTAGGCCGGTGGCGCGGCTCATACCGCCTCCGCCAGGGTCGCCTTGTCCGCAGCAGGCTCCACAGATCGCGCCGGTTGCGGATGTGACTCTCGCTGCCGCGCTGGCGCAAGGCGCAGCGCTCGTGGCCCGCGCCACTGCGCCAGGACTGGCCTTCACGCTGGAAGAGCTGGACGGGCTGGAGCTGCCGGAAACCTCGGCTGCGCGGATCGACCGGGCCCAATTGCGCGCCCTTGCCTCGATCTATCTGGCTGCCGATCTGGAGCCAGCCGGGATTATTTCCAGCGCTGAAAAACTCGCCGGTCTGGTTGCGACCGGGGTGATGAATTTCGATCTGGGCAGCGCGACGCCGCTAGTCGAGCAATGGTGGCAGCACCGGCGCGAGCGGATGGCCCCTGAAGAGCGTAATGCCTTTTTCGCCCGGCTGTTTGGCACGTCGAGCGGCCCGGTCTCGGCAGAGGGCAATCGCAATGCCCGCTTCGAGGACCGGATGTTCGAATTGTGCGAGGCGCTGACCAAGTTCGAAGAGCAAGGCGGCGCGCGCGATCAGGGTACGATGATGGGCCAGGTCCGGGTCCGCAATGCGGCGCGGGCGCTCGCCCAGAATCTCGGCGATGCCAGCAGCGGGATGACCGCCTTTATCGCCAGCGAAGTCATGACGACGCTGAAGGAAGCTTTTGCCATGTTGGGCAGCCCAGATTTGCGCGGGGTGCTTAGGGCGCGTGATATCTGGGATGTGGTGCGCGCGGTGGCCCGGTTTGGGCATGAGCAACTGCCCGATGCCCAGCCCTATGTCCGGCGCGGCAAGGCCGGGCTGATCCTGCTCGCCTGGCTGGCCGATTCGCTGGATGCAGCCTTGGCGGGAGGGCAGTTGGTCAGTCTGGGCGATCCGGTAATCGGTGCAGCACTTGACTGGCTTGAGGCAACCCTTTCGCTGGGCGAAGCGGTGGCCGCTCAGCAACCCGCCATGGCTCCAGCCGCGCCGCCGGACCGGGCCGCATCGGTCTGGTCAGCACTGGCCGGTTGAGATGCGCCCCGGCGCACAAATAGTTCCGGCTCCGCGCCACGATGCGCGCCAGGCGGTGCGCGAGCTGCTGTGCCAGTCCCCGGATTTCGCTGCGCTTGACGATCCCACCCGCCGGGCGATCGCTGGCTCTCTGGCGCGGATCAGCTCGACTGCGCTCGATATGCATGAGGCAGCCCATCCGCCGCGCCCGCCGCTTGCGCTGGCCCAGAACGCGGGCAGCGAGTTTTCCGGGACCGCGGTGGACCGGGTCGCCGGAACCACGCAGAATATGATGAATGCGGTAAGTTTTCCGCGTTTTGTCAATGAGTTGATTACCGGCGTCTTCAAGGCGATGAACGATTCGAACCAGCAACAGCTGACTGCCTTCGTCGATCTGATCCGCAATGTTGCCCAGACCACCGAGGGCTTTGCGGATAGCAACGTTGGCGTATCGGGTGCCCGCAGCTGGCTGGCCGAGCATTTCCCCGGCTCCTATATGATCGAGGGCGGCGATGAGGTGGATATGGCCGCGGAACTTGAAGGGCTCGAGCCCGCCGAAGCGCAGGCGCGGCGCGCGGAAATCCAGGCCGAGCAGGATGAAGCGACCCGGATCGTCCTTCGTCCCGGCGGCACACCGCCGACCGAAGCGGCGCTGCGCTCTGCGCTTGGCGCGCCCGAAGGCAGTTCGCTGCCCGGCTCGAATCCCGAGACGCTGGTGCCGTTGGCCCGGCAGGTTCTTGCCAGAAACCGGCAACAGCTGCTCGCCACCATGGTCCAGATGGGATTGCAGAGAATTGTCATAGAAAGTGGCCGGGTCAATGCCTCGATGCGGCTGCATGTCGATGCCAATAGCGCGGCGGCAAATGATCGGGGCTCGCAGTTTGACATGCGCAACACAACCGAAGCCGGCGTCGGTGCCAAATTCGGCCCGTGGGGGGTCGAGGCGAAGATCCAGAACACCATCGGCTATGTCTCGACCGACCGGACCCAGACGACGGAGGGGATCAATGCCTCGGTCGATCTCGACAGCGGGGTCGAGCTGGTTTTCAAGACCGATTACGTTCCGCTCAACCGGCTTGCCGGGGGGAACGATGTCGAGCGCATCCGGGCCAATACGCTGAACCCCGCGGCGGAGGCGGCGCGGCTGACTTCGGAAGCCAATAGCCGTAGCGCTGCGGCTACCGCGAACTTAGCCGAACGCGCCACCCGGCTGGACGCCGCGCTGCACACTCCCGCGCCGCCGCCCGCTTCGACGATCGATACCAGTCGGCTCGCGTCCGCGGCAACCGGTGCCCGGCCTGTGCCGACCCCGCCGCCCGTGGTTGCGCCGCCCGTGGTTGCTCCGCCCGTGGTTGCGCCGCCTGTGGTTGCTCCACCAGCGGTCGCTCCGCCCGTGGTCGCGCCACCCGTGGTCCCGCCGCAAGTGGTCCCGCCACCAGTGGTCGCTCCGCCAGTGGCACCACCACCCTCTCCCTCAGCCGGCGACATTGCCCGGTCGATCCTTGCTCCAGCAGTTGCCCCGGTCGCGGCGGCGGTCACAAACCTGCTCGCGCCCGCGCGCTAGGGCCGTTCAGACGAAACTGTAGGGATCGATATCCACTGCCACCCTGACCCCAGAGGGAAAGCGCAAGGGCCCCAGCCAGTCGCGGATGATTGTCTGTAATTCTGCCGAGCGCCGCGCGTTGAGCAGCAGGCGATAGCGGTAGCGGCCGCGCAACAGCGACATCGGGGCAGGGGCAGGGCCATAGATCGCCACATCCGGGACATCCGGACGCGAGCCGCCGATCGCGCGGGCGGCATCGCGGGCCTCGGCCTCGTCCTCGGAGCTGACGATGATCGCCGCCCAGCGCCCGAACGGCGGCGCGCCGGCATCGCGGCGCGCCTCGGTTTCGGCAGCGTAGAAGGCATCGCGGTCACCCGAGGCGAGCGCGGTGATGACCGCTGCGGTGGGATGACGGGTCTGGATCAGCACCTCGCCCGGTTTGGCCGCTCGTCCGGCCCGTCCCGCCACCTGGGCGATCTGCTGATAGGTGCGCTCGGCGGCTCGCAGATCCCCGCCTTCAAGGCCAAGATCGGCATCGACCACGCCGACCAGCGTCAGTTCGGGGAAATGATAGCCCTTGGTCACCAGCTGGGTGCCGATGATCACATCGATCAGGCCGCCTTCGGCCGCCGCCACGAATTCCGCGATCTTGCCAGGCGAATTGAGCGTGTCTGACGTCACCAGCGCAACACGTGCCTCGGGCAATAGCGCGGCCACTTCATCGGCGATCCGTTCTACCCCCGGGCCGCAGGCGACCATGCAATCGGGGGTGCCGCATTCGGGGCAGGCTTCGGGCACCGGCACCTGATGGCCGCAATGATGGCAGGCCAGTCGCCGCGACAGCCGGTGCTCGACCAGCCAGGCGCTGCAATTGGGGCATTGGAAGCGATAGCCGCAGTGGCGGCACAGGGTGAGCGGTGCATAGCCGCGCCGGTTGAGGAACAGCAGCGATTGCTCGCCGCGTTGCAGCCGCAGCTTCATTTCGAGCACCAACCGCGGGGCAAGCCAGCGCCCGCGTTCGGGCTGTTCGGCGCGCAGATCGATAATCTCTATCTCTGGCAAGCTCGCCCCGCCGAACCGGCCCGGCAGCTCGATCTTGCGGTAGACCCCGGCCTCGGCCAGCTGCATCGATTCAAGCGCGGGGGTGGCGCTGGACAGGATCACTGGAATGCCCTCAAACCGGGCACGGATCACCGCCACATCGCGGCCGTTGTA
>JANNAE010000026.1:0-12455 GCA_031383985.1 Novosphingobium sp. | reverse complement strand
TATCGCCAATCTCGTTGCAGAACTTTCGAAGCTGACCGTCCTTGAGGCGGCTGACCTTGCCAAGGCCCTTGAAGAAGCATGGGGCGTTTCCGCCGCTGCTGCCGTGGCCGTTGCCGGCCCCGCCGCTGCGGTTGCCGAAGCAGTTGAAGAAAAGACCGAATTCGACGTCATCCTGACCGGCTTCGGCGACAAGAAGATCCAGATCATCAAGGAAGTCCGCGCGATCACCCAGCTCGGCCTGACCGAAGCCAAGACCCTCGTCGAGAGCGCTCCCAAGGCGATCAAGGAAGGCGTCAACAAGGCTGAAGCCGAAGAAATCAAGAAGAAGATCGAAGAAGCCGGCGGCACCGTCGAAATCAAGTAATTCTTACCAGTTTTGCGGGTGTCTTGAAGCATTCGCAGATGGAAGGGCGGCACGGGGCAACTCGTGTCGCCCTTTTCGCGTCTCGGCTCAGTCCGTCACCACCCGCCGCAAGTGCAGCGTCGTTGCTTCGCTCGAAACCGAGAGGTCGAATCGGGTGCGCTCGATCAATACGCTGCTGCCTGCGAAGGGGGCCACCTCCGGGCCGCTGCGCCACGGGCCGCATTTCTTCTCGCTGAATCCGCTTTCGTAACGCTCGATTGTATAGGTGCCTGCACCGCGCGGGCGCAGCACACCGCCAGTGATGGTGCAACCGCGCCGGACCGCGAAGGTAGCATAACTGCCGAAATCCATAATCGAAAGCACCAGTCCGCCACGACCCGGCTCACGCCAGATCCCGGCAATGGTACCGGTGTCTCCGCGCGCCAGCTCGCCGGGCAAGCCCGGCTGGCGATCCCATCCTGACGTTGCGCAGGCCGGTACGGCGAAACACAGCAGCAGCGTCAGACCTTTGACGTGCCAGACTGTTCGCATCACTTCAGCGTCTTAAGATACTCGATCAATTCCTTGCGCTTGGCTGGATCGGCTTGGCCTGCATAAACCATCTTGGTGCCGGGCACCTTCTTCGACGGCATCGTCAGCCATTCATCCAGCGCCGCCTCGTCCCAGGTCAGGCCAGAGGCCAGCAGCGCGTCGGAATATTTATAGGCAACGCCCAGATGTCCGGCCTTGGCTCCGAACACCCCGGCCAGGCTTGGCCCGATCCCGTTCGATCCGGCCTGCACGGCGTGGCAGGAAGAGCATTGGGAAAAACTGGCCGGGCGGGCATCAGTGGGAGCTGCGGCAAGGGAAGTTTCTGCGGTGGCGTCTTCCCCTGCGGGCGGCTCCGACGGCGCGCCGCAGGCGGAAAGTCCGACCGCCAGTGCCAGGGCCAAGCCAGCCGAGCCAAGATTGCGCATGTTCCAATTCTCCCTGAGTGCCAAAATCTCTTGCCGCCTGAATAGAGTGATAAGTCTGTGTTGGGGAAGCGCCTTTGTCACATCAGAGTTGCCAAAAGCGCACGATTGGCCCGCGATCGGTATGGCCTCCTGAGATTCCACTTTGTTGCCACTTGCCTCGCGCCTATTCGGACCGGCTTTATGTTCGAGACACAGTCCCCTTCCCCCTGGCGCCTGGAACTTGGTGCGATGCTGCGTCTTTCGGCGCCGCTGGCGGCTGCCAATCTGCTGCAGATGATGGTCCATACGATCGATGTGATCTTCGTGGCCCGGCTGGGCGAGGTGCCGCTGGCCGCTTCCAGCCTCTCGATCTCGATATTCGGACTGCTGATGTGGTGCTTCTCGGGCCTAACCGGCGCGGTTGCCCCGCTAATCGCCGCCGAACTCGGCCGCCGCAAGCATGCCGTGCGCGAAGTGCGCCGCAGCGTTCGGATGGCGCTGTGGCTGGCGGTGCTATGCGGCCTGATGGGCATGATCGTATCCAGTTTTGGCGAAGAGATCATGCTGGCAAGCGGGCAGGATCCGGTCGTCGCGCTAGCAGCCGGGGGCTTCCTTGGCATTCTCCTGTGGGCGATGATACCGATGATCATCGCCAGCGTCTTGCGGACCTTCGTTGCGGCACTGGGCCGCCCGGTCTTCGCTACCGCGATCACTGCGCTGGCGATTTTCGTCAATGCGCTGGGCAATTACGCTTTCGTCTTCGGCAATCTGGGCGCGCCCGCGATGGGGCTGGAAGGATCGGCCCTATCGAGCGTCTTGACCTCGGTGGCGATGGTCGCCGCCTATGTCGTCGCCATCGCCGCTGATCGGCGGTTGCAGCGCTATCATATCTTCGGACGCTGGTGGCGCGCGGAGTGGTCGCGGCTCGCAGAAATCTTGAAGATCGGCACCCCGATTGCCTTTACGATCCTGGCCGAAGCCGGATTGTTCAGCGGCGCGGCCTTCCTGATGGGCTGGATAGGTCCGGCTGAGCTCGCCGGGCATACCGTCGCGCTGCAGGTGGCGGCGCTGGCCTTTCAGGTGCCGTTCGGGATCGGCCAGGCCGCGACGATCCGGGTTGGCTATCACTTCGGCGCAGGTGACCGCGCCGGGATTGGCCGGGCCGGCTGGTCCGCGCTGGCGCTTTCGGTTGGCTTCATGGTGGTGACCGCCAGCGCAATGCTGCTGATGCCGCACACGATCCTGTCGCTCTATGTCGACCCCTCGGCGGCCGCCAATTCGGCCATGGTCGGCTTTGCGGTCCAATACATGATCGTCGCTGCGGCGTTTCAGCTGTTCGACGGGGCACAGGCAGTCGCCGCAGGAGCATTGCGGGGCTTGCAGGATACGCAGGTGCCGATGGCAATAGCGATCTTTGGCTATTGGCTCCCCGGCATGGGCACTGCGATGTGGCTGGGCTTCCGCACCCCGCTGGAGGGGACGGGCGTCTGGATTGGTCTGGCGGTCGGGCTGGTGGTAGTTGCGGGCCTGCTGCTGTGGCGCTGGCGGGCGCGCGAACGACTCGGGTTGCTCCCGGCACAAAGCTGAGTCGGCGAAAAAGAATCTTGCCGCACTCGGCTTGACGCTGGCGCGGGCCGCTCCCATATGCGCCTCGCTGGCACTCGCCATGAGAGAGTGCCAAGCCTCATTTCAATTCAAGAGAGGTAGCAACCCATGAAGTTCCGTCCGCTGCATGACCGCGTGCTGGTCCGCCGCATCGAAGCCGAAGAAAAGACCGCCGGTGGCATCATCATCCCCGATAGCGCCAAGGAAAAGCCCAGCGAAGGCGAAATCGTCGCCGTTGGCTCGGGCACCCGCGCCGAAGATGGCAAGATTACCCCGCTGGACGTCAAAGCCGGTGACCGCATCCTGTTCGGCAAGTGGTCGGGCACCGAGGTCAAGGTCGATGGCGAAGAGTTGCTGATCATGAAGGAATCGGATGTTCTTGGCATCGTCGGCTGAGTTGACTCCGTTCCAATCAACTGAATTCAAAAGGAAACTGAACAATGGCTGCTAAGGAAGTACGCTTTTCGCGCGATGCGCGTGAACGCATTCTCGCCGGCGTGGATATTCTCGCCAACGCGGTGAAGGTTACTCTGGGTCCCAAGGGCCGCAATGTCGTGATCGACAAGAGCTTCGGCGCTCCGCGGATCACCAAGGACGGCGTTACCGTCGCCAAGGAAATCGAGCTCAAGGACAAGTTCGAGAACATGGGCGCACAGATGCTGCGTGAAGTGGCCTCGAAGACCAACGACCAGGCCGGTGACGGCACCACCACCGCCACCGTGCTGGCGCAGGCAATCGTTCGCGAAGGCATGACCTGCGTTGCTGCCGGTATGAACCCGATGGATCTGAAGCGCGGCATCGATCTGGCCGTGACCCGGGTTGTCGAAGATCTGGTCAAGCGTTCCAAGCCGGTTTCCGGCACCACCGAAATCGCCCAAGTTGGTATCATCTCTGCCAATGGCGACAAGGAAGTCGGCGAAAAGATCGCCGAAGCCATGGAAAAGGTCGGCAAGGAAGGCGTAATCACCGTGGAAGAGGCCAAGGGCCTCGAATTTGAACTCGATGTCGTTGAAGGCATGCAGTTCGATCGCGGTTATCTGTCGCCCTACTTCATCACCAATCCCGACAAGATGACCGTTGAGCTGGATAATCCCTATATCCTGATCCACGAGAAGAAGCTGTCAAACCTGCAGGCGATGTTGCCGATTCTCGAAGCGGTTGTTCAGAGCGGCCGTCCGCTACTGATCATCGCCGAAGATATCGAAGGCGAAGCCCTGGCCACGCTCGTGGTCAACAAGCTGCGCGGCGGCCTCAAGGTTGCGGCCGTCAAGGCACCGGGCTTCGGCGATCGCCGCAAGGCCATGCTGGGCGATATCGCCACGCTGACCGCGGGCGAGATGATCTCCGAAGACCTCGGCATCAAACTGGAAACCGTGACCATCGCCATGCTCGGCCAGGCCAAGCGCGTCACCATCGACAAGGACAACACCACCATCGTCGATGGCGCCGGTTCAGCTGACGAGATCAAGGCGCGGGTCGAGCAGATCCGTTCGCAGATCGAAACCACAACCAGCGATTATGACCGTGAAAAGCTGCAGGAACGTCTGGCGAAGCTCGCCGGCGGGGTCGCCGTGATCAAGGTTGGCGGCGCTTCGGAAATCGAAGTGAAGGAGCGCAAGGATCGCGTCGATGACGCCCTCCACGCGACCCGCGCTGCAGTCGAAGAAGGCATCGTCCCCGGCGGTGGTACCGCGCTGCTCTATGCCACCAAGGCGCTTGAAGGCATGAAAGGCGCGAACGACGATCAGACCAAGGGCATCGATATCGTCCGCAAGGCGATCCAGACCCCGCTGCGCCAGATCGCCGAAAATGCCGGCCATGACGGTGCAGTCGTTTCGGGCAATCTGCTGCGCGAGAACGATGAAACCCAGGGCTTCAACGCTGCAACCGATGTTTACGAAAACCTCGTTGTTGCCGGCGTGATCGACCCGACCAAGGTCGTCCGCATCGCGCTGCAGGACGCTGCCTCGGTCGCTGGCCTGCTGATCACGACGGAAGCCGCGATCTCTGACCGGCCCGACGACAAGCCTGCCATGGGCGGCATGCCCGGCGGCGGCATGGGCGGCATGGGCGGCATGGACTTCTAAGGTCCGTCCACCTGCCAAACCGAATCGGGGCTGGGGGAGCAATCCTCCGGCCCTTTTTCATGGGCGGCAACTGCAAGACTCGGCGATACCGTTTCAGCCCCCGGCGGTGGCCATCAAAGCATCGATTTCCATGAAATGTCATCCAGACAAGCGTTTGCCCTTGTCCAAGAGGCGCTTCGTCGCGCCAGCGCTTGAGCCTGACGCGCGTTCCGTTAGAGAAATAGAAAGCATCGGAGGGATAGAACGCTGTTGATGAGGACCGGACTTCTCTATCGGGTGGTGGGCATGCTGGCTTTGGCCAGCGCACTGGTGGTTCCATCCGCAACTGCCGGGGCAGATTCACTCGAACTCGAATTCGACAAGGCCCTCGGCGCCGAATTTCGCCCGCCCGCGCGCCCGGTTGCGCCTCCCCGGGTGCAGTCTTTTGTTGCTCAACCGCCCACGGTTCAACGGTGGTCGGCCCCGGTGCCCGCAGCTCCCGGCTATCGTAGCGACTTCGAGGCACAGCTGTTGTCGCGGGCGAGTGCTGAGAACGGCCGGATCGGCGTTGCGGCCATAGATCTGGGCAGCGGCCGCAATATCGCGGTTCTGGGCGATCAGCCCTTCCCGCTCGCCAGCACCAGCAAGATCGCGATTGCCGCGACCTTCCTGCAGGGCGTCGATGATGGCCGCTACCGGCTGAGCGATCTTTATCCGCTGATGGTCCCGGTCGCCTCGGCCAAGCTGTCCTCGGCGGTCGCCCCGGTTCGTCCGGGTGGGATGGTTTCGGCGCACGGGCTGATCGAGCTGGCCCTGACCCGCAGCGACAACCAGGCCACCGATGCCCTGCTGGCGGCCGTCGGCGGTCCGCAGGCGGTCAACCGCTGGATGCGGATGGCAGGCCTTACCGGAGTGCGCATCGATCGCGACATTGCCACGCTGGTCCGCGATGATGGAATATTTGATCCCGCCACTACGGTTGATTTGCGCGACAGCACCACCCCGCAGGCGATGGTTCGTCTGCTGAGCGGACTGCATCGCGGCGAATGGCTTAGCGCTTCCAGCCGGGCAGTGATTTTCGGCGCGATGGAGCGCTGCGTTACCGGCAAACGCCGGATCGCCGGACTGTTGCCCGAAGGCGCGCGCGTTGCGCATAAAACCGGCACGCTGAGCAACACCGCCAGCGATGTCGGGATCATTACGACCCCCGATGGCCGGACCATTGCGGTGGCGATCTACGTTACGGGCCAAGGCGGCAAACAGGGACGCGACGCCCGCATCGCCAGCATCGCCCGGACGATCTACGATGGCTATGTCTCCGAAGCTCCCAGTCTGCGCCGCACCGCTTCGCGCTAGAGGTTCAGCGAAGCGGTAGCGAGCCTACCCGCCGAACAGCGCCTTGCGCGGGCCGAGATAGCCAAACAGATAAGCCCCGACCTTGCGCATCTGGATTTCCTCGGCGCCCTCGGTAATCCGGTAGCGGCGGTGATGGCGATAGATGTGCTCGAACGGCTTGTGCCGGGAATAACCGATCCCGCCATGGACCTGCATCGCCCGGTCGGCTGCCTCGCAAACCAGCCGGTTCGCCCAGTAATTGCACATCGAGACCTTGTCCGACAGCTCACGCTCGATCGCCGCGTGAGGCAGGCGGTCCATGTCCCAGGCGGTCTTGTAAATCAGCAACCGTAGCATTTCGCACTGGGTGGCCAGCTCGACCAGCGGGAACTGGATCGCCTGATTGCGGGCCAGCTCCTCGCCAAATGGCTTGCGCTCCCTGGCATAGCGGACGCTTTCCTCGACGCAGTACGTCGCCGCGCCCAGCGACGAGGCGGCCTGACGGATGCGGTTCTGGTGGACGAAGCTTTGCGCCAACGACAGCCCGCGGCCTTCTTCGCCAAGGATCGCGCTGTCGGGCACCCAGACATTGGTCACACTGAGCCGGGGGTGATCGGTCGGCATGTTGAAAGTCCACATATATTCCTCGATCACCAGGCCCTCGATCGGGTTGGGAACGAGGAAGCAGGTGATCCCCCGGGCATCGCCGTCTTGGCCATCGGTGCGGGCGAACATCGCGCAGTGCGTTGCAACATGCATGCCGGTGATCCACATCTTGCGCCCATCGATCCGCCAGCCCGGCACGCCATCGCGGACCTCGCGGACGGCGCGCGTCTCCATATGGGTGGCATCGGACCCGTGATCGGGCTCGGTCAGCCCGAACGCGACCCGGCGGCGGCGCTCAAACCCGCCGAGGATGAACTCCTGCTTCTGCGCCTCGGTCCCGAAGGTGTCGAACATCGCGACGAAGGGAAAGTTGCCGACAATCGAATGTTCATTCTGAAGGTCATTGTGCAGGCCCAGCCCCCTGGCGGCAAAGCGATCACGGATCACCGCCATCCACAGGTTGGAGCCATCCTTGCCGCCATATTGGCGAGGCGCGGAAAACCGCCAGTGTCCGGCGGCATCGGCGCGGGCAGTGGCCTCGCGCAGCAGGTCCTCCCACTCATGGCGCGGCAGGCCCTGGTTCTCGAAATCGGTCCGGGCATATTCGCGGCGGTGATCGAAGAAGCGGATATTATCATCCGCCTGTTCGAGCGGCTTGATCTGGCCGGCGATGAAATCATCGAGTTCGGCCAGATAGGCCAGGAGATCGTCGGGTAGCGCAAAATCCATCAGTCGTTCCCTTCCCACAGCGCCCGCGCAATCGCGCGCGCCGGATATTTCGGCATGTCGGCGGCAAGTTTGTCCAGCGTCATCCGGCGCAGCCGCGCCAGCAGGCCCGGTGTCGTCAGGGTCGCCTTGCCCGCCAGCAGATCGGCTGCAAGCACCGGGTCGGCCACATCCGGGCGCTGGGCCAGTTCCCGGCTCACGATCCTCAGCGCGTTGCGCGCCACGGCCAGATCGAACCTCGCCCGGCTGCCAGGCTGAGGCCCGCTGACCAGCGGCTTGATATCGTTCGCCAGCCATTCGGAGATGGCGGTAAGGATCTCACCCGCGCTGGGTTCGCCAGCGCCATCGGCCGGCACCGGTCTTGCCGCGGGCAGCAACCGGGCCCGCTCTTCATCGGGCGCCTCCACTTCGAGCAGCATCAGCAGGTCAAGCTCTTGCTCGCAGGTGCGGCGTGCGATGACCACGCGTTCGATCGCGCGATCGCTGCCCGAACGCCAGTAACCGCCCATCTCGAGGCAGCCAAGCGCCCACCAGAAAGTTCGATAGATCAGCCAGAAGCGCAGCCGGGCCGGGTCAACCTCGCTGCCGCCGGCGGCGCGATAAGCGTCCAGCCAATCCGCAAAGGAGGCCAGGCCGAAGGCCGGGCGATCGGGCCGGGCAAAGCGCCATACGGTCATGCAGCCATAGGCGAGGTCCTCATGGAAATCGCCGCTATGGGCCAGCTCCCAATCGAGTACCCCAGTCAAACGGCCCTGATCGACCAGCAGATTGCCCAGCCGGAAATCACCGTGGACCAGCCGGGGGGCCTGCGGGACGGGAATGTGAGCTTCGAGCCAGCGCAGCGCCAGCGCCAGAACAGGCCGGTCCCCACCATAACCGATAAACCGCGCGCGCAGTGCCGCCAGCGCTGCGGCGGTGTCCATCGCGGGCAAGCCGGGGAGCTCGCCCGGATCGATCCGGTGAATCGCGGCCAGCTCGCGGGCAATGTCGGTGATCAGCATGGCTGGATCGGCCTCGGCCAGAATTACCGCCGGATCGGCGGTGCCGGGGATCGCGCGCATGACAAACCCGGTCCCGATCGCGTCGGCGGGAATCAGTTCAACGAGGATTTCAGGAGCGGTGACCCCGCTAGCGCGGGCCATCTGGATCAACCGGGCTTCGCCCGCATGGTCCATCGGCCGCCCGACCATCATATTGGCCGACGGCGCGCGGCGGAGCACCAGCAGCTGATCGCCCGCCGCAAACCGCCAGCTTTCCATACTTGCGCCGCCCGAGAGCCGTTCGAGCGCATCCGGCACAGGCAGGCCGATTCGCTGCAAGGCACGCGCCAGCCCGGTCGCAAGGTCATCCACTGCCATCATCGCCCGATGGTGGCGGGCGAACGGCAAAGAAGCAAGGTGATCGAACCGCAGGCTTGATCGTCAGGCAGGTGGAGCCGGACAAAAGAAAAGGGGCGCGGAGTTTCCCCCGCGCCCCCCAATCTTTGCCGTAAGGCGAAGATTACATCTTCTTGGCAGCATCCGAAGCAGCAGCAGCGGCATCCGTAGCAGCGCCCGAAGCGGCAGCAGCAGCGTCGCCAGCAGCGTCCGTAGCGGTCGCAGCAGCGTCGGTAGCAGCAGCAGCAGCGTCGGTAGCAGCACCGGCAGCGTCAGTTGCAGTGGCAGCGGCGTCCGAAGCAGCCGAATCAGCAGCAGTAGCAGCGGCGTCTTCGGTCTTTTCCGAGCAAGCCGAGAGAGCGAGAGCGGCGCCGGCAGCGGCAGCAGCGAGAACGATCTTGCGCATGTATGGTATTCCTTGAACAGCGAGTGGACCACGCGCGACACAAAACCGGATGGCTTTGTGGATCGAGCGGAAAGCCTACCTCATCGGTAGACTTCGCGGGTCAATTAATCGCCTTCGTTTCTGGATGCAAGCGATTGTCGCACAGCAGAGGTTTCTGCACGCTATTTTTCGCACTTTTCCACAGTGCGCTGCGAATGTGGCAGGTTCGTGACCAGCGCAAAACTGGGCATAACTGCCTGCTGATTGGTCAAATGTGCGGCTGACCTCCTGCTTCGGGCCTGCTAGGTCCTCGACCATGGAGCCCAAACAACATCTCTATCTGGTCGATGGTTCGGCCTATATTTTTCGCGCTTATCACCGGCTGCCACCTCTTACGAACCCGCTCGGGGTGCCGGTTGGCGCGGTCTATGGCTATACGACGATGCTGTGGAAACTGGCGGAAGACCTCAACAAAGCCGATGGTCCAACCCATCTTGCGGTGATTCTCGACAAGGCGGGAGCCTCGTTCCGCAACGAGCTCTACGATCAGTACAAAGCCAACCGTCCGCCCGCCCCAGAGGATCTCAGACCCCAGTTCCCGCTGATTCGCGACGCCACCCGCGCCTTTTCGCTGCCGCTGATCGAAGAGGACAATGTCGAGGCCGACGATATGATCGCCTCCTACGCCCGCGCGGCGGCGCGGGTGGGCTGGGATGTGACGATCGTATCCTCTGACAAGGATCTGATGCAACTGATCGGGACCTGCCCGCCTACCGAAAATGGCCCGGGCGGGGGGCATATCGACATGCTCGATACGATGAAGAACCTGCGAATCGATCTCCCTGAAGTCGCGGAAAAGTTCGGGGTCGTGCCGGATCTGGTTGGCGATGTGCTGGCCTTGATGGGCGATTCGTCCGACAATATTCCCGGCATCCGCGGGATCGGGCCGAAAACCGCGACCAAGTTGATCCAGGAGCATAGCACGCTGGAAGGGGTGCTGGCCGCCGCACCGGCCATGAAACCGGGCAAACTGCGCGACAGCCTGATCGAGCAGGCCGATATGGCGCGGCTATCGCGCGTGCTGGTCCAGCTCAAGGAAGACTGTCCGCTGCCGTTGCCGCTGGATGCCTTCAAACTGGGTGCAATTCCGCCCGAACCGTTGACCGAATTCCTCTCCCAGCATGGCTTTACCAGCCTGCTCAAGCGGCTGGGTACCGGCGCAGGCAGTCCCGAGCGCAAAACCCAGCTTCATCCCGAGAAGGCGGTCACCGCCGCAGCCGGTCCGGCCGAGGGCGCGAGCCGCCAGCCGCTGCCCGATATGCCGGCGATCGACTACGCTGCCTATGAATGCGTCCAGACGTTGGAAGCGCTCGATCGCTGGATCGCGCACGCCGCTGCAGCACGAATCGTTGCTTTTGATACCGAGACCAGCGCGCTGGATGCGATGCGCGCAGAGCTGGTCGGGATCAGCCTGGCCACGGGTGCGAATCAGGCCTGCTACATCCCGCTTGGCCATGGCGGGACCGATATGTTTGCGCAAAAGCCCGTGCAGATTGACCGCGCCGCCGCTCTTGCCCGGCTCAAGCCGCTGCTCGAAAGCGATGCGGTGCTGAAAGTCGGGCAGAACATCAAATATGATCTGAGCGTGATGGCGCGCCACGGGATCACCGTTAGCCCGATCGACGATACGATGGTGATCAGCTTCGATCTGGATGCCGGGCGCGGCGAGGATGGTATCGGCGGCGGGCACGGGATGGACGCGCTGGCGCAGCGTCACCTGGGCCACAGCTGCATCGCCTTCAAGGATGTCTGCGGCAGCGGCAAAAAGGCGATCAGCTTTGCCGAAGTTCCGCTGGACAAGGCTGTGGCCTATGCCGCCGAAGACGCCGACGTAACCTGGCGGCTGCATGCGGTGTTGAAATCGCGCCTGGCCGACGAGGGGGCGAGCCGGGTTTACCAGCGGGTCGACCGTCCGCTGATAGCTGTGGTGGCGCAAATGGAGCGCCACGGAATCAAGGTCGACCGGGAAAGACTGTCCGGACTGTCGGCCGAATTCGCCACAGCGATCAGCGCGCTCGAGGCCAAGATTCACGAGCTGGCCGGGGAAAGTTTCACCATCGGCAGCCCAAAACAACTGGGCGACATCCTGTTCGACAAGATGGGGCTGAAGGGCGGCAAGAAGGGCAAGAGCGGGCAATATTCAACCGACGTCGGGATCCTCGAAGGGCTGGCCGGACAGGGCGTGGGGATGGCCGCCAAAGTGCTCGAATGGCGGCAACTGTCGAAGCTGCGCTCGACCTATACCGAAGCCTTGCAGGCTGCGATCAACCCCGAAACCGGCCGGGTCCACACCAGCTACAGTCTAGTGGGGGCGCAGACCGGTCGGCTGTCCTCGACCGAGCCCAACCTCCAGAACATCCCGATCCGCACCGAGCTGGGCCGTCAGATCCGCGAGGCTTTCGTGGCTGGACCTGGAAACGTGCTGCTCGCTGCCGATTACAGCCAAATCGAGCTGCGGCTTGCTGCTCATATGGCCGATGTTCCGGCGTTGAAGGAAGCCTTTGCGGCCGGGGAAGACATCCACGCCCGCACCGCCCGTGAAATGTTCGGCGAGGTTAACCGCGACACCCGTGGCCGGGCCAAGACGATCAATTTCGCGATCCTCTACGGCATCTCCCGCTGGGGCCTGGCCGGACGGCTGGGGGTCACTCCGGACGAAGCCCAGGCGATGATCGACCGGTATTTCGAACGCTTTCCGGGCATCCAGCGGTATATCCACGAAACGCTCGAAGCGGTGCGCGAGCGGGGCTATTCGCAGACTCTGTTCGGGCGAAAGACCTGGTTCCCGCGAATCAATTCCAAGAACCAGGCCGAACGCCAGGGCAGCGAGCGTGCCGCGATCAATGCGCCGATCCAGGGCACCTGCGCCGATATCATCAAACGCGCCATGGCGCGGATGATGCCCGCGCTGCAAGCCGCCGGTCTGGGTCACGTGCGGATGCTGCTTCAGGTCCATGACGAGCTGGTGTTCGAACTGCCCGAAGGTGATGTCGCTGC
>JANNAE010000020.1:0-7528 GCA_031383985.1 Novosphingobium sp. | reverse complement strand
TGAGCAAAGTTGAGTCCATTCCAGCAGGCTAACCGGAACGGAGAGGGAACGCCAGCCCTATCAGGCCGCCTTGCGCAGCTTTTCGAGCTTCTTGAGCACCATCTGGCGTTTCAAACGGCTCAGATGGTCGATGAACAGGATCCCCTCCAGATGATCCATTTCGTGCTGGAGGCAGGTTGCCATCAGCCCTTCCATAGTCTCTTCGTGAACCTTGCCATCGATATCCTGCCAGCGTGCACGGATTGACGCGGGGCGTTCGACGTCGGCGTAGATTTCGGGCACCGAGAGGCAGCCCTCGGAATAGACCGCATGCTCCGCCGAGGGATCGAGAATCTCGGGATTGATGAAGACGCGCGGGGTCAGCTTTACCGGCTGGTGGCTATGGCTTTGCCCGCCGTGGGCGTGGCATTCCTCAGGCTCGGCATCCATGTCCGGCTCTTGCAGATCAATGACAAGCACACGCAGCGGCACGCCGAGTTGCACAGCCGCAAGACCAATACCGGGGGCTTCGTACATCGTCTCGAACATATCGGCGACGAGCGTCTTGAGCTCGCCATCGAATTTGGTGACGGGCGCGGAGATCTGCTTAAGGCGCGGATCGGGAACTTCGAGGATTTCACGGATAGCCATGAGGGGTCAGATAGTAGCGAGTGCGCCCGCGATCAACCCATCGGTTTGCGTGCCCTCAGTGCCTGCGCCAAAGTGCCTTCATCGAGGTAATCCAGCTCACCCCCCACAGGCAGTCCGTGGGCCAACTGGGTGATTCGGATCGGATAGGCCTCGAGCCGCTCGGCGATGTAATGCGCGGTGGTCTGCCCTTCCAGCGTGGCGTTCATCGCCAGCACCACCTCGTCTATCCCGCCTTGCGCCACGCGTTCGATCAGCGGGCCGATGGCAAGATCCTCGGGCCGGATGCCATCCAGCGCGGACAGCCTGCCGCCCAGCACGTGATAACGCCCGGCGAACAACCGCGAGCGATCGAGCGCCCACAAATCCGCCACATCCTCGACCACGCAGAGCGAGCGCTGGTCACGCCGGGGATCGGTGCAGATCGCGCATGGATTTGCGGTATCGACATTACCGCAGGCCTGACACTCGACCAGCCCCGCGCGAACCGCAGTCAGCGCCTCTACCAGCTGGACCAGCGAGGTCTCGCGCCGCTTGATCAGCCACAACACCGCGCGCCGTGCCGACCGGGGGCCGAGCCCGGGGAGACGCGCCAGGGCGGAGGTCAGCGTTTCGATCTCTTGCGATGCCATGACGCGGGGGATAGGGCCACCGCGAGGAAACGAAAAGACATCATGCCGCCCAAACTACGAATAGTCTTCATGGGAACCCCCGATTTTGCTGTTCCGGCGCTGATCGCGCTGGTCGAGGCGGGGCATGAGGTGGTTGCCGCCTATACCCAGCCGCCGCGCGCTGCGGGCCGGGGCAAGCAGCTTCAGCCCTCCCCGGTCCAGCGCGCGGCCGAGGCGCGCGCGATTGCGGTGCGCTATCCGGCCTCGCTCAAAGGCGCGGCTGAGCAGGCGGAGTTCGCCGCGCTGGGCGCCGATATCGCGATTGTCGCCGCCTATGGCCTGATCCTGCCACAGGCGGTGCTCGATGCCCCGGGGCACGGCTGCCTCAACATCCACGCCTCGCTGCTGCCGCGCTGGCGCGGGGCCGCGCCGATCCACCGCGCGATTCTGGCGGGGGACACCGCAACCGGGGTCACGATCATGCGGATGGAGCGCGGGCTGGATACCGGACCGATGCTGGCGGTTGCCCGAACGTCGATGGGCGACAAGACCACCGGCGAGCTGACGGCGGAGCTGGCCGAGATCGGCGGACGGCTGATGGTCGAAGTGCTGGCGGATTTGCCCGGCCATGCAGAGTTGGTGCAGCCCGATGAGGGCGTGACCTATGCCGCCAAGATCGAGAAGGCTGAGGCGCGGCTCGATTTCGCGCAGGACGCCGAACAGGTCGAACGGCAAGTGCGCGCCTTTGCCCCTGCTCCGGGCGCATTCTTCGAGTTGGAGGGCGAGCGCTATCGGGTGCTGGCGGCCGAGGTGCTGGCCCGCGAAGGCGCCATTGGCGTGACATCTGACGACGCCCTCACCATCGGGTGCGGAAATGGCGCAATCCGCCCCACATTGATCCAGCGCGCGGGGCGTCCGGTAATGGAGGCGGCTGCGTTTTTGCGCGGGCACGCGATCCCGGCTGGGACCCGGCTGGGATGACCCGCTTCGCCCTCACCCTCGAATTCGATGGCGGCCCGTTCATGGGGCTGCAACGGCAATTGCTTGAACCAACCGTGCAACAGGCGGTTGAAGCTGCGGCCTTTTCGATCACGGGTGAGCGCGTAACCCTGGCTGCTGCCGGGCGCACCGATGCCGGGGTTCATGCACTGGCGATGCGGGCGCATCTCGACATCGCCAAGCAGATCGCGCCGTTCCGGCTGATGGAAGCGCTCAACGCGGTGCTTCGCCCGGCCCCGATAGCGGTGCTGGACTGCCGCATCGTGCCCGGCGATTGGCACGCCCGGTTTTCCTGCACCAGGCGCGCATACCGCTACCGCATCATCAACCGCCGCGCGCCGCTGACGGTGGAGGCCGGGCGGGCCTGGCATGTCCGGCAACCGCTGGATGCAGAGGCGATGCAGCGCGCCGCGCAAGGACTGGTCGGGACGCATGATTTTACGACCTTCCGGTCAGTCCATTGCCAATCGAAGAGCCCCGTGAAGTCGCTTGACCAGCTCGATGTCAAAATTTGCAGCAGCCCTTCCAGTGGCGATTTAATACTGGTCGAAACAGCCGCGCGCAGCTATCTTCACCATCAAGTGCGCTCGATGGTCGGCTGCCTGGTGCTGGTCGGCTTGGGTCGCTGGCCGGAAAGCCGGATCACCGAAGCCTTGGCCGCAAGAGACCGCACCGCTTTGGGGCTGAACGCTCCGCCTCATGGATTGTATTTCACGGGTGCCGAATACCCGGATCATATTGGAGATTGAATGATGACCACCACTGGCAAGCAGCTGCTCACCACGCTCGAGGCCGACGGCTCCCTGACCGTTGAACTGGTCAATCAGACCTTCGCCGATCCCACTGGAACCCAGGTGCTGGTGAAAATTGAGGCAACCCCGATCAATCCTTCCGACCTTGGCCTGCTGTTCGCCTCGGCCGACACCGCGAATGCGCTCTATTCGCCCGGCAAGGTCGTTGCGCAAATGCCAGTTGCCGCAACACGCGCGATGAAAGCGCGCCACGGCATGAAGATGCCGGTGGGCAATGAGGCCGCTGGCACCGTGGTTGCGGCGGGCGAGGATCCTGCGGCGCAGGCGCTGATCGGCAGCCGCGTCGCCTGCGTCCCCGGCAGCGCCTATGCGCAATACGCCTATGCCGATGCGCGGATGTGCCTGCCGCTGGCCGATGGGGTCAGCGCGGCGCAGGGTGCTTCGTCCTTCGTCAATCCGATGACCGCGCTGGGCTTTGTCGAGACGATGAAGCTCGAAGGCTTCACCGGGATCGTCCACGCTGCTGCCGCCTCCAATCTTGGGCAGATGCTGGTCAAGATTTGCCTCGAAGACGGTATTCCGCTGGTCAACATCGTCCGCAGTGCAGATCAGGTGAAGCTGCTCAAGGATCTTGGCGCGGTGCATGTGCTCAACATGACCGACCCCGATTTCATGAAGCAGCTGATCGATGCGATCGCGGAAACCAAGGCGATGCTGGCCTTCGATCCGATCGGCGGCGGCACGTTGGCCAGCCAGATCCTCACCGCGATGGAAGCCGCCGCGAGCCGGGGCGCCGCGTTCAGCCGCTATGGTTCATCAGCGGCCAAGAAGGTCTACATTTACGGCGCGCTGGACCTCTCGCCCACGATCCTCAACCGCGCCTTCGGCCTGACCTGGGACCTAGCCGGCTGGCTGCTCACCCCGTTCATGACCAAGGCGGGACCCGAAGTGGTCGGGCGGATGCGCGCGCGGGTGGCAAAGGATCTGACGACGACGTTCGCCAGCCACTATAAGGCGGAAGTTTCGCTGGAGGAAATGCTGACCAAGGCTGCCGTCAGCGAATATAACGCCCGGCGGACCAACGAGAAGTATCTGGTGCTGCCGAACGGGTAGCGTCTTCGCGCCACTCGATTGACCGCTTTTCCGTCGCCCGCTAATCTCCGGAACGAGCGGGTCGGATTCAGGCTTCGCACTCTGCGTTGCTGGCTGCGGAGGTTTATATGGTCAATGTGCCCAAGCTTGGCGGTGCCCCGTTTCTAACGGATGGGGGACTGGAAACCTGTCTGATTTTTCATGACGGCTTCGATCTGCCCAATTTCGCCTCATTTACCTTGCTTGGCGATCCTCGCGGAATCGAAGGACTCAAGGCTTATTACCGCAAGTTCCTTGCAATGGCGGGCAAGCACGAGGCCGGGTTCATCCTCGATGCGCCGAGTTGGCGAGCGAGCCCTGATTGGGGCAAGACAGTTGGGTATGATCTAGAGAAACTTGCCAATTCCAATACTCGCGGGATCGAACTGATCGCGGGATTGCGCGATGAGCTGAGCGGCGAAATCGACGTCGTGCTCAACCTGCCGGTTGGTCCGCGCGGTGATGGCTATGCCCCCGGCGACATGATGAGCGCGTCAGAAGCGCGTGACTACCACGCTTGGCAGATCGGTGTGGCCGCCGACGCGGGAGCCGAGATCGTCACCGCGCTGACTATGACCTATCTTGAGGAAGCGCAGGGCATTGCCGCCGCAGCGGCGGATGCTGGATTGCCTGCCGTGGTGTCATTCACTGTGGAAACCGATGGCCGCCTGCCCAGTGGCATGACACTGGCCGAGGCGGTGCGGCGAACCGACGATGCGGTGGGCGCGGTCGCCTATTACATGATCAACTGCGCCCATCCCTCGCATTTCGCGGCGGTGCTGGACGATGCCGGACTGGCGTCTCGGATCGGCGGAATTCGCGCCAATGCTTCGCGCTTGAGCCATGCCGAACTTGACGAGGCTGCGGAACTCGACGAGGGCAATCCCGATGAGCTGGCTAGCGATTACCGCAAATTGCTGCGCGCGCTGCCGGGGCTTTGCGCGCTGGGCGGATGCTGCGGCACCGATCACCGCCACATCGACGCTATTGCACGGGAATGCCTGCCGCTGATGCGGCGCTAAACCTTACCCACCACACTCTCGGGCAATTCCGTGCCGAACACGCGCTGGTAGTATTCGGCCACCAGCATCCGTTCGGTCTCATCGCATTTGTTGAGGAACGAGAGACGGAACGAGAAACCCGGGTCCTTGAAGATCGCGGTGTTCTGCGCCCAAGTGATCACGGTGCGCGGGCTCATCACAGTCGAGATATCGCCGTTGATAAAGCCTTGGCGGGTGAGGTCCGCAACCTTGACCATGTTGCCGACGACTTTCTCGTCAATCCCGTGGGACTTGGAGACGACGATTTTGCATTCGACTTCGGCGGCCAGATAATTGAGCCCGACGACAATGTTCCAGCGGTCCATCTGGCCCTGATTGATCGCCTGGGTGCCGTGATAGAGCCCTGAGGTATCGCCCAGGCCCACCGTATTGGCGGTGGCGAACAGGCGGAACCACGGGTTTGGGCGGATTACCCGGTTCTGATCCAGCAGAGTGAGCTTGCCTTCGGTTTCCAGCACGCGCTGGATCACGAACATCACATCGGGGCGGCCCGCGTCATATTCATCGAACACCAATGCTGTCGGGGTCTGGATCGCCCAGGGCAGCAGCCCTTCGCGGAATTCGGTGACCTGCAGCCCGTCGCGCAGCACGATCGCATCGCGGCCGATCAGGTCGATCCGGCTGATATGCGCATCAAGATTGATCCGGATGCAGGGCCAGTTGAGCCGCGCCGCAACCTGCTCGATATGAGTCGATTTGCCGGTGCCGTGATAGCCCTGGACCATGACGCGGCGGTTGAAGGCAAAACCAGCCAGGATCGCCAGCGTCGTGTCTGGATCGAACACATAGCTGTCATCGTGATCGGGCACGCGCTCATCCGCCTCGGAAAAGGCGGGAACCTGCATGTCGATATCAATCCCGAAGTGCTCACGCACATCGAGCATACGGTCAGGCGCATCCAGAATCGTGGTGGCGCGGCTATCTGGCTGGATATTGGGAATGTCTGTCATTGCGCCCAAACGCCTATACGGGGCTGCGCCGTGCTGCAATAAGGATTAAGTGGCAAATCGCGACTCATCGAAAGAGAATTCATGAAGATTTTCGGCTTCCCGATCTCACCCTATGTCCGCAAGGTTCACCTGGTCGCCGCCGAAAAGGGCGTGGCAGTGGAGATGGTACTCGGCAATCCGCGCGAGCCTTTGCCCGAATTTCTCGCCGCCAGCCCGTTCCGCAAGATCCCGGCATTGCAGGACGGCGATTTTACCCTGTGCGATTCAACCGCGATCGTCACTTACATCGATGCCAAGCATCCCGAAGTGCCGATTTTCCCCACTGACCCCGCCGCGCGCGGCAAGGCGATCTGGTTTGAGGAATTTGCCGATACGATGATGACCGCTGCGGGCGGCAAGGTGGTGTTCAACCGCTTCGTCGGGCCCAAGCTGCTGGGCCTGCCCGGTGACGAGGTGGCTGCCGAACAGGGCGTTCAAGAGCTTGAACCGATCCTGGCCTATCTCGAAAGTCAGGCCCCGGCCGCGGGCTGGCTCGCCGGTAGCGAATTCAGCATTGGCGACATCGCTGTCGCTGCCGTGTTGCGGAGCTTGGGCTATGTCGGGCTGGAGCCCGATCCGGCAACTCACCCGGCTACCGCCGCCTGGTATGAACGGGTCAAGGCGCGCCCGGCCTGGCAGGCCGTCGCGGCGACTGAAAAGAAGATACTGCCGGGCTAATTTGGGATCGATTCAGGAATAACTGACGGAGCCAGACTCATGAGTTATATCGACGGATTCGTGATAGCGGTGCCAACCGCACACAAGCAGAAGTTCATCGATCATGCCGCCACTGCCGACAGCATGTTTATCGAGATGGGCGCGACCCGGGTGCTGGAATGCTGGGGCGATGATGTGCCCGATGGCAAGCTCACCGATTTTCGCCGCGCGGTGCAGGCGACCGCCGATGAAACGGTGGTGTTCAGCTGGATCGAATGGCCCGACAAGCCAACCCGCGATGCCGGGATGGCCAAGATGATGGCCCCCGATTTCAAGGATCCGCGGATGGATCAGGCCAAAAACCCGATGCCCTTCGATGCCAAGCGGATGATATTCGGCGGGTTTACGCCCATCGTCGAACTGGGAGGCTGACCATGACCAACAAGCACGGAGATTTCATCTGGTATGAACTGATGACCAGCGATGCCGACGCGGCAGGCGATTTTTACGGCAAGGTTGTTGGCTGGACGAGCACTTCTTCTGGCCAGCCCGGCATGGACTATCGCTTCTTTTCCTCAGGCGATGGCAGCGATACCAAGGACGGCGTTGGCGGTTATATGGCAATCACTGCCGACATGGCAGCGGGAGGCGCGAGACCTGCCTGGATTGGTTATATCTGCGTCGATGATGTCGATACTGCG
>JANNAE010000002.1:0-3300 GCA_031383985.1 Novosphingobium sp. | reverse complement strand
CCAGAGTATTTGCCAAGATACTGGGCAGGCTGGTGACAGAGGTCGGATCGGATCGATTGCTGTTCGCAAGCGGCAACAATCTTGCCCACCCAAGGCCGCTGATCGAGGCTTTTGACGGCTATCAGTTTCCTGAGGAGTATTGCCAGGAATTCGGTATCCGCCCGCTGACTGAGGAAGACCGCGCCAACATCATGGGGCTGAATGCGGCCACGCTCTATGGCATCGAGGCACAGCTGATCGATGACGAGTTTTCCCGCGCCCGCGCCGCTGGCATTCCCGGCCCATGGAGTGCGATCCGGTCATGATCGATGCCGCTCTGCTCGCCCGGATCGAGGCGCGGCTCGCCCGTGTTACCGAGCCGTGCAGCATCGCCTTTGGCAAGCCGATCAGCATTGTTGCAATGGGCCTGATAGAGCGGGTTGAGGTGACAGGCGGTCACGCGGAAATCACACTGTGTCTGACCGACGCGGCCTGCGTCCATTTTGCAGGGATGCAGCGCTTCATCCGGGACGAGCTGCTTGACCTGCCGGAAATCGACTCGGTCGCAGTCAATCAGACGCTGGAGCAACTGTGGACGCCCGATCGGCAGCGCGCCACGTGACCTTCAAGCACACTCTTTCAGGCCTCAAGGTGCTCGATCTGAGCACCAATATCGCCGGGCCGTTTGCGGCGATGATCCTGGGTGACATGGGCGCGGATGTCATCAAGGTCGAACGCCCGCCGCACGGCGATGACACGCGCGCGTTGCCCCCGACGTGGGAAGGTGAAGCGACGGTTTTCCTGTCGGTCAATCGCAACAAGCGCAGCATCCTGCTCGACTTCAAGTCACCTCACGGCAAGGCCGCGCTGCTAAGGCTGGTGAAAACCGCCGATGTGGTGATCGAGAGTTTTCCGCCCGGCCTGGGTGAAAAACTCGGCATTACGTTTGATGCGCTGAAGGTCTGCAACCCGCAGATTCTGATGGCCTCAATCTCGGCATTCGGCGATGGGCCAATTGGCCGGACCATGCCCGGCTATGATGCGCTGGTGCAGGCGGTGAGCGGGATGATGAGCTTTACCGGATCGCCGGACACGCCGACCGTGCGAATCGCGCCGTCAGTGCTCGATCTTTCGACTGGGATGTGGACCGCGATGGGGCTGCTTGCAGCGATCCTGCGGAGGAATGAAGGCGGCGGCGCCGAGCATATCCGCCCCAGTCTGATCGACAGTGCCTTTGCGCTGATGAACCACCAGTTGCTTGGGATGCTCGCAACTGGCCAGCCGCCCGAAAAGCTTGGATCGGGTGCACCAAGTGCTGCGCCATATGGTGTTTTTGCAGCTTCCGACGGCGAACTGATGATTGCTACCGCCAGCGAACCGCAATTCCCGCGCCTTTGCGCGGCGCTTGCTCTGGGCAATTTGGCGGAAGACGCGCGCTTCCGGTCGATGGCTGATCGCCTGCATAATCGCGAGGCCTTGAACCAGGCCATCGCTGCGGTGATCAAACGGCATTCAATCGCCCATTGGCTTGAGCTACTGGGCGGCGCGGGCATTTCCTGCGGCCGGGTCAATGATCTGGCAGAGGCACTCGCATTGCCGGTCGTTGCTGAGCGCGGGTTGATCACGGACATGCAATTGCGGCTACCGATTGATCCATTAGCCGGTAGCCCGCGCGGAAAACCGCCAAAGCTGGGTGAACACTCGCGTGAGATCCTTGCGGCGGCAGGCTATTCCGAAGCCGAAATGGCCAAGTTTGCGCCTTGGATCGAGGCAGGTGGAAACTGAGATGGGAACGCTTGCTATTTTGACATGCCAGTCAACGATAATGTTGACCGCGCCAATGCGATGCGGTAGCTTCGAAATGGAACAGGACTCTCCCTCCTGCCGTGATTCAGGATGCGATGGCGAAAAAGCCCTATAATTTGCCACGTCCGCTGCCGCCAAAAAAACGAAGAGGATGAAGCCATGATGCATGATCTAGTCATTCGCGGAGGAACGGTAATTGATGGCACTGGCGCGCCGCGCCGAGCGGCTGATGTGGCGATTGACGGTCAGACTATCACCGCTGTTGGCGTTGTGCCGGGTCAGGGCCGCAAGGAAATCGATGCGACCGGCTATCTGGTAACGCCGGGCTGGGTCGATATCCACACCCATTTTGATGGGCAGGTCAGCTGGGATCCTTATCTGTCTCCGTCCTGCTGGCACGGAGTGACGACGGTCGTGATGGGAAATTGCGGCGTCGGCTTTGCCCCGGTCAAGCCACATTTTCGCGACCGCCTGATCAACATCATGGAAGGCGTCGAGGATATCCCTGGCACGGCGCTCACCGAAGGCATCACCTGGGAATGGGAGACCTATCCTCAGTATCTCGATGCGCTTGCCGCCAAATCCTATGCGATGGATGTGTGTTCGCAAGTGCCGCACGCTGCGGTGCGGACCTATGTAATGGGTGAAAAAGGCGGCAACAATGAGTCGGCGACGCCTGACGAAATTGCCCAGATGTCCGCGCTGGTGAGCGAAGCACTCGACGCAGGCGCGTTTGGTTTTACATCTTCACGGATCACCGCGCACCGGACCGCGGATGGCAAGGTTGTTCCCGGTACGCAGGTGAGCATCGATGAAATGGAAGGCTTCGGTGACGCGCTCAGTAAAGCCGGCCACGGCGTTTTCGAGGTGGTGTCCGACATCAATTTCGATGGCATACCTGGCAGTCTGACCGACAAGGAAGAGATCGACTGGATGGCCGATTTGTCGCGCCGCAAGAATGTCAAATTCACCTATTTGCTGTTCCAGAATCCAGGCAACACGACCAAGTGGCGCTCGACGATGAAGATGACGAGCGAAGCACAGGTTACAGGCGCGCAAATCTATCCGCAGATCAGCATGCGGCCGACCGGGATCGTCATGGGTCTGCAGAGCAGTTTCCACATGTTTATGGGCCGACCGACCTATGATGCGCTTGCCGGGCTTCCTTTTGAGGAGCAAGTCAAACAGATGAAGCGGCCTGAAATTCGCGCTGCGATAATTTCAGAGCAATCGGACAAGCTGCCTTTTGAGGGCACAACCCTGCGCTATGACATGATGTTCCGGCTCGAACAGGCTGATGGCTCGCTCGACTATGAACCGCCGTTTGAATCGAGCGTGCAAGAGTTTGCCAAGCGTGCCGGCTTATCCGAAGATGCCATCCTGTATGACATGATGATGGAGAATGACGGGCAGGGCTATATCTATGTTATTCTGGTCAATTACGGTGATTATAATCTCGATTTTCTCTATGAGCTGATGGACAATCCGACCGTGATATCGGCTGGGTCGGACGCA
>JANNAE010000079.1:0-66780 GCA_031383985.1 Novosphingobium sp. | reverse complement strand
CGCCCTGCCCCGCCCGGTAGAGCGCCGGAGAGCCGGTCAACATATCGAGCCGGGCCGCGACATTGGCCGCGATAAGGTTGCGAACCTGGCGGTTTACCTCGTTCAAACGCCGCGCCGCATCCAGCAGCCCGCGGCATTCCTCGCTCAACGGATAGTCCGGATCGAACGGCCCGCCGGTATCCAGCGTGCCGCACAGCGCAATTTTGTCAGTCGCGCAGCCCATGATCTCATCGAGATCAAGTCCGGCAAGCGCCTGCCGTTCGGCCTGCAACACGGCAATCATCTGCCGCAAGCTTTCGCGTAGTTCGGCTGATGCACTCATTTTCCGCTCCTCAGCAGCATACCTGCTGCAATTATGGCGTCCGCAACCTTCATCGGCAGGATGGGATAGGTGCCTTGTTCAATAGCCCGCCGGATTACCATCACCCGATCGGCATCGACCGGCGGCTGGCCGGGATCGAGCGCATCGCTGCGAACCACCGTCGGAGCCGCGGGCGCTGGGCCAGAGCTTTTCTCGCTCGCCCCGCCGTCATGGCGGACAGATCGGAGATCAGCAGCGCAAATGGCGCGCACCAAACCTCCGGTTTTTGCTCCGATCTCGACAGTCATTTCGCCGCTCCTGGGTTTCTACACATAGACTAGGACGGCCATACCCAGCTTGTTTTAAGGGCCAGCGGCGGATTTTTGCCGCCTCACGGCAAAGCGATGCCGACCACACCGGACCGCAGCACCTTGGCGCGCTGAGGCTCGCCCTTGCCGCCCGCCGGACGAACCCGGATCCATGCGCCCAGCGCGCCCTGCTCCATCGCTTCGCCCAGCTGCGAGACGGCAAAGCCAGCCCCGCTGACCATCATTGTCACCGCCTCGCCCCGCGCCACGATCGGGGTGGTGGCTGCGGCAGACGCCGCCCGGAGCAGCGGCACATAGACCTTCCAGCCGCCCGGCACCGGACATTCCACCAGCACCGTCTCGCGCCGGGTGCCATACCACGACAGCGCCGGTTGACCGGCGCAGGACGATAGTCGCAGCCGCCGGTCAACCGGCAGCGCCGCACCGCCCGGCGCCCCTTGTGGGACGCCTGCGAACCGCGCCACTTCGCGGTCGAGCGCGGCAAGATCGGCATAAGGCGCGGCGAGCGCCGGGCCAGCGCCAAGCGCAGCGGCCAGCAACGCCAAAGAGCGGAAAATCATCGGCGGGTTCCTTGCACAAGCGGGATAGGTGGGAGGACGGAGTCATAGGTCAGAACGGCATAGGCCTCGCCTGCTGCACCCGGTTCGATCAGGATCCGGGCCGGACGTCCCGCACTGCGGGCCAGGGCCACGGCGGCAGAGGCTGCGCTGGTCGGGTCAGTCCGATAGGGTACGACAATCGTCAGCCGCTGGCGCGGATCCTCGGCTTGACCTGACAGCCAGTACGCCAGTGAAACGCCAGCCCCGCCGCCACGCCAGACCGCCACCGGATCACCCAGCGCGGGCACTGTCAGCGGCGTCGGCGCATGCTCATCCGGCCCGGCCTGCGCCGCCGCCGCGGCCGAGACCATGAATAGGATCAACGAAAGATCGGCCAGCACGGTCTGCCAGCCGCTCCCGGCGCGGGCGATCATGCCGCCGCGCGCGTGCTGGGCACAGCGGGACGGGGCTGAGGCATGTCGGCGGCGATCTGGCTGGTCAGCCAGTCGATCACCCGCTGGCGCTGGACTTCCTCGCTCTGTGCAGCCCGTTCAATCACCCGGGCGAGCGGGGCGAGCAGCAGATTGGCGGCGAGCAGGCCGTACAGCGTGGTCACGACCGCCATGGAGATAGCCCCGGTGAACGAACCGCGCGCAATCCCCTCGGCCGGGAGCTGGCTGAGCGAGATCAGCGTGCCGGCCAGGCCGAACACCGGGGCCAGCTCCGCTGCTTGCGCCAAAGTGCGCACCGCCCGCTCGCTGATGGCGAGGCGCCGTGCCTTGTGCGCTTCGTGTTTTTCGACCAGCGCCGCAGTGGTCCGGCGTTCAAGCAACGCCTCGGTCGCCTCGTCGAACTCGCGGTCGCCAAAATTATGCGGATGCGCGCGAAGCAGGCCGTCCCTTTGGATCTCTTGCACCTGCACCGCCAATTCGGACCGGACCCGTTCGGCGTTGAAGCCTTCACGGCGCAAATGGCCCAATGCCCGCAGCGTCTGGTGACAGTCGCCAAGACCGCAGCGCAGCATGGTGGCAGCCAGCGTGCCGCCAAAGACGATAGCCGCCGAAGGGCCGTCGATCAGGGTCATCCAGTTCATGCGCATAATACTCCTTCAGACCGAAGGACGGCAACGCACGGAACATTTCAGTGACAGGCCAAACTTTGCCGCCCTCCGGCAAGCGCTTGCCGCATCAGGCGAAGAAAAAGGCCGGAAATGCGGCGAATTGGCGTTTGGCACGGCGCTTGCTGAAACCAGGGCACACCCCCTCGGAGTTACGCCGATGAAAGAGAGCCTATTTGGAATCCACGCCGCCGCGCTTGAACTGCGCTCGCAGCGGATGGGCCTGATCACCTCGAATATCGCCAACGCCGGAACGCCCGGATACAAAGCCCGCGACATCGATTTCGCTGCCGCGCTCAAGGCGCGCAGCGAAGGCCTGGGCAGCGATCAGGCGGCGGTCAAAGCCACCCAGTTTCGCGTGCCCGTCATGCCCAGCCTTGATGGCAACACCGTCGAGATGGCGACCGAGCAAACTGCCTTTGCCGAAAACGCGTTTGGCTATGCCGCCACGCTGTCGTTCATTCGCGGCCGGGCTGAGACGATCACCCGCGCGCTGAAGGGCGATTGAGCATGGCAAATTCCATGACCCTGTTCGATGTCGCCCAGCGCGGCATGTCGGCCCAGCTGGTGCGGATGAACGCAGCCGCCTCGAACCTGGCCAATGCCAGCTCGGTCGCAGGCAGCGAAGATGCGGCCTATCGCCCGCTGCGCCCGGTCTTTGCCGAACAGCTTGACCGCTCAAGCGGCCTGTCGACCGTGCGGATCAGGGCGGTGGTCCGCGATAATGCCGCGCCGATTCGGCAGCACAGCCCCGATCACCCGCTGGCCGATGCCAATGGCGATGTCTGGACCGCCCCGGTCGATGAAAATGCCGAGATGGTCGAGATGCTCGAAAGCTCGCGCCAATACCAGAACCTGGTCGAGGCACTTTCCACTGCCAAGCAGCTGATGCTTGATACGATGAGGATGAAATGATGTCCGTGATTTCTGTCAACGCCGCCGCACCAGCTACTGCACCAGCCTCTGCCCCAGCGGGCGGCTATGCCGCACTCGGCCAGAGGGACTTCCTCAAACTGCTGACCACCCAGCTGCAGCAGCAGGATCCGACCGACCCGGTCGATAACAAGGAAATGCTCGCCCAGATGGCGCAGTTTTCCCAGCTTAACGGCATCAACGAGATGGCCTCGACGCTGAAGCAGATCGCCGGAAAACTCGACGCTGTGCTCGCTGGCCAATCCGCCACAATTCCTACGCCTTGATTTCAACCGAGGAGAAGTTCCATGTCCTTTTACACCTCACTCAACGGCCTCAAGAACGCCCAGACCGATCTTGGCGTCATCGCTCACAACATCGCCAACGTCGAAACCACGGGCTTCAAGAAAAGCCGCACCGAATTTGCCGATATTGTCGCCGGCTCCGCCTATGCCAATCCCAAGCTGATCCAGGGGCTTGGCGCGACGGTGGAATCGATCAGCCAGAACTTCGCGCTCGGCCCGATCGAACAGACCGGCTCGGCACTGGATCTGGCCATCAATGGCGATGGCTTCTTTACCACCAAATCGGCGCTGACCGGGCAAGCCCTGTTCACCCGCAACGGCAGCTTCACGATGGATGACAGCGGTTACATCCACGACGGGTCGGACAACCGCTTGCAAGTGTTCACGGTCGATGCCGCTGGCCTTCCGACCTCGGCCACGCCGGTTGATGCCCAGATACCCGCTGTCAACGGTGCGGGCGCAGACTTTGCCGGGCTGACTGTCGATGGCGATGGCAGCGTGATTGCGACCTATGCCGACGGTTCGAACTCGGTGATCGGCAAGGTTGCGCTGGCCGCCTTTATTGCCCCTCCCGGGCTGAAGCAGGTCGGCTCGTCCAACTGGGAGGCAACCGGACTGTCCGGCACGCCCAAATATGGCATTCCCGGTGCCGGCCAATATGGGCGCTTGCTGTCGGGCGCATTGGAACGCTCCAACGTCGATATTGCCGAGGAACTGGTCGGGCTGATTACCGCCCAGCGCAATTTCCAGGCCAATGCCAAGGCGATCGATACTGCGACGCAGATTTCGCAGACCATCATCAACCTGCGGACCTGAGGCTAGATCATGGACCGCCTGATCTACACCGCCGTCACCGGTATGAACGCCTCGATGGCCCGGCAGCGGATGATCGCCAGCAATATGGCGAACGCCCAGACCATTGGTTTTCGCGCCGAAACGATGCAGTTCACCCCGATGACGCTGAAAGGGCCCGGCCTGGAGGCCCGGGCGTTGACCAGTGCCGAAGTGCACGGGGTCCAGATGGATCCCGGCGCGCTGATCCAGACCGGGCGGGCTTTGGACGTCGCAATTAATGGCGACGCGTTGCTGACCGTTCAGGCCGCGGATGGCAGCGAAGCCTATACGCGGCGCGGCGATCTCTCGGTCTCGCCCACCGGCGTGCTGGTGACGGGCGAGGGCCAGCCGGTGATCGGCCTGTCCGGGCCGGTATCGGTCCCGTTAGGCAGCGAAGTGTCGATCGCGGCGGATGGCAGCGTGCTGGTCCGTGACAAGGCCAGCCCTGATGCGCCGCCGCAATCGATCGAAAAGCTCAAGCTGGCCAATTGGCGCGGCAGCCGGATCGAAAAGGCGCTCGATGGCCTTTTCCGGGTTGCTGGTGGCGGGGTCCTCCCTGCCGATGAGGCCGCACGGCTTCAGTCCGGAACGCTTGAACAATCCAACGTCAAGCCGGCCCAGGTGCTGGTCGAAATGGTCGAGGCGCAGCGCCTTTTCGACATGCGCACCAAGCTGGTCGCCACCGCCCGGGAAATCGACGAAGGTGGCGCCAATTTGATGCGAATAAACGCCTAAATCAACCGCAAGCACGGAGAGAATTCATGCCCACTTCCGCCCTTCACGTCGCCCGCACCGGGCTAGAGGCCCAGGATACGCGGATGCGCGTGATCGCCAACAACCTAGCCAATATCGGCACCACCGGGTTCAAACGCGACCGCGCCAATTTCCAGACGCTCGCCTATCAGGACGCCCGGATTGCCGGGCAGCAATCGAGCAGCGAGACCGCCTATGCCACCGGGCTCAATCTCGGCACCGGGGTAGCCGTGCAATCGACCACCAGCATCACCACGCAAGGGACACTGAACACCACCGGCAACCCGCTCGACATGGCGCTGTCCGGGGATGGGTTCTTTCAGGTCCAGCTTCCAGGTGGCCGGCTTGGCTACACCCGGGCGGGCAATTTCACCCGTTCGGCCGAGGGCCAGCTGGTCACCGCGCAGGGCTATGCCGTCCAGCCGCCGATCAGCGTTCCCGAGGGCGCGACCGCGGTGACCATTGCCCCCGATGGCACCGTCTCGGCGACCACGGCGGGCAGCGCCGAGGCGGCCGAACTGGGCCAGATCACACTCGCCAGCTTTGCCAATCCGGCGGGCCTGCAAGCGCTGGGGGACAATTTCCTCGCCGAAACCGCCGCCAGCGGTGCCGCTCAGATCGGCGCAGCGGGCGAAGGCGGGCGCGGCAATATCCGCCAGGGGATGCTGGAAAGCTCCAACGTCAACGTGGTTGAGGAGCTGGTCGACATGATCGAATGCCAGCGCGCCTATGAGATCAACTCAAAGATGATCTCGGCGGTCGATGAGATGCTCCGCAACGCGAACCAGACGCTGTGATGATGCGGCCCGCCCTCCCGCTTATCGCCCTGGCGCTGGTGAGCTCCGCAGCGCTAGCCAAATCCAGGCCGCCGGCCGGGTTCGGACCGGCACTGCCCGCAGCGCCGGTCGCAGCCCGGATCGCCGATGGCAGCATTTTCAACGTCGCCACTGGCTATGCCGCGCTCACCGAAGGGCTGCGCGCCCGGGTGGTCGGCGATCCGCTGACCATCGTGCTGGTCGAAAGCACCACCACCGCCAAATCCGCCGGGTCCAAAACCCAGCGCAGCGGCGGTTTCGGGATCACTCCGCCGACCTCTGGCCCGCTGTCGTTCCTCAATCCCAACGCCCTTAAAGCCAGCGGCAATTCGTCGTTCAATGGACAGGGAAATGCCGCACAGACCAGTGCGCTGAGCGGCGAGGTTTCCGTCATCATTGCCGAGGTTCGTCCCAACGGGACCGCCTTGGTTCGCGGAGAAAAGCGCTTGCTGCTGAGCCAGGGACAGGAATGGATTCAGTTCGCCGGGATTGTCCGGTTGGCCGATATCGACAGCGATAACCGCATCGCTTCGTCGCGGGTCGCCGATGCGCGGATCGAATATGCCGGCAACGGACCGGTCCAGCGGGCCAGCCGCGAAGGCTGGTTGAGCAAATTCTTCAACATGATCAGCCCGTTCTGATGATGGCACGGCTCCGCATCCTCCTCCGCTGTGCTTCCGCTCTTGCGCTTGGCCTCGCCGCGCTGACTGCCACCCCGGCGCAAGCCGATCGGGTCCGCGATCTCGGCGCCTTTCAGGGGGTCCGCACCAACCAGCTGACCGGCTATGGCATCGTCGTCGGCCTGAACGGCACCGGCGATGACAATCTGGAATATCTGACGCAAGCGATGCGCGGCGTATCGGGGCGGGTCGGAGTGCAGTTGCCCCCCGGGGTCGCCCCCGGCCTCAAAAACGCCGCTGCGGTGATGATTACCGCCGATTTGCCGGCCTTTGCCAAACCCGGCCAGCGGATCGACGTAACCATTTCGGCGATCGGCAAGGCCAAGAGCCTGCGCGGCGGCGCGCTGATCCTCGCACCGCTGTACGGCGCGGATGGCCAGATCTACGCGATGGCGCAGGGCAATCTGGCGGTCGGCGGGCTCGGCATCTCGGGTGCGGACGGCTCCAAGCTGACCGTCAATATCCCCACCGTGGGCCGGATCTCGGATGGCGCCAGCGTCGAACGCAGCGTCGCCACCGGCTTTGCCAGCAGCGAAACGCTACGCTGGAACCTGTTCCAGGCCGATTTCCTCACCGCCGCGCGGATCCGCGATGCGATCAATGCGCGCTATCCCCGGACCGCCACGATCGAAGACGGGATCACCCTCGCCCTGCGCCTCCCCGCCAGCGCCGATGCGCGTGGGTCGATGATGGCGGCGATCGAGATGATCGATGTGACCCCGGCCGAAACTGCCGCCCGGGTGATCGTCAACAGCCGAACCGGCACGGTCGTGATCAACAATGCGGTGCGGCTGTCCCCGGCGGCGATCAGCCACGGCAAGCTGACCGTGCGGATCGAAGAAAGCCCGACAATCAGCCAGCCGGCTCCGTTCAGCCGCGGTGAAACCGCAGTGCAACAGGACAGCAAGCTCGATGCAACGGAGGAGGACCGCCATGTCGCGCTGTTCAAGCCCGGGGCGTCGCTGGCCAGGCTGGTCGATGCGCTCAACCTGTTGGGCGTCAGCCCGTCAGACCTGGTCGCGATCCTCGAAGCGCTCAAACAAGCGGGCGCGCTCAAGGCTGAGATGGTGGTGATATGAGTACGATCTCCTCGCCGATGCTCGTCACCGGCTCACTCGCCGCCAGCCATGGGACCGACCGCGAGCGGCTGGCGACTGCGGCCAAGCAGTTCGAGGCGATCTTCGTGCGCCAGATGCTGGCCGCCGCGCGCAAGACCGAGTTTGCCTCCGACCTGTTCGGGGGTGAGGCGATGCAGACTTTCCGGACCATGCAGGACGACCACTTCGCCGATATCGCCGCGCAAACCGGCGCGCTGGGGCTGGCAAGCCAGATCGAGGCGCAGCTGCAAAAGACAATTGGCAAAGGGAGCTGAGCGATGGCCTCCGACCTTCTCTCGATCGCCCGCAGCGGCGCAATGGCGGCGCGGATCGCGCTGGACGTTACCGCGCAGAACATCGCCAATGCCTCGTCCCACGGCTATGTCCGGCGCAGCGTGCGACTGGCCGAGCTGGCCTCGTCGGGCGGATTCGGGCGGGTCGGCGATGTCTCGCTGTCAGGCGTCCGTCTCGATGCGGTGATCCGCCACGCCGATAGCTTCCGCCAGGCCGAAGTGCGCCGCACCGGCGGCGATGCCGCGCGTGCCGCTGCCGAACTCACCGGGCTCCGGAATATCGAAACAGCGACCGAGCAAACCAATCTCTATCCCGCCGTGGTCGCGTTCGAAGCTTCGCTCGAACGGCTCACCGCCGATCCGGTTTCATCCTCGCTCCGCGCTGCTGTGCTGGAAGAGGCGCGGACGATGGTTCGCACCTTCAACATTGCCACGCAAAGCCTCACCTCGGTTGGTGAGGGGTTGCGGTTTGAAGCAACCGACGGGGTCGATCAGGTCAATCTTTTGGGGCAGGAACTGGCGCGGGTGAACCTGCGGCTGGCCCGGGCTTCCGATGCGACCAGCGACCAGTCCGCGCTGCTCGATCAACGCGACAATCTGCTCGAGCGGCTGTCCGGCTTTGCCGATATCAGCACAACTTTCTCCGCCGATGATACGGTCGAAGTCCGGCTTGGCGGCAGCGCCGGGCCGCAGTTGGTGATGGGCGGAACCGCAACCAATCTTGCCATGGCCACCTCCGCCAACGGGACGATCAGCTTCACGCTGGGCGCTGCCCCAGTGACCTTGGCGGGCGGCGCATTGGCCGGCAAGGCGCAAGCACTGGTCGCAGCTTTCGATACACGCACCGAACTGGATGGCATTGCCGACACGCTGATTGCAGCCGCCAATGCCGCCCAGTCTGGCGGCGTGGCGCTGGACGGAAGCCCCGGCCAGCCGCTGTTTTCGGGTAGCGGTGCGGCAGGGATTACGCTGGCGCTGGCATCGGGCGCGGGGATTGCGACTGCGCCCGCCGGGGCCGCAGCAGGCAGCCGCGATCCGGCCAATCTGGGCGCTTTGCGCGGCGCAATTGCCAGCAATGACATCGCCGGAAAGCTCGACAGCCTGCTGTTCGGAATTTCCAGCAAGGTCGCCGGACGGGCCATTACCAACGAGGCATTATCGACCATCGCCAGTTCGGCGCGGATCGCGCTTGAGGCCCAATCTGGCGTCGATCTGGATGCCGAGGCGGTTAATCTGATCCGCTTCCAGCAGGCTTTTCAGGCGTCGGGCAAGGCCATGCAGGTCGCGGGCACGCTGTTCGACACGCTGCTGGCGATCCGGTGAGACCCTGAGGAGGATTTGGCATGACCACGGTTAGCACCAGCGCCTTTTACGAGCGCGCCACACAAGACATGACCGCGCTTCGCGCCCGGGCCGAAGGGCTCCAGGCGGCAATCGGCCGGGGCGAGCGCTTGTCGCGTTCGTCAGACGATCCGGTTGCGGCCTCGCGGCTGCGCGGCTTGGCGCGCCGCGACAGCTTCGCGGCAATCGACACCACCAACGCCAATCGCGTCATGTCCGATCTCGCGCTGACCGACAGCGCGCTCGGCAGCTTTGCCGCTCACATCACCCGGGTAAAGGAACTGGCCGTCCAGGCTGGCAGCGATACGCTGACAACCGCGCAGCGCGGTGCGATCGGAACCGAATTGGCCCAACTGCGCGGCAATCTGGTGGCACTGGCCAATTCGCGCGACGGCGCCGGACACGCGCTGTTCGGCGGAGAAACGGCGGGTCAGGCGTTCACCCTCGATGCGGCCGGCAACCCGGTCTATTCAGGCACTGCCACCGCCGGGGAACTGCCGCTGGGCGAAGGGCTGAGCGTGACCCGCGGATTGACCGGGCCCGAGTTCCTGAGCTTCAATGTGGGCGGGGCCCCGACCGATATTTTTGCCGTGGTCAAAGGCTTGGCAGATGCGCTGCAAGGCGGCGTAGCCGATCCGGCCCAGGCCGCTCGCGATGCGCTGGGCGCGCTCGATACCGGGCTGGAAGCGGTCACCACCGCGCAGACCGTGATCGGCACAAGGCTAAGCTGGATCGATCTCACCACCCAGCGCCGCGACGAATTGACCGAACTGCGCGCCGATGAGCAGGCCGAGATCGGCGGCACCGATCTGGCCGCTACCATCACCCGGCTGCAGGAAGCGCTTACCGTGCTCGAAGCCAGTCAGGCGAGCTTTGCCAAGCTGGCCCGCCTCTCGCTGTTCGAAGTCATTGGCTAGAGCGTGATGCGAAAAAGTGGGAACCGGTTTTTCGCTGTAAATCACGCGACAACAAAGAATTAGAGCATGATGCGATCCAGCTTTATCGCACCATGCTCCAAGCCGCAGTTGCCGTACCACCAGGGGGTCTTGAATAATGTTCGTTGCTATCGGGATCGTGATCCTGCTTGTCATGGTGTTCGGCGGGTTTGCCCTTACCGGCGGCGCTCTGGGCCCGGTGATGGAGGCAATCCCGCATGAAATGCTGATTATCGGCGGCGCTGCAGTGGGCGCGATCGTGACCGGCAATTCCATGCATGGGTTGAAGGCGATCGGTGGCTCGTTCGCCAAGCTGTTCAAGGGCCCGAGGCATAACAAGCAGGACCATATCGACGCGATCATCCTGACCAGCAAACTGATGAAGATGTTGCGCAGCGAAGGGCCGGTGGCACTGGAAAGCCATGTCACCGAGCCCGCCAATTCGGCGATCTTTGCCGAATTTCCGCACCTGCTGAGCAACAAGCCGCTGATCGCGCTGATCTGCGACACGCTGACCTTGATCGTGGTTTCATCGGGCACGCTGGCCGTTCACGCGGTCGAAGAGGTGATGGACAATGCGATGAAAACGCACTTCCACGAAATGAACGAGCCGCATCACGCCCTGCAAGGCCTCGCCGACGCGCTGCCGGCCTTGGGGATCGTCGCGGCCGTGCTGGGGGTGGTCAAGACCATGGGATCGATCGACAAGCCGCCTGCAATCCTGGGCGGAATGATTGGTTCAGCGCTGGTCGGGACCTTTATGGGGGTGCTGCTGGCCTATGGCATGGTCGCGCCCATGGCGGGCCGGCTCAAGCAGGTGCTCGATGCCGATGAGCAGGTCTTCCACGTCGTCAAGCAGGTGATCATTGCCTCGCTGCATGGCTGGCCCCAGCCGTTGGTGGTGGAAAGCGCGCGTTCGGGCCTGGGCCATGATTTCCGGCCGGGCCTCTCGGAACTGCTTGACGCACTGCGGGGTCGCTGAGCCATGACCGCCGCGAAGAAGGGCAAGGCCGAACTTCTCCCGCCGGTCATCGTCAAGAAAGTCACCATTGTCGCCGCCGGCCATCATGGCGGCGCGTGGAAGGTGGCCTATGCCGATTTCGTCACCGCGATGATGGCGTTTTTCCTGCTGCTGTGGCTGCTCGGTGCGACGACCGAAAAACAGCGCAAGGGCATCGCCGACTATTTCACCCCGACCCTGGTCAAGATGAAGCAGGGCAGTGCCGGAGCAAATGGTTTGCTGGGCGGGTCATCGCTAACCGATGTGGACAATTACCCGCACCGCGCAGGCCAGACCGGTACAAAAACCCTGACCATCCCGCGCGATGCCACCGGTGGCCCCAAGGAAGGCGCGGGCCGGCTCAAGCGAGTCCAGACCATGAAGGAACGTCTGGCCCAAAAGCTTGCCGCCAGCCAGCAGCTTGCCCGGCTCGCCCGCCAGGTCCGGATGGTCGATACCACCGAGGGGATCAGGATCGATCTGGTCGATGATGCCGATTTCTCGATGTTCCAGCTTGGCACCACCATGCTTACCGCCGATGCGCTGCGGCTGCTCACCGCGATCGCGCAGACAGTTGCGCCCGAAGGCACCGGCCTGACCATCCGCGGCCACACCGATGCGCTGGCTTGGAAACCCGGGCCGGGGAAATCCGGCTTATCCGCCAATAACTGGTCGCTCTCGGCCGGCCGCGCCGAGGCGACCCGTCAGGCCCTGCTCCGCCAGGGTATCGCCGAGGCCCGCTTCATGCGGATCGAAGGCGTGGCCGACCGCGAACTCCTCGTCAAAGCCCACCCCGAAGATCCGCGCAACCGGCGGATCTCGATCCTGCTGGCGCATTAGAGCGGCGTACCTTTGCTCTGTATCGTCATTCCGGCATTTCTGCATTGCGCGGATCTTGCGGGTTCGGCGAGCGTGGTTTTGGGGCGAGCAGCTTCGCGACAATCCACGCGGCTGGAATCGTCGCCGCCACGGCAAGGATCGGTCCGCCGCCATGTCGAGTCACGATTACCTCGATCGGATAGTGAACTGCATAAAGCGGAAAAGAAATAGAACCGAGCAGAGCGAACCACCGCCCGCCATATCGTGGCGCGGTAATTCCGCTAATCATGATCACCGGGCACAGCACAAACGCAAACAGAAAATCGAACTGCGGAAAATCGGACAGATAATGCGAGGCCGCCACAATCGGCAGCACAAGCAACAGTGGTCCGATCCATATCGGTAACCGCTGTGCATCCCCAAGCACTCGCCACAGCAGAATTCCCATCGAATATCCTGCCAGTACGCGCGGAAAACCGAGCTCAAAATCGGCACCCAGCGCGCCGACATTGCCATCCTTGGCAAAGGCCACAAGGATAGCGATGCATGCCGCCGCCAGTGCTGCAAGGGCAGTAATGCCCAGACGCTTCAGGAACAACGCGTGCAGCAGATTGGCAAATATTTCAAAAACGATCGACCATGCTGGCGGATTTTGGGGGAAGCCGGGCATTCCGTCCGCGAACAATGGGATAAACATCAACCCCATGACGAACAGGATGATGGTCACTGGCAATTGCAAGTCACCCCAGAATGCCCCCAATCCCAGCAATGCGCCGACCACCATGGTTGGCCAAAGTCGGCGCAGTCGGATAATGCTGAAGCGCCCAAATTTCAGGCCCTGATCGAACTTCTGCTCATAGGTGCGGGCGATGACATAGCCACTGAGCATGAAAAAGAGGTCCACGGACAAGTAGCTGCGCCCAAACAATGTCCCTGTTCCGGAAAGATGCTCGGCATGCCCGCAAACGATGAGGATTGCTGCAAGGCCGCGCAGACCGTCGAGTCCGTCAAGTCGTCGCCGCTGCATCGGCGCGAATAAGCAACAAGCCACCTACAATAGCAAGAGTGGAAGTTCCAACACCCAGGTACCGGGCCCGGCACTGTGCCAAAGGAAGCCGCCCGGCGGTTCCGAAGAACCACCGGGCGCAATCCTGGAAAAAGAGGCCCGGCGGTTCCTAAGAACCACCGGGCCGGGCCTGGAAGGGACAGGCCGGTAGAGCTTGTTCTTAACGCCCCAGCGCCAAACTTAACGCAACAGAGACAGCACGTTCTGCTGGCTCTGGTTGGCCTGCGAGATCATCGCGGTCGAGGCTTGGCTGAGGATCTGGGCCTTGGCCATCGCGGTGGTTTCCGACGAGTAATCCGCATCCTCGATCCGCGAACGGGCGTCCGACAGGTTGGTGACATTGCTGGTCAGATTGTTGACCACCGATTCAAGGCGGCTCTGGCCGGCACCCAGCGACGAACGGGCGCTGGAAATCGAATCCAGCTCGGTATCCAGCGTCGTAAGCAAGGTGTTGGCAGCCACTGCAGTCGAGACGTTGTAGGAGCCCGCCGCGCCGCCACTGGCGGCCAGCGTGGTCAGGTTGGCCATGACCAGATCGACCGTGTCAGCCGCATTCGCGCCGGTTTGCACCGTTACCGAAGCCGTGGTGCCATCGAACATGGCGACGCCGTTGAACTTGGTGTTGGTGATGACCTGATCGATCTGGGCGGTCAGCTCGTCGACTTCGGTCTGCATATAGGCGCGGTCGGTGGCGTCGGCATAAGTACCCGAAGCCGACTGCGTTGCCAGTTCGCGGACGCGCTGCAGCATATTGGTGACTTCGCTGATCGCGCCTTCGGCAGTCTGGGCCAGCGATATGCCATCGTTGGCGTTACGGATGCCCTGGTTCATGCCGCGAACCTGTGCGGTCATGCTGGTGGCGATGGCGAGGCCGGCGGCATCGTCCTTGGCGCTGTTGATGCGCTTGCCGGTGGACAGGCGCTCCATCGCGGTCCCGAGCATCCTGCCCGCACTGTTCGAGGCATTGGCGGCGCGGATCGCGCTGATGTTGGTATTGATGACAGACATGGCTAACTCCCGTTGGGTATCCCGTGCAAGCCGGTCCGGACCATCCGATACGGCTGACAAGAGGGAAGATCGGCGGGAGGCGGGATAAGTTAAGGGCGCGGAGAGCTAAGCGGGCACGGACGGGGGCATCCGCTCCTGCCGCACACAAACCCGGATGCCCCCGCCCGGAGCTTCGGGTTTCGTTTCATCGCAAGTTCATGTGGCGGGCCTATTTCGACCGCCGGCTGCGGACGACGCCGGCGTGGAGGACTGCGATTTGGGCATTTTCGATCGAGCTCTGCGGGCTCCCAGCCGGGTCCAGCGCCGGTTTGCGGTTGATGGCAGGGGTGTGCTCGCCTGCGACAGGGGCCGGTCTGCCAACCCGGTCGCGGCTTTGCGCGTTAGTGCTTGTCATCGCGGGCCGACCCCGCAACTATGTTTTCGGTCGTCACGCCTCCGGGCTGCGATATGCGCCGACCCGGACCAGACTTTGATGCGAAGTATTGGGAGATCCAGGCATGAATGAGCTTGATAGTGCCTCGCTTCCGGACGAGTTGCGGCCAATCCTGGATACCGTCCTCGATGCAGTGATCGTCCTGTCGAAAAACGGACGGATCGCCGCGTGGAACGGCGCGGCGGAACGTACCTTCGGCTGGACCGCGCGCGAGGTCGTCGGGAAAAAGCTGTCCGAACTGATCATCCCGCCCGAACATCGTGCAGCGCACGAAGACGGGATGGCGCGGCTGCATGGCGGCGGCGCGGCGCGCGTGCTCAACCGGCGAATCGAGCTGCCTGCGCTATGCAAGGACGGCCGACGAATACCGGTCGAGCTGTCGATCACCACCTCGCAAGGGACGGATAGCGACTACTTCATTGGCTTCCTGCGCGACATAAGCGAGCGGCGCATGACCGAAGAAGTACTGCGCCGCCAGCTGCGCGAGCACCTGGTGATGCTCGAGATCACCCAGTTCGCGAGCGAGGCGAATTCGTTCGAGGAGGCGGTCCGCGCGATTCTGGGGGCAGTTTGTGAAATGACCGAGTGGCAGGCCGCTCACGCCTTCCGGGTCGACAAGAAGGATCCGCGGATGCTGGTCGCATCGTCGATCTGGTACGAAAAGGAACCGGACATCGCCGCCGCGCTTAAGGTTGCGACAGAGGGAATGGTGTGTCCGGCCGGTGTCGGACTTCCCGGTCAGGTGCTGAAATCCGGCAAGCCGGTCTGGATGAGCGATGTTAATATGGACGGCGCATTCATTCGCAAGGGCTGCGGATTTCGCGGCGCTTTCGGCTTTCCGTTGATGAGCGACGGCAGGATCACCGCCGTGCTGGAGTTTTTCTCCTTGTCACCTTCCTCGCCCGATCCGTCCGTCCTGTACCTTGCTCAGGCGCTGGGGCAGCAACTGAGCCGGGTGATCGAACGCAGCGAGAGCATCGAAGAGCGGGAACTGCTGATTCACGAGCTGAATCACCGGATGAAGAACCTGCTGACGATCGTCCAGTCGATCGCCAGCCTCACTTTCGGCGACCTGCACGATCCCGAACAGAAACTTAAATCCTTTATGCAAAGGCTGGCGGCGATTGCGCGGGCGCAGGATCTGGTGGTTGACGATCACTGGGAAAACTCGACACTGCGCGGGGCGATCGAGGCGGCGCTGGCCGGCTTTCCCGCCTATGCCGAGCGGATCAGTCTGACCGGACCGGAAATCCGTATCCCCTCCACCGATGCCCAGACCAGCGTGCTGACCGTCCACGAACTTTGCACCAACGCGATCAAATACGGCGCGCTGGCCGCCGATCACGGGCGGATCGAGATCACTTGGGGGTACGAAGGCGAGGGTCCGGCGCGCATTTTCTTCTTTGACTGGCGCGAGCGCGGAGCCACGCTGGAAAGCGCGCCCCAGAAGAAGGGATTCGGATCCGGTCTGCTCAGGCGCGGCCTCGGCGGCAGCTCTGCCAGCAATTTCGATGTCCAGTACAACCCCGACGGGATCCACTATCACTTCACCTCGCCTTCGCCGGAAGTCTCTGCGGATGACTTTACGGCCTAGGGCGCGTCCTTCACTACCCACCGCACATCAAGGCGAAGGCCCCGCCCGGGGATTGCGGTGCCAATATACTCAAACCCCCGAACGCTCTATCTCCCAGCCGCTCCACCTAAGTATTCCCCCCTGCCCTTAAGTTACCGGTCCGTTTGACGTTTCGCGCGCAGATAGGCCCCACGAAGCATGGTTAACCGGGGGGTAGTGCAATGAATGGTCTGGCTTGCAGCGAAGGGGTGGCCAAGGCGCATGCGCCGCTCGTCCAGCGGGCAGCGGCGATTGTCGGGGCGATTGGTCCGGCTGCCGAAGTGCTGCTGCGCGGGGCCCGTGAGGCTCCTGCCCCGGGCCGGGTTCCCGCGGTCACGCTGGAGCGCGGCACCGCCAACGCCCTCAGCTGCGATGGCGTGCCGGGGCGCTTTACGCTCACCTATCGCGATCCGGCCAGCGACACGGTATTGGCCGCGCTGCTCGCCGCCGTTGCCGCGCCCGGCGCGCCGATTGCGGCCGATCCCGAAAGCCTCTCGATCCTGGCGCTGGCCGAGCGGCTGGCAGCCAGCGAGATCCCGGTGCTGATCAACGGCCCGACCGGAACCGGCAAGGAAGTGCTGAGCCGTTTCATCCATGATCGCAGCCCGCGCCGCGCCGGCCCGTTCGTGGCGGTCAATTGCGCGGCGATGCCCGAAACGATGCTCGAAGCTTTGCTGTTCGGCCATCAAAAGGGTGCCTTCACCGGGGCTATCAATGCGGGGGTGGGATTTTTCCTCGCGGCCGATGGCGGGACGCTGTTGCTCGATGAAATCGCCGAAATGCCGATCCAGCTGCAAGCCAAGCTGCTGCGCGTTCTGCAAGAGGGCGAGGTCGTGCCAATCGGCGCAACCCAGCCGATCAAGGTCGACGTCCGGATCATCGCCTGCGCCAACCGCGATCTGCCGACCGAAGTCGCCGAGGGCCGGTTCCGCCCCGATCTCTATTACCGTCTCAACGTCTTCCCGCTTGGCCTGCGTCCGTTGCGCGAGCGGGCCGACGACATCGCCCCGCTCGCCTTCGCGCTGCTGATGCGGCACACTCCGCGGCACTCCGTACAGGGTCGCGACATTCCGTGGCTGTCCGAAGCGGCGCTGGCGATGCTCAGACTTCATGGTTGGCCGGGCAATGTCCGCGAGCTGGAAAACGTCATGCGCCGCGCGCTGCTGCTGGCCGATGGCGCGGCGCAGATCGAGGCGGCGCATATCAGCTTCGACAGTCCGGCGCGGCTGATTGGCGGCGCGCTGACTGCCCCCATGCAGGACCTTCCCGCAACCCGCCGCCTCTCCAACATCGTTCAGCTATCCGAGGAACGCGCGATCATGGAAACGCTGGAGGTTTGCGGCGGAAGCCGGATTGCGGCGGCGCGGCAACTTGGCATTTCCGAGCGGACCTTGCGCTATCGTCTCGCCTCGTTCCGTGATGCCGGGCTTGTCGTGGCTGCGAGTGCCGGGCGATGAACCCGGTTGGCTCTCCCACCGGCGCGGCCGGGCTTCAGCAGATCCTCGCGCTGCGCCAGCAGATCGTCGATCGTTCGGCGCTGCTCCAGCAGCTGCACACGCCCGACGGCGGCGCGGTCCAGCCCGCCGCGAACGGTCCGGCAGGCGGGTTTACCGATGCCCTGAAGTCTGCGCTCGACGGGGTTAGCTCCAGCCAGGCCAAGGCCGAAGCCCTGACCAATGGCTATCAGAAGGGCGAAGTCACCGACGTCGCCCAAGTCATGCTGGCGCGGCAGGAGGCGGGAATCGCCTTCGAGGCCACGCTTCAGGTCCGGAACCGGCTGCTGTCGGCTTATCAGGACATTATGCGGATGGGGGTCTGATAGATGAGCGAACTGGTGCCCGCGCCGTTTACCGGCACGATCCTCACCCCGCTTGAGCGGCTGCGCAATGTCACGGCCCAGCCGCTGTTCAAGCGCGCCTTGCCGTGGTTCCTGGGGGTCGCCGCGATCGGCGGGGTCGGCCTGACCTATGGGTTGCTGGCCCCGGCCCCGCAGCGCACGCTCTATGCCGAGCTCGATGACAGCGAACGCGCGGCGGTCGCCGCCGCGCTCGACAAGGCCTCGATCGCTTACCGGATCGACAATTCCACCGGCGCGCTGAGCGTCGACGAGGACAATCTCTACCGCGCGCGGATGCTGGTCGCCTCCGATGGCGGGCTGGCGACTCCGCAAAGCGGCAGCGCGATGCTCGACAGCCTGCCGATGGGCGCCAGCCGCGCGCTTGAGGGTGAGCGGATGCGCGCCGCACGTGAGCACGAGCTGATGCTGACGATTGCGGAGATCGACGGAGTTGAAGGCGTCCGCGTCCACCTCGCCGAAGCCGCCAAATCGGTGTTCGTCCGCGATGCCAGCCCGCCCACTGCCTCGGTCATGGTTCGGATGGCGCGCGGCCGCCAATTGTCCGACAGTCAGACTGGCGCGATCGTCAACCTGGTCGCGGGCTCGGTCCAGGGCCTGTCTCCAGATGCGGTCCGGGTGATCGACCAGCACGGCCGGCTGGTGTCCGACCGGGCGGGAGGCGATTCCGACCGGCTCGAACTGCAAGCCCGGATGGAACAGAAACTGCGCGCGCAGCTTGATCAACTGCTCACGCCGATGCTCGGCACGGGCAATTTTTCCAGCGAGATCCAGATCGAACTCGATATGGACCAGGTCACCTCGGCGCGTGAAAGCTATGAAAAGCAGGGCGTGATCCGCTCCGAAACGCAAGCGCAATCGCAAAGCGCCGGCGCGGCAAACGCTGGCGGCATCCCCGGTGCCTTGTCCAACACCCCGCCGCCCACCACCACCGCATCGCCCGGCCCCCCGCAAGGGACCCCCGCTGCACTCGCCGCGGCTGGTCCGGGCAATGGCGAAAGCAGCGCGACCCGCACCTATGAGCTGGGCCGCGAAGTGGCGGTGTCCAATGCCGCGCCGGGCAAGCTCAAGCGGCTGTCGGTGGCGGTTGCGCTCAGCCAGGCGGCGATGAAAAAGGGCAAACCCGCCGATGTCGAGCAGATCAAGCAACTGGTCACCGCCGCGGTGGGTGCAGACCCTGCGCGCGGCGATCAGGTGGCGGTGCTGATCCGGCCGTTCGAACCGGTCGAAGCTGAGGGCATAGCTTTTTACGAAGCCAGCTGGTTCGCCATGGTCGTGCGCAGCATTGTCGCGCTGATCGCGGTGTTGCTGGTGCTGCTGATGGGAGTGCGGCCGCTGATCAAGGTGCTCCGCCGGGCACCCGGAGAGCCTGCAGTGGGAGGGCAAGCAGGCGGCATCAATGCCGGGGCAGCCGCGCTCACTAATCCCGCCACCGGCGCGATCGATGCGGCGCTGCTTGGCCGGCAAGTCAGCCTGGCCCAGCGGATTGTCGAGGAAAAACCCGATAGCGCGGTGATCGCGCTGCGCCAGATGCTCAACCAGCCCGGCACCGGGGCGGCATCATGATTGCGTCGGCCAGCCTTGCCACACTCGCGGATGCTGATCGCGCTGCCGTGATGGTGATGCTGCTCGATGAAGGTCAGGCCGCCGGGATCCTCAGCCAGCTTGAGCCCGAAGAGCTGCGACTGCTGGGCGAGAAGATGTGCGCGCTGGGCGAAATCGGCCCCGAGGTGATCGCTCACGCGATCGCCGGGTTTGTTGCGAAAACCGAGCAGCTTGGCCTTTCGGCGCATGGCCGGATCGGTCAGGTCCGTTCGCTGATGACGCGGTCCGTCGGCGCGGTGAAAGCGGATAATCTGATGCAGCGGATTCTGCCCGATGAACCGGCCAGTTCAGGCTCGCTCGAACTGGCCCGCTGGCTCACCCCGCAGGCGCTGATCCCGCTGATCAAGGGTGAGCACCCTCAGGCGCTGGCGGTGCTGCTGGTCCAGCTCGATCCTGAAATTGCAGCGCAAATACTCCATGCCCTGCCGAGCGCGGCGCAGACTCAAGTGGTCCACCGGATCGCCACCCTCGGCCCGGTTTCACCCGACGCGCTGGCGATGCTCGACGAGCTGCTCAGGCGCCGGATCGCCGAATGCCACGGCACCGGCACGCTCACGATGGGCGGCCCGCGCGAAGCGGCGAACATCATCAACACTGCCGGCAAGGCCGCCGAAAAGCGGATCATGCCCGAGATCAACCGGCTGGACAAAGCCTTGGCCAAGCAGATCGAGAGCGAGATGTTCAAGTTCGAGCATCTGTTTACGCTCGATCCGCAAGCAATGGGCTCGCTACTCCGCGAGGTCGAAAGCGATGTGCTGATCGATGCCTTGAAGGGGATCGGCGAAGCTCACCGCGAACTGTTCTTTGGCGCCATGTCGAGCCGCGCCGCCGATGGCGTCAAGGACGAGATCGCCGGGCGCGGCAGGCTCAAGATGGCCGACGTCCTCGAAGCGCAGAAGCTGATTATCGCCACCGCGCGCAGGCTCTCCGCCGAAGGGGTGATCGCCTTTGGTGCAGGCGGGGGCGATGACGAATATGTCTAGCCTGCCCTTCGCAGCGCTCGCGGCGCGCGGCGGATTTACCGCCGATGCGCGGTTCGCCGTGCCGATCGATCCACTGATTTTGCCAGCCGGGGATCCGATCGCGCAGGCCTGGGCGGCGGGCCATGCTGCCGGGCGGGACGAAGCCGCTTTGGCAGCGGCGGCCATGGCGGATGCCGAAGCGGCCCAACGCACGACCCTCGAACTCTCGCTCGCGCGGCTCGATACCGAGCTGGCCGAGGCTCTGCGCCAGCGGCTGCTCACCACGGTCGAGGCCTTGTGTGAAGCCGCAATTGCGCCGCTCGCGCTCGACAAGCAGGCACTGACCGACCGGGTGGCGCGGGCCGCCGCGATGCTCACCCGGGCCGATGATGAGCGCGTGCTGCGGCTCCACCCCGACGATTTGGCGCTGATCGCCGGCCAATTGCCCGAAGGCCTGCCGGTTGTGCCCGATGCCGCGCTGGAACGCGGGGGCTTGCGGGTTGAAACCAGCAATGGCGGGGTCGAGGACGGCCCCGAACAATGGCGCCGCGCGATCGCCGATGCGCTGAGCGGATGTTAAAGCTGTTCGGCCCCCTGCTGACCGGGCTGGGTGAGGCAGAGATCGATCTCGCCCCGGTGCGGTATGGCCTGCTCGCTGCCTGCGATGGCGGCCTCCTCGAAGTCAGCGGCCTGTCGGTGCCGGTGGGCGCGTTGTGCAAGGTCGCGCATGGCCGCAGCGAGCCGCTGATCGCGGAAGTCATCGGCTTTCGTAACGGCCGTAGCTTGATGATGCTGCTGGGAGATACCGTTCTACTCCGCCCCGGCGCGCGGGTCCGTGCTTGCGGGCGCCCGGGGATGCTGCCGGTGGGCGAGGCCTTTCTTGGCCGAGCGGTCGACGGCGAAGGCAAGCCGATCGACGGCGCCGGCCCGCTTCACAGCCGCCAGCAATGGCCCGCCGGCGGTGTGCGGACCAGCGCGCTTGATCGCAGCCCGGTGCGCGAAACATTCGATACCGGGGTGCGTGCCCTCAATGCGCTCACCACTTTCGGGATCGGTCAGCGGATTGGGATAATGGCCGGGTCTGGCGTCGGCAAGTCGGTGCTGCTCGACATGATCGCGCATGGTGCCGAGGCCGACATCGTGGTGGTCGGCCTGATTGGCGAGCGCGCCCGCGAAGTTTCCGATTTCGTCCAGCGCCACATGGCCGGAGACAAGCGCGGACGGACCGTGGTGGTCGCGGTGCCGGCCGATCATGCCCCCAATTTGCGGCTGCGCGGTGCCTTGCTCGCCACCAGCCTGGCCGAACAGTTCCGCAGCCAGGGCAAGCGCGTGCTGCTGATCATGGACAGCCTGACCCGCGTGGCGCACGCCGGCCGCGAGATCGCGCTGCTGTTGGGGGAGCCCGGCGCGGCGCGCGGTTATCCTCCGTCCGCGCTGGCCACCCTGACCAAGCTGGTCGAGCGTGCAGGCAATTCGGCGGCCAGCGGCGGTTCGATCACCGGGATCTACACCGTGTTGGCCGACGGCGACAACCAGGACGATCCGGTGGTTGATACCGCCCGCTCAATCCTTGATGGTCACATCGTGCTGTCGCGCGATTTGGCCCAGCGCGGGCAATATCCGGCGATCGATATCGCCGCTTCGCTTAGCCGGGTGATGACCGATATTACCACGCCCGAACATGAGGCTCTGGCGCGTGAATTTCGAGGATTTGTCGCTAGTTACGAAGCGAACCGCGATCTGGTTCTGATGGGCGCCTATCGCGCCGGAGCCGATGCCCAGCTTGACCGGGCGATCGCGATCCATGACCAATTGGTCGGGTTCCTGTGCCAGAGTGCCCGCACGACGATTGCGCTGGAGCCAAGCATCGCGGCGCTGACCGGATTGCTGGGCGATGGAGGCTGAACGAGCCCGGCTCAAACGGCTGCTGAGGCTCGAACGGATCCGCGCTATCGCCAAGCAGTCGCTGGCGGTTGAGTCGGCGCGGGCCGAGGGCACGCTGGCGCAGCTCGAAGCGCTGGCTGACCGCACCCGCCAGCTGGCGTGCGATTACGCTGGACGGCGCGAGCCGGTCGACGGGCTGGCGCTGCGTCAGCTTGGCGAATTCATGGCGGGTCTGGAGGGAATTTCGACCTCGACCCGCAGTGACGCAGCCACGGCTCGCGCCGTGGCCGACGCCAAGCTGGAAGCGCTGGCGCTGGCCGAACGCCGCCGCGCTGCGGTGGAGAGCCGCGCCGAAAAGCAGGCCCGGCACATCGCCGCTCACGCGGTTGCTCCGCAGCTCGGGACCCGGCGCGGATTTGGCACGAGTCTTGAATAGCAGCAGCTGTACCGTTTTTTGCAAGGAACTCTGCAATGATCCAGCTGCCTGCCCTACCCCCCCTGACTGGCACGGCGATAGCGGCAGAAATCCTCGGGAATGGCGGAATTGAGGACGCCGTAGCCTCGGGTTTCGAGGCCTTGCTGAGCGTCCGGATGGATGCAGACAGCAACCCTTTGGCTCCGGCACGCACAGCAGCACCGGCAATCGGCAACGCAGGGTTGCCGGATACCGGCAAGACCTTGCCGCCCGCCTTGCCGCTTACCATGCGGTCCGCTCTGCCGATGACCCAACCGGTCACAGCTTCCGCAACTCCTGCGGTTATCGAGTCGGAGCCTGCGCTTTGCGAACTACCGCCAGTGCCAAGCCGAATTTCCCTTCCCGCCCGGCCCGAAGCGCCGAAATCCGGCAGGCGACCGGCGGATGCGGGCGGTCCTGCGGCGCCGGCCGAAGCAGGCGCGCAGCCGCTCGCTGATCCCGCTGGCAAGCTGGAGGATCTCGCCGAGCCCGCGGTTCCCGCAGACCCTCCGGCCGTTGCAACTATTTCCATGTCGCCACTGGTGCCCGTATCTCGCGGACCGCTGCAAACCGTTGCAGCGACCGAACCAGACGCCGTGCCCCGCCCAGCACCGGCCCCCGCGCCCATCCGCGCGCCACAGCCAAACGCGCCGCCGCCACGCGCCCGGCCCAAAGCTCAACCCGCGCTGGCCGCCGCGCCAGTCGCCCCGGCCTTCGCCCCTATCCCGGCCACAGCCATGCCCGGCGAGCGGCCCGCGCCCTTCGCTGCGCCGGCCATTCCGGCCACCATTGCCTCACCGGTTTCCCCCGCGAAGTTCCGGGTCCGCGCTGCTGCGGTCGCAGCCATTCCAGCAGCAGCCGCCGTGGTCCGCACACCCACCATAGCTACCATCCCGGCTGCCAACCTCCCGACCGCCGAACTTGCCAGGCCTGATCCAGGCCCTTTGCGCGACGCCGCCCCGCTCCTTTCTGACGGACCGATGCCGGCTATGACCGTCTCGCAAACCGACATGGCAGCTTCAGCGGTGGTCGGTCCGCATGATTTTGCCACACTGGTCGACCGGCTGATCGCCGCGCGTGAGGCCGCCGGCACCCAGCCCGTATCGCTCGCGCTTGACCACGCCGAATTTGGCAAGGTTTCGCTGCGTTTCGAACAGGGTGAGGCCGGGCTGACGGTCGCCATGACCAGCCCGGATCCAGATTTTGCCCGCGCAGTCAGCGCCGCGATCCCGGCTGAACCCGCGTTCACTGACGAACAGCGGCCACCAGCCGCCCACAGCGGTTCGAACCGTCAGGAGCCAGGCGGAACAGCCAGCAGCGATACGCTCTCCCAGCCGCGCGGTGGCTCGGGGCAGGATCGCCGCGATGACCGCGGGACCCTGCGTGCCAACCCCGGCCAAACCCCGCGAGGGCGGGATGAGCCGTCCAGACGCAGCGAAATTTTCGCTTGAAATTGAGATAGATCACCAAGGAATCTAGAATGAGTGACAACATCGATACAGAGGTCAAGCCCAAGAAGGGCAAGGGCCTGATCGTCAAGCTGCTGGTCGGCCTCGCGCTGGTTGGTGCTGGCGGCGGCGGGGGCTTTGCGCTGGTCCAGGCCGGGATCATCGGTGAAGGCGGCGAAAGTCATAAGAAAAGCGAGCCCGATCACCCCAAGCTGATCCTCAAGGGAGAGGAAGATCCCTTCGCCCCCAAAGCGGCGGAGGGCGAGAAGGAAGGCGATGGCGGAGCCGAAGTCGCAGGCGAAGGCGGTAGCAAATATCGAACTGTCTATTATAGTTTCGCTGAAGACTTCACCTCAAATCTGAAGAACTCCGAAGCCCTTGTCCAAGTCAATCTGGCCGCCTCAACCCGCCGCGATGGCAGGGTGTTGCAGTGGCTGAAAAAGCACGAGCTGGCGATCCGCTCGGAAATCCTCGTCGTTCTGGCCGATACGCCGGAAGAGGATGTCGCAACCCCCGACGGCAAGCAGCGGATGCAAAAGCGGATCGCCGCGGCGATCAACAAGGTGCTGACCGAAACCGAAGGCTTCGGCGGGATCGACGCGGTCTACTTCAAAAGCTTCCTGGTCCAGTGAAACCACAGCACGCCTTTGTCGCCGAACGCCGCGCGGCCCAGCATTGCGCCGAACTGCTGCGCCGCGGGCCCGAACCGCTCGAACTGCTGCCGATGCTCGAGCGGCTGGGCGAGCGGCTGGCCCGCTTGCTTGGCACTGCGCTGACCCCTTTGTGCGGCAATGTGCCCCCCCAGGTGACGGGCAAGCCCCCGCGTGAGCTATCCTGGACCGGGCTGACTGAGCAGATCGCGCCGCTCGCAGCCAACAGCCTGCTGCTGGCCGGTGCCAATGACGCACCCTTGCTGGTCTCGGTCGAGGCGGCGGCAGTGCTGCAACTGGTTGACCGGGCCTTTGGCGGGCGCGGCGATGTGCCAAGGCCGTTCCCTGAAAAATTCCCGCTGTCCGCCGAGCTGATGATCGCCCGGATCGAAGCGCTGCTTACCCAGCAATTGGGCCAGGCAATGGGCGCGGAAGCCGGCGGCGCAGTTAGCGCCGCTCGGCGCGACAACAGCCTCACCGAACTTGCTCCTTTCCCAGCCGATGTCCGGCTCGCGGTGCTGGAGCTGGCGGTACAGGAGGGGTCTCGCGCTCCGTGGACCATTACCTTCGCCTTGCCGTTTGCCACGCTGGCTGCGTTGTTCGGCCACGGCGAGCGCTCTCCCGCCCCGCACGGAGCCGCCGCCCGCGCCGCCAATCCCGCCGCAGAGCCCTTTGCCGAGGTCCCGCTGTCGCTGCTCGCCGTGCTGGTCGACATGAATATCTCGATGGCGGCGATCGCAGCGTTCGAGCCGGGCCATATCCTGCCGGTTGCGGTCGCTCGCAATGTCCCGCTGCGGATCGGAACCAGGACCATCGCTCACGGCAGCATCGGCGCGCAGGACGATCGCATCGCCATCCAGCTCACCCAGATACATTGACTCAGAAAGCCCCCACCATGACCATCCACACCCGCGGTTTCGACCTTCTGAAAGACGTCGACGTCCGCCTCTCGGTCGAGCTTGGCCGTACCGACATGAAACTGAAGGACGTGCTCGCGCTGGGCGAGGAAAGCGTGGTGATGCTCGATCGCCTTACCGACGAGCTGCTCGACGTGATGGTCAATGGCAAGATCATCGCCAGAGGCGAAATCATCGCTCAAGGCAATCGCTTTGGCCTGCGGATTGTCGAGATGGAGGGCATGCCCTCTCCCGGTGAAGGGACACACGGCTGATGATCTGGTATATCCTCAAGCTGATCCTGCTGCTTCCGCTGATCGCTGGTCTGGCCTGGGGTAGCCTCAAGCTGGCGCAACGGATGCAGTCCAAATTCGGTGTGGCACCGGGAAGTACCAAGGCCGTGCGGATCATCGAGACGACGATGCTTTCCCCCACGCTCAAGCTGGCTGTGATCGAATTCCACGGCCGCGAAATCCTCGTCTCGACCTCGCGCAGCGGGCTGACCCGATTGGCTGAGGCACCGGCGCGCAGCAGCGCAGGAACCAGCCAGTGAGGCGTCTTGCCACGGCATTTTCCGCGCTGATCGCCGTGCTGATCCCGGTTGCAGCGCAGGCCCAGGCTGCGGTTCCGGGTGCGCTTGACCGGGCGTTTGGCGCCGTGGGCGGCGGGCAAGGTGCCTCGCTGGGCTTGTCGCTTCAGCTGCTCGTGATCATGGGGCTGCTGACCATCCTGCCCGGACTGCTGCTGATGATGACCAGCTTTACCCGGATTCTGGTGGTGCTCTCGATCCTGCGCCAGGCGATCGGCCTCCAGCAATCGCCGCCCAATCAGGTGCTGATCGGACTGTCGCTGTTTCTCTCGCTGTTCATCATGGCTCCGACGCTGGAGCAGGTGAATGCTTCAGCGATCGCGCCCTACTCGGCCGGCACGATCAACGCCGAACAAGCGATCAGCGCCGCGGGAAGCCAATTTCACAGCTTCATGATCCGTCAGACCCGGCAGAAAGACCTTGGCATGTTCGCCGAAATGGCCCGCGCGCCCAAATTCGAGAAGCCAGCCGACGTGCCCTTTTCGATCCTCCTTCCAGCCTTTGTCACCAGCGAGCTCAAGACCGCCTTCCAGATCGGGTTCATGCTGTTCCTGCCGTTCCTGGTGATCGATCTGGTTGTCTCCTCAGTGCTGATGTCACTGGGCATGATGATGATGAGTCCCACCGTGGTCTCGCTGCCCTTCAAACTGCTGCTGTTCGTGCTGGTTGATGGTTGGGCGCTGCTGATGGGCAGCCTTGCGGCGAGTTTCGGGTGATGGATGATACTGCATCGCTGCTGGCGCTGGCTGACCGGATGCTATGGGTGACCGCGCTGGTCGCCGCTCCGGTGCTGATCGCCAGCCTGGTCATCGGTCTGGTGGTTGGGGTGATTCAGGCAGCGACTTCGGTCAACGAGCAGACCCTGACCTTCGTCCCCAAACTCGCGGTTATCGCGTTGGTGCTGGTGCTGTTCGGGGCCTCGATGATGACGCTGGTCAGCGATTTCATGGCCGATATCTTCGCCCAGATCGCCCGGGGGCCAGCGTGATCCAGCTGACCTTCGGCTTCGGCGGGATCGAGGCGGAGCTGTGGCGACTGATCTTCGTCATGACCCGGATCGGTGCGGCGCTGCTTGCCGCGCCGTTCTTTGGCGCGGCCGCCGTGCCGGTGCAGCTGCGCGTTGCGATCACCGGGGCGATTTCAATCATGATCTGCGTCTGGGTTCCGGTATCCGTCCCGCCAGCGCTGCTTTCGGCCAGCGGGATCATGGCGCTGGCCGGCGAAGTGCTGGTTGGCCTGTCGCTTGGCTTCATTCTCCAGCTCTCCTTCGCGGCGCCGGCTATTTCCGCCGAAATTATCGGCGGCGCGATGGGCATGAGCATCGCCACCGCCGCCGATCCCAACAGCGGCGCGCATTCACCGGCGCTGGGCCAGTACTTCGGAGTGATGCTGACAGTGATCTACCTTGGCCTTGGCGGGCATCTGGAATGGCTTCGACTGGTGGTGGAGAGCTATGACGCTTTTCCCCCCGGGCAAAGCTGGCTGGGCGCGGCGCGACTGGAACAGATCGCCGGATTTGCCGGCGCGATGTTCATAGCGGCGGTGGCGATTGCCCTTCCGGTGACGATCGTGCTGCTGCTGGTCCAGCTGGTAACGGGAGTACTCAGCCGTTCTGCCCCCTCGCTCAATCTGTTCGCGCTGGGCCTGCCCGCCGGGGTTCTCGCCGGGATTGCCGCATTGATCGCCGCTGCGCCGCTGGCCGCCGATCAGTTCGCCGATCTTTCGGACGAGGCTCTGACCAACGTCGAGAGCATCCTGATCCGATGAGCGAATCCGGTGAAAAGACCTTTGCCCCGACCGAAAAACGGCAACGCGACGCGGCGCTGAAGGGTGATGTGCTACGCTCGCGCGAGCTGGCAACGGCGGCCGCCATGCTGGTTGGTGCGGGCTGGCTCAAGCTGGCGGGGCCGTGGCTGCTCGATACGCTGGCGAATGGCGCGCGGGCCGGGCTGACCTGGGACCGCGCCAACATCGAAAACTTCGCCCCCGCCGAGGCGATGGTTGCGCTCCTGATCGCGGCTCTCCCCCCCGTCGTCTTGCTCGCGTTGGCAGTGATGTTGGCGACGCTGGTTTCACAGCTCAGCTTTGGCGGCGGGCGCTGGGTGACCGCGAACATGCAGCCCAAGCCATCGCGGCTCAATCCGCTGGCGGGCCTCAAGCGGATGTTCGGCGTCGCCGGCTGGATCGAAATGGCCAAGGGCATCGCCAAGGTACTGTTGCTGGGCGCTATTGCCTATGGCTGGTCGGGCAGCCATCTGGGGAGGCTGCTGGGGATGGGTCGGGGCTCGCTCGCCGCGCAGCTCGCCCATGCCTGGGAGGCTTTGACCAGCCTGCTGTTCGCGCTGGCGGGCGGGCTGGTCATCATCGCCTTGATCGATTTCCCGATCCAGTTCCTGCGCCGCTATCTGCGCCTGCGGATGAGCATGCAGGAGCTGCGCGACGAGCAAAAGGAGAGCGAAGGCGCTCCTGAAAAGAAGGCAGCGATCCGCGGGCGACAGCGCCAGCTGGCGATGGGCGGGGTCCACCAGGCGATGCGCGAGGCGCAATTCGTGTTGACCAATCCCAGCCATTTCGCGGTTGCCATGGCCTATGATCCGCTCAAAGCCGGGGCGCCGATCGTGCTCGCCAAGGGCCGCGGGGAAAAGGCCTTGGCGATGCGTGAGCTGGCGGCGGAGCTGGCGGTACCGACCCTCGAATACCCCGCGCTGGCCCGCTCGGTCTATTTCACCACCCGCGAAAACCAGGTGATCCGCGAGGAGCTGTACGGGGCGGTGGCCGGGGTCCTGGCCTTCGTTTTCTCGCTCAAACGCGGCGAGCGCCCGGCCCGCCCGGCGGTGGACGTTCCGATTGCGCTGCGCTTCGATGCCGAAGGGCGGCGCGACCCGAAAGCGGCTTAAGCCCGGCGGGGCCGTGCCGTTCTACTCACCATGCAAACCAGCACCTCGATAGTAACGGCCCTGGGCGGCGGCAGCGGCGTCGACATGACGGCGCTGGCGGCCAACCTAGCCACCGCGCAGTTCCAGTCGCGGAGCGAACGGCTTACGACAAGGTCCGAAACGCTCGATCGGCAGATTTCGGTTGCCTCGTCGCTGAAAAGCCAGATGCTGCAACTGGCAAGCGCGCTGGGTGACCGGGTCCGGACCGGCGATCTCTCGCCTCAGCCGAGCCTCGCCAATCCGTCTGTCGCTGTGGCCAGGCTGGCTGCCGGCAGCGCCCCGGCAGGAAGCTATTCGCTGGAAGTCCTGGCGCTTGCTGCGCCGCAGACACTGGCAAGCCCGGCTTATCCTGCAGGTACTGCTCCAGCCGGTGCAGGCACCCTGACACTGCGGTTCGGGACCGTCGCCGGAGCCGCCTTTACCGAGGATACTGCCCATACCGCAGTGACCATCGATATCGCCAGCGGGGCAACGCTGGCCGAGGTTGCCAGCGCGATCAATGCCAAGGGCGCGGGCGTATCGGCGTATGTCGCCAACACGGTCGATGGCGCCAAGCTGGTCCTCAAGGGCAGCGATGGCAGTGCCAACGGGTTTATCCTCGAAGCTGCCGAGACGGTGGGTGAGGAAGGTCTTGCAGCACTGGCGTGGAACCCGGCGAGCGGTACAGCGACCCGGCTGCTGACGGGCGCTGCCAATGCCAGCTTCAAGCTGGACGGCCTGACGATGAGCGCGACGAGCAACAGCGTGAACGACGTCGCCCCCGGCCTATCTCTGACCTTGACCGGCACCAACATTGGCACACCAACTCAGGTCCGGTTCAGCAATCCGTCGGCCGCGATTACCACCGCAATGGAGGACTTGACCGCTGCGCTCAACGAGATCGCCGGCGAACTCTCGGCGGCCACGGCTGCAGCGAGCGGTGATCTGGCGCGCGATAGCGGCGCGCTGGAGCTGCGCCGCCAGCTCACCGCATTGGCGGGAATGCTGGTCATGCCGGGGGCTGCCGCCGGCGCGCCGCGGACCTTGGCCGATCTCGGCCTCGCGACCGAACGCAACGGCACTTTCCGGCTAGATCCCACGCGGCTCGCGGCAACGCTCAAATCCGATCCCAAGGGTGCGGCGGCGATGTTCACCCCGGGGCTTTACGGCGTCTATGCGACATTTGACCGGATTGCCCGCAATGCCACCAAGGCCGGCAATCCCGGCTCGCTGGCCGGCTCGATCACCCGCTACACCACGCAGCAGGCCAAGGTCAGCGAAGACAAGCTCAAGCTGGCTGCGGCGCAGGAGACATTGCGCGCCCAGCTGACGTCACGCTTTGCCAGTTCGGAACGCCGGGTCGGCGCATCGCGCTCCACATTGTCATTCCTGCAAGGCCAGATCGACGCCTGGAACTCACCAGGCAACTGACATGCTGGCGCAGAGCAACCCTCACGAAGCTTACCGCCGCGTCGATTTCGATGCCCGCGTCGCCGGGGCCGATCCGGCCCAACTGGTCTCGCTGTGCTTTGAACAGCTGATCAGTTCGCTGGGCAGCGCCATGTTCGCCGCCGAGCGCGGCGACAACCCGCTCAAGAGCCAATCACTGACCCGCGCGCTTTCGGCATTGACCGCCCTGCGGCTCGGCATAAACCAGAACGGCGCGATCGGCCCGGCCCTGCTCCAGCTTTATGAAGCCGCGCGAAAGGCCGTTCTCGACAGCGCCTTGGCTTTCGATCCGCAGACCATCGCCACGATCCGGCAGGACTTCATCGAAATATCGCGCGCAATGTTACGTGATAACGACGGCCCAAAATAGTTCCATTGCACCTATTATGATTACGTATTGTTTATTATAGTTTCTATTTATTGATTATAGTTGATATCATAATTCAACTGTTGAAATATCAATAATCAGTAATTATTTGATAGGTGTTTACACGTATGTCATATTTATTATATCTAAACTTGAGTTAGATCGATTTTGGAGGAAACCTCCGGCGAAAATGGATGCACTTAGGCTTAACCCCTAGGCAATTGTCGTTAAGGTTATTCCCATGACAACACTAAGCAACCTAGTCCTGGTCGATAGCGACTTCCGTCGCCGTGCCGCCATCTCACACTGCCTTGCCGGCACTGCGATCCATGTCGAACCGTTTGAGGACATTGCAGAGCTTATCCGAAGTTGGCCGCGCGGCGGGATGATCCTGCTCCATGATGACGGCCTGATTGTCCGCGCATTGCTGGAACACATGACCGAGATTGGCAGGTGGATGCCGCTGGTCGCGTTTGCCGAGGCACCGGAAACCGCACAAGTGGTCAAGGCCGTGCTGGATGGGGCGATTGACTATCTCACCTGGCCGTTCGGGGTTGGCGAAATTCGCCAGGCGTTGCTGGTGGCAGAGGAAAGCGTCGGGACATTGGGCAGCAACCGGCTGCGTGAGGCGATGGCCCGCAGTCGGATCCGCAAGCTGACCCGGCGCGAACGCGAAGTCCTGAGCGCAGTGGCTGATGGCCTCTCCAACCGCCTGATCGGCGAACGGCTCGAAATCAGCCCCCGCACCGTCGAAATCCACCGCGCCAACATGCTGACCAAAATGGGCGCCAATCATACTTCCGAAGCAATCCGCATCGCGATCGAGGCCGCCCTCGTCGCCTGAGTCTGTCGGCCAGCGCCCCCGATCAGCCCCCGCGCTGGCCGTCCCCAGACCCGGTCCTCCTTAGCGGAGGGCCGGGCTGGTTGGGGCAAATCCCGTTGGTTTAATTGAGGCGCACACCGTGATCGCGGACGGCTGGGATCGCTTTGCGGCCTTCACCCGGATCCTCGCCCGAAATGGCGCTGGCCAGCGCGCCCAGCAGGGCCAGAGCGGCGCTCTCACCCTCGGCACTCGCCTCGGCGCTCCGCCCTTCAATAACCACCGTGGCCAGATGGCGGCCGCCGGGTCCGTGTGACAGCATATATCCGGCCCAATCGCCCAGCAGCACCAGCGCCGCAGCATCCGCGCCGTCGGCGGCCAGCAGGGCTTCAAAGCCCGGTTCATCAATCGGCTGCGCTATCATTGCGCGCCAATCGAGAGGGACATCGACCAGCAACTTTGCTGCCAGGCGCAGCAAGGCAGCCGCGTCTGCTGGATCGGCCGTGGCGGATTCCCGTGCCAACCATGCAAACCGAACACGCCAGCCTGTCGTTGCACCGGTTTGCCGGCCCAGAGCGTTTACGATCCCAGAATCCTTCACTCCCAACCCTCTCCCGATATGCAGAGGCGGTGTCAATGATGGCTTCGCCAGCCCGTGCATCAAATCGGCACAAGAGTGACCGGCGGGCCAAGCCAGCGCGGCCGCCTGCGCTCGCGCGGTCGTTGGTCACATAGCAAAGGGGCCCCGGACTTTCGCCCGGAGCCCCCTGCAATAGCAATCGGCTTGATCTTAGAACTTGAACCCGGCCGAGATACCGTAACGGCGCGGCTCGAGAGTGAAGATGTTGGTGTAGTTGCCCGATGACTGATCGGTCACGTACAGACCCGTGATTGAATCCTTGTCGAACAGGTTCTGGACAAAGGCGCGGACGAACCACTTCTTGTCCGGCCCATCGAGCTGGATCTGGGCATTGACCTGGGTGAAGGCAGCAATCTCATTTACCGGTCCGTTGAAGATATTGCCCGTCGACTTGCCGGTATAGGCCACGTCAACGCGCGGGGTCAGGGTCATGTCGCCCATCGGTGCGGCATACTGAAGGCCAGCCGAAAGCTTGTAATCCGGAGCACCCGGCAGCGTGTTGCCCTTGATGTTGGTCGGGATACCCGAGAGGAACACGTTGATCCCACCAAACGCCGGTCCGACAGAGCCCTTGAGCGCATCAAGCACGGCGCAAATGCCGAAGGCACCGGTTGACGCCAGTCCGCTACCCGCTCCGAACGAGGTGGTCGGCTGGAGTCCGGCACCTGGCTTTACACCCGGGATCGCGCCCGCATTGATCAGCGTGTTGACCTGATTGACGTAGCCATTGACCCCGGCAACACTGCCTGACGTCGAGGCGATGGCGCAGTGAGCGGCGTTGGTGATGTCCTTGATGATCACCGCATCGGCTCGGCCCGCCCCGAAGTCACGCGGATTGGCCAGGAGCTTGTCCTCGGACACTTCGGTATGCAGGTAGCTGGCGTTGATGTTCAGCGACAGTTCGCGGGTCGGACGGAACACCGCTTCTGCTTCAAGACCATAGATAGTGGCGCTGACATTGTCGTTGACCGAAGTCCGGGCAACAATCCGCGACAGCTGGAGGTCCTTGTACTTGTAGTAGAAGCCAGTGAGGTTCAGCTGGACATTGCCGAAGCTGTTCTTCGAACCCACTTCGAAGGCATCGACGAATTCCGGCTTGAAGCTGTCCGAAACCGCAAAGATCGGCGACAACGGCGGGTTGATGCCGCCCGACTTGTAGCCGCGCGAATAGGAAGCATAGAGCAGATTGTCGTCGCTGATGTTGTAGTTCAGCACTGCACGGCCAGTCCATTCGCTGAACGAGGCTTGGCGGACCTGGAACGGCTGATTACCGGCCAGACCAGCATCAGCATCATAAGAGCCGAAAAACGGCGAGGTGAACGGATCCGCTTTGCCGGTTGGCGCCAAGAAGCTGAACAGCGTGGTGCGCGCCTTGATGTCCTTCTTGTCGTTGTTGTAGCGAATGCCGAGGGTCAATTTCAGCTTGTCGCTGAAACTGTAATAAGCTTCGCCGAACAGGCCATAGGTCTTGATCTTCAAATCATCCGAATTGTTCCGGTAGAACGGCGTGGCCAGCATAAAGGACGTGGTCGCCGTTGGCGGAATGCCCGCACCCAGTGCAGAGAAGGCACCAATAACGCCGGCGGCATAGTCCAGACCGAAGGCACTCACATAATAGCTGTTTTCAGTCAGGTGGAACTTGCCGTAGATGCCGCCAACCAGGAAGTTGAATGGCCCATCCCATTTGGACGAGAGGATCGCTTCCGCTGTCCAGCTGGTCTGCTCCTGAATCGACCGGTCAAAGTCGAGCGGACTGGTGCTGCAGACACTATTGCCGCCAAACACGCCAACGCCCGTCGGGTCGGATGCCGAAGTGCAGAGCACGCCGGTTGCGCCATTGGGGATCAAGGCGTTGGCGATCGGTCGCAGATAGGCTTGCAGCCCAGGACCAAACAGTCCAGCACCAGCCATCTGCAGCGCGGTAAGCCCGCCGAGCATCTGCGACCGGTTCTGGACCGAGTTATTGTAGTCCTGCTGTGAATCGAGGTTCACCCGCTGGTAGTTGCCCCCCAGCTTCAGGCTGAGCCCGCTGCCCAGTTCCTGGTCAAGCGTCCCCTGAATGATCCATTCGTCGGTGAAATAGTTCGGTGTGAAATCAGTGTCGATCACCCGCGGATCGGCCGGATTGACTACGCCGGCATAGGCATCAGGCCCATAGAGGCTGCCGATCGAGAAGGCAGTCGGCAAACCCTGGATGGCGAAGAACTCTTTCGAAGCAAAGATCGTGCCCAGCGTGCTGTTGGCATTGGTGGTGCTGTAATCACGGCGAGCGTTAAGGCAGCCCATCACGCCGGTCGTGTCGCGCTGGCACAGCTGCTTCTGGATCCGCAGACGCTTATCCCTCTCGTGGAAATACTGCGCCATGAGATCGATCGTGGTGCCCGAGGACGGCTCGATCCGAATCGAACCGCGCAAGCCATACATTTTGCGATCATCGAGCCGCGTGTTGTCATACAGGTTCTTGGTATAACCATCGCGGTTCAGATAGAACCCGGCCACGCGTACGGCTGCAATCTCACCGATCGGCAGGTTGACCATGCCTTTGACTTTAATGCTGTTGTAGTTGCCGTATTCGCCTTCGGCCGAGGCAGCCATGCCCGAGAGGTCAGGACGGGCCGAACGGATATTGACCACGCCCGAGGTGGCATTGCGGCCAAACAATGTTCCCTGCGGCCCGCGCAGCACTTCGATCTGCGCCAGATCGTAGAACTCACCCTCGAACAGGCGCGTGCCGAACAGCGGCGCATCGTTCATGTGAATCGCGGTCGCGCTGTCGCAGGTCACACCCACGCACAGATCACCGATCCCGCGAATGGTGAAGCTGGACGAGGTGAAGTTCGTCTTGGTGAAGGTCACGTTGGGCAAGGTCAGCTGAAGATCGCTGGTGTTCTTGATCTGCTGCCGCTCGAGCGTTTCAGCGGAGAATGCGCTGATCGCGATCGGCACATCCTGCAGCCGCTGCGATGTCCGCTGTGCGGTCACGATGATGGTGTTTTCGTCAGTCGCGGAAGTATCCTCCGCGGTCTGAGCAAAGGCGGGAAATGCAATTGCGCCAGCGCATACGCCAGCAAGCAGGGTAAGCTTGCCCCTCATCAGTCCGGTCTCCTCTTTTGTTCCAGCCCTTTTTTCGGGTGGTTGCCTGTCGGAATAGATCACCGTCTGTCTCGCTTGACAACAGCTTTTAACCGATCCGTTAAATCAGTCGGGTTCCGTAGCGTAAGTGTCACACTCTGCGGGGGAAGCAGGACATGCAAAAGCCACCCGCGTCACTTCGCCCGCCCCGCCTGGCGAAGTGACGCGGCGCTTGCCATCGCCTCAATTGCGAGAGGTCAGCGAGGCTTTCAAAAGCCACGATGATGATGCGCGAAGCGCTATTGGTGCCAGAAGAGGCGTCAATAGTAACAAGTAACAATTTGATATTGTTTTTTAACGGGGATTGGTTTTTGTTCGTGGCACAAATGGTGGCACTGAATTATTTTTCTTGAGTGGTTCGTTTCCCGAATCAAACTCAATTCATACTGTCTCAATACATTCCCTTCCATTTCATAGCAAGCCAAATTCCAATTTTGACTTAAATCGCCGTGGGTCAAACGGGCGTCTTCCTCTGCGTCAATTGGCCATTGGCTGAACCCTGACGCTGCACCTGACAGACTGCCCGGTCGCGTTCGCGTTTTTTACACAGCCGGTGATGGCTTCCCGATTCTCCCGCTCAATCCTGGACGCCCGCACAATCGCATTCCACATCGCCGGGTCATCGGCGCGCATCAACCGGATAGTGCAGGGCCACGCCGTCACGATGGCGCGACAGCGCGACATAGGCACCGTGGCTGTCCATGCCCGGCGTGGCCAGCACATGCGCCCGGTCCACCGTCATGCCCTGCGCCTTGTGGATCGTGGCGGCATAGCCATGATCGATATGCGCATAATCTTTGGTGTCGAAGGCGATGTTGCGACCATCGTCAGTGCGCACGGCCATGGCCTGCGCGTTGACGCGCTCGACTGTTCCGAGCGTGCCGTTCTTGACGCTTACACGGAGGCACATTTCGCAGTTTGATCGATTGGGCTGGTGACAACAAGGCAATCGCGCTCATTGCTGGCATCGCGAGCATCATTGGATTGGTAATCGCAATCTACACGCTAAAATGATCCGGTTGCGTTGCCTTATGAGACTGCCCGCATTCCTTTGAACTCCGCCTGATGTGGAGGTTCCGGTTCCGTGATGACTTTTTAAGCGTGCTTTCCAGCATGGGCTGAAATCCGCAATTCCCCGTTCACGGAAACAGCACCTTCTCAAGCCCGTCGGCCAGTTCGCGCCGCTTGTCGGCGGGAAGCCTGTCCAGATTGCGCTGTTTCCACAGGACCGCAGGCAAATGCTGGGCGTCCGGTATCCCGAGAAGTTCCCAGTCCGGCTCGCCGCGTTTGAAGCCGACAAGGAAATGCCGATGCGTGTCGGGCATGTCGGTGACCATCGCGGCGATGATTGTCTCACGCGCGGCTTCAAGTTCGGCAAGGGCAACCGGTTCTTGCGTCATGCCGACGAAGCCCCGCGCAAACTCGTCGGCCAGCGGCTTGCGGGTCGGTGCCAGGACTTCGGCCATCGGGCGATTGTGACTGATGATATAGACAAGGAACGCGCGCCGGAGTTCGTCGCCAATACCTTCGTGCGCCAACAGGTCGCGCACGTCGAAAAGATCGCGCGGGTGCTGGCGATCAAGCGCCGCCACGATTTTGCCCGCATAGAGGTCGGCGAAGGACACAACCTGCATTTCGGCAAAGCCGAACTCGTCCTCCACGGTCGGCACCACAGCTGATACCACGGGATCGTACACCGTGCCGCGCAGCACTGGGGTAATCTCGACCTTGATCTGCACGTCCCCAGCACGGACGATCAACTTCGTGACGATTTTCTCGTCAGCCGATCGGGAAGGATTGACCTTCGCACCCGGGATTGCAGACTCAATCCGCTCCGCGATCCGCAGCATAGCTGCGTCGATTGCGGCAAGCGATGTGGTGCGATCCTCGACGGGCAGATAGGTCAGGTCGATGTGCACCGACAGGCGCGGCATGTCGCGCACGAACAGGTTGATGGCAGTGCCGCCCTTGAGCGCGAATGCCGCTTCCTTCGCCACGAAAGGAATGGTCCGAATGAGAAGTGCGACCTGCTGCCGGTAGGTGTCGAGAACGGCCATGGATTCACTGGCCTCCCAGATCGGACGGCACGGTTATTTGGTAAGTGGGGTCCAGCCTGCCGCATTTGACGAGGACGCGCTTGCCAGATCCCAGATGGATGCGGGAAACGTCCAGCCGGGACCGCCAAGCATGGCGGTGGCGGTCGGCAAAGAACAGGAAAAGCCGCTTCACCTTCACGCTCGCGCACGCTTCCAACAGGGTTTGCAGGCGGCGCGGACTGAGATCGCTCAGCCCCTCCATCAGGGCGTCAACCTGGTGGAAGCTTTCACGCTCGGGCAGCTCATCGAGCAGTTCCAGCACGGCGCGTTCCTTGCTCGAATATCGGATTGGCAAGTGCATCCCTGCGGCGCTGAACATGACAGAGCCTGGCTCTGGCGGTGCATCGGCATCGCCGGGAAACAGGCGCAGGCTGTTGTGCCAGTGGAATGTCACGTCGAGCGGCAGGTCGACTAGCCATGTCGGCGGGCGATTAGGCCCGTAAAGGTGAACTTCCCGCATCTCCGCCGAGAGGTAGTGAGCATAACCCAGTTGTTCGAGCGCTGTGCGCCCGCCAACGGCGAGGGGCAAATCCAGCAAGGTCTGGAGCGACATGACCGCCTGTTGCCATGTCAGCGGCGTGCGCGAACGGCGATAGACGCGCCGCGCCGGACTTTCGAGCCAGCCAGCGCGAACATACTGGCTGCGCAAAGCCGATGAATAGCCGTTGGCTTCCATCCACGCGGCGTCGGCTAGGAGTCCCTCGGGGAGTTCCTGCTGGAGCCGGTTTAGCTTGCTGTCAGAACGCGTGGCCATGCTTAGCGTTTTGGCATATTTTCAAACTGATGTCGAGTTTGGATTCTCCAAATTTTGCTAAGTCAGACTTGGTGTTTGTTAGGAAACATAAACCTTCGACCCAAAAATCGCCGTATGCCGATTCTCACACCCTCTCACACAACGAGGACTGAAAAGGTGATGGCAGCCGCAATATCTACATTGATCGGGGCAAAAATATAGCGAGTTCAAGCGGCAGTTAGAAGAAATGCAATACCCCTGTCAGTTCATATTAAATATAAACAGTGCTATAAGACAAAGTGAAATTCCGATATGCCACTTGTCAAAATCGCGTAAAGAACCCTTTCCAATAAACTGATATCGCGTTCCATCGCTTGTAACCCGGTACCTGGAGATCGGAAAGATCGGCAGGAATAGAAACACAAAGTAGTAGGTCGCCATGTAGGATCCGTCGTGCCGGGAATCAGTTGAGCCATAAAGCTTGAACCCGATACCGTTGATGGTCGAAAGGGAGGGTGCCGAGTTGATTGGCTCCAGATCCCCCAGACTTTCATCGTTGGATTTGACAATCTCTAGGTTGTTGCGAATGCGTTGGGTCAGTTCCTCGTCGCTCGCAAGTTGCCTCGCCTGCTGCAGCAGAGTCACGCACGTCTTCCACTTCGAAGTTGCGTTGCCACATCTGATCAAGCGTATCCCGGATACAGTTGCGGACATGCCGCTTACGATCGGCAAGTTCCACTTCAACCTGATCTAGCGCCCGAACTTCCGCGAAGCCCGATACTGCCCGATCCTCGTTGATATCTCGCGCCACATCCGCCGGATCGAGCTGTTCGACCAAGTTCGAAATCTCGATAATGAAATCGGCAATGTCGGTAGGGTCGTTGGCTTCGCCGACGCTGCCAAAGGCCGCTGCCGCAAGGTTCAAGTTGGCCAGGGTGGGTAGGTGTCAAAATGCGCCAAGGCGCGATCCAGCTCGATCTGCCGAATGACCTTGAGATGATCCTTGCGCGCCAAGGCCAACAGTTTCTTCGCCTCTTGAACATTGTCGAGGGCCTGCTTTGCGACTTCGGGGTCGGTCTCCCCGGCTTGAACGGCGCTGGCTTGGTTAAGCTTCTCTCGTGCCTGATCTAGCCGAGGATCATCGACATGCGCTTCGATCTCTTCCAAGCGATTTCGCGCCGCCGACGCTTGCTCCTCGACCAACTGGGAAGCCTTCGAATAGTCGATCTGGCCTTCCTGCCGAGAATAGAAGTTTCTACCCGAGTGAAATGATCCACCAATCGACGGAACGGACACCTCGAGGATGATATTACCAGAATCCTGCACCTCGTATTCGCAGATGAGATCTGCACCGGCTGCGATCACTCCATCTTCGATGTCGGATCCGTTGATCTTCATCGTTCCGATTTGGCGGTTGTCATGGACGGGATCTCGGATGTCCCCTTCCCGGAGTTGGACCGTGACGTGTGAACAAAGCTCTATATCGCAATACCTTATTAGATTTTTTGGCTTTCGATACCGTCAAAAATACCGTAATGGCATTGGCGTTGGTCCTCAATGAGGACTCAAATCGCTGTGGAAGCTGATGCCGGTGATGGCGCAAGCAATTTCGTCGAAGTTCAAACTATTCTGCATGTCAGGTCCCGCGAAACGAAAGGGAGCGGTCCGTCAGGGCCGCCTGATGTGGCTCAGAAGCATTCGATCTCGTCGGCGAAGATGTCGGTGTTGTAGAAGGTGCGGCCATCCTTCTCGCTGAGGCTGAAGCGGATCCCGCTGTTGACGAATCGGTTTGTCGCCTTTCTTTCGCGTGGTCGGTGAACGAATCTGGACCGAGCAAGGCTTCAATGATAACGCAGGTGCGATTCATGGGAGCATGATGCGATTTATCGCGCGTAGGGGACGTCGGGTAGTGAAGCGATGACTTTATCGCCAATTTCATATGATTGCAGAATTGTCCTTAAAAGCATTCAAGCCACTTTTTCACGAAAAAGAGATTTGATACTGCTTTTATTTGGATTCCCCATTCTAATACTTATTGCGATAGAAAGTAATGTTCGAATTGTTGAATTTCTTAAGGCGACACACATTGTATTCAAAATCTCGCTTTTAGTTTCTACTGCATGTTTTCTTGGATTCGTTATCCATCGGCGACTTGAGTTCCTCCGCGAGCAGAGCGTCGTTGCGCGATTTGCATTGAAATTTAGCAGTTCATGCCTCTATGTTGCATTCTGGAACGCTTTACCCTTCATGCTTTCACTATCGACGATGGTTCGCACCGCGGGACAGGATGCGCAAGCTTGGTGGATTCTGCTCATGACCGTGTTGTCATGGGTGTTCGGCGGTGGCCTTGGGGTGCTGCTGTGGTTCCTCGTGCACCACCTCGGCAGCTGGTTGGCGCGACGCGGCCGGGCGGATCGGGGGGATCCCCAGCGCGAACTTCCAGGCCAGCACAGACGCCAGCGGGTAGTCAGCTTGATCGCAAGCCGCACCGGATTGTTACCTAGGTCGCTGCGTGCCAACACGCTGGCCTGCGCGATGATCGGGCTTGGCTTGGCGATATTCTTCACATTGCTGAGGCCGACTGTGGACCGGTTTGCTGCGGAGCTGATTGTTTCCATCATAATGACTGGATTGGTCGCACTCCTGCTTCGCCAAAGCCCGCAGATCCTACGCTACCTACTCTATCTTGGGGTGGGACCAGTCGGTCCGGCCCTGGTCCCCTTAGCGCCAGCGCTGTCGTTGATCGGAACCTTTGCGGTGGTCACAGTGGCCTTGGGGACCGTGGCATTCCTCCCGGCTGCGTTCATTGCAGGAGGCGTGTTGCTGCTGCTTGTGGTGATTGCTCTGTTCCGGGCACTGCATTTCGCCTTGAAGCCGCGCCACGCTGCAGAGATCGCAATGCAAATCGACCTTGTCACGATTGTGGTTGCAGGATATTTTTTTCCGCCACTCGCACCGGCGATCATCGTTTGGCGTTTGACAGTTCTATACCGGCGAGCCCGCGATAAAAGGTACTTGCTTTGACTGTCCCTGTTTCGATTGAGAATTTGCATGTTGAACGGGGCGGATATCCGGCCGTGGTCGACTTCAGCTACCAGGTCGCAAAGCCGGGCTGGATCGGAATTATCGGGGCGAACGGCTCGGGCAAGACCTCGCTGCTGTCGGCGATTGCCGGCCGACTTCCAGTAAAAAGCGGCAGAATCCTGATCGAAGGCTTTGATGTCACCCACGATCGGGCAGCCCGGGCGAGGCAAATCGGCTTTGCTGTCGAGGGCCGCTTGCTGCCAGATGAGCTGAGCGCGCGCGAGGTGTTCGGCCTTGCTGCCGATCGCCACGGCGCGGCCGATGCGGCAGAGCTGAGCGAGCTCAGGTCCGCACTCAACTTTGAGCGCTTTGTCGACCGCCGGTGCAGCGCCCTTTCGTCAGGCATGCGGCAGCGCGTGGCGCTGTTTGCGGCCTTTCTCGATCTGCCGAAAATCGTTATCCTCGACGAGCCATTCAACTGGCTCGATGCCGTCACCGCATTCGATGTGAAATGCGCCCTGACAGCCCTGGTGGCGAAACAACAGATCGCACTCATAACGGCACTCCACGACATCTCGACCCTGACCGCTTCCTGCCAAGAAGGTGCGCTGATGTCTGCTGGACGCATCGCGTTGATCATGAACGAGGCGGATTTGCGCGCAGGCCTGAGCGATCCGGTCACCTTTGAAACCGCGATGGTCGAAAAGCTTCGCGCCAGTTGATGCGCCGAGGTCGCAAGGTGTTTGCCAAAATCACGTGAATTGAAGCCAACGGGCCGGTCAATGCTTCGCGCCAAAACCTTAGCGACTATCGATTTGGCGATTATATATCTTGCAAACAAGGGGAGATTAGGGCCAGCAATCACCCGGGCGACCGCCGCAGGAGTGGCCGGACAAGACCCACCAAGCATATCCTAACGCGGCTATCACGACGATAAGGGTCATGGAGCCACAGCCAATGGCTCCGCGCTGCCATTGGCTCACTCCGGCTTCCCCTGTTTCGGCTTAGCCTTGGCGATCTTCTTCAGCCGGTCATCCCAACGCGCCTCGTCCTCGTCGCATTCGAGGGCGCGGGCGGTCTCTTTGAAGCGGTCAAGCTGGCTTGTTGTTTGGTTTGGCTTGTTCATCGTCTGGCTCGGGTAGTTCCTCGTGCTTCTCAAGCTGCAACTCGCCTTGTTTTGCAGAATCGGGAATCGGGATTTCGTGAAGGGGGATCGGCGTAATCCCGCAAATGCGCTCGCGGTTCGCAAGCCCTTTGTCATCCGTGTAAAGCTCAGTGACGCCGTAGACTTTGCAGATGGCAACAATCTGGCGGTCAACCTTCCGCTTTTGGTAGGGTTCCGCCTTGTCATTTTCGTCGGCTGCCGCGAAGTTGCCCCGGTTGAGCAATGCGAGTTCCGCTGCCCCTCGGGCGTCAAAATTTCCAATCTCAAATACCCGAGAACGCCCTACGATATTCAGATATTGCTGGGCATCGGGGCCAATGGCCGTCAACAGTTCTGCGCAAGCTGGAGCTGGTAAAATGATCTTCCGGCGAGATTTTTCAATCGCTGCCAGAACCGACTCCGCTCGCTCCCTTGCGAAAGGCAGTGGCGTTTCCGTGCCTGGCTCAAACGGCACTTTGCCATCGGGATTGAGAAGGACGCTCAAAAAGGTGTTGTCGAAAGCTACGGCACTCACAGCGAGGCCTCACGCTCTGCCAGCAAGCGGTCATACGCATCGTCGGGCCATTGGACATTCAAACTCCGTAGGCGCTGCACGGTCAGACCCAAATCTTCGTCATCAAGCCGTTCGTAGGATTGGACCTGCATCCTTTCAATCGACCAAATCCCGTCTTCGTCGCGGCCCCATTGACCGATGCCAGACAGCCTCACAGGCTCCCACATGAGCCTTGCCAACTCCTTGGCTAGCGACCGCTTGGCGGTAAAGCCGGACATAATCCGGCCCTCCATATCTTGCACTTGCAGGGTAGCATCCTCACCAACGCCCGCACCGCTAACGCGAACAAGTTGGCCGTCAACAGTCGTGGATTGTCGTATTCCGGCCAGCACCCCCAAGTCATCGGGCGCAGCGGGTAACCGCCTTCGTGAAGGCGGCCATGCTGCTTGATGAGCGCCGCTTCTCGCTCCAGGCACACCTGCTGCTCGCTGGCGTCGTAATGCGCTTCGACCCGATAAATGATCTCGCCTCGGTCGCGAATTATCTTCCGGATCACATTGCATTTGAAGGGGTTGGCTTCGCCGATTGGATGATGCCGACGCGCTTCCGCTTCATGTTCCAACGCTCGTCGATTGATCCCTTTCCCCACATAGAACGGTCGGCCATCTGGGCGGCAGAGTACATAGACGTAGTATCGCCCCGAAATTGTGCGCAAATAGGCTTCAATTGCTGATCGGTTCCCTTCAATCTCCACGATGCCACCTCATCCTGACGATCCGGAATTGCACCTCGATCACGCGAAATTGGGAATAGCCTTTTTGTCGCGAGACTATCAAGTTCAGCAATGCCGTGCCTTGCTTGATCGCACCAATTCCGGTGCCCTATGATATTGTTGCGTTTGACGGTTAGCGCGCCTGATCGTGATGGGCGGAGGTATTGAATGAACGGAGCGCAGTTCCTGCCCGGTGTATCGGTGGAATACATCTTGGCCCGACTTGCAAAGGCTGGCGGGAAGGAACTCGAATCCGGCAAGCTCGCGAGTCCTGAAAGTTCCGCGGCTCTTGCCGTGAATTGCATCGGTTGGTTCATTGAACACCCTGATCGACTACCGCCGCTGAAAGGCCTTGAGGCCGCAGGCATCCCTGATCTGGTCGACGTGGAGTTTTGCGCACGGTTTCCGTGGACGGGTGGTCGCCATCCTTGGCTCGACGCCTTGGTGCAGACCCCCACCATGCTCATTGGCATCGAAAGCAAACGGTTCGAGCCATTCCGCGACACAAAGTCGGTCAGCTTGTCGGACGCCTACGACCGGCCAGTATGGGGCGACAACATGCGGGGGTTCGAGCGGATGCGGGACCGTCTGCGTTCCGGCGAAGAGCGATTTGCCTACCTCGACGCCGCGCAACTGGTCAAACATGCGTTCGGGCTGGTGACCGAAGGTGGACGCCGGGGCCGGGTGCCCGTCCTGTTTTACCTCTTTGCCGAACCGGCGGCGAGAAACGGTCGCGCCATCCCAAGTGAAGATCGCGCGCGGCACCGGGAAGAGATTGCCCGATTTGCAGAAGCCGTTGCGGGCGACGAGGTAGCTTTTCATTCGTCGAGCTACCGTGAATGGCTCTCGACGTGGGCAGAGCTCGATCCGATGATCGCCGCGCATGGCGAGGCCGTCATGACAGTGTTCGAACACTGAGCGGCGCAGCACGGATGGAAAGCATTACAACCGCTGCAGATATGGCCCGCCTTCGCGGCATCGACCCGAAGCGTTTCCGGGCGGCCCTGCGCCGAGCCGGCTTACGGTGGCACTCGCATAACGGACGTTGGGAAGTTCACGTCGGCAGCCCCGAGCACTGCGACCTTGTGCGCGTACTCGCTACGCTAGGTGTTGCGCCCACAGATCGCGTCGCAGCCCGGCGATTGCCGGACGCAAGCACAATGCCAGCTCGAGCCTCAAGCGATGAAGCATGGATAATCGACCTTTGCGATGCGGTTCTGGCAATGACAGCACTACGACAGCACAGGTTTCCATTTTTGGTGGGAGACGCGGGTCGCTCAGGTCGCGGGGCGCTGCTTCCTGTGGACGCCTATTATCCCGAGTTGGCCCTGGTCGTCGAATATCATGAACCGCAACATAGCAGGCCAGTCGGCTTTTTTGACAAACGTCCCACCGTTTCGGGGATTCCGCGAGGTGAACAGCGCCGCCGGTATGACGACCTGCGCCGAGCGGTACTCCCTGCCAATGGCCTCGAACTGGTGATCCTCGATTTTTCGGAGTTCGAGCACACCTTCGCAGGTCGCCTCTTGCGGACGGAACGCGACCGGGCTGTCATAGCTCAGCGCCTCGCTCAATGGGCGACTGCGATCTAGCGGGCGGAAGTCGGAGTTCCCTCAGCACCGTTCGGATGCGTCTTGGCGACGCCGGCCGGCCTGTTTGCAACGCCGTGGCGGCTACCTATGCTCTTGGGCCGATAATCGCAGAAAATTTTTCGATCTGCTTGTCTCCTGTTCGCATCAGCTCCTGTCCTTTTCGACGGACCCTTGGCCGCTTTGCGCCACCCTTGTGCGCGCAAGCAAAAAACCGGCGCTGGCGCACCTACGGTTTCCAGAAATGGAGCCTCCGTCTTTTGGCTTGCCCGCAGGTGGCGCGCGGCCCCTCCAAGTCCGTCAGGACACATCGCCTGACACGATCAGGAGAAAGACCATGCAGAACATCGCAGAATTCCATATTATCGGCCGCATCGGCAAGATCGATACCGCCAAGGACGTCACCCACATCTCGGTTGCCGCCAACTACAACCGCCGCGAAGGCGACGAATGGAAAGCCGACCCGCATTGGAACCGCGTCACCCTGTTCGGCAAGCTGCGCGACCGACTGGCCAAGGCCGCAACCGGCGACCTGGTCCGCATCACCGGGCGCGTCCGCCAGACCAGCTACGAAGCCGAGGGTGCGACCCGCTACGGCGTGGACATGATCGCCGATGGCTTCGCGATCCTCGCCAAGCATGCCTTGAGCGACGGCGAAGGGGCGTGCGGGAAGCCTGCTGACGAAGACGCCGGATAATCGATCCAGCGCGGCGGTAGCCGGGCGCTGCCGCCGCCATTGGCTGGTTTTGAGCAGTGTCCGAAATGACCGCTTGCGGCGAGCGGATGTCAGGAGTTGGTCCTCTAGTTAGCAAAGGAGCCTTATTCATATGAGCCAAAGTTGCTCTACACGATGCTCGCTCATACCACAAAAAGTGGATTAATGACGGCAGACGAAGCGAAGGAAGCCGTTGTCTTATAGATGGTGGAATCCTACCTTCACCGCGTGTCTGAAGGGGAATCATCCGAATCGCAAGAAGCGGGGGCCCATAATTGGCAAGCGCTTGTCACCGCCTATCCCGGCGAAAAGCTTGCTGAGTTCTTGAAGGACCGCGAGGTTCGCGAATATTGCATTGAAGCGATGAAGAATGTTGGCTGCCCGGAAACGGCCGCCAGACCGATCTATTCGGCTCTACTCGTCGCTGCAAAGCTAGCTTCGAAATACACGTCCGATTCGGCTCTGACCAAACTCACCCAATGGCTGCTGCGGTTCCAAGTCGCGCGTTCCTTGCTCGCTGCTTTGGCAAAAACGCATGTACACTGGCACCACAAGGAGACGTTTCGCCGTCACCTCATTGCCGAGCTAAAACCCGGATCGACTGTAGCTGATGTGCATATCGATCACGCGCTACCGGAAGACATTGCGCGCGATCTTTGGCAGCACGAAAAGCTTGAGGAACTGGTGCTCTCGATCGCAGATCTCGATGAACTGCTGCCCGGAAAATTCCGCGCCGAACTGCAGGCTGAAATTCAGCGCCAGCACCAACCGGTCCTCAGTTGGAACGTGCAGCGCCAGACTTCGGCATCGGCAGCCAACCGGATCAAGTATAATTCGGGGGCGTTCCCATTCCTCGGACGGGAAGCAGAAGTCGCGACGCTCCACCGCTTCCTCGCTGATCATCGGAGTCGCTTTTCCTGGACGCTTGTCACCGGCGCCGGCGGCACGGGAAAGACCCGGCTTGCCTACGAATTCACACGCGAGTTTCTCTCGGTGCGTTGGAATGCCGGAAGGTTGGTCGATTTGAACGGGTTTGATGCAGAGCGATTTCGACCGATTCAGCCGACTTTCATCGTCATCGACTATCCCGCACAATTCGCGGCGGAGGTGGGTACATTGCTAGCCGCGCTGCAGCGTAATCATACGAGCTTCGTATCACCTGTCCGGGTGCTACTGCTCGAACGCGACACGCTTGGCCCTTGGATCGACAGAGTACTTCCAGCTGGTGGCGACAGTGCGGCGGTAGTTGGGCATTACTGGCAGCCTTGGGCGGGTAAGGAAGACATCGGTTGGGAGCTGCCCCCAGTCATGCCCAATGCAATCGTGGCAATGATGATGGCGCGATTGCGGGCGGGCGAGATTAGTGAGCTACCTTCATCGGAAGAATTGATCGCAGCAGCCGCTCGAATGGACCCACGCGTAGTCGAATTTGAAGGCATCTCAATCCCAATCCCACGCCCCCTCTTCGCTGCTGCGACCTGTGAAGCGATTATTGGGGCAGGAAAGAGGGACGATTGGCAAGAGCTTATCGAGAGTCTTGATCGCGAAGACCTGCTGCATGGTCTGATCCGACGCGACCGCGACCAGATTTGGCGAAAGGCCGGGTCCGGCAACGACCGCGCCGCTATGGACTTGCACGAGAACCTTCTTGCCTTGGCGACGTTTGGCAATGGGATCGACCGGGACCGGCTCACTAAGGCCGTTTCAATTGCTGGCAATTTTTTGCCCGACCTTGGCATCAAGGAAAGGTACCGTATCGATTGGGATTTGCTCCATGCGATGTCAGGGGGCGAGCAGGGCTTCGTCCGGTCGCTCGAACCCGACGTTCTCGGCGAACATTTTTTGCTTTCGCTTTTCAGTCGGCTCGAATCGGAATCGCCTTTGGCGAGACGTGCCCTCTGTGAGGCTGCGCTTTGCACTGGGGGAATGGATTCACAACTTTTCATTCTACGATGCTATAAAGATTTTCCCGATTTACTTGAGCAACTTGACTTTCTTTCGCCAGCATCCGACGCGCCAATCGAATATGGTGCCGCATTCGGTTTCGCTTCTGTTTGCGTGGACCTTATAAGCCTACTCGGCGCTGCAGAAAACTGGCAAGCCGCTGACCGAGTAATGGCGGTAATCGCACAACTTCGCAGTAAATTTGAAGATGATATCGAAATCGCGATTTGCCAGGCCCAAGCCGCTTACAACACAACAAATCACGCGAGCGCTGCCGATGATTGGCAGCGGGTTGAAGAGATGCTGTCCCTACTAACAGAGCTTCGCGCCGGATTCCCAAGTGAACCAACGATTGCTCTGCAACAGGCCAAGGCGGCGCACAATTTATCGAGGTCCGCTCGGAATGCAGGACTTCCTGATCGCACAGAAAAGTTGCGCCTGTTACTCGCTCAGCTTCGTGATCAATTCCCACGCAATCGTGATATTGCTCTAGAACAGACAAAATCTATGTTCAACGTAGTCAACCACGCGCTTAAAACACTAAATTGGGAAGAGGTTGATCGACAATTAATTCAAATAGCGAAAATTCGGACGATTTTTTCCGATGATTTGGAGATTGCCCTATTTGAAGCTCGATCAGCTACAAACATAATAAATTTCTGCAATGTTCCTGCTGATCGCGCACGCATTAAGAAGATACTGTCGCTCATAGAGAAGTTTCATCACAAGTTTCATGAAGATAGAGAAATTGTTACCTACGAAGCAAAGCTGGCAGTAGATCTAATTAATAAAGCCGGCAAAGCCAATGACTGGTCCTTAGCTGAGAGTTTGTTGATCATCCTGTCCCGACTCTGTGGAAGGCACGCAGACGACCGTGAGATTTGGCTCGAGTATGCAAAAGGCGCTGTAAATGTTACGTTGCATGCGGGAGCCGCTAGAAAATGGGCTTTGGTCAAAAAGATGGTCAATTTAATATCTAGAATGCGATCCCAATTTGTTGACGACCGTCATTTTGCGCTTCGAGAGGCCCGGATGGGTCATAACGTACTCCAGCATGCTGCAGATGCGGGTCAATGGATTCTATTCGATCGCGTGCATATCGCGATCTCGGGCTTGCTCGATGATTTCAGTGACGACCGAGAAATCGTGAAGGAGGCCGCCGAAGCCATAGTTGCTGGTCTTTATCGGCGCGCTGGTGCGGGACTGCTAGATGAGCACGACGTTTTCTCACTTGTCCAAGTGTATTCCTATTTGGGCGCAGTGAGCGAGTCCGACCATTATTCGATTAATGCCGCAGTAAGGTGGCATATTTTGTTAAAACATGCGGTAGAAAAGTTCCCTGCGCAATCCGATGCCTTGGCAGCTTTTGACGGTTTGGCCAAGCTTGGCTTCGACTGGTCCGAAGTGCCAAATTTGACCGCCGCTAGGTGAAGCAACGATTGCAGTTTGACTGCGTAGGCGATCAACTCGATGTTGATCAGCCCTTTCGCTCGGAACTGGTTGGTCATCAGCGCGCGATGAACGACGGCTTGCGAGCGTCGGTCTCGGCGAGACGAGCGGCAAGCCTGACGGCGAGTCGTTGCCGAGCCTTCTGTTCCCATACTGCATCGATTTTCACCTCGCCTAAGCTCATCCAGATAATCGCTCCACCACTGCGCCATCTTGACCCGCTCATCCCAGTAGTTCCCTCGATTGTAGGTGCCGCGGATCGCGTTGCTGTCGCCGTGGGCGAGGGCGCGTTCGATCGCGTCGGGGTGCCACAGGCCGCTTTCGTTGAGCAGGGTCGAGGCGGTTGAGCGGAAACCGTGAGCGGTCATGTCGTCCGGCCCGTAACCCATGCGGCGCAGGGCGGCGTTGATCGTGTTCTCGCTCATCGGGCGGCGCGTGGCGTAGGGCGCGGCGAAGAGGTAGCCCTTGTCCCTGCCCTCGGTCGCTTCCTTGAGTTGTTCGAGAGGGAGGTATATTGCCTGCACAGTGAATATGGACAAATGTCCGAATATTCGCTAGAACCCCAAAATTCACTGGGCAGGAAATATCGTGAAATTCGAATCAGAAGAACATGAGCTACTGGACGGACTGGTCGATGCCATAGGCAACCTGCCCGACGGACAGGCTTGGCTCGACGGTCGAGAGGTAGCTATCGGGCCGCGCGGGCGCGTCGATGCGATCATCGAAGCACTCGTTGCCGGACAGCCTCTGCAACTCATGGTCGAAACCAAGCGCGAAGCATACCCTCGCGATGTGCGGGAGACGATATGGCAACTGCGAAACTACCTTGCCCATCTGCCCGAGAGCGCGCGCGAGGTTGTTCCATTCCTCGTGGCGCGGGCGATTTCGCCCGGTGCGCGCGACATCCTGCGGGAAGAAGGGATTGGCTTCTACGATATGGGTGGCACGCTGTACATCCCGGCCAAACACGCCTTCGTCCATATTGATCGCCCCGCGCCACGGAAAAGCAGCAAGATCTTCGAATCGGTTTTTCAGGGACAGAAGGCGCGAGTGGTGCAGGCGGTCTTCGCTCGACGTGAGGACTGGCTGAGCGTGAAAGAGATCGCAGAGGAAACCGAAGTATCCCCTGCTACGGCCTCAGCCACCCTTAGCGAAATGGAGCGGCGGGAATGGGTCGATGTCGAGGGTGCAGGCCCTACGAAACTTCGACGCCTACGCTCCCCACGGCTACTGCTGGATGCCTGGGCCATATACATTGCCGACCAAAAACCACCGAAAATGGAGCGCTATTATGTGCAGGGTGCGGAAGCGGACGAGGTTGCTCAGCGGCTCGACCAAGCCTGCCTAGAAGCCGATGCTGCATATGCCGTCACGTCCGAGGCCGCAGCACAGGCTTACGCACCCTATCTGTCGAATATTTCGCAAGTTCGATGCCGCATAACCCCTGGTCCAAAACAGCGAGATGCGCTTGAAATCTTACGCGCCCGTCCGGTCACTGAAGGGTGGAACCTCGCAGTGATCGAAACGCGCGCGAGGGGTGACGTAACGGTCGGGGAGCGAATAGCTGGGATATCCCTCGCGCCACCACTTCAGGTCTATCTCGACTTGCTCCAAGGATCGGGCCGTTCCAAAGAAATGGCCACCCATCTTCGTGCCGAGAGACTGGAAGCGTGATGGCCAAGCCCCAGACCATCGGCGGGTATGCGACACCCGTGACAGAGGCGTGCGAACGCGTACTGGTTACGTTGCTGCGCGGTCTCGGACCATGGAAGGAATCGGTCTTTTTAGTCGGAGGCCTCGCGCCTCGCTATCTCGTCACCGCTCGGCCACCTAAGGTTCCACGCCATGCCGGGACAGGAGATGTCGACGTCGTGGTCGACATGGGCCTCCTCACCGACATGAAGGCCTATGCTACGCTTGAGGAAAACCTTCTGACGATGAAATTCGAGCGCGCGGAGAATGAAAAGGGGGACAAAGTCTCCTGGCGCTGGCAGACCAAAGTTGACGGCGGCGCAACGCTGATCCTGGAGTTTCTCGCCGACGCGCCAAATCTAAGCGGCGGCAGAGTCACAGAATTGCCAACAGACAGCCAAGTGACTGCCATCAACATACCGCATGCGTCGATGGTCTTCGATCTCCACGAGAAAAAGGAAATAACCGCAGAACTGCTCAATGGGGGTGGGCGCACCACCGAGGTGGTGCGCCATGCTGATATCGTCAGCTTCACTTGCTTGAAGGCGTTTGCATTCCACCAGCGTTTCGAGCGCAAGGATGCGCACGATTTGGTTTATTGCATCGAAAATTATGAAGGTGGCGTCGATGCCGTGCATGCTGCGTTCTTCGTGGCACTTGAGGGCAAACATCGCGACGTGATCCACCAAGCCATTGAACTACTGAAAGTGCGATTTTGCGATCCCAATCCCGATGAAAGCTATCTCCGCGATGGCCCCGTCGCAGTTGCCCGGTTCGAAGATGACGATGCCGACATTGCCGACGAAGACGAAGAACAGCGCAATCGGCGCATTCTGCGTCAACGTCAGGCGGCTGATGTCATAGGTGCGTTGCTGGCACCATTTTGAAGGCACTCAGCACATTGGATTGTCAGTCCCCAGAACGTGGTGAATCGGGAATGCAGCATTCATCCGCGCGCTGGGTAGGACCCTGGGAAAGTTTCGCGCAATCAGCAATGCCTGAGCCAATCAGTCACGACCAGCTCAGGCATCGAAAGAATGGGGGTGATCAAGCAGCCCGCTCATACTTCATCGGTGAAATGGCATCCCCGTTCCGCAGCTGATCCAAATAGTCGCTCCACCACTGGTGCATAGCAACACGCTCCTCCCAGTATTTGCCCCGGTTGTAGATGCCGCGAACGGCATCCTTGTCGGCATGGGCCAGGGACCGCTCGATTGCATCGGGGCTCCACTTCCCGCTCTCGTTGAGCAGCGTTGAGGCCGTCGTTCGTAGGCCATGCGGGGTGACCTCGCCGACGCCGTAGCCCATGCGACGGAATGCCTGGTTGATGGTGTTTTCGCTCAGTGGGCGCTTCCACGTGTGGAACGCCGGGAAGACGTAACCGTCTGGTCCTGTGAGAGGCCGCAACTCGTCGAGATAGCCTAGTACCTGCTGTGACAGCGGCACCATGTGCGGGCGGCGCATTTTCATTCGCTCAGCCGGGACTTTCCAGACTGCCTCTTCGAGATCGAATTCCGACCACAGAGCCATTCGCAGTTCACCGGGCCGCGACATGACATGCGGGGCAACTTGCATGGCAAGGCGGGTCACCTTGTGGCCCGAATAGGCATCGATCGCCCTGAGCAGGTCGCCCACATCCTTGGGCTCAAGCAACGCCGCATGGTGCGTCGTTCTCGGCACCACAAGCGCGCCGCGCAGCATTGCGGTCGGATCGGTTTCGCCGCGCCCGGTTGCAACCGCGTAGCGGAACACTCGGCTGGCGAATGACCGGCAGCGACGCGCGGTCTCAAACTTGCCGTGCGCTTCGAGGCGCTTGAGCGCGGCCAGGACATCGACAGGCTTGAGCAAAGTGATCGGCTGATCGGCAATCGGCTTCAGTTGCTCCAGCAGCCAATGTGCCTTGCTGATCGTGGTTTCGGCTCGCCGGTCCCCGACCATCTTTTCGAGGTATTCCTTGGCCATGTCGCCGAAGGTGTTGGCTGCCTGATAGACAGCGATCAGCTTTTCGCGTTTGCGATTGGCCGATGGATCGACGCCATTGTCCAGGTGCTCCCTCGCCTCGAGCCGTCTGCGCCGGGCCTCGGCCAGGCCGACTTCAGGATAGCGGCCAAGCGCAATCCGCTTGTTCTTGCCCATGTAGAGGTACTTGTAGCGCCAGAGCTTCGAGCCGTTCGGATTGACTTCGAGGTAAAGGCCCTTCTCGTCGGTGATCTTGAAGAGTTTGTCCGCCGGTTTGAGGGAGCGGATTTGCACGTCTGATAATGCCATGAGCGATTCTCCTGCTTCGGTTGGAACACTGTTCCGCAGGGATCATCTGGCAGGTCGCTTTCAGCGTCGCCCAACGGCAAGGGCCATGAATGCAAATGCGGGCCATTTCAGCCCGATCTCATGGCCCGTTTCGAGGGGAACTGGACGAAACCAGCTTGAACTCCACGGAACAGAACCAAGGACAGAATGGCAGATTTCTGCCGTTTTGTCGATGGTTTCGGTGTGCTCTCGGGAGAACAAATGGTGCCCAGAAGAGGACTCGAACCTCCACGCCCTTGCGAGCGCCAGCACCTGAAGCTGGTGCGTCTACCAATTCCGCCATCTGGGCACGGTGCATCATGGCAAAATCCATGATGCGGGGTAGGAGCGGGCCACTAGCCGGGGGTGGGGGTGGTGTCAACGGCTCAGCCTGACTCGCGCGGAGAAACCCTGACTTGAGCGGAGAGTTCTTGGCCTTCCGCGCGTCATCGCCGGTTGCGTGGCCGCGCGGGGGTGTGCAATGGGGCGGTGGTTCCATTCCGAACGACAAGGGTGAGGTTCGAGCGATGACGGGCGCAGGCAGCGACAATAGATTGCGCGGCAAGCTGGTAGTGCTGCTGGGCGGCAGCGGCTTTTTCGGCTCGCATCTGGCTCAGGAGCTGCTGTCGCGAGGCGCACGGCTGCGGATCGCGAGCCGGCATCCCGAACGCGCTTACCGTCTGAAACCGCTTGGCGATCTGGGCCAGGTCCAGTTCGCCTCCTGCAATGTAACCGATGCCGCGCAGCTGCGCCGCACGCTGGCTGGAGCCGATGCAGTGGTCAATCTGGTCGGCGCCTTTGCCGGAGACCTTAACGCGCTGCAAGGCGCGGGCGCGGGTGCCATCGCCGCCGCAGCGCGCGACGCCGGGGTAACGGCCTTCGTCCATATCTCGGCGCTGGGGGCTGACGCGGCATCGCCAACGCTTTATGCCCGGACCAAGGCACTGGGGGAGAGCGCGGTGCGCGCCGCCTTCCCCAAAGCAACCATTCTGCGCCCCTCGGTGCTGTTCGGCCCGGATGACAAGTTCATCAACATGTTCGCCGGGCTGATCGCGGCCTTCCCCGCTCTTCCCGTGTTCGGCCCTCAGGCGCAGCTTCAGCCGCTGTTCGTAAGCGACGCTGCGGCGGCCGCGGCCAATGCGCTGGCTGACCCGGCAAAGCACGGCGGCAAAATCTACGAGATCGCCGGACCCGAGCCGATCACCATGCGCGATCTCAACCAGCGGATCGCCGCAGCACAGGGGCGTGAGCGGGTGTTTGTGTCGCTACCTGACTTTATTTCAGGCGCCTTTGCCGTGGCGACCGGCTGGCTGCCGGGCGCACCGCTGAGCCGCGACCAGTGGCTGCTGCTGCGCGCGGGCAATACATTGTCGGGCAAGCTGCCGGGGCTGAAGGCTCTTGGGATCACCCCGCAGCCGCTGGAACTGTTCCTGAACCGCTGGATGGTGCGCTTTCGCAAGCACGGCCGGTTCGGGACCGGCAGCAGAGCGTGACGCGAAAAAGTGGGAACCGGTTTTTCGCCATAAATCACGCGGCAACAGAAAAACATTGAGCAGTGCGCCGCGTCAAGGCCTGCTCAGGCGTTCACATCGGCGTAGTGGCTGGGCGGCTGGATCACTTCCATCCGTTCCGACAGCAGGGGGCGGAAGCTCGGCCTGCTCTTGAAAACCGAATACCAGCCGCGCGCCTGCTCATGGCCCGACCAGTCAATTCCGCCGAGATAATCCGCCACCGAGATCTGTGCGGCGGCGGCAAGGTCCGCCAGGCTCATCGTCGCACCCGCCAGCCAGGGGCGATGATCGATCAGGTAATCGATATAATAGAGATGCTCGTGCGCCAGCTTCATAGCTTCACGCAGTGCCCGGGAATCGGGTGACTGGCGCATTACCAGCCGCTTCTTCATCCGCTCGTGCATCAGCGGCCCGGTGACATCGCCGAAGAAATTCTCGTCAAACAGTGCGACCAGCCGGCGGATTTCGGCGCGGGTTGCAGCGGTGCCATTGATCATCGGGCTCTTGTCGACCGTCTCTTCGAAATATTCACAGATCGCCCGGCTATCCACCAGCGTCGCGCCCTTGGCCGGGTCATGCAGGACCGGAGTGCGGCCTGCGGGATTGAGATTGAGAAACTCGTCGCGCCCATCCCACGGGTTCTCGCGCCATAATTCATAGGCGACGCCTTTTTCGCTGAGCAACAGGCGGACCTTGCGGCTGAACGGGCACAGAGGGAATTGATAGAGCTGCCACATGGCGCGGACTCTTGCCTAAGCCGGGCGGCGCCGTCCACCTCCGCAAGAGCTTTTTTCCCGGACACCAGACTTTTTTTCCGGGGCAAACCCAGCCTCGGCCACGCTTTCGACCCGCGCGGCGCGTCCCAGCGACAGCGCCAGCCGGGCCAGCCGGCGCTCAACCCCTGCATCGACCAGCCCAATAGCCTCGCGCGGCACGCTCAGCACCATGGCGCGATCCGGGGCAAACGCAATCGGCACTGCAAGCAGCACCGCGGGGGAGCCGCCGCTGAGCCGCTGAGCAAGCCGCATCGCCAGCCCCCAGCTTCGCGCCAGACCCAGCGGCTCGGCACTGGCCAGCTGACTGAGCAGTTTGGGTGGGTTATCCGGATTGCCGCCGAGGCTGACATGGAGCGCCATCGCCATCAGCGCGCGGGCGGGACCATCCACCCCGATCCAGTTGCCATGAAGCGCCAGATCCTTGCCCTCCAGGACCCGGAAATCAGGACTCGACGCCCAACCGGTGGCGAACAACAGGCAAGCAGCGTGGCGCAGCCGCCGCATCTGCGGGGCCTCACCGAGGAAGATCGCATCGCTCCAGCCAAGCAGCGCCTCGGAATAGCCGGGCACTTGCTGCTGGCCTGCGACCGCATGGCGCACCCCCTCGATCAGTGGATCAAGCAACCGGGTAGCGGGATCGAGCGCCTGGAACAGCAGCCCTTCGCGCAGGCCGAAGGTGGAGATAGTCACCTGGCTGGGCCCGGCCTCTGCCACCAGCGCGGCAAGCAGCGCCGCGGCATCATCGAGTTGGAGCGCGCGAGCCATTTTGACCCCCGGTATTGCTCCAAGCTGCGCGGTGCCCATCGCGCGCACCTCGGCCTTGAGCGCGGCGGCATCAGCGGCTGGAAATGAGTAATTGCCCAGCACCGGCAGCGGCCAGCCGTGGATCTGCATATGAACCCGCGCCAGCGTGCGCCAAGCTCCGCCGACCAGATAGATCGGCTTGGCCCTGACCGCGCCGATCCACTCTAGCTCGGCCAGCCTGGCCCGGACAAATTTGCGCAGGTGCCCGGTGCCGCCCGCGCGAATGCTGGCAACCCGCATCGCCCCCAGCGGTAACGAGGTGCGCTCATGCACTTGGCCGGCCTTGACACGAACCAGCTCAAGGCTGCCGCCGCCCAGGTCGGCGACCAGGCCATCGGCCTCCGGAAGCGCCGAGATAACGCCATAGCCGGCGGCGTCCGCCTCGGCCTCGCCGCTGAGGATTTCAGCCGGCAAGCCGAGCGCGCGGACCGCGGCGAGGAATTTTCCGCCATCTGCCGCCTCACGCACGGCTGCGGTAGCGACAACCTGAACCGGCAGCGGCTGCATCAGGCGCAGCATCGCAGCAAACCGGGCAAGTCCGGCCAGCGCCAGCGCCGCGCTTTCGGGATCAAACCGGCCGCCAGCAACGACACCACGGCCAAGGCCAGCCATCAACTTCTCGTTGAACAGCACCACTGGCGCACGCGGCCGACCCCCGAACACGACCAGCCGGATCGAGTTTGACCCAATATCGACAATTGCATGGCGGGAGGTTTCGTTCACCCGTTCGGCTCTAGGTACAATCGCGGCACTGCGCCAGCGTCACCCGATGCCGCCCCGCGTCCGGACAAGGATGGGTTGTGCATGAAATATTCGTGGCAATCGAAGCCCTCCCCCGGATCATCGCCGTGCTGATCTTCGACCCGCACATAGCTGCCGTCGGCCTGCAGCAGCCAGCTGCGTGCGGTATCCTTGAGGTTGGCGAGCATGACCTGATCGAGCACCTGATCGTGCACCGTAGGGTTGGTGATCGGCAGGGCGAACTCCACCCGGCGATCGAAATTGCGAACCATCCAGTCTGCCGAAGAAATGAACAGCGCGGCTTGCCGGCTGGGCAGCGCCGCGCCATTGGCAAAAGCCCAGACCCGGCTGTGTTCCAGAAACCGGCCGATGATCGATTTGACCGTGATTGTCTCTGACAGACCAGCCACGCCGGGGCGCAGACAGCACACCCCCCGGATCACCAGCGTAATCGGGACCCCGGCAACGCTCGCTTCATAAAGCTTGTCGATCATTTGCCGATCGGACAGCGAATTCATCTTGGCCCAGATGCCGCAAGGCGCTCCGATCCGCGCCGCTGCCGCTTCGGAATCGATCCTTTCAAACAGCCGTTCGCGCAGGTTGAGCGGGCTGATTGTCAGCTGGTTCAAGCGCGGTTCAAGGTAACCGGTCAGATAGTTGAACACCGCCGCAGCATCCTCGCACAGCGCAGGATCAGCGGTGAAATAGCTGAGATCGGTATAGGTCGCGGTCTGCGGGTGGTAGTTGCCGGTGCCGAAGTGGCAATAGCTCCGCGTCGTCAGTCCTTGACCCGGCCGCTTGCCCTGACTTTCGCGGCGCACCACCAGGCTGATCTTGGCATGGGTCTTCAATTCGATGAAGCCATAGACCACCTGGACCCCGGCCCGTTCCAGCTGGGCGGCCCATTTGAGGTTCTGCTCCTCATCGAAACGGGCTTTGAGCTCGACCACTGCGGTCACCGATTTTCCGGCCTCGGCGGCATCACACAACGCGCGGATCACCGCATCCTGCTTGCCGGCACGGTACAGGGTCTGCTTGATCGCCAGCACTTCAGGGTCTTCAGCGGCCTGACGCAGGAAGGCCAGAACCACGTCAAATGCCTCATAGGGGTGGTGAACCACGATATCCTTCTCGCGGATCGCGGCAAAACAATCGCCATCATGTTCGCGGATTCGTTCGGGGAAACGCGGTGTATAGGGCGGGAACTTGAGCTCGGGCCGATCGGTTTCAACCAGCTGAGCCAGATCGCACAGACCCAGCAGGCCATGCGTGGCGCTGTACGTGACGGCTTCCCCGCCCAGTGCCTCGGAAATCGTCCGAGCCAGATCGGGCGGCACATCATGTTCGGTTTCGATCCGGATCACCCGGCCGCGGCGGCGGCGCAGGATCGCGCTGCGGAAATGGCGAACGAGATCTTCGGCTTCCTCGGAAATCTCGATGTCGCTGTCGCGGATGACCCGGAAAGCGGCCGATCCGGAGATGGTGAAATCGGGAAAAATCCGGCTCGCAAAGTGACGCAGCACGGTTTCGACCGCGACAAATCCACCCCCCGAAAGCGCAAAGAACCGCGGCAAGGTGGTGGGGAACATGATCAGTTCAAGCACCTGCTCACCCGTGTCGCGGCGGCGCAAATCGAACAGCAGGCTCAGGCCCAGATTGGGAATGAATGGGAAAGGATGCGCCGGATCAAGCGCCTGGGGGGTCAGGATCGGAAACAGCTGATCGGCAAAGAAGCGGTCAAGCCGGGGCTCGGCCTCCGGCGGGATCTGGCCGGGATCGAACACCACCATGCCCTGGGCGGCCAATTCGCCGCGCAGCTCGCCCCACAGCGCCTGCTGATCGGCCATCAAGCTGGCGGTATGTTCGGCGATCAGTTCCAGCGCTTGACGCGGGGTCAACCCGTCAAGCGAGCGATCCTCGATCCGGCGGAGCTGCTGACCGCGCAGCCCGGCGACCCTAACCATGAAGAACTCATCCAGGTTGTTGCCCGAAATCGCCAGAAACCGCAGCCGCTCCAGCAGCGGATGCGCCAGCTTGCCCGCCTCGGCGAGGACGCGGCGGTTGAACTGCAGCCAGCTTAGCTCACGGTTGAAATAGCGACTGCTGGCCGCCGTTTTGCCCGTTGGTTGATCCTCGCGCGCCATAGTCCCCCGCATATACCGCATTGGCATACCACCGCCTATGTCAATGCAGGGATTTGCGTGGGGACCAATTGTTACAGCTTGGCGACCGCGGTCATTCTTCCTGCGCTTCGCCCGCGAACGGCTCATCGCCCTGATCGTCAGAAGGCCTGCCCATCGCATCCTTCATTTTCTCACCCATGGCTTCGAGCTGGGGCAGCATAGCCGCCATCGCTCCGGCCATGGCGCCCATCGCGCCCATCATCTGCGGCAGCTTGCGGGCCACTTCACGCGGCATGCGGCGAGCTTCAGGACCGGCCATGTCGCCCAGCGTGGTGTTGGGATCGATAGGGCGAGACCTGTGATTGCCCTCCGGATCGCCCATCGTGTCCATCGCTTGGGCAAAGGGCGCAACCTTGATGTCGAGCAGAGCCTCGGTCATTGCGGCCAGCGCGCCAGCCATAGCGCGCTGGGTCTGGGGATCGCCAAGTTGCCCCATCATCGGCCCGGTGCGGGCCTCACGCGCCAGCGCCGGAACCGGCGCAAGGGCAATGGCAGCAACTGCCCCGCTCAGGATTGCAACACGCGCACGCATCGTCACGAACTCCCGCCCGTTGATTCGGACACGCGGCCAATAGGACCTGTTGGCTTGCGCGAGGCTGAATGAAATTTGGCCGCCCCTTTGCCCAGCGGTTGGCGGCGCTCAGAAATTGCCCTTGATCAGCAAGTTGAAAATCGGTCCGATCAACCGGTTGCGATGTTCGACAAAGGCAATCAGCGAGCGATCGCGGAAGCCGTCATAGACCGTCCGATCCAGCCGGTTGCGGGCGTTGAGCAGATTGTTGACCGAGGCACGGACGGTCAGCCCAAGGACATCCTTGTTCTCAACGAACAACCCCGCCCAGTTCGGCCCCTCCCAGGCCAGCCCGACCTCGCTCAACCGGTAATAATCGCGGAAATGATAGTGGTTGAAATAGAAGCCATAAGCCCAGTTGCTTTTGGGAATATCATGACGGAACTCCAGCTCGATCGCTCGGTCCTGGGTTTCGCTGATCGGGCGGGTCAGGCCGGTCAGCGGGTCCTTGACCCGCGACCGCTCGAAAGTGAGATTGGCGTCGAGCTTGGCCCCTTTGAGGCCAAGCGGAGCAAGCTGGAAGGTGCTGTTCCAGACGATCCCCTGACGGCGGGCTTGATCGATATTACCAAGCGATTCTCCGTTCATGCCGACAGGCACGATATCGACCAGGTCTTCGATCCGGTAATCGAACAACCGCAGCGTGGTGGTGCCCCACTGGCCGAGCGTTTTCTTGGCCTCGAGCTCGAATTCCCAGCTTTGCGGGGGAACCAGTTCGCCGTTACCGGCATTCTGATTGTCATTGTCGAGGAACACCTTGGCCAGAAAGTCACCGAAATTGAGCTGGCCGACCCGGCGCTTGGCCTTGAACGAGATATCGAGGCCTTTTTGCGGGATCCAGGCCAGAGACAGCGCGCCCTTGGGCCGCCAGAATGCCCGCGAATTGGCGTTGCTGCCGGTCAGCGACAGGCGAGAGAATTCGGCGCCGCCGCTCAGCTGGAGCGAGAGCTTCGAGCCGAGCGGGCGGCTATAGCTGAGGATGCTTTCATAGCGATCCTCCTTGACCCCGCCGCTACCACCGGGAAATGGCACGTCAACAAAGGTGCCGCCTGCCCCCAGGGTGAAGAGCGCGGCGACATTGTCGAGTTTGTTGAAGGCCGCTTCGCCGGATAGCTGCCAGTCGGCGCCGCCCAGCTTCCAGCCATATTCAGCCCGCGCGATTTTCTCTGCGCTTTCAGCCAGTTGGGCAAATTTATCGCCAGACGGTGCCGCGCCGTTAGCAAAGGTAAAGATCGACTGCTGCTGGTATTGCGAATGCCGAAACCGGTCGAGACCGATCAGCTTGAGCCTCCCGGGTCCCAGTTTGAATTCGAAGTCGCCGCCGATTTCGTAATTATACGCTCGTTCCTGTTCGCGCAGCGCGCGGGCGCTGGCGACCCCGCCCGGTCGGGTCCGCAGATCGTCATTCAGAAAATCGAAATAGACCCGCCGGTATGAAGCGTTGAAATTGGCCACCGAGGAGCCGGGGCCGTCAATTTTCAGTGCGACGCTGGCTTTGGGCTGGTCAAAATTCGATTTCAGCGCATCGTCGCGGCGCTCGATCAGCGACCCATCGGCGCGCTCGATCCGGGTAGGCCCACCGGCCCCGGATCGCCCGGCCAGGTTGGACAGGCCGAGCGTATATTCCACCCTGCCCGCCTTGCCATTGAGCGAGAGATCGAAGCGTCCGAACATCGGATCGGCAAAATGGGGCCGAGCCTCAAGGCGATAGGCAAAATTGCCCGAAAGTCCGCCAGATTTGACATAGATATTGGCAACCTGCCCGGACAACCCCGGCACTTCGAGCGTGGCGGCGTCGACAATCTCGATCCGCACAACATTGCTCGCCGGGATGCGGCCGAGCTGGGTCAAGGTGTCTTCGGATTTGCCCGACAGGCGCTGTCCGTTGACCAATACATTGGTCGAGGCCTGACCGAGCCCGCGCTCCTCTTCGGCTGCATTGCGAATGACGAAGCCCGGCACCTGGGTCACCATATCGACCGCGGTGCGCGGCGCAAACCGGGCGAAGAACTCAGCGGGATAAACCTCGGCAGACGTCACCGTTTGAGCGCCAGCAGGACCAGCCGGTTGGGCCAGCGCCGGTTGGGCCAGCGCCAGCGCCAGAATACTCGCCGCCTGCCAGATCGCTTTTTCCGGAAAAATCAATCCCGCGCTCCCACCGTCCGGCCGCATTTTGGCCAGTCCAAGGATCAGGCCCTTCCGCCCAAAGCAGCCCGAGCGCCCGCCACCTTCGACCAGCGCATGATCGGAATCGACCAGCAGCATGGTACGGTTCGGCTTCGCGATGAGCCCCAGCGTTAAAACGGTTCAATCCGGTAGCGCGATCAGATAGAGTGCCGAATCTCGCCTGGCGGAGCAATTGACGTAATCTGCCAGCACGCTAGCAACTAGCGGTTCGCAACTGAACTAGGAGGAATGCCGTGTACAGTCACAATATGGTGGGCAGCAATGACATCGCCCGATCAAAGAAGTTCTATGATGCGACCTTTTCCGCGATCGGCGGCAAGCCCGGCATCGAGGATGACAAGGGTCGGCTGATCTACATGCACAATGGCGGCGTCTTTCTGGTGACCCCGCCGCTTGATGGCAATCCGGCGACTGGCGGCAATGGCTGCACGATCGGTTTTGCGATGGACGGTCCAGCGCAGGCCGATGCCTGGCATTCGGCTGGCGTCGCGGCTGGCGGCACCGCGATCGAGGATCCGCCAGGCGTGCGCACCGGCGGCATGGGCAGCCTGTACCTTGCCTATCTGCGCGATCCTGATGGGAACAAGCTCTGCGCGTTGCACCGTGTGTCCGCATAACGCCGCGTAAGTGACGTCGCAGCCGATTGAATATCTGGCCAAGGGCACTCACCGCGCCACCACGCGCGACTGGGTGCCCGAAGCCCCGGTGGCGCTGGAATTCAACGGATTGTCCTATGCCGTGATGATGGCAACCCCGGCCGATCTGGAGGATTTCGCCACCGGCTTTGCGCTCGCCGAAGGGCTCGCTGGCACCGCCGGTGATATCTCAGACATCGCGATTGCCGAAGTTGAGCAAGGCTGGATCGTCCGCGCGGGCCTGGCGGGCCTCGGGATCGAGCAGCTGACCGCGCGGGTGCGGAGCCGTGTCGCCGAATCGAGCTGCGGGCTGTGCGGGATCGAAAACCTCGCCGAGGTAACGCGCGCCCTGCCCCCGGTGGCCGCGCATGGCGCGATCGAACCAAGTGCCATTTTTGCCGCACTGGCGGCGCTGCGCGACCGGCAGCCGCTCGCCCGCCGGACCGGCGCGTCGCATGCCGCCGCGTTTATTTCGCCAGCAGGCGCGATCGGCTGCCTGCGCGAGGATGTCGGGCGCCACAATGCGATGGACAAGCTGATCGGCGCGATGGCCCGCGCCGGGGACGCGCTGGCTTCGGGCTTCGTCCTCTCGACCGCAAGATGCAGCTATGAAATCGTCGAAAAGGCCGTGCGCGGCGGCGCGACCACTCTGGTGACCATTTCGCTGCCAACCTCATTGGCGGTCGAGCGCGCCACGGCGGCAGGCCTCAGCCTGTGGGCGCTGGCCCGCGATGACTCGGTGATTCTGGTCAATGACGCGTCGTCTTGATCCTCTCCATTTTCGAGTTTGCGCAAATGGGGAGGTGGCAGGCGCAAAGCGACTGACGGAGGGGCTTCAACGCCAGCCATGACACCCCTCCACCCCCTACGGGCGGTCCCCCTCCCCGTTTGTGCTTCGCAAAAACAGGGAGGATTTTACGCTATCTCGACAGCAGGAACACCGCATGCTCGGCGCGGAAATTGGCGGCAGCCGGACTGATCCGCTGATCGCCAGTAAGGAACCAAGCCTCTTCCACTTTCACGCCTCTGGCCGCCAACAGCGTGCGGAAATCGTCGATCGTCACGTGATGGATATTGGGCGTCTCATACCATGCCACCGGCAACAGCCGCGTCACCGGCATCCGTCCGCCCCACAGCAACGACAGCCGCACCCGCCAATGGGCAAAATTGGGAAAGCTGACAAAGGCGTGGCGGCCAATCCGCAGCAGCTCGTCCAGCACAAGATCGGGCCGTTTGGTGGTCTGCAAGGTCTGGCTGAGGATCGCGTACTCGAACGAGGCGTCCGAATAGAACGACAGATCGACATCGGCATCGCCCTGGATCACCGACAGCCCCCGCGCGACGCACATCGCCACATTGTGCGGATCAAGCTCCATCCCCCGCGCATCGGCCTGCTTGCCATCGCGCAAAGCCGCCATCAGCGCGCCATCGCCGCAGCCGACATCCAGCACCCGCGCACCCGGCGCAACATTGGCGGCGATAACTGCGAGATCGGGGCGCAGCGCGGTCATTGGCCCAGAAACCCGGCCACCACCCGGTCCAGCGCAGGCACGTCCAGCAAAAAACTGTCGTGGCCGAACGGCGCGGACAGTTCGACAAAACTCACCGGCGCGCCCGCTGCGTTGAGCGCATGAGCGATCCCGCGCGATTCTGCTGTCGGATAAAGCCAGTCGGTATCGAAGCTGACCAGACAGACTCGTGCGGTGGTTTTGGCAAAGGCATCGGCGAGCCGCCCGCCGCCATCGCTGCCAAGGCACTCTTCGGCCAGGTCGAAATAATCCATCGCTCTGGTGATGTAGAGATAGCTGTTGGCATCGAACCGGTCGGTAAAGCTGAGCCCTTGGTGGCGCAGATAGCTCTCCACCTGGAAATCGGCGTCGAACCCGAACGTCTTGGCCCCCTTTCTACCATCTGGTCGGTCTTGCAGGCGGCGGCCAAACTTCTCGTGCATCCCTTCTTCGGAGAGGTAGGTGATATGCGCCGCCATCCGGGCCACGGCGAGGCCGGCATCCGGGCCTTTGCCGCCCGCATAATAATCCCCGCCTTGCCACTTGGGATCGGCCATGATCGCCTGACGCCCCACTTCGTGAAAAGCAATGTTCTGTGCCGAATGCCGCGCGGTGCTGGCGATGACCAGAGCAGCCGCCGCCCGCTCGGGAAAATTCGCAGCGAGACTCAAAGCCTGCATCCCGCCCATCGAGCCGCCGACCACGGCATGAAGCCGCGCGATTCCAAGCGCATCGAGCAGCGCCACTTGGGCGCGGACCATATCGCGGATGGTGATGACCGGAAAGCGCATCCCATAAGGCTTGCCATCCTCTGCAAGGCTCGCCGGACCGGTTGAGCCCATGCAACTGCCCAGCACGTTAGCGCAGACGACGAAAAAGCGGTCGGTATCGATCGGCTTGCCCGGCCCGACCATCCGCACCCACCAGCCCGGCTTGCCCGTGATCGGATGCGGGCTGGCGACATATTGATCGCCGGTCAACGCATGGCAAATCAGGATCGCGTTGGATTTTTCGGCATTGAGCGTCCCGCAGGTCTCATAGGCGATCTCCGCGCCATCAAGTCTCTGCCCGCCATCGAGCGGCAGGGGCACGGCGAGTTTCAGCACCTGACTGGAGGGGGATTGCACAACGGTGGCCATAGTGAGAGGCGGATTGGGGACATTGCGCGCGTCTGTCAACGCACCCTAAAGCCCCTCGACTTCAGGGGAGGGGGGAAGAAGTGTCGCTTTGCACCCTTGGACAATTCCCCTATGCGCTGCCCCGCAATGACCAAAACTCCGCGCCCCAAACCCTGGATCGAAGCGATCCATGCCTATGTCCCCGGCAAGTCGGCGGGCGCAGACGGCCGGCCGCTGGTCAAGCTCTCGGCCAACGAGAACCCGCTTGGCTCAAGCCCGGCAGCGCTGGCGGCGCGGGCCGAAGCGGCTCAACCAAGCCGCTACCCCGATCCTGACAGCACCGCCCTGCGCTTTGGCATCGGCGCGTTGCTCGGGATCGATCCGGCGCGGATCGTCTGCGGCACTGGCTCTGACGAGTTGCTCAACCTGGCAGCGCAAGGCTATGCCGGGGTGGGCGATGAAGTGCTCTATGTTCGCTATGGCTTCATCGTTTACGATATCGCCGCGCGCCGCTGCGGAGCGACCCCGGTTTTGGCGCCCGACGCCGATTACGGCACCGATGTCGATGCCCTGCTGGCTTTGGTGAACCCGCGGACCCGGGTGGTGTTTCTCGCCAATCCGAACAACCCGACCGGCAGCTACCTCCCCGGCGGCGAGATCGCCCGGTTGCATGCGGCCCTGCCCGCCGATGTGCTGCTGGTGCTCGATCAGGCCTATGCCGAATATCTGCCGCCCGAACTGGAGGATGGCGGGCTCGCGCTGGCTGCCGCGCATGACAATGTACTGGTGACGCGGACTTTCTCCAAGATCTATGGCCTCGCAGGGGAGCGGATTGGCTGGGCCACCGGCGCGCCGCATCTGATCGAGACTTTGGGCCGGATTCGCGGGCCGTTCAACGTTACCAATTCAGGTCAGGCCATGGCCTTGGCTGCG
>JANNAE010000073.1:0-45022 GCA_031383985.1 Novosphingobium sp. | reverse complement strand
AACAGCGTGACACTGTTCCAGTGCGCGTCGGTCTTCCAGTCGTCGCCGTCCTTGCGGTTGTAGTTCGAGGCCACCGAAAGATAAGTGACCTTCTCCTTGACCTCGACCTTGCCGATGCGGCCGATGATCCGAAATTCTGCGATGTTCTGCATGGGTCTTATTCCGTCTTGGATTGCAGGGTGATTTCCTGACGGTCTTCAAGGGGGCCGCGAAGGAGCCGCGATCCAGCCAAAAAACGGAGGCTCCGCCCCATGCAATGGGGTGGAAACCGTAGGACGCCCCGCCCGTCTTGACGGGCATTAGGAGGCGTTCGGTTTTTTGCTTGATCGTATTAGGCGACGCGCGCGGCCACGAAACCGGCAACAAGGAAATCGTCCTGCCAATCCCGGACAAGAGAACCTGCCGACCCTTAGCGCGATTGGTTATGGCCGTATCGACATCGAGGTCTGCAATGTCACAACCGGTGCCAGCTCACCCGCCACCCACGGCGCTGCCAGGCCGCGCTTATCGCCATCTTCATTGTCTTCGATGAGTTTGAGGATCAGCTGATGCGCGTTGATCATCACACGCCAATGGGCGCGGTAGGGAACTTTGATCATCGGCCAGCCTGTGAGGCGGGCAAGCAGGGACCGAGCAGACATGGGAGTGCCTTTCAAGAAAACTGATGTGGATCGGGCAAGCAGGGTGTCAGTAGCGACGGGTCTGAAGGCTGTTCAGCCAATCTTCCACATCGGCAGAGCGCCAGCGTATCTTGCCCGCGCCAATATGGCAGGGGCAAGGGTAACCGCCATTTCGCGCCCGGCGATATAAAGTCGTGCGCGATTTGAAGCCGGTAACGTTGAGGACGTCGGTGACGGTCAGGAGTTGTTGCCGGTCGGAGGGCATGGGTGTCGTCCTTTCATTCGTGGGAATGCAGGGCGTGTCTTTGGGAGGCGTTGAAAGCTATTCAGTTCGACATTCACGGAAATTCATGGAGCGGAAGTTTGGCGAGAAACTTGCCGAAGGGGACGTAAATTCCAGCATGCAATTGCGCCACGCGGGTTACGCCAAAATGCGACGCCACCTGCCAGAAGTATCGCGACGCCAATGATCAATGGATCGACCGCCAGTCCGACAATCGCGCCCGTGATGGCAATGAAAAGGGATGCCCCGCGCACCACGTCGAGCATTCGACGACGTTTGGCTCCGCGCTGTGCGGCCGAGGTCATCGCGTCGATCACATCCTGCGGAATGACAAGCTCAATCGGCGTTCCAGTAGGTTGCTTCAGGAACGCGATAAAGCCGTCCCGAATTTTGACGAACTCGGCTGGGCGAAGGGGCAACTGCTCCTGCATCTAAGGCGATCGCCTAGTTGGGATCGGGGCTGGTTTCAATTTTGAATGACCTTGGCCACGCCCGTTATCTCGGTGTCGATACATCACATGCCAACATTAAATGCGGCACGGCTGAAATTTAATTTCAGAAACCTGCACCACCAGCGCACCACCAGAGCAAATTTCGGTGCCAGGCCGGTGTCGTATGTGCCGCTAAGTCATTGAATTATTGGTCGGGACGAGAGGATTCGAACCTCCGACCCCCACACCCCCAGTGTGATGCGCTACCAGGCTGCGCTACGTCCCGACCGCCATGTCCCCGTCGGTTACAGGGTCAAGGAAGCGCGCCTATAGGCAGGGGCCGGGCGGATGGCAAGCGGATCGCGGCAGGCCGACTAAGTGGTACCCTTGCTATGCGCGGGCGCGGTCGGCTGCGTTGCTATGGCTTTGCTTTGCTGCTAGTCGCGCGCCATTCGAGCCCGGCCAACCGAGCATCGGATTGCCAAGCCAATATTGCGAGAAAGCAGTTTCATCCATGAGCAGCCCGATCCTCTCCGTCCTTTCCGCCGCTGCAACCACAGGCGGCACACCGCCCGCCTGGCTCCAGTTCCTCCCGCTTGTTGCGATGGGCGTCATCTTCTGGTTGCTGATCCTGCGTCCGCAGATGCGCCGCCAGAAAGAGCAGCAGGTCAAGCTTGGCGGGATCAAGAAGGGCGATCAGGTGCTGACCGGCGGCGGGCTGCTTGCCAAGGTCACGAAGGTGGACGATCACTATGTCGACCTGGAACTTGGCCCCAATGTGAAGGTCAAGGCGCTTAAATCGACCATCGCCGATGTCATCCCGCCGGGCGGAACTTCGCCCGCCAACGATTGACCCTTCGCGCTAACATTTAGCTGAAAGAGCCTTTAACCGATGCTCGATTTTCCTCGCTGGAAGCAGATCTGGCTGTGGCTGCTCACCCTGTCGGCCTGTGCTGCGGCGCTGCCTTCGCTCACCTCGGTGGCCGGTGTGTCGTGGCCTGATGTGCTGCCTGCGCCGCACATCAACCTCGGCCTCGATCTCGCCGGTGGCAGCCACATCCTGCTTGAAGCCAATCCCGCGCAAGTCACACGGCAACGGCTGGAAAGCATGGAGGAGAGCGTCCGGACCCGGCTCCGCCAGGCCGAACCCAGAATCCAGGTCGGTGACATTTCGACCAAGGACGGCGCGCTGAGCTTTATGGTCGAGGATTCGGGGCAGATCGATGCCGCGCGGGAGCAAGTGCTGCCGCTGACCACGGGCGCGGGCCTGACCGGTCAGCGCGATTGGGACATCAAGATGGTCGATGGTTCGCGGATCGTCATGACCCCGACGTCCGAGGGCATCGCGCTGGCAGTGACGCAGGCCATGGACACCGCGACGGAAGTCGTCCGCAAGCGGATCGACGCGTTGGGGACGCGCGAGCCGACGATCATCCGCCAGGGCGCGGACCGGATCGTGGTGCAGGTACCCGGCCTGAAGGACCCTGCCGCGCTGAAAAGTCTGCTCGGGCAGACCGCGAAGCTTGAATTCAAGCTGGTCGACGGCACGGCATCGCCCAGCGACATTGCCCTTGGCATTGCACCGCCGGGCAGCGAAATCGTGCCCTTTGCCGAAAGTCAGCCGGGTCAGGCGGTCTCCTCGCTCGCGGTGCGCCGCCTGGGCGGGATCAAGGGCGATCAGCTGACCAATGCGCAGCAGAGCTTTGATCCGCAGAACAACCAGCCGGTCGTCTCGATTACTTTCGACCAGCAGGGCGGGGCCAAATTCGCCAAGCTGACCACCGAAAATGTTGGCAAGCCCTTCGCCATCATCCTCGATGGCAAGGTGCTGTCCGCGCCCAATATCAACGAGCCGATCATGGGCGGAAGCGCTCAGATTTCTGGCAGCTTCACCGTTGACGGGGCAAATCAGCTGGCCATTGCGCTGCGTTCCGGCGCGCTTCCGGTTGACCTCAAGGTGGTCGAAGAACGCACCGTCGGGCCAGACCTTGGCGCGGATTCGATCCGCAAAGGAATGATCGCGATGCTGATCGGCGCCACCGCCTTGATGGTGTTCATCCTGCTCACCTATGGCCGGTTCGGGGTTTATGCGTGCTCGGCCCTGGTGCTCAACGTCCTGATGATCCTCGGGATCATGGCGGTTGCCAATACCACGCTGACGCTGCCGGGGATCGCCGGCTTCGTGCTGACGATCGGCGCGGCGGTTGACGCCAACGTGCTGATCAACGAGCGGATCCGCGAAGAACGGAACCGCGGCCGCCGGGTGATCCAGGCGGTCGAGGTGGGCTACAAGGAAGCGAGCCGCGCGATCTTCGATGCCAACATCACCAATGTCATCGCTGCGGTGCTGATGTTCCTGTTCGGCTCGGGGCCAGTGCGCGGATTTGCCATCGTCTTGATGATCGGCATCGTCACCTCGGTGTTCACTGCCGTTACCTTGACCCGGATGTGGGTCGCTGGCTGGTTGCGCCGGGCGCGGCCGACCGAGATTGTTTTGTAAGAGGCGATGCTGCGATGAAACTCCTCAAGCTTGTCCCGGACAACACCAACATCCGCTTCCTGCGCTGGCGCGTGCCGTTCTATGTGATCAGCCTGCTGCTGATGGCCGCATCGCTGACGCTGGTCATGACCCGTGGCCTTAATTTGGGGGTAGATTTCGTCGGTGGACAGATGATCCGCGTGACCTTCCAGAACACCGCCACCGCCCCGGTGGGCGAACTGCGCAAGACCGTTGCGGAACTAGGCTACGGCGATCCGATCATTCAGCAATTTGGCAAGCCCAACGAGATTTCGATCCGGATGAAATTGCCCGAAGGCTCGAATGCCGATGCGGGTCTGGCTGACCAGATGGCGCGCAAGATTACTGCGGCGATCAAACAGGGCCATCCAGACCTCCGGATCGATGGAGTCGATTCGGTCTCGGGCAAGGTGTCGAGCGAGTTGTTCAAGACCGGTATGCAGGCGCTGATCGCGGCCATGTTCGCGATTTCGATCTATATCTGGGTGCGGTTCGAATGGCAGTTCGGGGTCGGCGCGCTCTTTTCGCTGATCCACGATGTGACGCTGACGCTGGGCCTGTTTGCGCTGACCCAGATGGAGTTCGATCTCAACATCGTTGCCGCGCTGCTGACGCTGATCGGCTATTCGCTCAACGACACGATCGTGGTCTATGATCGAATCCGCGAAAACCTGAAAAAGTTCCGTAGGATGCCGCTGCCCGAGCTGCTTGACCTGTCAGTCAACGAAACGCTCTCGCGCACGATTGTGACGTCATTGTCGATGTTGATCACCTTATCGGCGCTGCTGGTGTTTGGCCCGAACGTAATCTTCGGCTTCACCGCTGCGATTACGCTCGGCATTTTCGTGGGGACTTATAGCTCGATTTACATGGCCGCACCGATCCTGATCTGGCTCAAGGTTACCTCGCAAAGCTTTGTGCCGGCCGAGACGGCGATGGACCGGCAGGAAAAACTGGCGCGCGAGCGGGGTTAGCCTGCGGCCAGCCGCTGCCAATAGGCGACCAATTCGGCGGCGGTGTCTTCCCAATTGAAGCGCGCCGCATTGCCAGCCACTGTGGCTTGCATTGGCGGATCGGCGAGCATGTCGCGCACCGCAGCGGCAATGGCGGCAGGATCGCGCGCGACAATTCTCCCGGCGCTGGGATCCTTGACCACTTCGCGTGCCCCGCCGATGTCCGGGATCACCAGCGGCGCTCCGCAAGCCGATGCTTCAACCCACGCATTGGCGAACCCTTCACGCTCTGACGGGAGCACCGCCACATCGGCGGCGCTCAGCAACAGCGGCAGCAAATCATGGCTGACCTGGCCAAGGAAATGGACCCGGTCGGTCAGCCCGAGCTGCTCGGCCAAACCGCGCAGCGCTGATTCATCCTCGCCGCTCCCGGCCAGCCCCAACCGGGCCCCGGGGAGGTACTCAAGCGCCGCAATGGCAAGCCGCTGGCCCTTGATCGCAATCAGCGCCCCGGTCGCCACCAGCAGCGGACCGTCGGCGGGGATCGCAACTTCGGGCCGCGCAGCGATCTGCGCCCGTGCCGCGGCGCGCGGGGTGGGCTTGAAGCGTGCATGATCGAGGCCGGTGTAATGGACCATGATCGGCGCGCCCGGCAGGCCCATTGCGATCATGTCTTGCCTGAGCGCTGCGGAAACTGCCAGCAGCCCGGCGGCCTGAGTGGCTGCCGCGCGCATCTGCGCCAGGGCGCGCGGGCGCTGGCCCCAATAATGGATATCCCCGCCACGCGCCTTGATCGATAGCGGCAGGCCCAGCCTGGCCGCAATCTGCGCGGCTGCTGGGCCATCGGGAAAGAAGAACTGGGCGTCGACCAGATCGAACGGGCGCTCAGCGTGCAGCCGCGTGACCAGCGGAAGCACGGCCCGCACGATCCGATCGGGGTTGCTGTCTCCGCCGATCCGCGGGATCAATCGAAAACGCGGATGATACACAGTGAAGCCTGCCAGTTCCGAAGTTGCCGGATTGGCGGCGAGACTGCGATACGGCTCGAGGCGGGAAACTGGCCAGGGCGGAATGCCCAGCGGGTTGATCATCACCAGATCAACATCGCCGCGCAGTGCCACGGCACTTATCTGGTTCTCGACGAATTTGCCAAACGCAGGCCGCTGGGGGCTGGGAAACAAGGTGCTGAGCGAAAGAACCCGCAGCTTGCTCACAGCTTGCGTACCAGCATTTCAGCCACCGCCAGCCATGCCGGACCATCGATGATGACCTGGCGCTGGCCGGGGCCGGGCGGAAGCAGGGCAATCCGGCCTTCGTGATGATCAATCATCCGGCCAAAGGCGAACCGGCCGCCGGGGCGGGGGGCGAGGACATCGCGGTTAAGCAGCCGGACAAAGCCATCCGGCTGAAACTGACGCAGCCACAGCTGATCGCCTGCGCGATACTCGCCTGCGCTCGCTTCGACTGCCATCGCCACCAGCGCAGCTTCGCCGCCGAGCGCGGTGGGCAGAATGGCGTCGCGTGGCGCAGCCAAGGCCTCGGCACCGTTCTCTCCCAGCCTGGCAATCAGCTGCGGCTGGGCTGCTTCAGCGCCGCGCACCAGCAGTTCGGGCTCAACCGCCAGCGCGGCGGCGATACGGTTCATCCAGACCAGCGAGAGATTGCGCATGCCGGTTTCGATTCGCCCGATCGTCTGGGCGGTGGTTGGCGGGAGGCAACGCTCAGCCACATCTGCGAGGGTCAGCCCCTTTTCGCGCCGTATATCGCGGATTCGATTGATCATGGCACATCGCCTTTAACCAGATTGGTTTTTTACTTTCCTACAAATAGCCAAATTTGGCAAGCCCCCGATCTGGCGAAAAAGGGAAATGATGATGCAGCGCAAACTTGTCGAACGCGAGCTGACCAACGACGGTCCTGGCCGCGCGTCTCCGCGCCGCGGGCGGCGCGGGGTGACAGTCAACCTGTCCGAATCGCCGCTCGGCTGGCTTCACGCACGGGGACATCTTAGCGACGCGCAATTTGCCGCAGGTGAGCTGCTGCGCGGCGATTGGGAACGCGCACAGCTATCGCCGGGCGTAACCATGCGCTGGGACGTGGTGCGGATTCGGGGCAGTGGCGGTGAAAGCGGGCTCAATGCGACAGAGCGACAGATTTCCGCGCGCGCGCGGTTCAAAGGCGCGACCGAGGCCGCAGGCCCGGATCTGGCCGATATTCTGTGGCGGGTGGTTTGCGCTGGCGAGACCCTGCCCGATGCCGAACGCGGCTTGGCCTGGCCGGTCCGCAGCGGCAAGCTGGTGCTGCGGATTGCGCTGGACCGCGTCGCGAGGTTCTATCGGATCGGGTGATTACGCCTCAGCCAGCTCCGCCAGTTCCAGCCAACGCTGTTCGGCCGCATCCTTTTCGCGCCGCGATTTCTCGATTGCGCCAGTCAGCGCGGCAAACTTTGCCGGATCGCGGGCGTAGAGCGCCGGATCGGCCAGAGCCGCCTCATCGCGCAGGATCGCGGCGTCCAGCTCCTCGATCCGGGCTGGCAGAATTTCATAATCCCGCTGGTCCTTGTAAGTCAGCTTGGACTTCCGAGGCGGCGCGGGCGGGGGCGCTTCGGCGGCGGGTTTGGCTGACTTGGCGGGGGCCTTGCGGGCCATGCGCTGCTTTTCCCAATCGGCGTAACCGCCCGCGACGATATCGACCTTGCCGCTGCCATCAAGCCCCAGCGTGACGGTGACTGTCCGGTCGAGAAAGTCGCGGTCGTGGCTGACGATCAGCACGGTGCCATCATAATCGGCGATCACTTCCTGCAGCAAGTCGAGCGTTTCGAGATCGAGGTCGTTGGTCGGCTCGTCGAGTACCAGGAGGTTGGATTTGCGTGCAAATTCGCGGGCTAGCAACAGTCGCGAGCGCTCGCCGCCCGAAAGCGTGCCGATCCTGGCATCGACCATCCCGGGATCGAACAGGAAGTCCTTGAGATAGCCCTGGATATGCTTGCGCACGCCGCGCACTTCAACCCAGTCACCGCCTTCGGCCAGGATGTCGCGGACGCGTTTTTCCGGGCTCATCAGGCTGCGCTGCTGATCGATCATGACCCCGTGAAGGGTCTTCGCCAGAGTGATCAAACCTTCATCCGGCGCGCACTCGCCGGTCAGCAGCTTGAGCAGTGTGGTCTTGCCCGAGCCATTGGCCCCGACCACGCCGATCCGGTCGCCGCGCGTGATCCGCAGGGTGAAATCGCGGATGATCGTGCGTTCCCCGAACCGTTTGGTGACCTTGTCGGCAACGATTACCGCCTTGGTCTTGACATCATCGGTGGCGAGTTTGAGTTTGGCCGTTCCCCCCGGGGTAAGCATCGCGGCCCGCTGCGCGCGCATTTCCCACAGCTTTTCCAGCCGCCCCTGGTTGCGCTTGCGCCGGGCGGTGACCCCGCGTTCGAGCCAATGGGCCTCAAGCTTGAGCTTGGCGTCAAGCTTGTCGGCAGCGCGGGCTTCTTCGGCGTAGATCGCTTCCATCCATGCCTCATAACCCCCAAAGCCGATATCCTTGCGGCGCAGCGAGCCGCGGTCGAGCCACAGCGTGGCCTTGGTCAGCCGCTCCAGGAATGTCCGGTCATGGCTGATCGCCACGAAGGCGCCCTTGTAGCGCACCAGCCAGCTTTCCAGCCATTCGATCGCGGCCAGATCGAGGTGGTTGGTTGGCTCGTCGAGCAGCAGCAGATCAGGCTGTGAGGCCAGCGCGCGGGCCAGCGCGGCGCGGCGGCGCTCCCCACCGCTGGCGCTGTCAGCCGGACGGGCAAGATCAATGCCGAGCTGGCTGGCGATCGCCTCTACCTCATGACGGGGCGGGGCGTCGGGCTCATGCAGGGCAAAGTCCATCAGCGTGGCATAGCCGGTGAAGAACGGGTCCTGTTCCAGCATGACGATTTTGGTGCCGGGCTGGATCGAGCGCTTGCCGCGGTCCGCCTCGATCTGACCCGCGATCAGGCGCAGCAATGTAGTCTTGCCCGCGCCATTGCGGCCGATCAGCGCCAGCCGGTCACGCGGTCCGATGTGGACATCTAGCCCCTGAAATAGCCAACCCGATCCCTGAATCAGGCTAAGCTGTTCCCAGCTGAGGATTGGTGCGAGCGCCATGGTCGCCGCGCCTAGGCGGCAGGCGCAGCGTTGACAAGGTCGGGCGGGCAAGGAAGTAGGGCTTATGCGCACTGTCTGGCTTAATGGCGAATGGCTTCCTGCAAATGAGGCCCGGGTTTCGATCTTCGATCGCGGGCTGCTGTTCGGGCAGGGGGTCTATGAAGTTTCACCCGTGCTCGATGGACATTTCTGCAACTGGCCGCACCATGCTGCGCGACTGGCCCGGTCGAAGGCAGTCGCGCGGATCGGCGATGATACCGATTGGCCGTCGGTGCTGGCGGAGCTGATTGCGCGCAACCAGCTGATCGAGGGGCGGGTCTATCTGCAGATCACTGCGGGAGCGCCGCCAGACCGCGATTTCCTCGGCCCGGTTCCGCCCGCTGCGCCGACCCGCTTTGCCTTCACGCAAGAAGCGGCGCTGATCGATAATCCCAAGGCGGAAAGCGGCCTCAAGGTGATCCTGCGGCCCGATGCGCGCTGGGACTTGCGGGCGGCCAAGACGGTCCAGCTGCTCTATGCGGTGCTGGTCAAGGAAGAGGCGCGCGAGGCGGGGGTGGACGATGTCTGGATGGTCGAAGACAGCCCGAATGGCAAAGTCGTGACCGAAGCGAGCAGCTCCAACGCCCATATAATCGATGCCCGCGGCGTGCTGGTTTCGCACCCGGTCGATCACGGGGTGCTGCCCGGCGTGACGCGGATCTGCGTGATCGAGATCGCCCGGGCAATGGGGCTGGCGGTGGAGGAACGCGCATTTGGCCCGGAGGAGCTGTTCGCCGCCCGCGAGGCGTTCGTCTCGGCAGCGGGATCGCTAGTGCTGCCGGTGGTCGAGGTTGACGGCAGAGTGATCGGCAATGGCCGGCCCGGCCCGCTCGTCCAGGCGATCCGAGCGCGCTATATTGCGCAGCTCCGCGGCGGCTGAACGGAACAATTTGTTCAGCCGGGCGTAACACCTGAAGCAGCACCCTTTGCGGTAATTGTCCAAGGAGCACGCCCGATGACTTCGCTTCGCTTTCCCCTGATTGCCATGGCCGGCGCAATTTGCAGCGCCATTGCCATAGCCCCCGCTGCGGCTGCCGAAATCCAGATTGCGTCGCAAGGCCCGATTGTCGAACTCAGCGTTACCGAGCAGGTCAAGGCGGTACCCGATACCGCGACAATCGGCGGCGGGGTCACTACCCGCGCTGCCACTGCGGTTGAAGCAATGCGGCAGAATGCTGCGGCGATGACCAAGGTGATTGATCGTCTGCGTGCCGGCGGGGTTGATCGCAAGGACATCCAGACCTCGGCGATCAACCTAAATGCGCAATACCAGTACAATAATGACAACCAGCCGCCGCGCTTCCTCGGTTATGATGCCTCGAACCAGGTGACGGTGGTACTGCATGATATGGCAAAGGTCGGCCCGACGCTTGATGCGCTGGTCGTGGCGGGGGCGAATAATGTGTTTGGTCCCTCTTTCTCGCTCGAAGCCGATGCCGCCGCCAAGGCTCAAGCCCGCCGCACCGCGTGGCAGCGCGCGGAAATGCAAGCCCGGGAGTATGCCCAAATGGCCGGTTACAAGGGCGTGAAACTGCTCGCCGTGATCGAAGGCATGATCGGTGGCGGTCCCCGGCCGATGAGTGGGGATATAGTGCTTACATCGGCGCGGATGGAAAAGACTCCGGTCGAGCCAGGCCAGGTCGGTACGGGTGTAACCCTGACGGTCAAATATGAAATGACTCGCTGAACCTTGGCCGGGCCGGGCATTCACTTGTTGTTCAATCCCTCGGGCTTAGGCACAGAGCGACTATGCGAACGCTCCTTGCCCTTTGCCTCATTGCCCTCACCTTGGCCCCGGTGCAGGGCTTTGCCGGTTCGCGCAACGAACAAGGGCAGGTTCGCAAGGAAATGCGGGCAGGCAACGTTCGTTCGCTACGCGAAATCGAGCAGCGGGTATTGCCGATGATGGCGGGGATGCAATATCTTGGTCCAGAATACGATGCGGCAGCACTGGCATATCGGTTGAAGTTCATTCGCGATGGGCGTGTGATCTTTGTCGATGTCGATGCGCGGTCCGGCGATATTTTGCGCCAGTCCCGCTAGTTTGCCCTGCTTGACGCCCATGGGCTTTCGCCGCATGGCTTTTCACGTTTCATGTTTCGCGCTTTACGGGGGATTTTGGCGATGCGCATCCTGATCGTCGAGGACGAACCGACGCTTGGCAAACAGCTCAAGTCCACGCTTGAGCAAACCGGCTATGCTGTTGACCTGTCAACCGATGGCGAGGACGGCCATTTCCTCGGCTCGACCGAGGATTATGACGCCGTGGTGCTCGATCTCGGCCTGCCCGAGATCGATGGTCTGACGGTGCTGGGGATGTGGCGCAAGGAAGGACGAACCTTTCCGGTGCTGGTGCTGACCGCGCGAGACAGCTGGTCGGACAAGGTCGCGGGTCTCGATGCCGGGGCCGATGATTATCTGGCCAAGCCGTTCCAGACCGAAGAACTTATCGCGCGGCTGCGGGCGCTGATCCGGCGCGCTTCGGGCAATAGTTCGTCCGAACTGATTGCCGGCGATGTCCGGCTCGATACCCGCTCGGGTCGCGTTACTCTGGCGGGGGAGCCGGTGAAGCTCACTGCGCAGGAATACAAGCTGCTGTCATACCTCCTCCACCACAAGGGCAAGGTGGTCAGCCGAACCGAACTGATCGAACATATTTACGATCAGGATTTTGACCGTGATTCGAATACGATCGAGGTTTTTGTGACCCGCATCCGCAAGAAGCTGGGCGCAGAGGTGATCACGACAATCCGTGGCCTTGGATACAGCCTCGACGACCCGGCAGGCCCTGGCCGGGGCTGACCAGGCGCCGCTGGCCGGCGGACGCGCGGACCCAGCGGCCGTGCAAGGGGAGGCCCGTGCCCCGGATCCGCGCGAAGTAAGGCCGCACACCGGCTCGCTGTCGCGGCGGATGATGGTCATTGCCGCGGGCTGGATTTCGGTCCTGCTGCTGGGCGGCGGACTGGCGCTTGATCGCACGCTGACCGGACTGGTAACCCGCAATTTTGACGACCAGATGAGCTATATGCTGACCGCGATGGTCGGCTCCGCCGAGATCGGCCCCGATGGCGAGGTATTCTTCAACCGGCCGCTTGGCGATCAGCGGTTTCTGGAACCCAACAGCGGGCTTTATTGGCAGGTCGTGGGCACCGGCCATGACGAATTTCTCTCACGCTCGTTGTGGGACAGGACGCTGCAAATCCATGGTGACCATTTCGACAAGGATCCCCATGCCTATGACAGCGCGCAGTTTCCCAGCGAGCCGCTGCGAGTGATGGAGCGGTCGATCATCCTGCCGGGCAGCGACACCAAGTGGCGGTTTACCGTCGCGGCCAGCCGCGGCGAGCTTGACGCTCAGATTACCCGGATCCGCACCATCGTGGTCCGCAGTTTCGTGGTGCTGGGCCTGGGCCTGTTCCTGATGGCTGTGTTGCAAACCTGGTACGGGCTTGGCCCGCTGCGCCGGGTGCGTTCTGCGATCCAGCGGATGCGCACCATTGGCGGGGGCCGGGTGACCGAGCCCTTGCCGCTTGAAGTGCAGCCGCTGGTACAGGAACTCAATGCGCTGCTGGCCCATTCTGAGCGTCAGGCCGAAGAGGCGCGCACCCATGCGGGCAATCTCGCCCACGCGCTCAAAACTCCGCTCACGGTCGTGATGAACGCCGCCACCGCCAAGGCGCCCGACCTGGCCGATACCGTGATCCGCGAAGCGGCGGTGATGCGCCGGCAGGTCGATCACCATCTCGCCCGCGCCCGGGCCGTCGGCCGCCGCGCGGCGGGTCTGTCGCGCGCGAGTGTTGGTGAAAGCGTCGAAGCAGTACTGCGCGCGGTAACCCGGCTCTATGATGGCATCCGCTTCGATCTTGATGGCAACCGCGATGCGGTGGTGGCGATCGAGCGGCAGGATCTGGATGAAATCCTCGGCAATCTGATCGAAAACGCTGCCAAATACGGCGGCGGCAGCGTCTTCGTCACCATCGATCCTGCAGCTGAACCCGACTGGTGTGAAATCTGGATCGAGGATGACGGATTAGGCATCCCACAAGCGGAACACGCCCGCATCTTCGATCGCGGCGCGCGGCTGGATACGGGCAAGCCCGGGACAGGGCTCGGCCTGGCGATCGTTCGCGATGTGGCCGAGATTTACGGCGGCTCGGTTGAACTTGGCGAAAGCGAGGATCTGGGCGGGCTGCTGGTGAAGCTCAGGCTGCCGCGAGTGGGAGGGTAGTCACGTCCCGTCGCGTGCCTGCTCATGGTGATGAATCACTTCGTCGATGATGAACCGCAGGAACTTTTCCGAGAATTCCGGATCAAGCTGCGCTTCCACCGCCAGCTTCCTCAGGCGCGCGATCTGAGCCTCCTCACGCGCAGGGTCGGACGGGGGCAGGGCGTTGACGGCCTTGTAAGCGCCCACCGCCTTGGTGATGCGAAAGCGTTCGGCCAGGATGTGGATCAGCGCGGCATCGATGTTGTCGATGCTCGAGCGGAAGCCTGCCAGTGTCAGGTCGGGAACATTATCTGCCATGTGATCGTTTGCTAGCATGACATTTTGCGCATGGCCATTGCCTGCTTTGCACTTGCCTTCGCTGCCCAGCCGTCGCAAGGGCGCGGCTGATGAGCGCTGATATCCTTCCTCTTCGCCCGCGCACGAGCCAGCCTTCGCTGACCCCGATGATGGCTTTGACCGCATCGGGAATGAACAGCGTCAATTCCGTGATCCTTGAGCGGATGCAAAGCCAGATTCCGCTGATCCCGGCGCTGGCGGGGCATTTGATCGCTGGCGGGGGCAAGCGGATGCGACCGATGCTGACCCTCGCCAGCGCGGAATTGTGCGGCTATCAGGGTGCCCGTCACCACAAGCTGGCCGCTTCGGTGGAATTCATCCACACTGCAACGCTGCTGCATGACGATGTGGTCGATGGTTCTGACCTGCGCCGCGGCAAGGCGACCGCCAACATGGTGTTTGGCAATCCGGCTACCGTGCTGGTCGGCGATTTCTTGTTCACTCGCGCGTTTGAACTGATGGTCGAAGACGGCAGCCTCAAGGTGCTCAAAATCCTCTCAGGTGCGTCCTCGGTGATTTCCGAGGGCGAGGTGGACCAGCTCACCGCCCAGCGTCAGATCGAAACCAGCGAGGACCGCTACCTTTCGATCATCCGCGCCAAAACCGCCGCGCTGTTTGCTGCCGCCTGCCGGATTTCGGCGGTGGTGGCGGAACGCAGCGAGGCGGAAGAGCGCGCGCTGGATGATTACGGCCGGAATCTGGGTATCGCCTTCCAGCTGGTCGATGACGCGATCGATTATGATTCCTCCAGCGCCGAAATGGGCAAGGGCAAGGGCGATGACTTCCGCGAGGGCAAAATGACCCTGCCGGTGATCCTGGCCTATGCGCGCGGCTCTGATGAGGAGCGCAGCTTTTGGCGCGATGCGATCTTGGGTCACCGCACCGCGGATGCAGACCTTGCTCACGCGGTCGAGCTAATCGAGCTGCACGATTGTGTGACCGCCACCCGTGAACGGGCGCGCCACTACGCGGCCCGCGCGATTGACGCGATCGCCGGCTTCCCGGCCGGCCAGGCCCGGTCCGCCATGGCTGAGGCAGCCGAGTTTGCAGTCTCACGGCGCTATTGAATTTTCGCTTTCCGATTGATTTCCATGTCCCGTTCGTGTCGAGCGCAGTCGAGACACCTGGGCGAGTATAGCGACTGCGCTCGACACGAACGGGTTTGTTGTGCAACTGCCAATTGAAGCTGTCCTTCCAGACCTCCTGACCGTTCTGAGCGTTCGCAATACGGCAGTTCTCATTGCCCCGCCCGGTGCCGGCAAGACGACGGCGGTTGCCCCGGCACTGATCGGCGAGGGCTGGTGCAAGGGCACCGTGATCATTCTCAGCCCGCGCCGGGTCGCAGCCCGCGCGGCGGCGGAGCGGATGGCGGAACAGTTGAGCGAAGCGCCCGGCCAGACAGTCGGCTATCTCACCCGGCTGGATAGCAGGCGATCGGCCAAGACCCGTATTGTGGTCATGACCGAGGCGATCTTCGTGGCGACGATTCTGGGCGACCCGGAATTGGCGGGGGTCAGCGCGGTACTGTTCGACGAAGCGCACGAGCGCCACCTCGACAGTGATCTTGGCTTGGCGCTGGCGATCGAGAGCCAGCAGGTGCTGCGTCCAGACCTTCGCCTGCTGGTGATGTCCGCGACGATCGACGGTGCGCGATTTGCCGCACTGTTGGGCGGTGCCTCGGTGATCGAGAGCGCGGGCAAGGCGTTTCCGCTGGCGATCCGCTGGTTTGGCGCGCGGCCCGAGCTGCGGCTGGAAGACGCTATGGCGGGCGCAATCATCACCGCCTGGCGCGAGGCGGATGGTGATATACTCGCGTTTTTGCCCGGCGTCGGCGAGATTGAGCGGACCCGCGAGCGTTTGGCCGAGAAATTGCCGCAAGCCCTGGTCCTGCCGCTTCACGGCCAGTGCGAGCCAGCCGCTCAGCGCGCCGCGATCCGCCACGATCCTGAGGGCCGCCGCCGGATTGTTCTGGCGACAGCGATCGCCGAAACCTCGCTGACGCTGGATGGAGTCTCGGTGGTGGTCGATGCGGGCAGGTCGCGCCGGGCGGAGTTTGACAAGGCGGCAGGGGTCACCAGGCTGGTCACACACCGCGCCAGCCAGGCCGCGGCCGCCCAGCGCGCGGGCCGCGCCGCGCGGCAGGGACCGGGCGTGGCATACCGGCTGTGGGAAGAGGCTGCCCATCCGGGCCGCCCGGTATTCGATCCGCCGGAAATGCTGACGGCAGACCTTGCGCCATTGGCCTTGACCTTGGCGCAATGGGGCAATTCAGACCCGGCGGAAATGGCCTGGATTGATCCGCCGCCCGGTGCAGCAATGGGTGCAGCAAAGCGTGTGCTCCAATCGCTCGGCGCGCTTGATGCGGCCGGCCAGATTACGCCGCATGGCCGCAGCATGGCGGCGCTGCCGATGGAGCCGGCACTTGCCCATATGCTGCTTTATGCTGCGCAGCATGGCGATGCAGTAACGGCCGCCCGGCTGGCACTTTTGCTCCAGGAACGCGGGCTGGGCGGGCGCGGCGAGGATCTGGCCCAACGGCTGGATCGCTGGACGGCAGACCGCTCATCGCGGGCAGAAACATCCCGGCAACTGGCTGCACGCTGGGCCAGGCGCGCCGAAGGTCTGGCCGGCAAGGGGGCAGGGCCGGCGCCGCCGCTCGGCATCCTTCTTGCCGAAGCCTATCCGGACAACATCGCCCGGCGCCGCAGTCCCTCTGGCGAGGACTGGCTGACGGCGGGCGGGCGTGGGTTGCGGCTTGATCCCAACTCGCCGTTGGCCCGGGCCGAATGGCTCAGCGTTGGGGATGCGCAGGGTGAGGCCAAGGGCGCACGAATCACCGGCGCGATCGCGCTTGATGAAGCCGAAGTTCTGGGCTGGCTCGGCCCCCGGATAGAGCGGCGCAGCACATTGCGCTGGCTGGCTGATGAGCGCCGGGTTGAAGCCTTGCTTGAACAGCGGCTGGGCGCGATCACGCTGGCGCGTGGCCCCGATCCCTCGCCAGATGCTGCGGCGATTGCGGCATTGATCGTTGCCCGGGTGCGCGAATCTGGTCTTGGATTGGTGCCGTTTTCTTCGGCCAGCCGAAATTTGCTGACCCGCGCCCGTTATGCCGGGATTGCTGCGCTGGATGAGGAGGTGCTGCTTGCCTCGCTGGAGGAATGGCTCGCGCCGTCGCTGACCCGCCGTCTCGATGCGCTTGATCCGCAGGCATTGCACGAGGCCCTCGGCGCCCGGATTGACCATACTGCCCGCCAGCACCTCGATCGCCTGGCGCCGCCGCAGTTCACCAGCCCCGCCGGGACGCATCACGCGATCGATTATGCCGATGAAGCCGGGCCGAGTGTGGAAGTGCGCGTCCAGGCCCTGTTCGGGCTCGATCGCCATCCGGGCTTCGGTCAGCCTGAACAGCGGCTGCTGCTCAAGCTGACTTCGCCCGCTGGAAGCCCGATCCAGTCAACCCGCGACCTGCCCGGCTTCTGGCGCGGCAGCTGGCGTGATGTGCAGCGCGATATGAAAGGCCGCTACCCCCGGCATCGCTGGCCCGATACGCCATGGGCCGAGGACCCCAGCCTGAAAACCCGGAATGCCTTTGAGAAATCACGCCGCACTTGATTTTATCTCCGCTTTCCGGAAGAGCCCTGCCATGACCGCACGTATTTATCAGCGCCCGAAAAATGCCATGCAATCAGGCAAAGCCCTGACTGACCAGTGGGTTCTTGAATTTGCTCCGGCCGAGGCGCGTAGGGCCGATCCCTTGATGGGCTGGGCCGGATCGGGCGACACCCAAGTGCAGGTCGTGCTCAATTTCGCGACCCAGGCAGAGGCACAGACCTATGCGGACAAGCACGGCATCGCCGTCACTGTTCACGCCACCCCGCCGCGCCGCCTCAAGCTGCAAACCTACGCCGATAATTTTCGCTGAGAGCGACTGGTACCGGAAATGTAGAGAAACTAGGCGGGCCTGCGGCTGTCGGGGTCGCTTACGGCAGCTGGTGCAGGCCCGCCAGTATGCCCCGCTTTGATCACGGGAACTGCGAGTCGCACTACTTTTATACGAATCCCAACAGTTATACTTGCCGAAACGCGACATGCTCGCCATATGCCCGCCCGGGAGTCGGGTGGACGTTTGCGTTCGCTAATCTGGTCAGGTCCGGAAGGAAGCAGCCACAACGAATTGCGGCGGGTCGCCCGGCTCCTTTTCAACTGGTAAGAGCCCCTTTTCTCCTGACAAATAACGCGCCAACCCCTACCAAGGCATGATGGGCGATTCCTCAGATATTTTTGGCGATGAGCCAGCAACGGTACGCGATCCTGAAATGCCGGAGGATGCGCTGCGCCTTGGCCTTGCCATGCCGAAACACACGGCGATGCCTGCCTCGCAGCCCTATCGCGTCCTTGCCCGCAAATACCGGCCGCAGACGTTTGCGCAGCTGATCGGGCAAGACGCGATGGTCCAGACCTTGGCGAATGCGATCAAGCGTGAGCGGCTGGCCCATGCCTTCTTGATGACCGGGGTGCGGGGGGTCGGCAAAACCTCTACCGCGCGGCTGATTGCCAAGGCTTTGAACTGCATCGGTCCGGACGAGCAGGGCGGGCCAACCATCGACCCTTGCGGGGTGTGCGAGCCTTGCGTGGCGATTGCCGAGGGCCGCCACATCGATGTAATCGAAATGGACGCCGCCAGTCACACCGGGGTCGACGACGTCCGCGAGATTATCGAGGCGGTGCGCTATGCCGCCGTTTCGGCCCGCTATAAGATCTACATCATCGATGAAGTTCACATGCTCTCGCGCAACGCCTTCAACGCGCTGCTCAAGACGCTCGAAGAGCCGCCGCCGCATGTGAAATTCCTGTTCGCTACCACTGAGGTCGAGAAGCTGCCGGTGACGGTGCTGTCGCGGTGCCAGAGGTTTGACCTGCGCCGGATCAGCGCGCCGATGCTGGCTGAGCATTTCGCCGGGATTTGCCGCGCCGAAAATGTCGCAGCTGAGGATGAGGCATTGGCGATGATTGCCAATGCCGCCGAAGGATCCGTCCGCGACGGGCTCTCGATCCTCGACCAGGCAATCGCGCATGCGGATCTCGGCGGGGATGGGCTGGTTACCGCCGAACAGGTTCGCGACATGCTCGGGCTGGCTGACAAGACCGCGCAGCGCCGGCTGATGGCTGCCATGCTCGGCGGCGATGCCGCAGCATTGCTTGATCTGATCGCGGCGCAATTCACGCTCGGGGTAGAGCCGATTGCGCTGCTCCGTTCGGCGATGGAGCTGGTTCACCGGATGACCGTGGCCCAGATCGGCAAGAGCGGTGCCGATGCCATCTCGGCTGAGGACCGCGCCGCGATTGAGGAATGGGCCCGCATGCTTTCGGCCGGGCAGCTTCACCGGCTGTGGCAATTGCTGCTCAAGGGCCATGACGAGGTCAAGTCCGCGCCCGATCCGTTGATCGCTGCGCAAATGGCACTGCTGCGAGTGATGCACGCAACCGATCTGCCCGATCCCGGCACATTGGCAAAGAAGCTCGATGAAATGGCTGCGGGCGGCGTGACCGGCGGCCCGGCTGCAACAGGTGGAGGCGCTGCCGCCCCTGCGGCTGCTCCTGCCGCGATGGATTGGGCGGCGCTGATCGAACGGGTCGATCAATCAGGCCAGTTGCGGGTTGCCCAGGTGATGCGTGACTGGATCCGGGTGATCTCGCTTGCCCCGACCGAGCTGCGCTTTGCGTTGGCGCCGGGCTATCCCGGCGATCCTGCGCCAGAACTGCGCGAGGCGCTGCTCCGCGCCACCGGGGAACGCTGGCAGATCGAGCGCGGAGACGAGGAAGCCTCACCCAGCCTGCGCGAACAGGCCGAAGCCGTGCGCGAGGATGCGCTGGCCGAGATGCGGCGCTCGCCGCTGGTCGAAGCTGCCTTCGCCGCGTTTCCTCAGGCTGAATTCGTGGACGACGCCGCCCTGCAGGGCGAGCGCAATTGGAGCAAAAGCGCATGAAGTCGATGGAAGAGATGATCCAGGCCGCCCAGGCAGCAGCTGAGACCATTCAGAAACAGATGACCGAAGCGCAGACCAAACTAGATTCGATCGAAGTCGAAGGCGTGGCGGGCGGCGGGCTGGTCAAGATCCGCTGCACCGCCAAGGGCCGGATCATCGGCGTGGCGATCGACGACAGCCTGATGGCGGTTGCGGAAAAACAGATCCTCGAAGACCTGATTGCAGCTGCGTTCAACGATGCCCGGAACAAGGCCGATCAGGTGTCCGGCGCGGAGATGTCGCGAATTCAGGCTGGCATGGGGCTGCCACCGGGGTTCAAAATGCCCGGGATGGCCTGAGAAAACCCTCATCCACAGTCCAGCGCCGGACCGCCCTTGCCCGTCCCCCATGCCGTCCCCATATTCCGCTCCAAGACCCGGGCCGGCACATGAGCGCGCCCGGGAAGCGTCATTTGGCGCTATAATGAACGGACGATGCAGATGAACCTTCTTCCCCTCTTGCCGCTGCGCGACATTGTCGTGTTCCCTGGCATGGTCGTGCCGCTGTTCGTTGGGCGGGACAAATCGGTCGCCGCGCTCGAGGCGGCAATGTCCGGCGACAAGGACATTTTTCTCCTCGCCCAGCTTGATCCGGGTTGCGACGATCCTGACCGCGATGATCTGTATGATATCGGCGTGGTCGCCACGGTGCTGCAGTTGCTCAAGCTGCCCGACGGCACGGTTCGGGTTCTGGTTGAGGGCCAGCAGCGCGCCCGGCTGGAAAATCTCCGCGAGGAAACCGGCAGCGCCGGCGAGATGCTGGTGGCGCAGATTGAGAGGCTTGAGCCGATTACCGCTTCGGGCAATGAAGTGTCGGGGACGATGCGCAGCGTGGTTGAGCAGTTTGGTGAATACGCCAAGCTCAACAAAAAGCTCTCGCAGGATGCGGGCGACCAGCTCGACGAGATCGAGGATGCCTCGAAGCTCGCCGATACCGTCGCCGGCAATATCAACGCCAAAGTGGCCGACAAGCAGGCGCTGCTGACCGAGATCGATCCGCTGAAGCGGCTCGAAATGGTTTATAGCTTCATGGAAGGCGAACTGGGCGTCCTCCAGGTTGAGCGGCGCATTCGCGGCCGGGTCAAACGTCAGATGGAAAAGACCCAGCGCGAATATTACCTCAATGAGCAGATGAAGGCGATCCAGTCAGAACTTGGCGGCGGCGATGGCGAAGAAGCCAACGAACTGGTCGAATTGCAGGACAAGATCGACAAGCTCAAGCTTTCCAAGGAAGCCCGCACCAAGGCGACGGCCGAGCTGAAGAAGCTCAAGTCGATGCAACCGATGAGCGCCGAGGCGACTGTCATCCGCAATTACCTCGATGTGTTGCTGGGCCTGCCCTGGGGCAAGAAGAGCAAGGTCAAGAAAGATATTCACACAGCGCAAGCAGTGCTGGATGCCGATCACTATGCGCTCGACAAGGTCAAGGACCGGATCATCGAATATCTCGGCGTCCAGGCGCGCACCAACAAGCTGAAGGGCCCGATCCTGTGCCTCGTCGGTCCGCCAGGCGTGGGCATGACCTCGCTGGGCAAGTCAATCGCCCGGGCGACAGGCCGTGAATTCATCCGCCAGTCGCTGGGCGGTGTGCGCGATGAGGCCGAAATCCGTGGCCATCGCCGCACGTATATTGGCTCGCTGCCGGGCAAGATCATCACCAATTTGCGCAAGGCGGGGGCATCCAACCCGTTGTTCCTGCTCGATGAGATCGACAAGCTGGGCCAGGACTTCCGCGGCGATCCGGCCTCGGCCTTGCTCGAAGTGCTCGATCCCGAGCAGAACTCCAAGTTCCAGGATCATTATCTTGAGGTCGATTATGATCTCTCGGACGTGATGTTCGTCTGCACCGCCAACAGCCTCAACCTGCCGCAGGCGTTGCTCGACCGGATGGAGATAATCCGGCTTGAGGGGTACACTGAGGACGAGAAGGTCGCGATTGCCGAGCGCCACCTGGTTGAAAAGCAGGTCGAGGCGCATGGCCTGAAGAAGGGCGAGTTCACCCTGACGACCGAAGCGCTGCGCGATCTGGTCCGCTATTACACGCGCGAGGCCGGGGTCCGTACTCTGGAGCGCGAGATTGCGCGGCTGGCCCGCAAGAGCCTGCGCAAGATCCTTGAAGGCAAGGAAACCGCGATCACCGTCACGCCCGAGAACCTCGGCGAATTTGCCGGCGTGCGCAAGTTCAGCCACGGGGTTTCGGAAGAAGAGCATCAGGTCGGCGCGGTCACGGGTCTCGCCTGGACCGAAGTTGGCGGTGAATTGCTGACTATCGAAAGCGTTACCGTGTCGGGCAAGGGTACGGTCAGGACCACTGGCAAGCTGGGCGAAGTGATGAACGAGAGCGTCCAGGCCGCTTTCAGCTTCGTCCGCGCGCGCAGTCCTGCTTACGGGATCAAGCCCAGCCTGATCCAGCGCAAGGACATCCATATCCATCTGCCCGAAGGCGCTGTGCCTAAAGACGGCCCATCGGCCGGTGTGGGCATGGTTACCTCGATCGTCTCGACGCTGACCGGCATCGCCGTGCGCAAGGATGTGGCGATGACCGGCGAGGTTACGCTGCGCGGACGCGTATTGCCGATCGGCGGCTTGAAGGAAAAGCTGCTCGCGGCGATGCGCGGTGGCATCAAGATTGTGCTGATCCCCGAAGAGAACCGCAAGGACCTCGCCGAGATCCCGGCCAATATCCGCGATGCGCTGGAAATCATCCCGGTCGGCCATGTCGACAAGGTGCTGGCTATCGCCCTGGTCAAGCCGCTCGAGGCGATCGAATGGACCGAGGCCGACGATCTGGCGAGCCAACCCGGACCGGCCGGAATCGCTGGTGCAGAACCATCGCATACCGCGCATTGATTCGTGCTGCATCGCAGCGACTCGAGGTGAGTTTCGCCATGCTGCACTGCGGCAATCGGAGTAAAGCGTCGCTGCGACGGCTCACTTTGTCGAAATCGGCGGAAAAACGTGGATAATCACTCCTGAAATCCAGCTTTTCGCTTTGACAGTCCACACAAAAGCGGCTCAATTCCGGCCAGCTTTGAGCCAGTTCAAGCGAAAGAAGTTTCACTACAGGTAGGGGGTTCCCGATATGAACAAGAATGATCTTATCAGCGCCGTTGCAGATTCAAGCGGCCTGACCAAAACCGATGCTACCAAGGCTGTTGAAGGTGTGTTCGATGCCCTCACCAGCGCGCTCAAGAAGGGTGACGAAGTTCGCCTCGTCGGCTTCGGCACTTTCTCGGTTGCCAAGCGCAAAGCATCAACCGGCCGCAACCCGCGTACGGGTGAGCCGATGACGATCAAGGCTTCGACACAGCCCAAGTTCAAGGCCGGCAAGGGCCTCAAGGATGCGGTCAACTAAGACCTGCGCCACTGCATAAACGAGCGCCGCGCTTGCCCCAGGGCAGGCGCGGCGTTTCGCATTTCGGGGCTTCGGTTTCGCGGTGGCCGGAGATAATCGTTACCAAGGCTGGACGGTTGCGGGCAGGCAACCTATATGTTGGGCAGTATGAACCGTTTGCTGTTAGCGCTTCTGGCCCTTCTTGCGGGCCTTGTAACGCAGGTCTCCCCTGCGCAGGCCCGGATGGGCGGCGTCAGCGAAACTGAAATCGGTGTAACCGAAACCGGGCGCAGCGGCGCGCGAACCGCGCCAAACCAGTCTGCGGCAATCGATGCACCGGTCGCGCGGCAAGAGCGGCGCGACCGTGAATTCGCCCGGATCCGCCCGCCGCGTGCACGGGTTTATATCCCATCGGTCCTGTTCGGAGCCGACCGCGCTTTCGAATAGCGCCCGGACTGCTGACATTTTTGTGCTGCGCGGCTGGAATCCGGCCTGAAGTCAACATTTGGCGCGGCGCACTGCCATATCCCGATATCACAAAATCCAGGAATTCTCCATGATCGGCGCCATCGCCAAAGCCATATTCGGCTCGTCCAATGATCGATACGTCAAATCGCTGGACAAAATTGTTCAACAGATCAACGCTTTCGAGCCTCAGCTTGAGGCGTTGACCGACGCTGAGCTCAACGCGCAGACCGACAAATTCCGGAATTTTCTGGCCGCCGGCAAGACCTTGGAAGACATCCTTCCCGAAGCCTTCGCGACCGTACGCGAGGCGAGCAAGCGGGTTCTGGGGATGCGGCACTTCGATGTCCAGATGATCGGCGGAATTGTGCTTCATCGCGGCGAGATTGCCGAGATGCGGACCGGTGAAGGCAAGACGCTGGTGGCAACGCTGGCGGTCTATCTCAACGCGATTGAGGGCAAGGGCGTTCACGTCGTCACTGTCAACGATTACCTCGCCAAACGCGATGCCGACTGGATGGGCCAGATTTACACATTCCTGGGCCTGAGCGTGGGCGTGGTGGTCCCCAACCTCGGTGAATATGAGCGGCGGGAAGCTTATGATTCCGACATCACCTATGCCACCAACAACGAACTCGGCTTCGACTACCTGCGCGATAACATGAAGCATGAGCGCAACCAGATGGTGCAACGGCACTTCAACCACGCCATCGTCGACGAGGTTGATTCGATCCTGATCGATGAAGCGCGCACGCCTTTGATCATTTCCGGGCCGACCGACGACAAGTCGGAGCTGTATGTCCAGGTCGACGCGATCGTGAAGCAGATCGTCCCCGAAGATTATGAAGCCGATGAAAAGTCCAAGAGCATCAACCTGACCGAAGACGGCGTTGAACGGACCGAGCGGATGCTGGAGGCGGCAGGGCTGCTGGTTGGCTCCAACCTCTACGATGTCGAGAACACCCAGGTCGTCCACCACCTTGACCAAGCGCTCAAAGCCAATGTCATGTTCAAGCGGGACATCGATTACATCGTCAAGGACGACAAGATCATCATCATCGATGAGTTCACCGGCCGGATGATGGACGGTCGGCGCTGGTCGAACGGGCTCCACCAGGCGGTTGAAGCCAAGGAAAGCGTTAAAATTGAGCCCGAGAACCAGACCATGGCTTCGATCACTTTCCAGAATTTCTTCAGGATGTATCCCAAGCTTTCCGGGATGACCGGCACCGCTGCGACCGAGGCGTCCGAATTCTTCGACATCTACAAAATGAACGTGGTCTCTATCCCGACCAATATTCCGGTTTTGCGGGTCGACGAGGAAGACGAATTCTACAAGAACACCCAGGATAAATTCCAGGCCATTGCCAAAGCGATCGCCGAGAAGAACGGTATCGGCCAGCCGGTGCTGGTGGGCACAGTGTCGATCGAGAAGTCCGAAATGCTCTCGGAATTCCTCAACAAGGAAGGGGTCAAGCATGCGGTGCTGAATGCCCGCTTCCACGAAATGGAGGCCCATATCGTGGCCCAGGCGGGCCGATTGGGTGCGGTGACTATCGCCACCAACATGGCCGGCCGCGGAACCGATATCAAGCTGGGCGGCAACCTGGAATTCCGGATCGAGGACGAGCTCAAGAATACGCCCGAAGGCCCTGAGCGCACCGCCGAAATCGAACGCTTCAAGACCGAGATCGAGGCTGAGCGCCAGTTGGTACTGGCCGCCGGCGGTTTGTTTGTGCTGGGTACGGAGCGCCACGAGAGTCGGCGCATCGACAACCAGTTGCGGGGCCGCTCGGGCCGCCAGGGTGACCCCGGACTGTCGCGGTTCTACCTGTGCCTCGAAGACGATCTGCTGCGCATTTTCGGCCCCGACACATTGTTTTCGCGGATGATGAACTCGAACCTCGCCGATGGCGAAGCGATCGGGTCCAAGTGGCTGTCCAAGGCGATCGAAACCGCTCAAAAGAAGGTCGAAGCGCGCAATTACGATATCCGCAAACAGGTCGTCGAATACGACAATGTAATGAACGATCAGCGCAAGGTGATCTACGAGCAGCGCGCCGATATCATGGATGCCGATGCGGTCGACGATGTCGTGGTGGATATGCGCCGCGACACCGTCAACGCGCTGGTTGGCGATGCCTGCCCCCCGGGCTCCTATCCCGAGCAGTGGAATTTGGCCGAATTGAAGACCCGGGTTGGCGATGTAATGGGCGTCGATGCGCCGATCGAGAGTTGGCTGTCCGACGATGGGATCGAGCCCGACATGATCGAGGAACGGATCAACCGGCTCGCTGATGCCCATATGGAAGGCAAGATGGCCGGAACCGATGCCGCGATCTGGCGTCAGGTTGAAAAAAGTATCTTGCTGGAACGGCTGGACCACTTCTGGAAGGAGCATCTCGCCACGCTGGATGCGCTGCGCCAGGTGGTGTTCCTGCGGGCCTATGCCCAGAAGCAGCCGATCAACGAGTACAAGCAGGAAGCCTTTGGACTGTTCGAGAAGATGCTGGAAACCATCCGCGAGGATGTGACCCGGATCCTGTCCAACAGCGAACTCAGAATGCCGAATTCCGACGCATTGCAACTGCCCGAACTGCCCGATTTCCTGACAAGCCATATCGATCCCTTCACCGGAGAGGATGATGCGGGCGCGCGGACCCCCGGCGCAATGGCGATGCTCGGTGCGCTGGGGTCTGGCCTTGCCTCCGCCGGCGATCCTTATGCCGGCCTTGGCTTGTCGCGCAACGCGCTGTGCCCGTGCGGCTCGGGCCAGAAATACAAGCATTGTCACGGCGCGGCGGGCTGAACTGAGCTGAACTGAACTGAGCGGGGCGGGGCGCGCTACGATGGGTTTGCTGGCTTTCGGCTTTTTCGCAACCGCCTTGCTCTATGCCTCGGTCGGCTTTGGTGGAGGATCGACCTATAGCGCGCTGCTCGCGTTAGCAGGGTTCGATTACCGGCTGCTGCCGATCCTGTCGCTCGCTTGCAATATCGTGGTGGTCACGGGGGCGACGATCCGGTTTGCGCGCAGCGGGATGGTTCCCTGGCGCGGTGCTCTGACCGTCTCGCTGGTCGCGGCGCCCTTGGCCTTCTTCGGCGGGTTGACCCCGATCAAGGAAGACCATTTCCTGCTACTGCTGGGGGCAGGGCTGGTCCTCGCCGGGCTTGCACTCTTGCTCCCCCGGGCCACTGAGCAGGCGGGCAGTCCCACCCGCCTTGCGCGGCTTGTGCCGCTGCTGGCCGCACCTCTGGGCTATCTTGCCGGGCTGGTCGGGATCGGAGGCGGCATTTTCCTTGCTCCCTTGTTGCACCTGACCCGCTGGGATGGAGCCCGGCGAATTGCGGCGACGACCAGCCTGTTCATCCTGATCAACTCGCTGGCCGGCCTAGCAGGCCAGTTGGCCAAGGCGGGACCGGAGCGATTTGGCGAGGCTTTGGCGGGCGGCTTGCCCTTGCTGATCGCGGTTGTGCTGGGCGGACAGCTAGGCAGTCTGCTGGCGCAGCGCCTGCTGCCTGAGCGGATCATCCGCTGGCTTACCGCGGCGCTGACAATCTGGGTGGGAGCCCGCCTGTTGGCTGGCTAAGAGCTTGCGGTGGTGAAAAATTGGCTCCCCGAGTAGGATTCGAACCTACGACCAAGTGATTAACAGTCACCTACTCTACCGCTGAGCTATCGGGGAGCGGCCCGGTCTCCCGGGCAGGAATGCGCCTATATCAGTGCGCGCCGGTTTGGCAAGCGCCTGAAGACGGTTTTTTAGACCTGGAACTGCTCAGCGAAGATGCGTTCTTCAAGGCTCTGGCCGGGATCGAACAGCAAAGTCAGCTGCTGTTCGCGGGCCACGGCGATCTTGACCGCCAGGATATCGCGCAGCTCCTTCTGGTCGGCGACGGCGGCAACCGGGCGCTTTTCCGGATCAAGCACGCGAAATTCGATCTCATAATGATCGGGCAGGATCGCACCGCGCCAGCGGCGAGGGCGGAACGGGCTGATCGGGGTCAGCGCCAGCATCGCTGAGCCGAGCGGCAGGATCGGGCCATTGGCGGATAGATTGTAGGCGGTGGAACCGGCCGGAGTCGCCACCAGCACACCGTCGCAGAACAGCTCCGGGATCCGGACCTTGCCATTGACGGTGACTTCGAGTTTCGCGGTCTGGCGGGTTTCGCGCAGCAGGGAAACTTCGTTGATCGCTGAAAAGGTCTTCTGTTCGCCGTTGCCGGTGGTTGCGGTCATCGCCAGCGGGGCGACCGCGATGGTCCTGGCCCGGGCGACCCGTTCGGCAATGGTCCGGCTGCTTTTGTGCTTGTTCATCAAAAAGCCGACGGTACCTAGGTTGACCCCGTAAGCCGGGATGACGCGGCCGGCATCGAGCATCTGGTGCAGCGATTGCAGCATGAAGCCATCGCCGCCCAGCACGACTACTGCTTCTGCCTCCTCGAGCGGAACGAACTCGTGGCTTGCAGAAAGCGCAGCAGCGGCCTGCTCCGCGCGGGGCGAGGACGAGGTGAGCAGGGCGAGGCGGACGGGTTTGGGCATGGTGATTGAGCGGTTCAATATGGGGTGAAACCGCGCTTGGCAATAAAATGGAACGCTTTGGTAGGAGCTTGGCCCTATGCCGGGCAGGATGAGCGCCGCCGAGCCTGACGATATTGCCACCAGCCGCGATGCCGTGACCGGGCTGCCCGGGCGCGAGGCGGCGCGGAGCCGGCTGGGCGAATGGCTGGCAGCAGCGACCCCGGCGCATGCCCTGCTGATCGGCCTGAGGCGGTTTGACGCGGTCAATCTGGCGTTCGGGACCGCTGCCGGCGACGCCGCGCTGGCAGAGGTTGCGGCCCGGCTCAAGCATTTTGCCGCCAATGAACTCGATGGCCCGTGGCTCGCCGCGCGGGGCGGGGGCGGCCAGTTCTTGCTGATTGCCAACGAAGGCTTCAGCCGCGAGCGCTGGCAGCTCCTCGCCGGGCAGCTGGTCGAGGCGATCGCTCGCCCGATTGCCGGGGTCGGCGGCACCTTGCGCCTCTCCCCCCGGGCTGCGCTACTTCGCGGGCTTGCCGGGGAAACCGCCGATTCGGTGCTCGATCGCCTCGCCCAGACGCTGTCGAGCCTGATGGACCAGCCGGGACGGCGGCTGTTGTGGGCCGACGGGGTCTCGACCCGGGCCGGACGCAGCGCGGCGCAGCTTGAAGCGGACCTGCTCGGCGCGATTGACCGTGACGAGATCGAAATCCTCTACCAGCCGCAATTCGCCTGCGCCGACGACCGCTTGATCGGAGCCGAAGCGCTGGCGCGGTGGAACCACCCGACGCTGGGGCGGATCGGGGCCGGGGCGCTGTTTGCGCTTGCCGAACGGACCGACCACATCGCCCAGCTGTCGCGCCATATCGCCCGCTGCGCATTGGCCGGTGCCGCCGCCTGGCCTGGCGAGCTGCGCTTGTCGCTCAACGTCACGCCGAGCGATCTGGCGATTTCCGACTATGCCATCGAACTGGGCAGGCTGGTTGCCGCCAGTGGCTTTCGCGCCGAACGCCTGACGCTGGAAGTGACCGAGCAGGTCCTGGTGTCAGACATCCAGCAGGCTGCGCAGACGCTGGGTTTGCTGACCGGGCAGGGGATGCGGATTGCGCTGGATGATTTCGGCGCGGGCTTCTGCAACTTCCGCTACCTCAAGCTGCTGCCGCTCGATTACCTCAAACTCGATCGCAGCATGATCGACGGGGTGGCCGGCGATCCGCGCGATCTGGCGGTGCTGCGCGCGATCATCGCCATGGCCGGCGCGCTCGATCTCGCGGTGATCGCCGAGGGTGTCGAGACCGAAGCCCAACGCGAACTGGCCCAGCGCGAAGGCTGCGCCTTCTACCAGGGCTTCCTGCGCGCCCAGCCGATGAGCGGAGCGGGGTTCGGGGAGTTGGCGCGGAGGGTTTAGGTAATGAAACACATCCGCGCTGACCGGCGCGGCTTCTGGATTGAGGTTCGCGGGCGAGGATGGCAGATTTAGGCGGTGTAGGAGAATGGTTCGTGCGGGGCGGGATGGCGGGATTGCTACGCCCTGCGCAACGGCGAGGCGTAAAGAGCGCATTTAGTAAACTGGCACCGTGATTTGGGGCACCGTAATTTAGGGGTGGTATAGGGGGCGGATGCGAATCACAGTTGCTTCAGGATTGGCGGGAACCGCAAGCCTCATCGCCGGGATTGTTGTTCCCATGATAGTTCCCCAGATTGAGCCTTGGGTTGGCTACTCCCTGCTAGCAGTAGCAGGTATCATGTTCCTTGTGGCGCTCGCGCTGTGGCTGTCGGGATGGGCGCGTAAACCCGACGATGTGCAATCCAATTCAGCCAGTGGTGACCGCGCGGTAGCGGTGGGCGGCGATAATCACGCTCCAATCAAAACAGGAGACACCAATCAGAACTTTGGCGCAAACTTGGGTCATATCGGATCAGTCCACCAACACGGACCTGTGCCTTTTGAGATGACCGAAGCGTTGATGACTGACGTTGCAAATCAACTAGGGGAGGCGCACCCCATTTCCGTTTATGCTGTCGGCGGGAAAAAATCGCAGCAGGCTGTCGCGCTATTAGCGGCGTTCCTCAGAAGCAAAGGCTTTGCGATTGAGATGAATTCGATAGGGATTTTAAGTCCACCCCTTGACCAGCCAATCGAGTTACGCGCGGGCGGCGTCTATGTGGGGTTGTGACAGTTACGGTGACAGCTTGCTTAACTCCTAAATTCCCATAGCTTCCACCCAGACGCACCGTTGCCCTGGGACACGCAATCGCATGTCCCCGGGTGACATCTTCGTGGCCTCGTCGGGAATTATTCAGCCTCTGATTGGCGCGCTCGTGTGAGGTTGCGACTGCCGCCTGTGCCCCTTCACCACCTTCGGTGGTCCCCCTCCCCCAACTGGGATGATTTGTGCACTTGCTGAATTTCGGTGAAAGTGCACAAATTCCTAAAGCCCCTCCTCTTCAGGGGAGGGGTTGGGGTGGGACTTCTCCGCTGGGCCAAACGTCACGCGGGAGGATAGGCCCCACCCCGGTGCGACTAAGCGGCAGAGCCGCCAAGTCTCGCTACCCCTCCCCTGAAAGGGGAGGGGGTTAGGCTGGGCGCTTCGACGTTATTTTGCCGCTTTCCGCGCGATTACGCTCAGGCCCTTGGTTAGCTGGAACAGGCCGTTGAGCCGGGTATTGGCATCTCCCCAGGCGCGGGTCACGGCCAGCTTGTTATCCGGGCGCAGCTTGATCGTGCCTTGCAGCCGCTCGGCGTAGGCGATCAGCCCCATGGGATCGGGGAAGCTATCATTGTGGAAGCTGACCAGCGTGCCCTTGGCGCCAACATCGATCTTGGAGATGTTGGCAGCGATCGCCTGACGTTTGATTTCGATCAGCTTGATGAGGTTCGCAGTCGGCGGCGGGAGCGGCCCGAAGCGGTCGATCATTTCGGCGGACAAGGATTCGATATCGGCCTGATCCTCGGCATCGTTGAGGCGGCGGTAGAGCGCCATCCGCACGGTCAGGTCGGGGACGTAGGTTTCCGGGATCATGATCGGGGCATCGACGGTGATCTGCGGGCTGAGTGAATGGCGTTCGCGCGCCAGACCCATCTCGCCCGCTTTGGCCGCCAGGATCGCGTCTTCCAGCATGGATTGGTACAGCTCGAAGCCAACCTCGCGGATATGGCCGGATTGTTCGTCGCCGAGCAGATTGCCCGCGCCGCGAATATCGAGATCGTGGCTGGCGAGCTGGAAGCCCGCGCCCAGCGAATCCAGATCGCCCAGCACCTTGAGCCGCTTTTCCGCAACTTCTGACAATTGCTGGTCAGCCGGCGTGGTGAGATAGGCATAGGCGCGCAGCTTGGCCCGGCCGACGCGGCCGCGCAGCTGGTAGAGCTGGGCGAGGCCGAAGCGGTCGGCCCGGTGGATGATGATGGTGTTGGCGGAGGGAATATCGAGGCCGCTTTCGACGATGGTGGTCGAGAGCAGCACCTCATACTTCTTTTCATAGAAGCTGCTCATCCGCTCTTCGACCTGGCCCGGGCTCATCTGGCCGTGAGCGCTGACGAAGCGCACTTCGGGGACAGTATTGCGCAGCCATTCCTCGACATCGGCCATATCGGCGATCCGGGGGACGACGATGAAGCTCTGCCCGCCGCGGTGATGCTCGCGCAGCAGGGCTTCGCGCATCACCATATCGTCCCATTCCATCACATAGGTCCGCACCGCAAGGCGATCGACCGGTGGGGTCTGGATGGTCGAGAGCTCGCGCAGGCCCGACATCGCCATTTGCAGCGTGCGCGGGATCGGTGTGGCGGTGAGGGTGAGGACGTGGACGTTGGCGCGCAGCTGCTTCAGCGCCTCCTTGTGGTTCACCCCGAAGCGCTGCTCCTCATCGACAATGACGAGGCCAAGGCGTTTGAACTTGATCGATTTGGACAGGATGGCATGGGTGCCGATGACGATGTCGACCGTGCCATCGGTCAGCCGCTCGCGGGTGGTGGTCGCTTCCTTGGGCGGTACCAGCCGCGAAAGGCGGCCGATGTTGAGCGGGAAGCCGGCGAACCGTTCGACGAAATTGCTGAAGTGCTGGCGGGCGAGCAGCGTGGTCGGGGCGACGATCGCCACTTGTTGCCCGGCCATCGCCGCAACAAAAGCCGCGCGCAGGGCCACCTCGGTTTTGCCGAAACCGACATCGCCGCAAACCAGCCGGTCCATCGGGCGGCCAGCGGCGAGATCCTCGAGCACTTCCTCGATCGCGCGTTCCTGGTCATCGGTCTCGTCCCATGGGAAACGATCGACAAACTGGTCGTAGCTCGCCGCATCGGCCTCGATCACCGTGGCCTGGCGCAGCGCCCGCATGGCTGCGGTCTTGAGCAGTTCATGCGCGATGGCGCGGATGCGTTCCTTGAGGCGGCTCTTGCGCTTTTGCCAGCCTTCGCCGCCAAGCCGGTCGAGCCCGACCATCTCGCTGCCGGTGCCATAGCGGCTGAGGACGTCGATATTCTCGACCGGGATGTACAGCTTGTCGCCGCCGGCATAGCTCAGCATCACGCAATCATGCGGGCTGTTGCCAACCGGGATCGATTGCAAGCCCTCATAGCGGCCGATCCCGTGATCCATGTGGACCACCAGATCGCCCGGGCCGAGCGCCGAGAGTTCCGCCAGGAAGGCATCGGCGCTTTTGCGGCGTTTCTTGCGGCGGACCAGCCGGTCGCCGAGGATATCCTGCTCGGTGACGATCTCCAGCTCGTCATTGGCAAAACCGGATTCGAGCGGGAGGACCAGCGCAACGGCCACGCCGTTTGCAGCGAGTCCCAGAGCTTCCTGCCAGTCGTCCGCCATGATCGGGGCAGGGCCGACAGCCTCGCCCAGGATCGCCGCAATCCGGGTGCGGCTGCCGGTGGAGTAAGCCGCAATGATCGCCTTCTTGCCACGCTTGGCCGCGCCGCTCAGATATTTCGCGGCAGCTTCATAGACATTGTCGCCGCGTGCACGTTCCGGCGCGAAATCGCGGCCCGAGGTGAAGCCGAAATCGAGAGTTCCGGCGCTTTCCGGCTGGGCGAAAATATCGGCGCGATGGATCGGGCGGGAATTGAGCGCCTCGTCAAGTTCCTGACGCGACAGATACAGCAAAGCGGGTTCGAGCGGGCGATAGCTTCCCGCCGCGCCGCGAACACCATGTGGAGCAGAAGTGTCGCTGCGCGCGGCATAGTAATCGGCAATATCGCCCAGCCGCTCGTCCGCCGCACCCAGCGCCGCGCTGTCGATCACCATGACATCGGTCGCGGTCAGGTGATCGAACAGCGGCACCAGTCGGTCTTCGAACAGCGGCAGCCAATGCTCCATCCCGGCCAGCCGCCGCCCCTCGCTGACCGCGTGGTAAAGCGGATCGGAAGTGGCATTGGCCCCGAACAGCTCACGATAGCGGGTGCGGAAGCGTTTGACCGTTTCCTCATCCATCAAGGCTTCGCTCGCCGGGAGCAGCAGGTGCTGATCGGCCACTCCGGTCGAGCGCTGGCTGTTGGGATCGAACAGCCGCAGCGTTTCCAGCTCATCGCCAAAGAAGTCGAGCCTCAGCCCGGTTTCAAGGCCAGAAGGAAAGAGGTCGAAGATCGAACCGCGCACCGCATATTCGCCGGCGTCCACCACCGTATCGGTGCGCGAATAGCCCTGCCGCTGGAGCAGCGCGATCAGGCTTTCGCGCCCGATCTCCATCCCGGGCCGCAGCAGCCGCACCGATTCACGGATCCGGAACGGGGTTTGCACCCGCTGCAACAAGGCGTTGATCGTGGTGACCAGCAATTGCGGCCCGGCTGGAGCGGCTTGCAGGCGGTGGAGCGCCGACAGCCGCCGCGCGCTGACCGACAGGGCCGGGCTGGCGCGATCATAGGGCAGGCAATCCCATGCCGGAAATTCGATCACCTCCAGCTCAGGCGCGAAGTAGGCGGCGGTTTCGCTGACGCTGCGCATCGCCGCTTCATCGGCCGCAATGAACACCGCCCGCGATTTTGCAGCGCGGGCGAGGTCGGCCAGCACCAGCGGCTGCGCTCCGCGGGCGACCGAGGCGAGTGTGAGCGGCGTCTTGGCGGCAAGGATTCGGGAAAGATCGGCCATGGTTGAAGCGAGCGGCTCTAAGCCGTTAGCGCGGGATTTCAACGTAATCGAGCAGCCGCATCCGCTCCATCGCCGCGCCGGCATATTCGGACGGCACTTCCTGGGTACCAAGCGCCCAGGCCATGATATCGACGTCATCCTCTTCGATCAATGCTTCGAACCAGGCGATTTCTGCCTCGCCCCATGTGGCCGAATAGCGGTCAAAGTAGCCGCCGATCATATAATCAGCCTCACGCGTGCCGCGGTGCCAGGCGCGGAACTGGATGCGGCGCAGTCTGATCACATCGGGGCGGTCGGCTGAATTCATGCTGCGCGCGGTAGGCGAGCGCGCCGACCGAGACAACCCCTCGATAGGGCCGCACCGACAAGCCCTCGCCGCACTGCGACGAGGACACCAGCCTAGCCTATTTGCTGCGTAGGGCGGCGATTATTTCCGGGCCCTGGCGGCCGGTCAAATCCTTGTCGAGCTCACCGAGCAGCTTCAGCTTCAACTCGCTGTGATAGTGTCGGCGCATTTCGCCCAGAGTTCGGGGCGATGCGATGACCACCAGTCCGTCGAGCTTGTGGCTCTGGACCTGCTGGTTGAGCCATTCCGTCGCGGCGATGGCGTGAACATCTTCTGCTACTTGCCGGTCATCGTGATTACCCGGCACCGAATGACGCGAAGCCCCGCTGTGGTTGCTGACATCAAGCGTCGGGCTGACCGCGGCGACCAGTTCGGGTTCGCCTTCATTACCGGCATTGTTGAACAATTCGAATTTCTCGCCATCGACCAGCGCGACAAGAGTTCCATGGGGCAACAGCATTTCATACTCCTCAAAACAACTCGGGATGCCTATGCTCTAACTATCGACGAAGCCCCTCGGGGCCACTCCCGTCCATGCGCTGCATCAAATACTGGCGAAATTTTCTCTGACGCGTTTATGGGAGGGCATGCGTCCCGACCGGCTCAATCCGTTGTTCATCTCTGCTGAGAGCCTTAAAGGCGTCGGCCCGGGCCTCGCACGCCCGCTGGAGAAGCTGGGGCTGACCCGGATCCGGGACTTTATCTATCATTTGCCCGATCGGTTCGTGCAGCGCCGCGCGGTTGCGAATCTTGATGAAGCCAGCGTGGGTGAGAATGTCGTCATTCAGCTCACCCCGATCGAATATCGCAGCGCGGCGGCGCGCGGACCGTTCCGGGTGCTGGCGAGCGACGCCATCGGTAACATCTGTTCGCTGACCTATTTCGGGCGCAATTCGGGCTGGGCGAAGAAATCATTGCCGCTGGGCGAGACGCGCTGGATCGCCGGCCGGCTCGACCAGTTTGGGCAAACCTTGCAAATCGTCCACCCCGATCATGTCGCCGAAGAAGGCGGCGCGGCGCTGGGCACGCTGTGTGAGCCGGTCTATCCGCTGTCCGAAGGATTGACCCAGGGCCGGACGGCGGCGCTGGTCCAGCAAGCCCTGAATACTCCGACGGAGCTACCCGAATGGATCGAGCCAAGCCTGATGGCCAAGACGCAATGGCCGGGCTGGCGCGACGCGCTTGTGCTCGCGCACAAGGGCGAACACCCTGCCGCGCGTGACCGGCTCGCCTATGACGAGCTGCTCGCCAATAGCCTGGCGCTGATGCTGGTGCGGGATGCCAATCGCGCGCGGATCGGGACGCCGCTGCAAGGCGATGGGCGGCTTCGGGCCAAGCTGACGCTGCCTTTCGCGCTGACCGGCGCGCAGACCCGCTCGATTGCCGAAATCGAGGGCGATCTGGCACAGGGCGCGCCGATGCTGCGGCTGCTGCAGGGCGATGTCGGTTCGGGCAAGACGGTGGTGGCGCTGGAGGCGATGCTGATCGCGGTGGAAGCCGGCACGCAGGCCGCACTGCTCGCGCCGACCGAAATCCTCGCCCGGCAGCACTATGCAACGCTGACCCGGATGCTGGCGGGAACCGGGGTGACGATTGCGCTGCTGACTGGGCGGGATAAGGGCCGGGCGCGCGAATCGATTCTGATGGGGTTGCTGGATGGCAGCATCGATATCTGCATCGGCACCCATGCGATTTTTCAGGAGGCGGTCGCCTACAAGCAGCTGGCGTTGGTGGTGATCGATGAGCAGCACCGTTTCGGCGTCGGCCAGCGGCTGATGCTGACGCAGAAGGGGAGGCGCACTCCGCATTGCCTGGCAATGACTGCCACCCCGATCCCGCGCACGCTGACGCTGGCCCAATACGGCGAGATGGACGTTTCGCGGCTCGACGAGATGCCCCCTGATCGCCAGGCGATCGATACACGGGTGGTGGCGCTGGAACGGATCGGCGACGTGACCAGCGGGCTGGAGCGGCACCTGCAAACCGGCGGCCAGGCCTATTGGGTCTGTCCGATGGTCCGCGAGAGCGAAACCGAGGATCTGGCCGCTGCCGAGGTGCGGTTTGCGGTGTTGCAGGAGCGCTTTGGCGATACGGTGGTGCTGGTCCACGGCCAGCTCCGGCCCGAAATCAAGGACGCTGCAATGGAGCGTTTTTCCAGCGGCGCGGCGCAATTGCTGGTGGCGACCACTGTAATCGAAGTCGGCGTCGACGTGCCGAATGCCACGCTGATGGTGATCGAACAGGCCGAGCGGTTTGGCCTCGCCCAGCTCCACCAGCTGCGCGGCCGGGTCGGGCGCGGCGCGGGCAAGTCAGTATGCCTGCTGCTGCGCGGGGGCGCGATGTCGGAAACCGCGCGCGAGCGGCTGGCGTTGATGCGCGAGACGCAGGATGGTTTCCGCCTGGCGGAGGAGGATTTGCGGCTGCGCGGCGGGGGTGAACTGCTCGGGACCCGGCAATCGGGCGATACGCCGTTCCGGGTCGCCAGCCTTGAGCAAATTACCCGGCTGCTGCCGGTCGCTCATGACGACGCCCGGCTACTGATCGAACGCGATGGCGGTCTTGCTTCACCAAGGGGCGAGGCGGCGCGGCTGCTGCTCTACCTATTCGAGCGCGATTGGGGCGTGCAGCTGCTGCGCGGCGGCTGAGGGTGTTTGACCGGATCAAGCGCTGGGCCAAGACGCTCAAGCGGCAAATCATCGTGCTGTGGCTCGCCGCGCGCGATCCGCGGGTGCCATTCACAGCCAAGCTGCTCGCCGGGTTTGTCGCGGGCTACGCGCTCAGTCCGATTGATCTCATCCCGGACTTCATTCCCGTGCTCGGCCTGCTCGACGACCTCATTCTCGTGCCCGCCGGTATCTGGGTGGTGCTGCGTATGATCCCCGCCGACGTGCTCGCGGATCTGCGTGCCAAAGCGAGCGAGCGGGAGTTTCCGGCTCCCGCTCGCGCTGTGGCAGTTGTGATTGTCGCGACCTGGGTGGGAGCCTTCGTGCTGCTCGCCCTATGGTACGCAGGCAGGCTTTAAACGGCATGGATCGCCGTGAGTTGGGCAGGGGGAAGTCCGCCGGCTTCAGCCAGCGCCATTAATGCCTCCTTGCGGGCCAGCATCTGGTCGCGCAGCCCGATCAGATCGACGCCCGCGTCGCGCGCCTGCGCGAACATGCCTTCGGCGCGCGCTTCCTCTTCCTGGACGTGGTGCTTGATTTCCTCGGACAGCACCTTGACCTTGGCATCGTAAAATTCGTCGTCCGGCCCGCCCGCCATGATGTCGTTGATCAGCACCTTGGCGCCATCGTGTTCGACATAGGCTTCGTTAAGCAAATCGTCTTCGATCTTGTCGCGCAGCACCGGGTAGAAGATTTCTTCCTCGATCGCGGTATGAATTTTCAACTCTGTGCAGATCTGCTCGGCGATCGATTGCTTAGATCCATTGCGCGCGGATGCGAATTTTTCGAACAGCCCTTCGACCTTGCGGTGATCGGCCTTGAGCAGGGCAATTGCGTCAGTGTAGGTTTCATCAGCCATGGTACGCTCCTGTCATGCCCGCCGCATTGGCGGGGTGGACAGGGAAAAGCGCGAAGCGCGCGTTAGGTTCCAACGCCGCGCCGTCAATTTATCTACTATGGTATGATTTGGTCGGGGAAAGAGGATTCGAACCTCCGGCCCCTGCCTCCCGAAGACAGTGCTCTACCAGGCTGAGCTATTCCCCGACCGATCGTTCACCCCCCAAACCTTTGGCGCAAGGGGGCGAGGCAGGAGCGGGCCTATAGTCAGCGACGTGCGGGGTGGCAAGCGGGCATTCGCATGTTTAGGGTGGGAGCATGGCCACCATTCCGCTTCGCGCTGATTCTCCAAATGACCGTCCGGGCGGCCGGCCCAACGACCGGCATTGGGAGTGGCAATATCTCGATCTGATGCGGCGGATCTGGGAGCAGGGTGACGAGCGGATCGACCGGACCGGGATTGGCACACGTTCGCTGTTTGGCGCGGAAATGCGGTTTGATTTGTCGGGCGGCCAGATGCCACTGCTTTCGACCAAGCGGGTCTACTGGAAAACCGCGACCCGCGAGATGCTATGGTTCCTGACCGGCGAAACCAATATTCGCGCGCTGTGCGCACAGGGCGTGCAGATCTGGACGGACTGGCCGCTCGATCGCTATCTGCGCGAGACTGGCGATGCGATCAGCCGCGCCGATTTCTCGGCGAGGATCGTGGCGGATCAGGAATTCGCCTTAAAGTGGGGCGATCTTGGCCCGGTCTATGGCAAGCAATGGACCGACTGGCCGGTGTACGAGCCCGCCGGAGACGGCCTTTATCGCCGCCGCGACCATGGCCTGAATCAGGTTGCCGAAGTGGTACGCAGTCTGCGCGAAAATCCCGGCAGTCGCCGCCATATCATCGAGGGCTGGAACGTCGCCGAGCTGGACACGATGGCGTTGCCGCCGTGCCACAAGACCTATCAGTTCCATGTTGCCGATGGCCGCCTCAATGGCCTGCTCTATCAGCGCAGCTGTGACCTGGGACTGGGCTTTGCCTTCAACATCTGGAGCGCTGCGCTGCTGATCCGGATGCTGGCGCAGCAATCCGGGCTGGAGCCAGGCGAGCTGGTGTGGATGGGGGGTGATGTGCACCTCTATCTCAACCATGCAGCATTGGTCGAAGAACAGCTCAGCCGGGTGCCGTCCGGGCAGGCCCGAATGGCGATCGTCCGCCAGCCGATCAGCATTTTCGACTACCGGATCGAGGACTTCGAGGTGAGCGATTACGCCCCCCAGGCGCCTATTACAGCGCCCGTGGCAGTCTAGTTGACGATGCAATGACTTTGAAATAATATAACGCTCACGTATAACATTGCTTCCCCGCGCGTGACCAAGCGGCGGAAGCGGGAGAGCGCAGCATGGCCGATCGGCCTGACCCTACCCAGCCAGTTCGCGGCAATCTGCCGCCGCTGTCGCTGCATGTGCCCGAGCCCAGGTTCCGCCCCGGCGATGTGGTCGATTACTCGCATCTGCCGATCCCGCCCGCCGGCGCGCAATTGCGCCCGGACGAGGCTTGCGCCGCCGCTGAGACCAACCCGCTGTGCAACGATATGATCCGCGTATTGGACGAAGATCACCGCGCGGTCGGGCCGTGGGATCCGCGGCTCGATCCCGACACGCTGCGCCGGATACTGCGCACCATGGCGCTGACCCGCGCCTTTGACGATCGGATGTATCGCGGCCAGCGGCAGGGCAAGACCAGCTTCTACATGAAGTGCACCGGCGAAGAGGCCACCTCGGTTGCCTCGGCCTATGCGCTGGCGAGCGACGACATGGTGTTCCCCAGCTATCGCCAGCAGGGCATCTTGATCGCGCGCGGCTATCCGCTGGTCGAGATGGTCAACCAGATCTACTCGAACCGGGCGGACAAGCTGAAGGGCCGCCAGCTGCCGATCATGTATTCCAGCCGCGCGCACAATTTCTTCACCATCAGCGGCAATCTGGCGACCCAGTTGCCGCAAGCGGTGGGCTGGGCGATGGCCTCGGCCTCCAAGGGCGATACCAGGATTGCATCGGCCTGGGTTGGTGAAGGCTCATCCGCCGAGGGCGATTTCCACGCCGCGATGATGTTCGCCACCGTCTATAACGCGCCGGTGATCGTCAATGTGGTCAACAATCAATGGGCGATCTCGAGCTTTTCGGGCTTTGCCGGGGCCGAGCGGACCACCTTTGCGGCCCGCGCGATCGGCTATGGCATGGCGGGGCTGCGGGTCGATGGCAACGATGCGCTGGCGGTCTATGCTGCGGCGCGCTGGGCCGCGAACCGGGCGCGGGCCAACATGGGGCCGACGCTGATCGAACATTTTACGTACCGCGCCGAAGGGCATTCTACCTCGGACGACCCGACCCAATACCGATCGGCGCAGGAGCGCGAGGAGTGGCCGCTGGGCGATCCGGTGATGCGGCTTAAGCGCCACCTCATTTCGCTCGGTGAATGGTCGGTCGAACGGCATGCCGCGATGGACCTAGAACTGGTCGAGGAGGTCAAGCTGGCCACCAAGGAAGCTGAAAAGAACGGTATCCTCGGCCACGGCCTGCACCATCCGTTCCACACCATGTTCGAGGATGTGTTCGAAGAACTGCCCTGGCACCTTGAGGAACAGGCCGACCAGGCGATCCGCGAGCGCGAGACCAAGTGGCCCGGCTGGAAAGAGTCATGAGTGTGGCAGACTTTCACTTATCATCCCCCGTCCCCTTCAGGGGAGGGGCAGTGAGACTTGGGTCCGCCCCAATATCACTTGGGCGGGCCTTAGTCGCAACGGGGTGGGGTGGTGCCTTGATGAGAGACCCCACCCCAACCCCTCCCCTGACGAGGAGGGGCTTATGAGCGCCATGGAAGCCCCCATCCGCCGCCTCAACATGATCGAGGCGATCAACGAAGCGCTCGACATCATGCTGGCCCGCGATCCCGATGTGATTGTGTTTGGCGAGGATGTCGGCTATTTCGGCGGGGTATTCCGCGCAACCCACGGCCTGCAAAAAAAGCACGGCAAGACCCGGGTGCTCGATACGCCGATCAACGAATGCGGGATCATCGGGGCGGCTGTCGGCATGGGGGCTTATGGCCTGCGTCCGGTGCCGGAAATCCAGTTTGCCGATTACATCTATCCGGGGCTCGATCAACTGGTCTCAGAGGCGGCGCGGCTGCGTTACCGGTCGGCGGGCGAATTCATCGCGCCGATCACGGTGCGCTCACCCTTTGGTGGCGGGATTTTCGGCGGACAGACTCACAGCCAGAGTCCGGAGGCGCTGTTCACGCATGTCGCGGGTCTGAAAACGGTGATCCCGGCAACGCCTTATGACGCCAAGGGACTGCTGATTGCCGCGATCGAAGACAATGATCCGGTGATGTTTTTCGAACCCAAGCGGATCTACAACGGCCCGTTCAACGGCTATTATGACAAGCCGGTCGAACCCTGGGCCAAGCACGCGGACAGCGAAGTGCCGGAGGGCTATTACAGGATCCCGCTGGGCAAGGCGCGGATCGTCCGCGCGGGCGAAGCGCTGACCGTACTGGCCTATGGCACGATGATCCACGTGGCCGAGGCGGTGCTGCGCGAAAAGGGCATCGATGCCGAAATCATCGATCTGCGCACGCTGGTCCCGCTCGATATCGAGACCGTGCAAAAGTCAGTGGAAAAAACCGGCAAATGTCTGATCGTCCACGAAGCGACGCGGACTTCGGGCTTCGGTGCCGAACTTTCCGCGCTGGTCCAGGAGCGCTGCTTTTACCACCTCGAAGCCCCGATCGAGCGGGTGACGGGTTTCGACACTCCCTATCCGCACAGCCTTGAATGGGCGTATTTCCCGGGTCCCGTCCGCATCGGCGAGGCGGTGGACCGGCTGATGAAGGCTTGAAACCCATGGCACGTTACACCTTCAAACTGCCCGACATCGGAGAAGGCATTGCCGAGGCGGAGATCGTCGCCTGGCACGTCAAGATCGGCGACCGGATCGAGGAAGACGACCGGGTGGCCGACATGATGACCGACAAGGCCACGGTCGAGATGGAGAGCCCGGTGTCGGGCACTGTGATCGAAGTGGCGGGCGAGGTTGGCGATGTGATCGCGATCGGATCGGCGCTGGTGGTGATCGAGACCGAGGGCGAGGAAATTGCGGACACACCGGGAGTTGCTTCATCTTCCACCCCCCAACCTCCGTTCGTGTCGAGCGCAGTCGAGACACCGCCCGCTTCGTCTCCTCATGAACCTGCACCGGTTGTTAAGCTCGAAAGTGTCTCGATTTCCGATCCTTCTGATCGGAAGTTTATCCCGAGCGAAGCCGAGGGGCTCGACACGAACGGAGGTGGGGATATAGCGATTGGGACCAAAGTCCTCGCCAGCCCCGCAGTCCGTGCCCGCGCCAGTGAACTCGGGATAGCTCTCGCTCAGATCAAACCCGCCGAGGATGGCCGTATTCGCCATTCCGATCTCGACGCGTTCCTGTCCTACAATGGCAGCGGCGGGTTCCGACCGGCTGATGGCAAACGCCCGGATGAGGCGATCAAGGTCATCGGCCTGCGCCGCCGGATTGCCGAAAACATGGCGGCAGCAAAACGCAACATCCCGCACTTCACCTATGTCGAGGAATGCGACGTGACTGCGCTGGAGGAAATGCGCGCCCAGCTCAATTCAGCCCGCGGCCAGAAGCCTAAACTGACCATGCTGCCGCTGCTGATCACCGCGATCTGCAAGGCCTTGCCCGATTTCCCGATGATCAACGCCCGCTATGATGACGAGGCCGGGGTCGTCACCCGCTATGGGGCAGTGCACCTAGGCATGGCGACGCAGACGACAAGCGGCCTGATGGTCCCGGTGATCCGCGATGCCCAAGACCGCAACTTGTGGCAAATCGCGCGTGAGATCGTCCGGCTGGCCGAGGCCGCCCGCAACGGTAGCGCGAAAAGCGAGGAACTGTCCGGCTCAACCCTGACCATCACCTCGCTAGGCGCGCTGGGCGGGGTCGCGACTACGCCCGTGATCAACCGCCCCGAAGTGGCAATCATCGGCCCGAACCGGATCGTCGAGCGGCCGATGTTCGTGTCCGACGGGGCTGGCGGCGAAAGGATCGAAAAGCGCAAGCTGATGAATATCTCGATCAGCTGCGATCACCGGGTGGTCGATGGTTTCGATGCGGCGAGTTTTGTGCAGGCTATCAAGCGGTTGCTTGAGGTACCGGTGCTGCTGCTGGCTGACTGATCAGCGCACAATTGCGCTGTAAGCGATCCGGCCCGAGCCTTTGGCCGCCGTTATCGGCGCCACCCGCCAGCGGACATGGGTAACATCTTCGGGGGTGGCAAAGCGGTTGCCGATCCGCAGGCCCGCTAGTCTGCCCCAGCTGCGGCCGCCATCGACCGAAATTTCCTCATCGCCATTGGCGCTGCCCTGAAAATAGACTGTGCGAGGCAGCGGGTTGGTGACCACGAAGCCGCCGTTGCCGCCCAGACGGTGCCAGTTGACCACATAGACCAGCCGGTCACCCGGGGTCAGGCTCCGGGCCGGTTCAAGGCGGCGGCCCTTGTCCGGCAAATTGCGTTCGACGAAAACGGCGCTGTCCAGCGCCACTGCCGGGGCAGCATGGGCCAGCGCCGGAGCAGCATGCGCCAAGGCGGGAACGGCAAGCGCCAGCAGCCAGGCGAGTTGCGCAATAATCCGGCGCGTGATCACGTCGATAAGCTCCCGTAAGGTCCGCAGCCGGACAATAGGAGGCTACTTTTCGCAGCAAGGTCCAAAATATTGGTTAACTGGAGCAGGTGAGGCAGGTGGCCCGGTTCGCAAGAAATGGCCGAAAGCCAGCATTTGCGTTAGTTTACGCCGCCTCACAAAATGGCTTTGCCGATCCGGGTATCGGCGGTTGACAGCCTCGGCACACTGCCTTAGTGGCGCGGCTCCCCAAGGAATGCGCGGGTGTAGCTCAGTTGGTTAGAGCGTCGGCCTGTCACGCCGAAGGTCGCGGGTTCGAGCCCCGTCACTCGCGCCACTTGGGGGTTTTACCCCGATCAGATCAAGCCGGAATCGGGTGCCTTGACCGGCACCCGTGGCGTGGCTTCTAGTGCCATTTGCCCGTTTCCATCCAGATCAGGAAGCGGCGTAGCGGCAGCAGCCAGACCACCCCCAGCACCAGATAGAGCAGCGTTTGGATAAGCACCGGCCAGCCGGCGAGATGCGGTGCGATCAGCTGCGCCACGGCCACAGCGTAAGCCACAAGCCCCGCGACCAGTAACAAGATTCCCGCGGTTATGCGCCAGGTCGGCTCGTTACGCATCAGGCGGCTCCTTGATAAAATCGGGTTGGGGTGACGATTCCAGCTAAATTGCGATCATGAGGCTCGATCGGCAGGGCATCGACCTGCTGGCAGTCCCACGCGAGGCCGATGGCCAAGGCTGCCGGGTGGGCTTCAAGCCAGCGATCATAATGCCCGCCGCCCTGGCCAAGGCGCGCTCCCTGCGCCGTGAAGCCGACCAGCGGGACAAGCACGACGTCGGGAATTGCCTCTTCAGCGGTCACGGGCGGCTGCAACGATCGATAGGGGCCGGGCACCAGCAGATCATCAAGGAGCGGATTGGTCCACAGCCGAAACTGCATCGCCGCGCCGCGCCGCGCAAACCAGGGGAGCGCCACCGGATAGCCTTGTTCGTGGAACCACTGGGCATAGGCTGCGGTCGGCGCTTCATCCGGAGTCGCATGGTAGAGGCCGATGTTCGCACCAGCCGCGATCATTGCGAGCAATGGGGCAGGGGGGTGGCGGAACACCAACCCGCGCATGGCCGCGGGCAAAGCTTCCGCAGCAGCGCGGCGCGTGGCCTTCAGCTTTTTGCGCAACGCCTGCTTTTCGTCCACGCACGGAGTCCTTCGTCGGGAAAGTCGGCACCGGCCCGCTCCCCCGCCTGGCCACCCGTCTGGATTGTCTATGGGGGGCCGGGCGGGGGAGCGGGCCGGTGCTGGAACGGATTGTCTGCAATCCGCAAACGAGTGACGGGACCACCATGGGCCGTTGCCGGGAAATCCTCTGACGCGTTCACGTCAGGTGGGGACCATGTGTGCCGGACCAGGGTCCAACCAGAGACAGCCCCCAAGGATTTGCTTATAGCCTCAGGGATTTTCGAAGGCTCGCACCGGGCAGTACCCGTCGACCCCTATCTAGGCGTTCCCGCCTCAACCCTCAAGCAGCGATGCACAA
>JANNAE010000011.1:0-22632 GCA_031383985.1 Novosphingobium sp. | reverse complement strand
CACCCCGCCGGCGAACCCGGCGCGCTGGACGGACTTTGAGCGCAGATAATACAGCGATTTGATCCCGCGCTCCCACGCCTGGAAGTGGAGCATCGCCAGATCCCATTTGTCGACATCGGCGGCGATATAGAGGTTGAGGCTCTGCGCCTGATCGATGAACGGGGTGCGATCCGCCGCGAATTCGAGCAGCCAGCGCTGATCGATCTCGAAGCTGGTCTTGTAGACCGCCTTTTCCTCAGGGCTGAGGAAATCGAGATGCTGGATCGAGCCGCCGTTTTCCAGGATCGTGTTCCAGACATTGTTCGAATCCTTGCTCTTCGCCTGGAGCAGCCGTTCGAGATAAGGGTTCTTGACCACGAAGCTGCCCGAGAGCGTCTTGTGGGTGTAGATATTGGCCGGGATCGGCTCGATACAAGCGGACGTCCCGCCGCAGATGATCGAGATCGAGGCGGTCGGCGCGATCGCCATCTTGCACGAAAAGCGCTGCATCACGCCCATGTCGGCCGCGTCCGGGCAGGCGCCGCGTTCCTCGGCCAGCATCATCGAGGCCTCGTCCGCTTTGCCCGCGATGTATTTGAACATCTTGAGGTTGAGCGCCTTGGCCATCGCGCTTTCAAAACCGATGCCCTTCTTCTGGAGGTAGGAGTGGAACCCCATCACTCCCATGCCAACGCTGCGCTCGCGCATCGCGGAATACTTCGCCCGCGCCATTTCGGGCGGGGCGCGATCGATATAATCCTGCAGGACATTGTCGAGGAAGCGCAGCACATCCTCGATGAAGGTCTTGTCGCCCTGCCACTCTTCCCAGGTCTCAAGATTGAGCGAGGACAGGCAGCACACCGCGGTGCGATCATTGCCGAGATGGTCAATCCCGGTCGGCAGGGTGATTTCCGAACACAGGTTCGAGGTGGACACCTTGAGCCCCAGGTCGCGGTGATGCTTGGGCATCAACCGGTTCACCGTATCGGAGAAGACGATATAGGGCTCGCCCGTAGCAAGCCGGGTCTCGACCAGCTTCTGGAACAGCGAGCGGGCATCGACCGTGGCGCGGATCGAGCCGTCCTTCGGGCTGCGCAGGTGGAACTCCTCGCCGGCGCGGACCGCTTCCATGAAAGCATCGGTCAGCAGCACGCCGTGGTGGAGATTGAGCGCCTTGCGGTTGAAATCACCCGATGGCTTGCGGATTTCGAGGAACTCCTCGATCTCGGGATGCGAGACGTCTAGATAGCAGGCCGCCGAGCCCCGGCGGAGCGAGCCTTGCGAAATCGCCAGCGTCAGGCTGTCCATCACCCGGACGAACGGGATGATCCCGCTGGTCTTGCCATTGAGCCCGACCGGCTCGCCAATTCCGCGGACATTGCCCCAATAGGTGCCGATCCCGCCGCCGCGCGAGGCCAGCCAGACATTCTCGTTCCAGGTATTGACGATCCCTTCGAGGCTGTCCGACACCGAATTGAGGTAGCAGCTGATCGGCAAGCCCCGCCCGGTGCCGCCATTCGACAGCACCGGCGTTGCCGGCATGAACCACAGTCTGGAGATATAATCATACAGCCGCTGGGCGTGCTCCTGATCGTCGGCATAGGCATCGGCAACGCGGGCGAACAGATCCTGATACGTCTCCCCGGGGAGCAGATAGCGATCGTCAAGCGTGTCCTTGCCGAACAGCGTCAGCAGCGCATCGCGCGAATCGTCAGTGACGATCGTGAAGCGGCGTTCGGCGATCGCCTTGCTGTCAGCATACTTGGGGCTGTCTTCATATTTGGGCGCGGCAACGGCCTTGGCCAGTGCTTCAACCCCCAGCTGCACGACCAGATCGGCAGAACCGGCATCGGTCTTTTCAGTCATCGCCATTGCCGGGCCATTGCCCGCCTCCTTGCTGTTCGCACTACCTGTGCGTGCGCCGGTCCTGTCCGGGGCTTCAGCCACCGCAACCGCGTCCTCAACTTCGACCATGCTCGGCCCCTCTACGTCAGACCCTGGTCCGTTTCTGAAATCCACTTGCGCCCCCAACCTCTGAAACTGTTATCCTGGCGAAACCGCGTTTGGCGATGTTCCGCATTCGTTCGAATCGGCAGGCAAGCCGCCTCCCTAGCAAATTGCCGGACCAAACGGGAAAAAATTTATCCCCGACTTGTCCCCGGGTCGACGTTCTGGAAGATTCTCACCGACCCGAATCAAATTCGCTGACGCAGGCCGCGCCAACTGTGCTGAAACTAGGACTAGAGGCCCCCCCAATTGCCGGACCACTATCTATAGTGCCTCAACCAGATTCGCGCGCAAGAGGGTAAATGCACCGGCAACCATCTTTGACCCCGCGAGAGGGCGCCGCGCGCGCTACCGCAACGCAGCGACGCGTGGGAAAGTCTGGACTGCCGCGCAGCGCAAGAGGCAAAGTGAATCTGTGAAAAAATTTTTGTCCGGGGACAGTGGCTGCGGGCTGTTGACTCACGATAGAATCAAGCCGGGCAACGATGTTGCGGAACAGCCGCGACGAGGTACCAAAGACGGTCCCCGACCGGGGCATTGCGACCACGGAAAGCGAACATACATCATGACCACTAGACGGATCACGCCTGGCGAGGAATTGAAGCACCGGAATGGGCTGGGCGGTTTGGCTCTGGATTTGCGGCTCATCCCTCTGTGGCTAGCACCACGATGCGGGTCCTGCCACGTTGCCCTGACAGAGCCGGCTGGTGAGTAGCGTAAGCTGGCGCCGCCTAAAAAACCGCAGCCGTGCAGCCACCGAAAGCCTAAAACTTGAACCCCGCCTCCACCCCGATCAGACGCCGACCGCCAGGCGAGATGAACGAGCCGCCGAATTCGATCGCGGGGATCGCCTCGGCGATATATTTGCGGTCGAGCATATTCTCGGCAAAAGCCGTCAGCGTCCAGTTCTTGCCTTCGAGCCCGAATCGCAAATTTAGCACTCCGAAGGCATCCCGCTTGGCCGCGCCGAAGCTGCCGTTGCCGACGATGGCCGGCGCCGCGAACAACGAGACCGGCAGCAGCGCACTGAACACCGTGGGACGATTCTGGTCCTGTACGGTGTGGAACCAGGTCGGGCCGGTGATCCGGTAATCGGCGCGCATTACCAGATCGACGCTGTCGGTCAGCGGCGCATCGATCTGGCTGCCAAGGTTGATCGTATAATCGGCGGTATAAGGCGATTTGTTGCCTACGGTGTAAGGCCGCGAACTGTTTCTTTTGATCTCGCTGTCGGTGAAATTGACCCCGCCGAACAACGTCCAGCCCTTGACCACCTTGACGCTGGTATTAAGCTCAACCCCTTTCACATCGACGCGGTCGATGTTGGAAACCACGCGCAGCAGACCAAAGCTGCCGACGAAGAATTCGAAGAACTGCATGTCGGTGATGCGGGTGTAGTAACCGGCCAGATCGAAGGTTACTCGGTTGTCGAGCAGCGAACCCTTGATCCCGGCTTCGAACGCGCTGGAGCGTTCCTTTCGATAGCGATCGTTGATGAACACCCCGGCGTTTATGGTCCCGAAGGCTCCGGTGGAATTGTTGAAGAACTGGTTGACCGTGGCCGATGACCCAGTGTTGTTGAAACCGCCCGATTTGAAGCCGATGCCCCAATTGGCATAGAGGTTGGTGCTGGAATTGGGGGTGAAGCTGAGCGACAGCTTGGGTTCGAGCTGTTCGAAGCTCGCGCTTTGGTCCGGGATCGCGCCAGTGGCCGGCAACCCGGGATTGAGCTTGGCTCCGGTGATCGGATCGGAAACGTTCGGGACCAGATTGTGAACCGCGCGCTGTTCTATGTCATAGCGCAGCGCCAGCCCCAGCTTCAGCGTGTCCGAAAGTTTGTAATCGGCCGAGCCGAACATCGCATACACATTGGTGGTGAACTTGTCCGAGTAGAGTTGCGAAGTCGGGTTGGTGGTGCCCGGCGCGTTATACAGCGTCGACAGAATGCCTCGTCCCAGATCTGCACCCAGGCTGACCCCGACCGTACGATCGATATGGAGATAATAGCCGCCCAGCTGCCAGCTGAGTGGGCCGCCACCGTTCGAGGCGAGACGGATTTCGCTGCTGAAATCCCTCTGGTTGCGGATCTGCAACTGGGTGCCGTCGCAGGTGGTGGGGCTATAGGGCCCAAAGGTCGAACCCGAGAAGTTGAAAATGAACGGCACCGGAATTGCACCGATGGCCCCCGGCGGGTTGACCGGGAAGCCAGTGTTGGCTGCAGTCGAGGCAAAGCAGGCATTCTGCACCGCAATGTTGGTCGGATTAGCGGGCGCGCCGAAGGCCGGCGAAATATAGCGCGCGAAATCGGCCGAGGTGCCATCGGCGGTCAGGCTCTGCTTGACGTCCGAATAAAGCGCCCAGGCGGTCAGCTTCACCGACCCGAAATCATGCTCGAGCTTGGCCGAGACATCGAAGCTTTCCTGATCGTTGGTCGGGCGGATATTGCTGTAATAGCGGAACGGATGGGCATCGACGTCTTCATTGAATGCCCCGCCGAGCAGTGGCAGATGAAATGCCGCATTGAAATTGATCGAGGCGCCCGACAGCTTGGCGTAGCGAGCCTTCACATCGAGTTCGGTGGCATCGCCCAGCCGGGTCAGGAAGCGGCCATCGACCGACCAGATTTTCTGATCGTCGACCACCTTGCGGTTCTGAAGGAACAGGTTGCGATAGAATCCGTCGGTCTGGCGGTAATAGCCCGAAAGGACCACGCCGCCCGGACCGACCGGCGCGGAGACATAGCCTGAGGCTTCGACTGTCGCCTCATTGGCATAGCTGATCTTGCCGCCAGCCTGCAGCGTATCGCCGGGCTTGAGCGTCGAGACGACGATCGCCCCGGCCGCTGCATTGCGGCCGTAGATCGCGCCTTGCGGCCCCTTGAGCACTTCGATTTGGCGCAAGGTGCCCTGATTCTGGTTGAGCTGGGCCGAATTGGTTTTCAGAATGCCATCGACGACCAGCGCCACCGAGCTTTCAGCATCGCGCGCGCCGTTGATGCCGCGGATATTGATCTGGGTATCGCCGGCTTCGGCAGTGCCGGTGACGATGGTCACCCCCGGTGTCAGCTGGGCGAAATCCTCGGCATTCTGGGCGCCGGTCTTGGCCAGCGTGTCCGCCGTCAGGACTGATATCGAGGCGGGAACCTCGACCAGCCGCTCGTTCTGGCGGCGCGCCGTGACGATGATCGTGCCGTCGCTGCCATCGTTCGAAGCGGCGGCAGAACCAGCAGAATCCTGTGCATTGGCCGGAACTGCGCCCATCATCAGGCCAGTGATCGAAGCTGAAGCCAGCCAGTGAGTGGCACGCATATGAAAGCTCCCTGTTCAATGCGCGCTTGCCGGTAACTCTTCCGGTTCGGGCAATTTTGCGCCTTGCTAGTGACGCTGTCTATTGTATACAAATAGGTAAGGTCAAGCATTTTGGAAATAGGTATGTCGCGCGCTTCCGATCGTGCCTACGCGGGTATCCGAAGCATGATACTGTCTGGCGAACTCCCGGCCGGCGCGCCGCTCGGCGAGGAAGCGCTTGCGGAGCGTTGCGGCGTTTCGCGCACTCCGGTGCGCGACGCCCTGCGCCGACTCGAGGCCGAGCTGCTGGTCAAGCGCAACGAGACGCAGCGCAGCTTCGTGGCGGATTGGTCGCTGGGCGACGTTGCCGACGCGTTCGAGCTGCGCGCCATGCTCGAAGGCCATGCTGCGCGCCGCGCCGCCGAGCGGATTGACGATGCGACTCTGCGGCGACTGCGCATCTGCAATCAGGCAATCGACGCGGCAGTTCGCGTCCCTCGACCCGATGTCATGGGGTTTCTCGAGGGCAACCGCGAATTCCACGCGATCATTCTCGAGACATCCGGTTCGCGCCGCCTTGGCGCACTATTGGGGACCCTGATCGAACAGCCGGTCGTCTGGCGCACCGCGCACCACTATGGCCAGGATGCACTGCGCCGCTCGCATGGCGAACACGACGAACTGCTTTCCGCCTTTGCGCGCCGCGACGGGGCGTGGGCCGAGGCGGTCATGGCGGCCCATATCCGCCGTGCGTTTCACGCCTATGCCGATGCCCATCAAGGACTTTCCAGCTTCGACATGGCGCGTTCGGCATGAGCAAACTGTATACAGGCAAGATCGAGATGGTCGAAGTCGCCCCGCGCGACGGCCTTCAGAACGAAACGATCGAGATTGCCACCGCCGACAAGCTGCGGCTGGTCGAACTGGCAATCGCTGCCGGGACCCGGCGCATCGAGGTTACCAGCTTCGTGAACCCGCGCGCTGTCCCGCAGATGGCTGATGCCGAAGCGGTCTGTGCCGGGCTGCCCCGGTGCAGCGACGTCACTTACATCGGCTTGGTCATGAATCAGCGTGGCGCGGACCGCGCGTTGGCCACGGGACGGATCGATCAGCTGGGCGCGGTCGCGGTTGCGACCGATAGCTTCGCCATTGCCAATCAAGGCCAGACCAGCGACGGTTCGGTCGAGGCGGCGCGCGCGATCATAACGGCTGCCCGTGCGGCCGGCAAATCCGGTCAGGCGACCATCGCCGCCAGCTTCGGCTGTCCATTCGAGGGCGAAGTGGCAGAGGACCGGGTGATCGCCATGGCCCTCGCGATTGCCGCTGCTGGGGCAGTCGAGATCGGGCTGGCGGATACGATCGGTGTCGCCGATCCCGCGCATGTTGCGCGGCTGGTCGCCCTGGTCGGTACGGCGATCGCGCCTTTGCCTGTCCGTGTCCATTTCCACAACACCCGCGGTACCGGCCTAGCCAATGTCTGGGCGGCGATCGGGGCGGGCGCGCGGACCGTCGATGCCTCGATCGGCGGGCTCGGCGGCTGCCCCTTCGCGCCCGGTGCGGCTGGCAATGTTGCCAGCGAGGACGTGGTCTTCATGCTCGAGCGCGCCGGAATCGACACAGGGTTAAATTTGCCGAAACTGGTCGCAGCCAATCACTGGCTGGCCGGAGTGATGAAGCGGAATTTGCCCGGGATGGTCGCACATACGCCGCCATTTCCTGCGGAAAACTAGGAGAAAAAGCGGATGGGCTACCGCCTTGGCGTCGATGTTGGTGGCACGTTCACCGATCTCCTGCTGTTCAATGTCGAATCCGGTGCGTTCTGGCGGCACAAGACGCCATCCACGCCACACGACAGTTCCGAAGGTATTTTGACCGGGGTCACCGCGATCTGCGCCGACGCGGGAGTGACACCGCAGGAAATCGATTACTTTCTGCACGGCACCACGGTCGCAACCAATGCCGTCCTTGAGGGCAAAGGTGCCCGGGTCGGTCTGGTGACGACTGAGGGCTTCCGTCACATCATGCAGATCGCCCGAAGCTACGTGCCGGGCGGACTTGCCGCGTGGATTATCTGGCCCAAGCCTACGCCGCTCGCTGCACTCGAAGACACTGTAACCATCAAGGGCCGGATGAACGCCGATGGGCAGGAAGTGCGGCCACTGGACGACGCCGATATTCGCGCGGCGCTCACCACGCTCAAGCGCCAGGGGGTGGAAGCGATCACGGTCTCGCTGATCAACGCCTATGCCAGCGGCGCCCACGAGGCGCGGGTGGGTGCTATCGCTGCCGAGATACTGCCCGGCGTGCCGGTGTCGCTGAGCCACGAAGTGCTGCCCGAGATGCAGGAATACGAACGCACGCTGACTACGGTCGCCAATGCCGCAGTGCGCCCGGTGGTGGGCAAATATGTCGCCAATTTGCGTGCCCGGCTGGCCGATGCCGGCATGAAGGGCAAACTTTCGCTGCTGCGCTCGGATGGAGGGTTGATGTCGGCGGAAAAGGCCGAGACACAGCCAGTTAACATCCTGATGTCTGGCCCGGCGGGCGGCGTCACCGGGGCGCTGTGGGTCGGCAAGAATGCGGGGATCAGGAACATCCTGACGCTGGATGTTGGCGGCACCTCCACCGATGTCGCGCTGATCGAGAATCTCGAACCGCGCCGGCAGCGCACCACCGAGGTGGGACACCTGTCGGTTCGGGCCTCGGCGCTCGACGTGAAAACCGTGGGGGCGGGCGGGGGGTCGATCGCTTACGTCCCGGAACTCACAAGGGCGCTGCGGGTCGGCCCGCAGTCGGCCGGTGCCGTTCCCGGCCCGGTCGCCTATGGCAAAGGTGGGACCTTGCCGACCGTGACCGATGCCAATGTCGTCCTCGGATATCTTCCCGAAAATCTGCTTGGGGGCAGCTTCAAGCTCGACCGCGCTGGCGCAACGACGGCGGTGCAGACGATTGCCGATGCGCTGGGCATCGGTCTGATGGCGGCGGCACGCGGGATCATCGATATCGTCAATGAGAACATGTTCGGCGCGCTGCGGATGATTTCGGTCCAGCAAGGCTACGATCCGCGCCACTTCGCGCTGATGGGCTTTGGCGGCGCAGGTCCGCTGCATGTCAACGCCGTGGCGCGGCTGATGGGCAGCTGGCCGGCGATCTCACCGGTGTCACCGGGCGTGCTCTGCGCGTTGGGCGATGCGACCACGCGGATGCGCACCGAAGCCGCGCGCAGTTTCTCGCGTCTGGCCAGCCAGACCCGGGCAGCCGAGTTGATTGCGATCCTCGATGAAATGGCCGCGCAGACCCGGGCCGAACTGGCCGCGGACGGAGTGCCAGAAAGTACTATCACCAGTGAGTTCGAGGTCGATGTACGCTATGCTGGGCAGGCTTTCGAAGTGCCGCTAACCATCTCAACAGAGGTGCTGCGCACCGACGGGATTGCTGGCATATTGTCGCGCTTCGACGAAGAGCATCGCCGGCTGTTCACGTTCAACATGGATACCCCGCATGAGATCGTGAATCTGCGCGCGGTGGCGCTGGGTGCGGCGCTCGGTCTGCCGGCGGCGGAGGTGCCCAAGGGCGATGGCAATCCGGCCGCGGCCCGGATGCGCGACCATATGCTGTGGATGGACGGGCGTGAACAGGCGGCGGTGATCTACGATCGCACCAAGCTTCGGCAGGGCGATGTGATCCTTGGCCCCGCAATCGTGGTGGAAATGGATTCCACCACGCTGATCGAAAGCGGTTGCTTCGCCACCGTCGACCCGGTCGGCAACATCCTGATCAACCTGGCTTAAGGGGGACAAGCCATGCCCGCCACCATCGTCGCAACCAACCCCGCACCCTTCGCCAAGATCGAGATCGATCCAGTCACGCTCGACATCATTGAGAATGCCCTGCGCAACGCCCGGATCGAGATGGATGCCACGCTGGTGCGTACCGCGATGTCGCCCGGAATCCGCGAACAGGGCGATGCATTCCCGCTGATTGCCGATCACACCGGCAAGATGATCGTCGGCCAGTTCGGCAGCTTCATCGGCGGATTTCTGACCCAGTTCGATGGCACGCTGGAGGATGGCGACATGATCTTCCTGTCCGATCCCTACAGCTGCGAAGGCGCAGTCAGCCATTCGAACGATTGGTTGGTGCTGCTCCCAGTGTTCAAGGATGGCCGGCTGATCGCCTATACCGCGATGTTCGGGCATATGTCGGATATCGGCGGCAAGGTGGTTGGCTCGATGCCGATCGGGGCCCGCTCGATCTTCGAAGAAGGCGTGCGCATCCCTCCGGTCAAGATCTGGAAAAAGGGCGAATACAACGATGATCTCATGAAGCTGGTGATGCACCAGACCCGCAAGCCCGATTGGTGCCAAGCCGATCTCAACGCGCTGATCGCCGCCTGCCGGGTCGCCGCGCGGCGGGTCATCGAAATGGCCGCGCGCTTCGGTGACGACGTCTACGTCTCCGCTACCCAGGAGCTGCTGGCGCGCAACCACCGGGCGATGCAGGCGCTGATCGGCATGGCGATCGCCGAGGAACCGGTCAGCTTTGAGGACTATATTTGCGATGACGGCGTGGGCTACGGCCCTTACAAGATTCGCTGCGCCATGTGGCGGGAAAACGAAAAGGTCGTGCTCGATTTTACCGGAACGGACCCGCAGAGCGCCGCGTCGATCAACTTTTTCCTCAATGAAAACATGTTCAAGATGTTCTTTGGCATCTATATGATCATGGTCTTTGATCCCCAGATCCTGTTCAACGACGGCTTCTATGACCTGATCGACGTGCGCATTCCTGAAGGTTCGCTGCTCAAGCCCAAGTTCCCCGCCGCGCTGTCGGGCCGCACGCACGCGCTAGGGCGGATTTTCGATATTCTGGGCGGATTACTCGGCCAGAAGACGCCCGAATTCCTCAATGCGGCGGGCTTCAGTTCGTCACCCCATCTGTTCTATTCGGGCAACGACAATCGCCCCGGCAAAGGCGGCGAGTGGTTTCAGCTGTTCCAGATCGGGTTCGGAGGCATCCCGGGTCGGCCGCTGGGCGACGGACCGGACGGACATTCGCTGTGGCCGGGGTTCACCAACGTTCCCAACGAATTTCTCGAACGCTACTTCCCCATGCTGATCGAGCGCTACGAGGCCGAGCCGGACAGCGGCGGCGCGGGACTGCACCGGGGCGGCAACGGCATCCACATGACCTACCGCTTTCTGGAAGCCGGGACGATTTCGATCCACGATGATCGCTGGTTCGTGCCGCCCTGGGGGGTCAACGGCGGCGCGCCGGGGCAAAGAGCCAAGAAGATTCTCGAGCGAGCCGATGGCACGCAGATCGTGGTTGGCAACAAGGTCGAGGATGTGACGGTCGCGGTCGGAGATCAGCTGCATTTCATCACCTGGGGCGGCGGCGGTTGGGGCGATCCGCTCGAGCGCGCGCCCGAACTGGTCGGCAAGGAGATTACGCAGGGTTTGGTGACGGCTCGGGGCGCGCTGAGCTATGGTGTGGTTGCCGATGCGGCGGGAACGGTGGACGAGGCTGGCACCGCGGCTTTGCGTGCCGATATCCGCGCCAATCGAGGTCCTATGCCGCTGTTCGATTATGGGCCGGGGATCGATGTCCTGCGAGCAAATTGCCTCGCTGACACCGGCCTGCCCGCACCGATCCAGCCGGTCTGGACGCAGCACGAAACCGCAGGATAAGCGCCGTGACCGACGCCGGAGCATTGCGGGACATCCGTGTGATCGAACTGGGCCAACTGCTCGCCGGACCGTTTTGCGGCCAGCTGCTGGGCGACATGGGCGCTGATGTGATCAAAGTCGAACCGCCGGGCGCCGGCGACCCGATGCGCGAGTGGGGGCAGGGCGAAGTCAAGGTGCAGTGGGAAGTGATCGCCCGCAACAAGCGCTCGGTATCCGCCAACATGCGCCTTCCGCAGGGCCAGGCGCTAGTCCGCCAACTGATCGCCCACGCCGATGTAGTAATAGAGAACTTCAAGCCGGGGACGATGGAAAAATGGGCACTCGATCCGCAGGCCTTGCTGGCCGAACAGCCCGGGCTGATTATCGCGCGGATGTCGGGCTATGGCCAGACCGGTCCTTATTCGGATCGTGCCGGGTTTGGTGGAATCGGCGAGGCGATGGGCGGGTGGCGCTACATCGTCGGCGAGCCCGATCGCGCACCCAGCCGAATGGGGTTATCGATCGGCGATACCCTAACCGCCACCTATGGCTGCATGGGCGTGCTTGCCGCGCTGCACCATCGCGACCGGACCGGACAGGGTCAGGTGATAGATGCCGCGCTCTACGAGAGCGTGCTGCAAGTAATGGAAGGGCTGATCCCCGAATATGATTACAACGGCTATATTCGAGAGCGCTCCGGATCGATCCTGCCCGGCATCGCGCCTTCTAACGTCTATGGCTGCAAGGACGGAGAATACATGATCGGCGCGAACAAGGACTCGCTGTGGAAACGGCTGGCCGCGGCCATGGGGCGCCCCGAACTGGGCGACGATCCGCGCTATGCCACGCATCTTGCGCGCGGTGTGAACCAGAGTGAGCTCGATGCATTGATCAATGGCTGGACCGCCACGCTTGGCGTGGATGAAGTCGACGCCCTGATGACCGAGCATTCGATTCCCGCTGGCCGCGTCTATCGTGCCCCTGAAATGTTGAGCGATCCCCATTTTGTTGCGCGCGAAGCGATTGTCGAGGTGGAAACCGAACGGTTTGGCCGACTGAAAATGCAGAACGCATTCCCGCGCTTGTCCGCCACCCCCAGTACTATCCGCCGCGCTGCCCCGTCGCGAGTGGGCCAGCACAATGCCGAGGTTTATGGCGATCTTTTGGGGCTAGGCGCGGACGAGCTCGATAAGCTGCGCGCGGCAGGAGCGATCTGATGTCCGAACCGCGTGACGAACTTGCCGCTAGCTATACCGGTGCTTTTGATGGTCATTTGCCCTTTGGAAAGCGGCCTGTGCTGCTGATCGTCGATTTCGTCATGGCCTACCTCGACCCGGACTCTCCACTTTATGCCGGGGTAGAAGATGCGCTGGCGAGCAACGAGCGCTTGCTTGCCGCTGCGCGCACCGCGCGAATTCCCGTCCTATTCACTAATGTCGAATATGCGCCAGGCGGCAGCGATGGCGGGATATTCTATCGCAAAGTTCCTGCACTCAAGGTCTTCGATCGAGGTTCAAAGCTAGGTGCGTTCCCGAACTCGCTACTCCCACAGGACGATGAGCTGGTGATCACCAAACGTTACGCTTCGGCGTTCTGTGGCACACATCTGGCGGCTACGCTGACCGCACACGGGGTCGATACTGTGATCATTACCGGGCTTTCGACATCGGGCTGCGTACGTGCGACTGCCGTGGATGCTTGCCAATCCGGGTTTCTGCCCTTTGTCGTGCGCGAAGCTTGTGGCGACCGGAACCCTGGCCCACACGAGGCCAATTTGTTCGACCTGCAAGCAAAATATGCCGAGGTAATTTCTGAAGCACAAGCGATGCAGCAGCTACAGGAAATGTGACCGGTTCTCCTGCGACGGCAATAGCACTTTCAGCCCAAATGCCCCCAATGTTAGGATCGGCGCTTTAGCTGGTTGCTCATGCCCCACCCTCGCAAAGCGTACCTTCAAACCAAATACACCTCCGTTTCCCAAGTTGGTATGCGAATTCAAGTGGTAAGGAGCGGCCATAATATTTTGCTCTAGAACTGGGCGCGAGAGGGGTTTCGACGCCAATCAAGTCCTTGGCATTTAGACTTAGGACCACTTTCTGGTTAGTCTTAGAGTGGACTAAGGAGTGCCAGAAACGCGCCCAACATTCACAAACCGATCAACACGCTGTCGGATCCGCTGGCCTGCGCCACGATCCCCGGCGAACGCAGCATGCCCTGCCCGACAGCAGAACCAACGACTGCGGCAAGACCAAACGCCATACCAAGGACGCGCAAATAACAAATAAATGGTCGCTGTGACCTTCCATCCCGTTCCTCAAAACGCCGTTTGGGAAAGGTGTGCTTTCTACGTCGGATTGTGGCAAGCACTCGCTGAGGACGACCTTCTCTCAGGTTGGGGCATCAGCCGGTTACTTCAAGCACCATGTTGGTGGGAGTTTCTGCCGCACGGCGGATCTGGGCGAAGCCCGCCTCCCGGCAGACTTGAGCCAGCCGCTTCTCGCCCGCCTGCGCACCGAGGCCGAGCCCAACTTCTTGCGACAGGGAGTTGGGGGTGCAGATCGTGCACGAGGCCGCGTAAAAGATTTGCCCGAGCGGGTGCATGTTCTCGGCCATCGAGTCTCCCGCCAATGGCTCGACCAGCATGAACGTGCCACCGGGAGCGAGGGTCTCGCGGATATGGCGGGCCGCGCCGACAGGGTCGCCCATGTCGTGCAGGGCATCGAACATGCAGGCGAAATCGTAACCTGCGCCGGTGAAATCCTGAGCCTTGGCAACTTGGAACTCGACGTTGCTTACACCCGCATCCGCAGCTTTCTTCTTCGCCTCTTCGATCGAAGGGGCATGGAAATCGATGCCATGGATCGTCGAGTTCGGATAGGCCTGCGCCAAAAGCACGGTGGAGGAGCCATGGCCGCAGCCAATATCGGCGACCTTTGCGCCCGCCTTCAGCTTGGCCTCGACCCCAGCAAGCGCTGGAATCCAGTTGTCGATCAGATTCGCTTGATAACCTGGGCGGAAGAACCGGTCCGTACCGCAGAACAGGCATTGGGGATGATCGCCCCACGGGCGCCCCTTGCCCGTCTTGAAAGTCTCGGTTGCCTTCTCATGCCCGGCGAACTGCGAGACGATAAGCTGGAAGAAACCTTGCATGCAAGCTGGCTGACCCTCGCGCGTGAAGACCAGCGCCTGCTCCGGCGTGATCGAGAAGGTCTCATCCTCGGCGTGATGTTGAACATATCCTGCCGCGCAGACCGAGCCGAGCCATTCGTGGAGATACTTCGCGTTGAGGCCGGTCTTTGCGGCGAGCTCATCGACCGTCAGTCGCTTGGCGCCGTCGAGCGCACTAAACACTCCAGCCTGATCACCGAGATATGCCATGAAGAGGCTCAGCGCGCCCGCGACATCGCCGATCACCTTGCCGATTAGGCCGTTGAGGGCGGTCTCGTTGACTGTTTCGGTCATGGGCTTGCTCCGGCTCGATCAAAATGAGGCGACTCGGCTCGTATTTCTACTATCATCCGCGAGCACCCGGGACGCAAGCACTACCCCGAGGACGGACCGCTTGCTGCCTGTCCGCTGCAATCGGCCGTTGCCCGCTCTGCTGCAATCGCCTTCTGTTTCTGGACAAGTCTGAACCCTACCGAACGATCGCGAAGCGTCCCGGCCCATTGGCGTAGAAGTAGAGCAATGCGCCCATGATCGCGATGTTCTTGAACAATGGCCCGGCATGCCCGGGAGCGACGTGGACGGCAATCGTTATGGGGATCAGCGTGACGAGAATTAGCAGCGCCGAGATGCGAGTCAGAAACCCTAGCGCGAGTGTGATCCCGAAGAGCACGAAAACAACGCCACTGAACCAAAGCAGCCATGACGGATCACCGATCATGCCGACCGCGTCGCGCCACGGCGATTCTTCCATCCGCTGGAGCATATCGTCATGAGCGGCGAAGTGTCCGATCCCGCCGATGATGAATATCAGGCTGGTGGCGACGCGGAATACCGGGTCGAACCACGAGCGAAGCTGTTCGCCGGGCGCCAGCCATGCGTCGATCTGCGTTAGTTCCTTCATGATACCTCCCAAAAAGCCTTGCCGCTTTGCCAGAGCATATATGCGGCCACAAAAAAGATCAGGACGGCGAACACCGTCTTGAGCACGGCGGTCTTCTTCGCCAGCAACCTCGAGACGGCGCCGCCGACGAAGCTGCCGGCGATTCCACCGCCGACGAACACCGCCGCCAGCGGCCAGTCGATCAGGCCCGAGATTGCGTAACTTGTCGCCGTGGTCAGCCCGAACGCGGTCACCGCAACGAGCGAGGAGCCGATCGCGTTGAGCATCGGCATGCCGGTCGAGGCCACCAGCCCCGGAACGATCAGGAAGCCGCCGCCAATTCCGAAAAAGCCCGAGAACGCCCCGCTGCCAAGGCCGAAGCCGACGACCTTGGGCGCATTGGTGCGGGTGCAGACGACATCCGGATTGCCCGGATCGCTACGTCGACGCAGCATCGTTACCCCGACGACGATCATCACGATGGCGAACAGAAACAGCAACCGCTGTCCGTCGACCGCCTTGCCGAGAGTCGAGCCTCCAAAGGCGCCAAGGCTGCCCGCAGCGGCAAACATCAAAGCGCAGCGCCATTTGACGGTGCGCGCGCGGGCATGGCTGATCAGCGCCGCGGCGGCGCTGGCCGCCACCGACAGCGCGCTGGTCCCGATTGCGACATGCGGGTTGGTCACCCCGACCAGATAGACCAACAACGGCACTGCCAGGATCGAGCCGCCACCGCCGACCAATCCGAGGACGATACCGACGATGCCTCCCGATACTGCGGCAAGCAGGACTTCGATCGCCGTCATCGCCGTTCAGGCCGATGGCGCCGGGCGGTTCCACGGAAGGCGCCGCAGGAGCGTCGCCATCCCGCACCAGCCAGTTGCACCCGCCATCATCAGCCCCGCACCGACGAATGCGGACAACCCGAAGAAGGCCGACGAGACTAGAAAGCCGAGGATCACCCCAAGCAGCACCAGCCCGCCCGCGACCAATTGCACTTGGCGCATGATTTCGAGCGGCTGACGCTGATCGACAATCGTGGAGCGGCCAGAGGAACGCCATGCGTCGATCCCGCCGGCAAGGACGTAACAGGTTGAGTCCGCACCCGCCGCGGCTAGGCGGGTGGCGTGGGCTTGGGTGCGGAGGCCCGATCGGCAGTGAAAGATCGTCGGCCCCGAGTGCGTGGCAAGCTGCTCGATCCGCGCAAGCGGATGATTGGTTGCACCGGGAATGCGTTCGCGCGCATGTTCGTCGGGGTCGCGGATGTCGACCAACATCGCACCGTCAGCGATCATTCGCTCGACTTCTTCGGGCCTGAGGGCGGCGAGGGTCATGGCATCAATCCTTGCAGTAAAGCTGGTAGAGGGTAGCCAGCAGCGTCTCGGTGCGGGGGTCGGCAATCCGGTACCAGAGCGTCTGGCTCTCGCGGCGAAAGGTAACGAGACCTTCATCGCGCATCTTCGCGAGGTGTTGCGACAGCGCCGATTGCGACAGCGCGGCCTCGCGCGCCAAATCCCCCACGGTCATCTCACCGTGCTCGACCAGCTTGCACAGAACCATCAGCCGGCGCGTGTTGGCCATCGCCTTCAGCAAGGAAGAGACGTCGCCTGCTTTGGTCTCGAACGTGGCGAGATCCATGGGGAGCTTGAGCATCGAAGGGCCTTAATAGATTAGATATTGCTTATTTAGTATATGCTCATATATTGTCAAGCTCCATCAAGGAACCGAGCGATGCCCACTCAGCCGATTATCGAAGCCTTCTTCGACGAGCCGACCAATACGATCAGCTACCTCGTCGCCGATCCCGCGACGCGCGAGGCCGCAGTCATCGACCCGGTGCTGGATTTCGACCTGGCGAGCGGCGAAGCCGACGTGCGTTCGGCCGAGCGCATCCTGGCGTTTGCCGCCGCGCACAGCTGGCGGATCGTCCTGGTGCTCGAGACTCACGCCCACGCCGACCATCTATCTGCCGCCCCCTTCTTCAAGGCGAAAACTGGCGCCGCGATCGGCATCGGTGAGCACATTCGTGACGTGCAGAAGATCTTCCGCCCGGTGTTCGCCTTGGACGATCTCAAGACCGACGGATCGGACTTCGACCGGCTATTTCGCGATGGCGAGCGCTTCGCCATCGGCCAGCTCGAAGTCGAGGTTCTGCACGTTCCCGGTCACACCCCGGCCGACGTCGCCTATCTGATCGGCAATGCCGCATTCATTGGCGATACGCTGTTCATGCCCGATTACGGCACCGCGCGCGCCGATTTCCCCGGTGGGGATGCCCGCCAGCTCTATCGCTCGATCCGCCGCGTGCTCAGCCTGCCCGATGAAACCCGGCTGTTCCTGTGTCATGACTACAAGGCGCCCGGCCGCGACCAGTTCGCCTGGGAAACCACCGTCGGCGAGCAGCGCCGGACCAGCGTTCACGTCAACGAGAGCGTGAGCGAGGACGAATTCGTCGCCATGCGCGAGGCACGTGACGCCACGCTCGCGCCCCCCAAGCTGCTGCTGCCTTCGATCCAGGTCAACATCCGGGCCGGCAATTTCCCGGAGGCCGAGGCTAACGGGGTCAGGTTCCTGCGCATCCCGGTAAGGATCAGGAGCCAGGGCAAGCCCGCATGACGCGATCGGCGGGCCTCCGCATCTCAAACGGCCGCGGCCTCTCCGCTGCCGTGAGAGGTGGCCGGAGGTAATGGCCGATCGGGAGTATCGACCCGCTCGCGACGGCGATGAACCAGGCGGTATAACGCCGGCAGAACCACCAGGGTGAGAATTGTGGAGGAGATGATCCCGCCGATGACCACCGTCGCAAGTGGCCGCTGGACCTCGGAGCCGGCGCCGACGTTGAGCGCCATCGGCACGAATCCCAGTGACGCGACCAGCGCGGTCATCAGCACGGGACGCAGCCGGGTCAGCGCGCCTTCACGAATAGCCGCGTCGAGCGCGTGGCCGCGTTCGCGCAAGTCATTGATAAAAGTGACCATGACCACACCGGACGATGAACCCGACCCCGGCCGAGATCGACATCGGGATGCCTCTCAGCGCGAGCGCGACCACGCCCCCGGTAAGGGCAAGGGGAACGCCTGAAAACACGATCGCGGCATCCCGCATCGAGCGGAACAGCGCGTAGAGCAGCCCCAATATCAGCAGCAGCGCGAGAGGCACGACGATCAGAAGCCGGGTCGCGGCCGACTGAAGCTGCTCGAAGGTGCCGCCATATTGAACGAAATATCCTTCGGGTAGCGCCACCTCAGCAGCGACCCTGGAGCGCAGCTCGGTGATGAACGAGCCGAGGTCGCGGTCGCGGACGTTGGCGGTGATGACCGCGCGGCGCTTGCCGTTCTCGCGGCTGATCTGGTTGGGACCGACCGACAAGGCAATGTCGGCAATTTCGGACAGCGGCACGAACTCGGTCGCCCCGCCGGCCGTTCTGCGCGGGATCGGCAAGCGGCCCAGTTCGTCGAGATTGGTGCGACTGACTTCGGGCAGGCGCACGACCACCGCAAAGCGACGGTCGCCCTCGAAAACTTGTCCCGCCTCACGGCCGCCGGTGGCGATCGAGACCGCGTCCTGCACGTCGGATCGCCGCCTGCGGTGCGGTCCTTGGCGCTTTTATCTGGCCGCGGCGTGACCCGGAAGAGGTGCCGCATAGCCACGAGGATCTTGCGCCTGACCACCCGCATGTGCGCGAGGCGCATCGGCCGAATGCACACGGGCATACCTTTATGATCGACGATTTGCATCCAGAGTGGCCAAGGGTTCCTTGAGACGCCTGTCCTAAGGCTCACATTGCCATCGTTCACCGTCGCATCAAATGCGCTCAGATTGAAACGCGTCACGCTGTAAATTTGCCATCGGCGGCATCGGCATGATTTTCCGGACCCGATTGACCGCTCCACCTGCAGCGGGAAATCGGATTGTGGAAAACCGCAAATACGCCCCGCGATTGCTCGCGGGGCGCTTGCTATTCAATGCTGCGGCCTCAGAATCCCCGGTAACCGTAGTTCCGGTATTGGCGACGCCGCGCATCCCGGCGGTCACGACGCTGATGGTCACGCGCCAACTGATAATCGCGCTGGGCGTGCTGGTATCGCAAATCCTGATGCACCTCACGATGCTCCCAACGGTTCAGGCCCTGTTCGTGGGCCTCGTCATGCTGGTCCTCAATGTCGTCGTGGGTATCGTCGTGGCGCCGAGCCACCCGCTCGTGCCGATCTGCATGACGGCCGTAGTTATCGTAGCGGTCGTATTCATAGCCGTCGTAGCCGTTGCCGTAACCGCCCGACCCGATAGTGATTGAAAAGCCGCTTTGCGCCGATGCAGAAGATGGTATCAGACTGGTAAGCGCGGCTGCACCGCAAAGGGCAATGATGATTTTGGGTGTCACGTCGACTATCCTCTCGCTGGTTCTTCCGTCGGATTATCGCAATGCGGCTGCATAGGACCTGAATGTCCAGTAACATGCCACAGAGCTTTATCTGCCGGTCGCCCCCACTGCCGGGAAAAGTAGCGGTTGGATCGTAGGCAAACTATCCCCAGCTTGCATTGAAGGAGATCTAACATGCTGACCGTCCACCACCTGCGGATGTCGCAATCCGAGCGTATCGTCTGGCTGTGCGAGGAACTAGGGCTGGACTACGAATTGAAGCTTTACGACCGCCGCGCGGATAATCGGATGGCGCCCGATGACTACAAAGCGTTGCACCCGATGGGGATTGCTCCAGTGATGACCGATGGCGATCTGGTGCTCGGTGAAAGCGGGGCGATCTGCGAGTACATTGATCGTAAGTATGGCGGCGGAAGGCTTTCGCCGGGGCCCGATGATGCAGACTTCGCCGACCATTTGTTCTGGTTCCATTGGTCGAATGGGACGTTCATGGCTAGCCTGATGATGCAGTTGGCAGTGACAATGGCAGGAGGAATAGAGGCCCCGGCCGCCGCGTTCGTCATCGACCGGGTGCAAAAATCATGGGCACTGGCCGAGGCTCGGGCTGGCGAGGCCGAGTTCTTCGGCGGTCGCAACCTGACGACCGCCGACATTATGTTTGTCTATATTCTCACCACTAGCCGCGCCTTTCGCCATGCTCCGCTCGACGGGTATCCTAATATTCGCACCTACCTCCAGCGGATCGGTTCACGGCCCGCCTACCAGCGGGCGATGGCCAAGGCCGAGCCGGGCTGGACGCCTAAACTGGCTTAAACCGGGGGCTATGTGAGCGTCTGGAAATATGCCGCACGAGACCAGCGACAGTGAGCGAACGAACCCAGCCCAATGCCCGCAGCTAGTCCTTTGGCCGGGCACTGGGCGGCCGCGCGGAGTCGACAAACCATTCGACTTCGTTTGCAACCAGAGCGAACGGTGCTGTCAGTCTAACCGCAACTCGTCTCTGACTGGCGCGGCTGTCCTCTGGTCACGCGCACTTAGCTCATAAGCGACTGCCACTCGGCCAGTGCGGCCGAGCGGCGTAGCCTGTAGGTCTGGCGATCGACGAGATGGCGCTCCTGGTTAAAGTGGTTGTGGACGTTGGCGTGGACCGAGGCGAACTTCTGTAGCGACTTCATCTGTCGGAACCTGAGCATCGCCCGCTCTCGTCGTCGGAACGGCAGATGACTATTCTCGACCCGGTTGTTGGCCCAACGGCCGATCTCCTGCTTATCGGTGTTGCAGAGGACTTTCATCGCGGCCTCGTACGAAGCGAGGCCATCGGTGGTGATTGCCTCGGGCGAGCCGTGGCGCTTGAGCGCCTTCTTCATGAAGGACACGGCAGCTTCCTTGTCTCGCTTCTTCGTCACGAAGCTCTCGAGGATCTCGCCTTCCTGGTCGACCGCCCGCCACAAGTACACCATCTCACCGTTGAGTTTCACGTACATCTCATCGAGGTGCCAACGCCAGTGACGAAAGCCGCGCATGCGAGAGACGCGCTGGCGGCGGATGTCGCCTGCAAACAATGGCCCGAACCTGTTCCACCACATCCGTACCGTCTCGTGGCAAATGTCGATCCCGCGCTCGAAGAGCAGGTCCTCGACGTTCCTCAGGCTCAGCGGGTACTTCACATACTTCATCACCACTAGGCGGATCACCTCGGGTGATGAGTTGAAGCACCGGAACGGGCTAGGCGGCTTTGGCTCTGGATTTGCGGCTCATCTGCGGTGGCTAGCACCTCAATGCGGGTCCTGCCACATAGCACTGACAGAGCCTTAAGCACTGCCCCACCTGCGGCTGTGGAACCCACTGTGTTCCCCGTCAGCACCTATGAGACAGATATGCGGTATTGAGCAGAGGAGGGTTTTGGTCTCATCTTCGTGTTCCCCGTCAGATCATTTGAGACAGTTGGCGGCTTAGATTAGCGGAGTGTCGGCCTCATCTGGGGGTTGATATTAGGCGGCGATCTTGCGGTGTTGCAAGCGCCGATGTTCGATGGTGATGCGTTTGATGCGGGCGCGCTCGGCGAGGATTGCTTTGTCCCTGCCGAAGTAGGCGTCAGCGGGTGTCACGTTGTCCAGGCTTTCATGGTAGCGCTGGTGATTATAGTGTTCGATGAAGGCCTCGATCTGGGCTTCGAGATCGCCGGGCAAGAAGTAGTTTTCGAGCAGGATGCGGTTCTTGAGGGTCTGGTGCCAGCTCTCGATCTTGCCCTGGGTCTGGGGATGATAGGGCGCGCCGCGCACATGTTTCATGCGGCGCTCGCCCAGCCATTCGGCCAGATCGCCGGATATGTAGCTGGAGCCGTTGTCACTGAGCAGCCAGGGTTTGTGCTGGACATGGGCCTGGTCGCAGCCCGAGGCGGTCAGCGCCAGTTCCAGCGTGTCGGTGACATCCTGAGCCTTCATGGTCGAGCACAGCTTCCAGGCGATGATGTAGCGCGAGTAATCGTCGAGGATGGTCGACAGGTACATCCAGCCCCAGCCGATGATCTTGAAGTAGGTGAAGTCGGTCTGCCACTTCTCGTTGGGCCGGGTGGTCTTGTCGGTAAACTCGGATGCCGCCTTCATCACGATGAAGGCGGGGCTGGTAATCAGGTCATGAGCCTTCAACAGGCGGTAAACCGTCGCTTCCGACACGAAGTAGTTCTTGGTGTCGGTGAACCGCACCGCCAGCTCGCGCGGTGACAACTCTGTCTCCTCCAGCGCCAGTTGAACGATCTGACCTCGGATATCATCGGGGATGCGGTTCCAGACCCGGCTCGGCCCAGACGCCCTGTCCTCCAGCGCTTCGGGACCACCGGTCTGATATTGATCATACCAGCGGTAGAAAGTGGCACGCGGCACGCGGCACGCCGATCTGATCCAGCGTGCGCCGCGCCGATAAATGCGATTGCTCGATGATCCTGATGATCTCAAGCTTCTTGGATGCGGGATACCCCATTCGTCGCCTCCCCCATCCGCGATCATGCTTTTTTTAAGCAATCGGATCTCGAGCGCCTGTTCGGCGACGACCTCCTTCAGCGCGGTGGACTCGCGGCGCAGGCCCTTCACCTCGTCAGTGGTCGCAGCGCGGGCAGTGTCGCCCGCCAAACGGCGCTTGCCAGCCTCGAGGAACTCCTTCGACCACACATAATACAGGCTCTGGGCAATGCCCTCGCGGCGGCACAGCTCGGCAATACTGTCCTCACCGCGCAGGCCGTCGAGCACGATCCTGATCTTGTCC
>JANNAE010000097.1:0-2105 GCA_031383985.1 Novosphingobium sp. | reverse complement strand
CTCTGACGCCGCGGGAGGCCGCTCGACCGCGCGGCTCGAAGGGGACGAATGGGTCCTCAACGGGAACAAGGTCTGGTGCTCCGGTGCCCAACTGCCCGGGGCCACCATCGCCATCCTCGCCCGCACCAGCCAGGAACGCTTTGACGGCTTCTCGCTGTTCCTCGTTCCCAACACGGCGGCGGGACTGCACATCAAGAAGATGCAGACGCTTGTGCGCAAGAGCCTGGGCACGACCGAATTCTTCATGGACGAGATGCGTCTGCCCAAGGACGCTCTGCTCGGCGAAGTCGGCAAGGGCTGGCACTATATCGGCGAACATCTCGATCTGGAGCGGCTCAGTATTGCAGCCTCGCAAGTTGGCAATGCGCGAACGGCGCTTGATGACACCAAAAAATATCTGAGCGAGCGCGACGCGTTCGGCAAGAAGCTCTCCTCGTATCAGGTCCTCAAGCACCGGATGGCCGATGATGAGACCGAGCTGACGGCGGCGCGGTTAATGGTCTATTACGCAGCTGACAAGCTCGCGCGCGGTGAGCCTGCCAATGCCGATGTGGCGAAGGCCAAGCTCTTCACCGCGAAGACCCTTTTCCAGATCGCGTTCAACGGAATGCAGGCACTCGGCGGCTATGCGCAGCTTCCGGAATATCACATGGAACGCTATTTCCGCGAGGCCAAGCATGGAATGGTCGGCGGCGGGACCAACGAAATTTTGCGCAGCATAGTCGCCAAGTCGATGGGGCTGGGGCGTGATGGCTAAGGGGATAACTGCCGTGGCTACCGGGATTGATCCAGGCAATGGGCCGCGCGAGGGGATCATGGATGCCGCGATGCATCTGTTTGGAAAACAGGGCTATTCCGGAACATCGATGCGCGACATTGCCAGCGCGGTGGGCGTGCTGCCGGGCAGCCTCTATGCACATATTGTCAGCAAGGAGACCTTGCTGGTCGATATTGTTGCAGATGGCATCGGCCGTTTCCTTCTGGCTGTGCAGCCCCATATCGCTTCGGACGCCAGCCCGGCCGATAAAATGCGCGCCATGATCGTCGCCCATGTCGAGGTCGTCGCCGATAATCCCGAGCGTTCGCTGGTGGTGTTTCACCAATGGCGCTTTCTGGGCGAAGGCAATATCCAGGCCGCGATCGCCAAGCGCCGGGCATATGAGCAGGCGTTCATTACGGTGATCGAAGAGGGGATGAAGTCAGGGGTATTCCGGGCCGATCTCAATTTGCGGATCGCTGTGCTGACGATTCTGGGCGCGCTCAACTGGTCGCCCGAATGGTTGTCGCCTGAGGGGAAATTGTCGCCGGGCGATGTTGGCGGGCTGATCGCCGACACATTGCTAACCGGGGTCCGTGCCTGAAAGCTGCGCCGGATTTGCGCGCAATTGCTTGACTCGATTCGCGGTGGGTCATACGAAAAACAAATGATTGTTTGGACGCTATAGTGCCAGGGCGCAGCTTCTTTGACCCGCAGGCGAAATTCTTCGAGGATTTCGAGCTGGGTGACGTGATGACCACCCGCGGACGCACGGTGGACATTGGCGATATCACAAGCTTTGCCGGGCTGACGGGCGATCATTATCAGCTCCATACCGATGCTGCCTTCATGGAGGCGGGCCGCTTTGGCCAGCGGATCGCCCATGGCCCGCTGACTTTCTCGCTCGCCGTCGGCCTGATTGGCGGCAGCGGTTTTTACGGCGACGCGATTGCGGCACTGGTCGAAATCACCGCTCTCAAAGCGACCAAGCCGGTGTTCGCCGGTGATACGCTCCATGTCGTGGCTGAAGTCACCGGGCATGAGGCCACGGGTGACAAATATGGCACCCTTGCGGTGGCCTATTCAGTGCGCAATCAATCCGGGGATGAAGTGATGACCTTCCTCCAGACCATGCTCGCAAAACGGAGAAAATAATGGCTGAAAACTGGCAGCTGCAGATCGACAAGGGCGCGGCGAACGATCCGGTCTTTGTTGGCGTGGGCGAGATCCCGACCGGCAAATATCCCGATCGAGGCTTTATCGAGGCGCTTACCCGTGTCGCGATCCTTGCGCTCAAGGATGCCGCCATGGTGCCGCGCGATATCGATACGATCATACTCATCCCCAA
>JANNAE010000067.1:0-51586 GCA_031383985.1 Novosphingobium sp. | reverse complement strand
CGCTCCCAGCTCGGCGCAAAATTCAGTCGGCAAATGCCCGTCGGTCCGTTCTTTGCCGATTTCCTGTGCCGGCAGCATAGCCTGATTGTCGAGCTTGACGGCCATTCCCACGACATCGCTCCGGAAAAGGACATTTATCGCGACCGATTCCTGAATGAGGCAGGATATCGCGTAATGCGCTTTCAAAACGCCGATGTTCTGGGCAATGTCGAAGGCGTGATCATGGCCATTCGTATCGCGCTTCAAGGCGCGCCCACCCCCGACCCCTCCCGCAAGCGGGAGGGGGGAAGTTGACTCACGATGTCATCATCATCGGCTCGGGTGCCGCTGGCCTCACCGCTGCCCTCGCTTTGGCCGAGCAGCGCAAGGTGCTGGTGCTGGCCAAGGGCGAGCTGACCGGCGGGTCGACCGCCTGGGCGCAGGGCGGGATCGCGGCGGTGCTCGATGCGGGCGATACGTTCGAGAATCATATCCGCGATACAATGGTGGCAGGGGCCGGGCTCAACCGGCTGGAAACGGTTGAATTCGTGATCGAACGCGCGCCGCTTGCGATCGACCGACTGGTTCGGCTGGGGGTGCCGTTCAACGCGGAAGGCGAGGATTTGCACCTCACCCGCGAGGGCGGGCACTCGCACCGGCGGATCGTCCATGTCAACGACGCAACCGGCTGGGCGGTGCAGGAAGCATTGCTGCGGGCCGCCGAGGCTCATCCCAACATCACCCTGCTGCCGGGGCAGGCCTGTATCGATCTGATCACCGGGCGGCATGAAGAGCGTTATTCAGGCTCGGGGCGGGTCTGGGGGGTCTATGCGCTTGATGAAGCTAGCGGCAAGGTGCAGACCCACACCGCCCGCGCCACCGTGCTGGCCACCGGCGGTGCGGGGCGAGTTTATCAATTCTCCACCGCCCCGCGCGGCGCGACCGGAGACGGGATCGCGATGGCCTGGCGCGCGGGAGCCCGCGTCGGCAATATGGAAATGATGCAGTTCCACCCGACCTGCCTGTATAATCTCGAGGTCAAGAACTTCCTGATTACCGAGGCGGTGCGCGGCGAGGGCGGGCATCTGCTCAACCCCAAAACCGGTCACCGCTATATGCCCGATTATGACAGCCGCGCCGAACTGGCCCCACGCGATGTGGTCGCCCGCGCCAATGACGCCGAGATCAAGCGCGACGGGCTCGATTACGTCCACCTTGATATCAGCCACATGGCCCCGGAGTTCGTGAAGGGCCACTTCCCCAATATCTATGAAAAACTGCTCGGCCTCGGCATCGATATGACCAGGGAGCCGATCCCGGTCGTCCCTGCGCAGCACTACACCTGCGGCGGGATCATCATCGATCTGGCCGGACGAACCGATCTGCCCGGGCTTTATGCTGCGGGCGAATGCACCGAAAGCGGGCTGCACGGGGCCAACCGCCTCGCCTCCAACAGTCTGCTCGAATGTTTCGTGTTCGGCGAGGCGGCGGCAGCGGACATTCTTGCCCGCTGGAGCGAGTTTGACGCCCCCCCGCCGGTTCGCCCATGGGATGAAAGCCGGGTCACCGATTCGGACGAGGAAGTCATCATCCAGCAGAACTGGACCGAAATCCGCCGCTTCATGTGGAACTATGTCGGGATCGTCCGCACCACCAAGCGGCTCGAACGCGCCGCCCACCGGATCCGCCTGCTCAATACCGAGGTCGAGGATTATTACGGCCACTTCCGCGTTTCGACCGATCTGATCGAACTGCGCAATTTGCTGCAGTCGGCGGAACTGATCGTCCGCTCGGCGCTGGACCGCAAGGAGAGCCGGGGGCTGCATTTCATCCTCGATTATCCGAAGACGCTGAAGCTGGCCAAAGACACGGTGCTGGTGCCATAGGGCCCAGAATTCGAGGTTATGCGAGGGCAGGTCCGCCGAGCCGGATCAATCGGGCTAACCCGAAATCGACCGGCATCGTGATCCGGCACGCCTAGCCTAGGGTTTTCATAAGTTGCGTCAATGACTTATCGAATGTTGGAAAATAACTCTACTGGGGGCGCCCGATAACTACTTATTGCATTGACAGTTCATGCCAGCAGGAATATCTAGTTCATCAGGAAAGCGCGTGGTCCGCAGAACGCACGCCATCCTCCTTCGACCTTAAAGCGTATGGCGGAAACGCGCACTGCGTACACGGGTTAGCATGGTCGATCGTCCATCGATAAGAAGGATGACTACTATGAAATACGCTCTAATGGCGGCTCTGGCCGTCACCTCTGCGATGTCCGGTATTTCCTTGGCGAGAGACGGACAACCGATCATTGTGGAAAGCAAACGAGATGCCGTTACGCACTGGGCTGCGAGCGTTTCCCGAGATCTCGAGAAACAGCTTCGCGCTCCTCGTGTGCTGACTGGCTGGCCGACGAGAACTGGAATTGTGTCTGTCCGCTTCAGGTGCGGCGAAGATGGCAAGCCCAGCGATGTCGTCCTGTCACGGCGCTCAGGGGCGAATCGGCTCGATCGCAGCGCGCTGCGTGCAGTGGCCGCGATCAACTCGCTTCATCCGTTGCCTTCGGGGTTGAGCGCTGGTCAGAAGATCCAGGCGAATATCTTTTTCGCCGACGACGAGGACATGTTCAAACGGCAGATCAAGCAATTGCGCCGCGAGACCAGTGCGGACTTGGCCGCTGGCAAGATGGACCCCCAGGTTCTTGCCCTTAATTTCGACCTTCGTGTGCCTGGCTGACCGCTATCCGGCGACCATGCGCGTGACCCCCGCATCCGTCCGTTTCTGCGGATGGGCGGATGCGAGGGGTTTCGCGAGCCGCTACCCGAGCGTGGTTGCTCTATCCTTGAGACCGCAAGGGTATAGCGCATCGGGCTGATTCTGAACGCCGCCAAGAATCCAGTTGCCAGATTGGTCGCGGCTCTATTGGCAATAATGAAAATTGAGTGCCATAGCTCCCGCTTGGAATATAGGAGCTTCGATGGCCGCGATCACTGCCAATGGCATCAAGATTGAATATGAAACCCATGGCGATCCGGCGCATCCGCCGATGCTCCTGATCATGGGGCTGGGGATGCAGCTGACCCGCTGGCCGCAGGAGCTGGTGGATGCGCTGGTGACGCGGGGCTATTACGTGATCCGCCATGATAACCGCGATATCGGCCTTTCAACCCATTTCGACGCAGCGGGAAAGCCCAGCCTGCCCAAGGTTGTGCTGACCAGCCTGCTCGGAATTCGGCCGCGGCTGGCCTATTATCTGTCCGATATGGCGGCCGATGCCGTCGGTCTGCTTGACGCGTTGAAGATTGACCGCGCCCATATCGTCGGCGCCTCGATGGGCGGGATGATCGCGCAGCATGTCGCAGCGCGCTATCCGGAGCGGACCCGTTCGCTGACCTCGGTCATGTCGACCACCGGCAGGCGCGGCCTGCCGCGCGCCACGCCCGAGGCGATGGCGGTGCTGACCAAGCGCCCGCTCAACGCGGACCTGGCCACGATCCTCGAATTCGGGGTCAAGGCCGCGCGCGCCGTTGGCAGTCCGGCCTACCCCGCGCCCGAAGCACGCCTGCGCGAAAAGACCGAGCTGGACTTTCACCGCAGCTTCCATCCGGTCGGCGCGCTGCGCCAGATGGCGGCGATCGTGGCCGATGGGGATCGCCGCGCAATGCTTCGCAAGGTCACAGCGCCCACTCTGGTGATCCATGGCGAAGCCGATCCGCTGGTGCCGGTAGAGGGCGGCCATGATACCGCCGCCAGCATCAAGGGCGCAAAGCTGCACCTGGTTCCGGGCATGGGCCACGATCTGCCGCTGGAACTGGTCGACGAGATTGTCGGCAAGATCGCCGAGGTGGCGGTCTAGCTTCGATCCTCAGCCCCAGCCGAAATACCGACCGATGAAGATCAACGCCATGCCGCCCAGCACCGAGGCGAGGCAGCCGCCGCGGTTAAAGCCATCGGCGGCACCGCGGTTGGCGATCAGCCCGGCAATCAGCGATCCGCCAACACCGAGCAGGATCGTCATCCCCCAGCCCATCGGCACATCGCCGGGATAGAAAAATCGCGCCAGGGCGCCCACGAACAATCCGCTGAAGATTGCGCCGATGATATTGAACATTTGCTCGTTTCTCCTTGGTCCGCCGAAGCCTAGCCGGGACTGGTGCCGGCGTTGGCGCGCTTTATTCGCTTTGTTCGCCCACTCCTAACCCATCCCCGGCGGGGCGAGGGGTTCGATGGGCGATTTAGTCAATTCCACATCGGCCCTACAGCGCCATGCTTGGCCGCTGCGCCATCCGGGCGCGCCAGGCGAGGAGGTTGGCGTGATCGTCACGCGGAGTCACCCGGACGGCGCGGGCAAAATCGATCGCCACCACCGCGGTAATGTCGGCAAGGCTGAAGCGATCGGTCGCGACGAACTCGCGCCCTGCCATCCGGGCATCGAATTTGTCGAGGAAGAGCTTGAGGCGCGTGAGGCCGCGCTCGGCCAGTTCGGGAATCTGCGCGAAATCATGCGGCCCCGGAAGCGCGCGGTCCTTCATCGCCGGGCTGCTGTTCCGAAGCGCTTCGGCAATCGCCATAAAGCCCTCCATCTCGATCTTGGCATTCCAGCTGGCGATTTCCGCCTTTTCCAGCGGCGTGGTGCCAAGCAGCGGCGGCTCGGGACAAGTCGCCTCGGCCCAGGCGGTGATGGCCGCATTGTCCGTCAGCACCGTGCCATCGCCAAGCGCGAGTGCCGGGATTGTGCAACCGGGGTTGATGGCGCGAAAAGCCTCACCCATCTGCTCGGCCTTCACCATGTCGACTTCCACCGTCTCATGCGCGATCCCCTTCTCGGCGAGCAGGATCCGCGCCCGGCGCGGGCTGGGCGCCCGGGGGTAGTCATACAGGGTGATCATCAGCCGGGCTCCGCAGTTCATCGATCATACAATGGATTTCGATGGCATCACTCATGTCAATCCCGCCGGGCGAATTCAAGCGGCTTGGTGGGTGGTTCGAACCGCCGGCTCGGGATTGTGGCCTTGCGGTGCCAGAGGGCGCTCTATAACGGGACCACAGATTGATGGGCGATGCTCCGATTTGGCGGTATCGCCCCCTATGAGAGGCGCAGTGTGGCCATGGATCGCAGCTTTGATGTGGTGATTGTCGGTGCTGGCCACGGCGGCGCGCAGGCGGCGGTGGCATTGCGGCAGGGTGGGTTTGCCGGAACCATCGCAATGATCGGCAATGAGGCGGAGCCGCCTTACGAACGTCCGCCGCTGTCCAAGGAATATCTGGCGCAAGAAAAGCCGTTCGAGCGGCTGTATCTCCGCCCGCCCGCGTTTTGGGGCGAGAAGGGCATCGAGCTGTTGCTGGGACAGGAAGTCGTCTCGCTCGATCCGGCAGCGCATGCGCTAACCACCGCCGCTGGCGCGCAGATCGGTTACGGCAAGCTGATCTGGGCCACCGGGGGCAACCCGCGGGCGCTGGCGTGCCCGGGACACGGTCTGGCGGGCGTTCACTCGGTCCGGAACCGTGCCGATGTCGATGCAATCATGGCCGAACTGCCTGCCGCCAGGCAAATCGTGGTCATCGGCGGGGGGTATATCGGGCTGGAAGCTGCCGCCGTGCTGACCAAGCTGGGCAAGCCGGTCACCCTGCTCGAAGCACTGCCGCGCGTGCTCAACCGGGTGGCCGGGGAAGAGCTATCGGCGTTTTTCGAGGCCGAGCATCGCGCTCACGGAGTGGATCTGCGCACTGACTGCGGGGTCGTCGCGCTCAGCGGGGCCGCGGGCCGGGTCAGCGGCGTGGAACTGGCCGACGGCACGGTTTTGCCAGCAGATCTGGTGATCGTCGGCATCGGGATCGTCCCGGCGGTGGGCCCCTTATTCGCGGCGGGAGCTGCCGGAGGCAATGGAGTCGACGTCGACGCCCAATGTCGCACCTCGCTGCCGGATGTGTTTGCGATCGGCGATTGCGCGGCCCATTCCAATCGCTTCGCCGACGGCCAGGTTATCCGGCTGGAATCGGTCCAGAACGCCAATGACATGGCCAGCATCGTGGCCAAGGCAATCTGTGGCGAGGACAAGGACTATGCCGCAACCCCGTGGTTCTGGTCGAACCAGTATGATTTGCGCCTCCAGACGGTCGGCTTGTCGTCCGGCTATGACCGCACCGTGCTGCGCGGCGACCCGGCCAGCCGCAGCTTCAGCGTCGTCTATTTCCGGCAGGGCAAGCTGATCGCGCTCGATTGCGTCAACAACGTCAAAGACTATGCTCAAGGCCGCAAGCTGGTCGAGCAAGCGCTGTCAGTCGATCCCGAGGATATCACCGACACATCCCGACCGCTCAAGGAATGGGCAGCAACGGCCGAAAGCTGAAGATCTCAGGCGTCCATCGTCAGCTGTTCAAACCGTTCCAAATGATGGTCGGCGGTCCCGAACTGGCTTTCGATCATCGTGGCGCGCTTGAAAAAGTGCCCGATCGCCAGTTCCAGCGTGATGCCGATGCCGCCGTGAGTCTGGACCGCATTCTGACCGACGAATTTGATTGAGCGCGAAACCTTGGCCTTGGCAAGGCTGACCGCAGCTTTGCGCTGCGCCTCGGGCAGATCGAGCTTGAGCGTGGCCATCAGCGTCATCGAGACGATCTGCTCGGCCTCGATGAACATGTCGGCCATGCGGTGTTGCAGCACCTGAAAACGTCCGATCGGCTGGCCGAACTGCTGGCGCTGCTTCGAATAGTCGAGCGTTCCTTCATGGAGTTTGCGGGCGACGCCGCAGGCCTCGCCGCAGACTGCCACGGTGGCTTCGTCAACGATCCGCTCGATCAGCGACAGCCCGCCGGGGAGCAGCGCATCACCCGGTATGGCGACGTTCTCGAAATAGATTTCCGAAGCCTGGAAGCCATCGACGGTCGGGTAATCGCGGCGAACGATGCCGGGCAATTTGGCGTCGATCAGGAATAGTTCCACGCCCTGACGTTCGCGCTGGCTGCCGCCGGTCCGCGCGGTGACCAGCAAGTGGCTCGCCCAGGGTGCAGCATAGACCACGCCCTTGTGGCCGTTCAGGACATAGCCGGTGCCGTCGGCCTTGGCGCTGGTACGCAGATTGGCGAGGTCATAGCGGCCCTGAGGTTCGGCATAGGCAAAGGCGATGATCGCATTGCCGGCGATGATTTCGGGAATCATGGCGTCGGCGAGCGGTCCGCCCGCGTGTTTGAGCGCGCCGCCGCCGATCACCACGGTCTGGAGATAAGGCTCGACCGCGATGACCTTGCCCAGCTCTTCCATCATGATGACGTTTTCCAGCGCGCCGCCGCCCATTCCGCCGTGTTCTTCGGCAAACGGGGCCGAGAGGATGCCCAGATCCTGTGCCAGTGCGCGCCAGATCCCCGGATCGCGCCCTTCGCCGCTGCCCACCATCTTCTTGCGGGCTTCGAAATCATAAGTGTCGGCCAGAAAACGCGCGAGGGTATCGCGCAGCATATCCTGCGTTTCGGTATAGCTGAAATCCATCGAAGTAATCCTGTCCCAATATCCAGCCGCCGTTGCCGGTCGGCTTTTCAGCTGCTCAGAGTCCCAGCACCAGCTTGGCGATGATGTTGCGCTGGATCTCGTTCGAGCCGCCGTAAATCGTGGTCTTGCGCACGTTGAAATAGGTCGGCGCGGCGCGATGAGCATAGTCGGGCCCGATCGGATGCTCGTTATCACCCGCTCCGAAGCCGCGGAAATAGGGCGCGCCGTAATGACCCACCGCCTCGAGGCTGAGCTCGGTCAGGCGCTGCTGGATTTCCGACCCCTTGATCTTGAGCAGGCTCGATTCCGGTCCCGGACCCTTGCCCGCGCTTTCGCCGGCCAGGCTGCGCAGCTCGGTAAATTCAAGCGCCGCCAGGTCCATCTCCAGTTCGGCGATCTTGCGCCGGAAGAACGGGTTGGCGATCAGTGAGCGGTCCCCATCAAGCTCGGTCCGGGCGATCGCCTTGACCTTTTCGACGCCGCGCTTGGATCCGGCGACCCCGGCGATGCCGGTGCGTTCATGCGCGAGCAGGAACTTGGCGCAGGTCCAGCCCTTGTTTTCTTCATAGATCCGGTTCGCCATCGGTACGCGGACATCCTCCAGCCAGACCTCGTTGACCTCATGCTCGCCGCCCAGCGTGATGATCGGGCGCACGGTGATGCCGGGCGTCTTCATATCGATCAGCAGGAAGCTGATTCCTTCCTGCTGCTTGCCCTCAGTATTGGTGCGGACCAGGAAAAAGCCCCAGTCGGCGTGCTGGGCCATCGTGGTCCAGGTCTTCTGGCCGTTGACGATATAATCGCTGCCGTCCGGCACCGCTTTGGTCCGCAGGCTCGCAAGGTCGGAGCCAGAGCCCGGCTCGGAATAGCCCTGGCACCACCAATCCTCACCGGAGAGGATCCGGGGCAGGAATTTGGCCTTCTGTTCGGGCGTGCCAAAAGTGTAGATAACCGGGCCGACCATGGACAGTCCGAACGGCATCAGGCGGATACAATCGGCCGCAGCGGTCTCTTCGGACCAGATATACTTCTGAGTCGCGGTCCAGCCGGTGCCGCCAAATTCGACCGGCCAGGCGGGGGCGACCCAGCCCTTCGTGTGAAGCACCCGGTGCCAGGCGAGAAAGTCTTCCTTGCTCAGCTCGTCACCCTCGTCCTGCTTGCCGCGCAGTTCCGTAGGGTAATTTTCGGCGATGAAGGTGCGGACCTCTTGCTGGAAGGCAAGATCCTCGGGGCTGAACTCAAGATCCATGACAGCGCTCCTGCGTATGAAAATATGGACAACGGCACCGGGACAGGTACCAAAAGGAAACTGATAGCCGACTGTGGATGAGCGATGCGCTCGCGACAAGCCGGAATCGGCAAAGATCGAGAGGGCAGCGAGTGGCAATGAGATCGGTGGCGGTGATCGGTGCGGGCGATCACATCGGTACGGCGATCGTCGGCAAGTTTGCCGGCGAGGGCTTTGCGGTCCACGCCGGACGGCGCAATGGCGACAAGCTGGCCCCGCTATTGGGCGGCAGCGTAACCGGCCGCTCGCTCGATGCCCGTCAAAGCGACGATCTTGCCGCCTTTTTGGCCGAAGCCGAAGCGATCGCTCCGCTGGCGCTGGTGATCTTCAATGTGGGCGCCAATGTGCACTTCCCGTTGACCGAAACCACCGACCGGGTGTTTCGCAAGGTCTGGGAAATGGCCTGCTTCGCCGGCTTTGCCACGATGCGCGAAGCCGCGCGGATCATGCTGCCCCGCGGGCAGGGCAAGATCTTCGTTACCGGGGCCACTGCGGGTATGCGCGGCAATCCCGGATATGCGGCGTTCGCTGCGGCCAAGTCCGGCTTGCGCGCGGTGGCGCAGTCGGCGGCGCGCGAGCTATGGCCGCAGGGAATTCACGTCGCCCATCTGGTGATCGACGCCGGGGTAGACACCGACTGGGTCCGTGCCCGGATTGCCGAGCGCGAGGGCGCCGACGCGCTGGCCAGCCTCGATCCCGATCGGCTGATGCCGCCCGCTGCGGTCGCCGAGGCCTATTGGGCCCTGTTTTGCCAACCGCGTTCCGCCTGGACTTTCGAGCAGGAAATCCGACCCTATAGAGAGAAATGGTGATGCCGCAGACCGCAGAGTTTCTGTTCGATTTCGGCAGTCCCAATGCCTATCTTGTCCACCGCGCCATCCCTGAGGTCGAGGGGCGCGGGGCGGTGACATTCGCTTACGTCCCGGTGCTGCTGGGCGGGATATTCAAGGCGATCGGCAACCAGTCGCCGATGATGGCTTATGGACATATCACCGCCAAACGCGATTACGACCGGTTGGAGATGCAGCGGTTCATTGCTCGCTATGGCATCACCAGGTTTACGATGAACCCGCATTTCCCGGTCAATACACTACAGATCATGCGCGGCGCGGTGGCAGCGCAGCGGCTGGGCGTGGCCGAGGCTTACAATGAGGCGATGTTCGCCGGAATGTGGGAGCAGGGCTTGAAGCTCGACCTCCCCGATGTCTGGCACCGTGCGATGATCGCGGCAGGTTTGCCCGCGGATGCTTTGGCTGAGGGCGCAGGCGAAGATGCGGTCAAGCGGCAACTGGTCGCCAACACCGGCAGCGCGGTAGAGCGCGGGGCGTTCGGTTCGCCGACCTTCTTCCTCGGCGATGAAATGTGGTTCGGCAAGGAACGGCTGGGCGATGTCGAAGCAGCGGCACTGGAGGGGGCCGGATTTGACTGATGCTCTGCGCCTCTATGCCTTCAACTGCGGCTGGTTCCAGTGCCGGCCCGGCTACTTCGTCGAGGGCGACGAGGGCGATTATCTGCGCGGGCCAGTGCCGTCCTATCTGATCGACCATCCCAAGGGGCGGGCGCTGTTCGATACCGGCATGGGAGCGCGCTATCGCCGCGATCTTGAAACTGCGCTGCCGGCCAACAGGTTCGGGCTGCAATGGTTCGAGGGGATGGACATCGCGACACGGTTGAAAGCAATCGAGATTGATCCAGCCAGTATCGATTTTGTGATCAATTCGCACCTGCATATCGATCACTGCGGCGGCAATGCCCACCTCCCCAATGCCACGGTGATTATCCAGCGTCTTGAGCTTGAAAGCGCGCGCCAGAACCCAGAGCCCGGGCTCTACGAAGCGGTGGATTATGACACCGGCCAGCCGATCAAGGCGATTGATGGCGAGCTTGATCTGTTCGGCGATGGCACGGTGCGGGTGGTGCCGACCTATGGCCATACTCCCGGCCATCAGAGCGTGATCGTCAAATTATCCAAGGGCGAAGTGCTGCTGGCCGGGGATTGCTGCTATACCGAGCGCAATCTGGATGTGATGGTGCTGCCGCGCGCGACAGCCGATCTCGCACAGGGCATGCTGACTTTCGAACGGCTGGCCAAAGCGCGGTCCGGGGGGACACGGATACTGTTTGGCCATGATGGCAGGCAATGGGCGGCGATCCGCGAAAATGCCGCGTTTGAATAGGGCTGCGTCCGCGATCAGGTGCGAACTACCATGCCATCACCCGGGGCGGGGCAAAGCTGTAGTGGACTTGAGCTTCTCCATCGAAAAGCTTGAGGATACATCGCTGAGGTCGGGGACGGTTGCAATCAGCTTGCGGTAGATCCGATCATAATGAGCGATGTCGCGGACCGTCAGCTTGAGCAGGTAATCGACATCTCCGGCCATGCGGTGACATTCGGTGATCTCTTCGATCGCGGCCACCCCGGTTGAGAAGGCCTCGAGCCAGGCCGGATCGTGACGGTTGGTGCGGATCGCGACGAACACCGTGGTCGCCAAGCCCAACTTCGCCGGATCGAGCAACGCGACGCGGCGGGCGATCACGCCCTGCTCCTCCAGCCGTTTTATGCGCCGCCAGCAAGCATTGCTCGACAGGCCGACCCGCTCCCCCACCTCATGCACCGGCAGTGCGGCATCCTGCTGCACGACCCGCAGGATCGCCCAATCAATCGCATCAAGTTGCGTAGAAATGTCATTCATTGAGATAAAATATCACATCATGGCCGAATTGACTATAAAATCGGTGATGAATTCGCATCGCTATGCAGCTATCCTTGCGTCAGACAGGGAGACCCGTATGACACCGACCAGCCTTTTCAGCGATCACCCCACCAGTGTCGGTGAGACCTATGGCGAACATTTCCGCCACGCCACCGGCTTTGGCTTGCGCATGATGGTGGGCGGGATCGCCTGCATGATCCACGGCGTGCTGCCGTTCCTGTTTGTCAAAACCGGCAGCCAGCAGATCTCGACCCTGCACGAGCGGATGGTGGTGAGCCGCGCCAAGGGAAAGATGCCCGCGATCCTAGACTTCGTGATCTAGGATCCGCGAAGCGCGCGAAAGTGCTTGCCTCGCCGCGCCATCTCGCCGCAAGCGCAGCGCAGTGTTGCGGTGTGAAAGAGTGGCATGGCGAAGCTTTCGGGAATTACCGTCCTTGACCTGACTCAATTTCTGCCCGGTCCGATGATGACCGTGATGATGGCCGATCAGGGTGCGCGGGTGATCAAGATCGAACCGCCGGCGGGTGATCCGGTGCGCGGCCAGGCCCCGTTCGAGGCGGGTCATTCGGTGTGGTTTGCCAACCTCAATCGCGGCAAGGAAAGCCTGGTTCTCGATCTCAAGAGCGCGGCCGGGAAGGCAGCGTTGCGGGATCTGATCGAATGCGCCGATGTCTTTGTCGAAGGCTTCCGTCCCGGAGTGATGGCCCGGCTGGGGTTTGATTATGCCAGCGTGAAAGCAATTAATCCGGCGATCGTCTATTGCTCGATCAGCGCATTTGGCCAGCACGGCGATCTGGCGGATCACCCCGCGCATGATCTGGCGGTGCAGGCTTTGGCGGGCTTCCTGTCGGTCAATGACGGACCAGACGGCACGCCCGTCGTCCCCGGCGCTGCCGCCGCCGACATTGCGACCGGACTGACGGCTTTGTCGGCAGTGCTGATGGCGCTGCTCGGCCGCGAGCGCACCGGAGAGGGCGACTATATCGACATCGCCATGTTCGACAGCCTGCTGCCATGGTGCGCGCATACTGCCAGCGGCGCAATTGCCGGCGGCCCGCCGCCGCGTTCGTCTGAGCAGCGCTCGCTTGGCGGGGCGGGGTTCTATCAGGTCTATGCCTGCAAGGACGGGGGCCATGTGGTGCTGGGCGGGCGCGAGATCAAATTCGCCCGCAATTTGCTCACCGCGCTGAACCGGGAAGATCTGATCCCGCTGGCCGAGGCAGAGGTCGGACCCGAGCAGGCCCCGCTGATCGCCTTCCTGCGCGACCGCTTCGCCACGCGGACCCGAGATGAATGGACCGAATGGTTTGCCGCGCGCGATGTCGCTTTCGCCCCGGTGCTCGATTTCCGCGAGGCGTTTGATGCCCCGCATGTCGCCGCGCGCGGCCTGCTGGTCGCGGCGGGTGGCGCGCACCACATTGCTCCGGCGATCCGCTTTGCCGGAGAGGGCGCATGGCAGCCGGGCCAGGTTCCGGACCTTGGCCAGTCCTAGCGATTGGCCGCGAAGGGCACTGCGCCAACGTCAGTCTGGCGATTGTCGCGCCTTAGCTAAAGCAGCAATACCGCAAAGCCCAGCGCCGCACCAAAGCTGGCGAGGGTGGCCATCACAACCGGCACCGCAGCCCGCCAGCCCATTTCCATCAGCAAATCCATCCGCGAACGCATCGCCGTGGCAGTGACTGCCAACAGCAGCAGGGCCTTGGAGCTGACCAGCGCATAGTGGCCGATCTGCTCTGGCACCGAGATCATGCTGTTGAGCGTCAGTGCGGCGAGGAAGGCGGTGATGAACCACGGCAGCGCCAACCGCCGCCAGATCGGCTGCCCTGCAGCCTCGCCCGCCGGGCCGATCAGCATCGATACCAGCGCCACGAGCGGAGCGAGGAGCGCGACGCGGGCCAGCTTGACGATGGTGGCATCGCCGCCCGCCGCATCGGAAAAAGCGTAGCCGCCGCCGATTGCCTGGGCGACATCGTGGATCGATGCGCCGATCAGAAAGCCTGCCTGGCGATCGGACAGGGCAAACTCGGCAGCCAGCACCGGGTAGACCGACATGGCAAAAGCACTGGCGAGTGAGATGCCGACCAGCGTCAGCGCAAACTGGGCCTGGCTCAGCCGGTCCTTGCCGATCACGCCATAAAGGGCGAGCGCCGCGCTGGCCCCGCAGATCGCGGTCGCCCCGCCCGCAAGGATCCCGGCGAAGTTCGATTGTCCGGCAAGCCGTGCACCAAGCATGGCCGCGCCGAACGCAGCCGCCATCACCACCAGCAGCGCGCCGAACGGGGCCGGGCCCAGCGCGCCGATCTGGGCAAAGGTCACTTGCAGCCCCAGCACCACGATCCCGACGCGCAGACAGGTCCGCGAGGCGAAATCGAGGCCAAGATGAGTCCTTGGATCGCGGGCGATGAAGTTGAGCGAGAGGCCGACCAGCAGTCCCAGCAGGATGATCGGGAAGCCGTAATGCTCGGACAGCCAGGCCGCCGCTGCCGCCGCCACGCCGCACACCGCCAGGCCCGGAAACAGGGTTTCGCGCGGCGCATCCTCGCGCCGCCGACGTGCAGTTTCGGCCAGATGGATCTCGCCAAACAGATCGCCGCCGTGGGGCAAAGCATCCCAGTCGATCGCCGAGATCGAGCGGGCTGGCGGTGTAGTTGTGTCCTGCGGTGTCATATCCTGCTTTTCTTATCGTCTGCACACGTTAGGTTGCAATCGCTGAAAAGACAAAATCCGGGAGAAAGTGCGATGATCGAGGACAAGGGCACCGCGCGTGAAGCGGCGCTGCAGCGCTCACGCAATCTGCTTATTGCGCTGCTGTTCTTCGGCACGATCATCAATTATGTCGATCGCCAGGTGTTGTCACTGCTCAAGCCGAGCATCGAGGCGGCCTATGGTTGGGGTGATGCCGAATTCGCCCATTTCGCCTCGATGTCGCAGCTTGCCGCAGCCTTTGCGCTGCTGTTCGTCGGCTGGTTGATCGATCGGTTCGGGGTGCGGGTCGCCTATGGCACGGCGGTGGCGATCTGGAGCCTGGCGGGGATGGCCCATGCCTTTGCGGCGACTGTCACCGAATTCGTGGCCGCGCGGGTGACGTTGGTCGCAGCCGAATCGATCAACACTCCCGCTGCGGTCAAGTCTGCGGCGCAGTATCTGCCGATGCGGCAACGCTCGATGGCGGTGGGGATCGTCAATACTGCGCCGAATCTGGGCAATATCATCGCCCCGCTGACGGTTATTCCGTTTGCGGCGGTGTTCGGCTGGCAAGCCGCGTTCATCGTGACCGGCGCGCTGGGCTTTGTCTGGCTGGTGGCGTGGATTGCGGGAACCCGCCACTTGACCCCGCTGCCCCGCGCGGTCGGGGTCGAGCAGGCGCGGCCTGCGATGGGTGCGGCAGTGCGTGACCGAGTAACCTGGGCGATTGCCGGAGCCAAGGCGATCACCGATATGTTCTGGTGGTTCTTCACCTTCTGGCTGCCCGATCTGTTCCACAAGGTGTTCAACCTCAGCCAGTCCGAACTGGTCGGGCCGACCGCGCTGGCGTTCACGCTGGCGGCAATCGGTGCGCTGACCGCGGGCGGATTGTTCCCACGGCTGCTGGCGCGCGGGCTCAGCGTCAATCGCGCCCGCAAGACGTCGATGCTGTTGTTTGCGCTGGTAATACTGCCGATCCCGCTGGCGCTGACTGCCTCAAACGCCTGGGTTGCGGCAGCAATTATCGGCATGGCGCTGTTCGCCCATCAAGGTTTTTCGACCAATATCTTCGGCTTTGCGGCCGATGCGGTGCCCTCGGCGCGGGTCGGTACAGTGATGGCGATCGGCGCAGTGGCGGGGAATATCGCCGGCTTCGGGATTCAGGAAACGACCGGCTGGCTGCTCACCAATGACTATGGCTATGCCCCGCTGTTCTATGGTGCGGCGGTGGCCTATATTCTTGCGCTGGGCTGGATCCACTTGCTGGTGCCGCGGATCGTTGCAGAGGACGACTAGAGCTTTCCGTTTTATATCTAGCCACTTAACCCCTCCCCCTGGAGGGGGAGGTTGGGTGGGGGTGTACTGCCCAGTGTTGATGGACACCATTCGCCTCGTTCCCCCACCCCTAACCCCTCCCCGACGGGGAGGGGGATTCGATGGGCGATTCAAACAATTGCAGAACGACTCTAGCTGCCCATAGCAAAGGGGCCTCCCGCTGGTGCGGAAGGCCCCTCCTGCGACCCGTTTGCGGGCTCGTTGGTTAGAAGCTGATGCGGCCGCTCACGCCCCAATAGCGATCGGCATCGCGCGGGATCTGGTAGCGATAGCTGCCACCGGGTCCGCCGTTGATGATCGCAGCGGCATAGGCCTGGTCGAACAGATTGCGGACCTGGAGGGTCAGCTTCCACTTGTCGTCCGGATCGCCGACCCCGATCTGGGCATTGACCAACGCATAGGCCGGAATGGTGCCCAGCTGACGCTGGATCCGATCAGGGGCGAACAGCGAGAGCTGCTTGCTCTGGAAGTTTACCTGCGTGCCGAAGAACACATCGATCGATCCGCCGCTGCGATACCGGTAATCCAAGGCCATCGCGCCCTTGAGCTGCGGCGCAAAGCCCAGCGGCGTTCCGGCCGGGATGATCGCGGTTGCGGCTGCGCCCGGGGCCGCCTTGAACGCGTCAACCTGAGCGTCGGTAACCGCGATGCCGGCAGACAGGTTGAAATCCTTGGCCAGACGCCACGAGAGATCGACCTCGATTCCGGTGGTCGAGACCTCGCCGGCATTGGTGAAGCGAGTTACCACCACACCGGCAACCAGATCCGGGTTATTGGCCTGGAAGTTGTGATACTTGGCATAGAAGCCGGCGATGTTGAGCGTCAGTGCCCCATCGAGCAGGGTGTTCTTGAGACCGATTTCGAACGCGTCCGAGGTTTCCGGTTCGATCACATTGGTGCCGGTTGAGGTCAGGTTGAAGAATACGTTGTAGGCCGGGCCTTTGTAGCCGCGGGTATAGCTCGCATAGCCCATCACATCGGAACTGAAATCGACCTGGAACGCCGCCTTGCCCGAGAGGTTGTCGTTCTTGCTCTTGGTCCGGAACGGCACCCCGTTGGACGATGCTACGGCTGCCGCCGAGGCCACGTTGGGGGCGGTTCCGGCTGCGACGAGCGCCAGATAGCGGTCATAGACGCCCTGATCGAAGTTGGGCTGAATGCCCGGACCGGTTAGAGCGGTGACGCGGCTGTGGAACACCGACAGCTCGTCATGGCTGTAGCGCAGCCCGCCGACCAGCCGGACATTGTCACTGACATTGAAGGTCATCTGGCCGAACAATGCCAGATTGTTGAAGGTCGATCCGAATTGGGCCCTCCCGGTCGGGAAGGTCGAGGGGTTCGCGTTGACGCTGCCGCAGGGGATCAGCACCCCGGCTGGCGCGCCGACCGCGGCGGAGCAGGCGATGTCATCGCGCTGGAAGATGCGCTCGGACTTGGCGCGCGAGTAATAGCCGCCCAGCACATAGCTGATCGTCTGGTCGCCGGGGGAGGCAATCCGCAGCTCCTGGCTCAGGGTGTTGCTGGTTTGCGGGCCGGTGTCATGCAGCTGGGTGAAGCCGACATAGGCCCGGTCCAGCCAGTCACCATCGCGGATTTCGGTGTTGTCCCACTTGCGATAGGCGGAGATGCTGGTCAGCGTGTGGCTGCCGATGCCGACATCGGCCTGCATCGAGACGCCCCAGCCTTCTTCTTTGGTCGCGGTGACCAGATTTTGCGTGACCTGGCGGGTATCGGCGCCCTGCGGTGTGGGCAGCACGGTGAAGGCCAGGTTGGTGCTTGGCACGCCCAGCGCGGTCAGCGGACCGGTGGCGATGATATCGGCGCAGCAATCGTCGTTGTTCTTGTGATAATCGGCGGCGACATAGATTCTCAAGTCGGCACTGGGATCATACAGGAACTGCGCGCGCGCGCCCCAGTGCTTGTAGCCATTGACCCGCTTGTCGGTGGTAACGTTGCGGATGTTGCCGTCATACTCACCGTAGAATCCGGTGAAGCGGGCGGCCAGATCTTGGCCCATCGGCAGGTTGATGGAACCCTTCAGGCGGAACTCGCTGCGATCGAAATAGCTCGCTTCGACGCTGCCGCCCAGCTCATGCTTGGGCATCTGGGTGGTGATGTTGATCACCCCGGCCGAAGCGTTCTTGCCGAACAGCGTACCTTGAGGTCCGCGCAGCACTTCCATCTGGGCGATGTCGATCAGATCGCTGAACGCCTCGCCCGAACGGGCAAAGACCACGCCGTCGACCACGGTCGATACTGAAGGTTCACCCGCGATCGAGAAGTTCGCGGTGCCGACCCCGCGCAGGAAGATCGTCTGGTTGAGCGTGGTGCCCGACTTGAGGAAGTTGAGCGACGGGACCATCTGCGCCGCGCTTTCGATGCTCGGCCGTGCAGCCAGTGCCAAGGCTTCGCCGCTCAGCACCGACACCGCGAGCGGGATCGACTGGAGGTTTTCCGAGCGCTTTTGCGCGGTGACCAGAATCTCGCCAGGGGCCGCCTCGGCCGAATCGTCAGCAGCAGGAGCCTCCTGAGCATGGGCGGGGGCGGCAACAGCGGCGAGCGCCAGAGCCACCAAAGGCAGCGCGGAAGTGGCGCGGAGCATCGACTTCATTGAGATTTCCTCCCTCAAGACCGGAATGGCACGGCCACTTCCGGGGAATGCGTATCACGGCTCAGACTTGGTACCCTGCCGTTTGTGCGGCTTGAATTGCGTCGAGAGCGCCGATATGTCAAGCGGTGTCATACGGACGGAAGCCAGCTGTGGCGACTCTGCAACAGGCTTGATGGACAGGAGCGAAAGGAACGACGTGGCGGCGCAGTTTTCTGCGACTGACGATGGATTTGACCTGCATTTTGCAGGACGCCTGGTGCTGCGCCACCGTCTTGACCAGCCGGTGCTGGCCCTCGCGCACGGCGCGCCGCAAGTAACGATGCGGCACGGCAATTTCCGGATTGAGGACAGCCCGACCGGCACGGTCACCCCGCCCGATTGGTCGCTTTCTGGGAACGCGATCGCGTTGAGCCTCGATGGTCTGGTCATGGCCCGGCTGACGCTGGACGGCGATGCATTGACAGTTACCGCAAGCGATTCGGGCCATGACCGGATCACCCTGCGCTTTCACGCTGAGCCGGGCGAGGCGGTGTGGGGCGGGGGCGAGCAGATGAGCTATCTGGCGCTGAACGGACGCCGCTTCCCGATGTGGACCAGCGAGCCCGGCGTCGGGCGCGACAAATCGACCGAGCTGACCCGGCTGATGGATGAGGCTGGCATGGCCGGCGGCGATTACTGGAACACCAATTACCCGCAGCCGACTTTCCTGACTTCGCGCTGGCTCGCGGTGCATCTTGATGCGGCGTGTTACAGCGTGCTCGATTTCACCGATCCGGCGGTTCACACGGCCGAGGTGTGGAGCAACGTCGCGCGGTTCGAACTGTTCGCGGCAGATAGCCCGGCCGAGCTGGTTGGCGCGCTTTCCTCCCGCTTTGGCCGCCAGCCGCCGCTGCCCGATTGGGCGATCGGCGGGGCGATCGTCGGCCTCAAGGATGGTGCCAACAGCTTTGAACGGCTCGAGGGTTTCCTCACCGCCGGGGCAGCCGTTTCGGGGCTGTGGTGCGAGGACTGGGCCGGGATCCGCGAGACCAGCTTTGGCCGCCGGCTGTTCTGGGACTGGCGCCGCGACCGGCAGCGCTATCCCGATCTGCCCGAGCGGATCGCACAGCTGCATGCGCGCGGCATCCGGTATCTGGCCTATGCCAACCCCTATCTGGCGGCGGATGGCATCTTGTATGACGAAGCGCGCGCGGGCGGGCACTTCTGCCTGCGCCGGGATAGCGACGACGTCTACCTTGTCGATTTCGGCGAGTTCGATTGCGGCGTGCTCGATTTCACGCGGGACGAAACCCGCGACTGGTTTGCCGAAAAAGTGCTGGGCTGCGAGATGCTCGATATCGGCATCGACGGCTGGATGGCGGACTTTGGCGAGTATTTGCCCACCGATGTCCGGCTTGCCGATGGTTCCGATCCGATGGAGGCCCACAACCGCTGGCCGGTTTTGTGGGCCGAGGTCAACGCTCAGGCGCTGGCCAGCCGGGGCAAGACTGGCGAGGCGGTGTTCTTCATGCGCGCAGGGTTTGCAGGGGTGCAGGCGGCCTGTCCGCTGCTGTGGGCGGGCGATCAGTCGGTCGATTTCACCCGCCATGACGGGATCGGCACTGCGATCACGGCGGCGCTGTCGGCCGGGCTGGTCGGCAACGCCTACAGCCATTCCGATTGCGGCGGCTACACTTCGCTCCACGGCAATGTCCGGACCGTGGAGCTGATGCAGCGGTGGTGCGAGCTGGCTGCCTTTGCGCCGGTCATGCGCAGCCATGAAGGCAACCGGCCGGACGACAATCTGCAGTATGATTCAACCCCCGCGCTGCTCGATTGTTTCGCCCGGTGGAGCCGGGTTCATGCCCACCTTGCGCCCTATGTTCGCCAGCTGTGCGATGAAGCGGGCGGGCTGGGACTGCCGGCGCAGCGCGCTTTGTTCCTCCATTTCCCCGATGAGCCTGAGCTATGGACCGTGCAGGATCAGTTCCTCTACGGCGCGGACATGGTGGTCGCCCCGGTCATCGAACAAGGTGCGGTTTCGCGCGGCGTGATCCTGCCGGGCGTCACGCCGTGGCGCCACGTCTGGAGCGGGGCCGAGTTCGCGCCTGGCCGCCACCAAGTCGCCGCCCCGATCGGGCGGCCGCCGGTATTCTATCGCCCGGACAGCGCCTTTGCCGCGCTGTTTGCCGGGCTGGACAAGGTCTTGGCGGGATGAGCGACCGATCCAACATCCGCGATGTCGCAGCCCGCGCCGGGGTGGCGGTGAAAACCGTCAGCCGGGTGCTCAACGATCATCCCTATGTCAGCATTGCGACCAAGGCACGGGTCGAGGAGGCAATGCGCGCGCTCGATTTCCGCCCGAGCATCGCTGCACGGATCCTCTCGGGCGCCAAATCGAACCAGATCGCGCTGATTTATGACAATCACAGCCCCTATTACAAGCACCAGATCCAGATGGGCTGCTGGGAGCGGTGCCAGGCCGAGGGGATCCGCCTGCTCGCCCAGCCGGTCGATGTCGCCGACCCGCGGGTTGGCGATCAGATCCGCGGGCTGGTCTCTGAAACCCATGTCGACGGGATCATCCTGTCTTCGCCGGTGACCGATTGTGATCCGGTGCTGCGCGCGCTGGAGGCGATGGACGTGCCGTTCGTGCGGATTTCGCCCGGTACCAATCACGCGCTGACCAGTTCGGTGTTCATGGACGATGCCCAGGCCGCCGATGATATGACTACCCATATGATCAACCTGGGCCATCGGCGGATCGGTTTCGTCAAAGGCCACCCCAATCATATGTCCTCGGGCGACAGACTGTTCGGTTATCGCCGCGCACTGGACCGGGCCGGGATCGCCTATGAGCCGCAGCTGGTGGCGGAAGGCGAGTTCGATTTTGACAGCGGCACCCGCGCCGGACGGTATTTCCTCGATATGGCCGAGCCGCCGACCGCGATCTTTGCCGCCAACGATGACATGGCCGCCGGGGTGCTGGCAGTGGCGCATGATCGGGGAATTGATCTGCCGGGTCAGCTATCGGTCGGCGGGTTTGACGATACCACCTTGGCCCGCACGGTCTGGCCGCCGCTCACTACTATCCACCAGCCGATGCAGGAACTGGCGCGAACCGCCACCGACCTGCTGATTACCGGCGGCGATCTGACCCATCGCCGCTTGGCCCACACCCTTATCGAGCGCGCCTCGGTCGCGCCGCCAGTCAGGAAACCACTATGAGCCATCTGCCCCTGCCGCCCGTTTCCCGCCAGCTGGGATCAAGCGGCATTGCCGTATCCCCGATCGCCTGGGGGATGTGGCGCCTGGCCGAAGACGGGCGCAGCGCGGGCGACGCGGCACGGCTGGTCCATGCCGCGCTCGACGCCGGAATTACCCTGCTCGATACAGCAGACATCTATGGCTTCAACGGCACCGACGGGTTTGGCGATGCCGAGGCACTGCTGGGCAAGGTGCTGGCGGGCGAGCCTGGTTTGCGCAGCCGGATGGTATTGGCGACCAAGGGCGGCATCCTGCCCCCGCTGCCCTATGATCAAAGCGGTGCCTATCTGGCAGCGGCGATCGGTGCCTCGCTGGCCCGGCTCAAGGTGGAGCAGATCGATCTGTGGCAGATTCATCGCCCGGATATACTGGCCCATCCGCAGGAAGTGGCGCGCAGCCTTGATGATGCGGTGGTGGCGGGCAAGATCCGGGCGCTGGGCGTATCGAACTTCACTATGGCCCAGGTCGCGGCGCTCAACCATTTCCTCGGTCACAAGCTGGTGGCAACCCAGCCCGAGATCAATCCGCTGCGAATTGCCTGTTTCGAAAATGGCGAGCTCGACCAGGCGATGATGCTCGGCCTGACCCCGCTGGCGTGGTCGCCGCTGGGCGGTGGCCGGCTGCTCAATCCTGAGACCGCGCGCGACAAGGACGTGGCGAAGGCACTCGATCAGGTGGCGCAGGAGCAGGGTGTATCGCGCTCGGTTGCTGCCTACAGCTGGCTGATGGCGCATCCGGCGGGGATCATCCCGATCATCGGATCGCAGCAGATCGAGCGGATCAACGAAGGAGTCCAGGCGCTGAAGCTGCGCTGGACCCGCGAAAATTGGTACGCGGTGCTGGTCGCCGCCCGAGGAGAGCCCCTGCCATGACCCCTCAAAGCGCGTCGCAGCAATGCGAAATCGCCTGGTTTTCGGCCCTGTGCGACGATGATTATGAGTTCCTCGGGCTGCCCGATCCGGCGCTGCAATCCAGCTGGGAGCATTGCCGCAATATCGTGCTTCAGGCCGAAAAGGGCGGCTTTGACAACATTCTGCTGCCCTCGGGCTATAGTCTGGGCCTTGATACAACCGTGTTTGCCGCCGCGATTGCCCCGCTGCTGCGCCGGATGAAGCTGCTGTGGGCGACCCGGATCGGCGAGGATTGGCCCCCGCAGCTGGCGCGGCGGATCGCTACGCTCGACCGTATCCTCGGTGCCGATGCCAGCGGCAGCGGCGGGCGGCTCAACGTCAATATCATCTCGTCGGATATGCCCGGAGAGACGCTTGCCGGCGGCGCGCGCTATGCCCGCGCTACCGAGGTGATCAAGATCCTCAAGACCCTGCTGGGTGGCGAAGCGCTGGATCACCAAGGGGAGTTCTACAACCTCAAGCTCGATCCGCCGCGGATCACGACCCTGTCGGGCAAGGCCCCGGCCTTCTACTTCGGCGGGCTGAGCCACGAAGCCCGCGAATGCGCCGCTGAGGGCTGCGACGTCTATCTGATGTGGCCCGATACGATGGACAAGGTGCGCGAGACGGTGGCCGACATGACCGCCCGGGCGGCGCGCTATGGCCGCACCATCAAGTTCGGCTACCGCGCCCATGTGATCGTCCGCGACACCGAGGCAGAGGCTCGCGCTTATGCCGACCGGCTGCTGTCCAAGCTTGACGACGAGGCCGGCCGCGCGATCCGCGAGAAGTCGCTCGATGCCAAAAACTTCGGGGTTCAGCGCCAGGCCGAGCTGCGCGGTGCGGCGGGCGGGGACGGCTTTGTCGAGGATAATCTGTGGACCGGAGTGGGCCGGGCGCGATCGGGTTGCGGCGCGGCGATTGTCGGCGATCCCGATCAGGTGCTCGCCAAGCTGCGCGCCTATCAGGCCGAGGGGATCGAAGCCTTCATCCTCTCGGGCTATCCGCATGCGGCCGAGGCCGATCTGTTCGCACGCCACGTGCTGCCCAACATCCAGCACGGACCGTTGGTGTTCTAGGTTCCCCCGCGCAGCAGCGAAAGACCGCTGAACTGCGCCCGGCGGCCCAGCACCAGCCGGTTGAAGCTGAGCGCGAACAGCACCGATGTTGCCAAGGTGACTACCATGAAATCGATGTAATGCATGGTGATGATCCCGGCAGGCGACCACACGAAGCTGAACAGCCCGTAGAGGACGACGCCCCAGATCACCCCGGCAATCGCCGAACCGGCGGCAACATTGCGGAACAGCAGCGCGACAATGAAGGCCGAAAGGATCGGCATCGAGGACAGGCCGTTCAATTGCTGGAGCAGGTTGATGATGCTTTTGGCATTCTCGAAGGCCGGGACCATCAGGATCGAAGTGATTGTCAGCACCACCGAAACAATCGCGGCGAGCCGCCAGTGATCGGTCACCGGGCGGACGAATTTGGTATGGAAATCGACCGAATAGAGCGCGGCCGGCAGATAGATCAGGATATTGCCGATCAGGAACAGCGCCGAAATCAGGGTGCGGATGCTGCCGCCCCCGTAGCGCTGCTCAAGCAGTTCGGTCACGGTCGTGCATTTGGTCCGGTAATAGATCGGCACAAACACGAAGGCGAGCATCATCAGCCCGGCAAACCCGGCAAGCTCCCACCAGGCGAGCAGGAACATCTGATTGCCGTTCATGCCCACCAGTTGCTCGGTCGAAAGATTGGTCAGCGTGATCGAGCCCGCGACGAACATCCACTTGAGGCCGCCGCTGGCAAGGAACACATCCTTGGCAGAGCCATCATGCCTGGCCTGACCGCGCGTGGTGGTGCGATAGGTGATTGCCGCGATGGCCCCCAGCAGCACCAGCGCGATCGTAATCTGACCGCCGAAGCTGCCCAGTAATTCAGACATTCTGCACTCCCCGCCATCGTGCTGCTGCTCTGGCAGTTGACCACTGCCCTATCCCCCGCAACAAGCCTCTGTATGAGCCTAACGCCAGAATCGATTGCAAGCCAGCCTATGCGCCTTGGTGTCTGCTATTATCCCGAACACTGGCCCGAAGAAATCTGGGCGGAGGATGCCCGGCGGATGGCGGAGGCCGGGCTCAGCCGGGTCAGGATCGGCGAGTTTGCGTGGAGCCGGATCGAACCGGAGCCCGGGCAGTTCGATTGGGGCTGGCTGGATCGTGCGATCGAAACGCTTCACGCCGCAGGACTGGGCTTGATTCTGGGCACGCCAACAGCCACTCCGCCCAAATGGCTGGTCGATCGGATGCCCGATATGGTCGCGGTCGATGCGCAGGGCCGCCCGCGCAATTTCGGCTCGCGGCGGCATTATTCGTTCAGCCATTTGGGCTACCGCGCCGAGGCGGTTCGGATCACCCGCGCCATGGGCGAGCGTTATGGCAATCACCCTGCCGTTACCGCCTGGCAGACCGACAATGAATATGGCTGCCACGATACGGTGCAAAGCTTTTGCAGTGCCGCTGCAGTAGGCTTTCGCGGCTGGCTCACGTCGCGCTACGGCACGATTGCGGCGCTCAACGGGGCCTGGGGTAATGTCTTCTGGAGCATGGAGTACCGCTCCTTTGCCGAGGTTGACCTGCCCAATCTGACCGTCACCGAAGCCAATCCGGCTCACTGGCTGGCCTTCCGCCGGTTTGCTTCGGACGAGGTGGTGGCCTTCAACCGGGCGCAGGTAGAGGTGCTGCGCGAGCTGTCACCGGCACGCGATATTGTTCATAATTTCATGGGCTTCTTCACCGAATTCGATCATCACGCAGTGGCCCGCGATCTCGATGCGGCCGGCTGGGACAGCTACCCGCTGGGTTTCCTCGACAGCTTCCCGTTCAGCGAGGCGGACAAGATTGCCTTCGCCCGCCAAGGCCATCCGGACATCGCCGCGTTCCACCATGACCTTTACCGGGGATGCGCCGGGAATGGCCGGTGGTGGGTGCTCGAACAGCAGCCCGGCCCGGTCAACTGGGCCCGCCACAATCCCGCTCCGCTGCCCGGAATGGTTCGCTTGTGGACGCTTGAGGCGATGGCGCATGGTGCTGAATTGGTGAGCTATTTCCGCTGGCGGCAAGCACCGTTTGGGCAGGAACAGCTCCACGCCGGACTCCTCCGGCCAGATAGCGAACCGGCGCCCGGACTTAGCGAGGCAGCACAGGCCGCGCAGGATATTTCCGCGCTTGGTGCCGCAGGCGATCCGCCCAAAAGCGTTGCACTGGTGTTTGCCTATGAGGCAGACTGGGTGACCGGCATCCAGCCACAGGGGGCCGGACTCTCGGCGCTCTGGGCCGCGTTCGAGTGCTATTCGGCATTGCGGCGGCTGGGGCTGGATGTCGACATCGTGCCGCCCGATGCGCTGCTGGATGGATATGGCCTGTGCGTCATTCCTTGCCTGCCGATCGTGCCGCAAGCCCTGGTGGAGAGCCTGTCCTGCTTCACCGGACAGGTGGTCATCGGCCCGCGCACAGGCAGTCGAGATGCTGAATTCATGATCCCGCCTGAATTGCCGCCGGGACCATTGCAGTCGTTGTTTCCTGCCAAGGTCAGCCGGGTTGAAAGTCTGCGCCCGGGACTTGTCCATCAAGGTGAGGGGTGGGCGATCGAACGCTGGCTCGAACATCTGGACACCGAGGCTTCGCCCGAACTGATCGCGGCCGATGGCACCGCCGCCAGCTGGAGGCACGGCGCAGTCCGCTATCTGGCGGCCTGGCCAACTGCCGATCTGGCGCAGGAATTGCTCGCTCGGGCGGCGAAAGATGCGGGGTTGGCAACCCATGTGCTGCCCGGCGGCCTGCGGCTGCGCCGGGCCGGTAACCGCTGTTTTGCGTTCAACTATTCGCGCGGGCCAATCAACCTTCCCGAGGGGCTTACGGGTGAGTTCGAGCTGGGTGAAGCCAGACTTCAGCCGGCCGGAGTCGCCGTGCTGCGCTTGCCCCTGAATTGAATGGCGTTCCTGCGGCGATATAGATAGGACTAGCGCCTAAGACAAAAGGCTTGGAGGCGGGTTTGGCGAAGGCGCGGAGATATCTGGAACAGATCGAGGCCTCTGAAAGAGGGCCGCATATTGCCGCATTGTTTGATTTCGATGGCACGATCATCGCCGGATATTCAGCGACAGCGCTGCTCCAGGAAAAGTTCAAGCGCCGCGAAATGGGGCTCGAAGAGATCATCGAAACCGCCAATGTGATAAGCCAGTACACCATGGGCAGCATCGGCTTTTCGGGGCTGATGACCGGGGCAGCAAAGTTCATGAAGGGCGTAACCGAAGAGAGCTTCCGCGAATTTGGCGAAGAGCTTTACGTCAAACATATCGCCCGCAAGGTCTATCCCGAAACCCGCGAGATCATCCGAGCTCACCAGGCCAAGGGCCATACTGTGGGAATCGTCTCGTCGGCGACGATCTATCAGATCGAACACACTGCGCGCGATCTCGATATCGAGCATATACTCTGCTCGCAATACGAAGTTGAGAACGGCGAGTTCACTGGCAACATCATCCGCCCGTTGTGCTTCGGTGAGGGCAAGGTACTCGCCGCTGAAAGACTGGCGGCGGAAACCGGCGCTGACTTGGCCAAAAGCTATTTCTATTCCGATAGCAGCGATGACCTGGAGCTGCTGGAGCGGATCGGCATTCCGCGCGTCCTTAACCCAAATGGCAAGCTCCGCACAATTGCCAAGGAGCGCAGCTGGCCGATCGAAGATTTTATCAGCCGCGGCACCCCCAAGGCAATGGATTACGCCCGCACGATATCCGCGACCACCTCGCTGATTGGCGCTTTCTGGGCGGGTCTGCCGATCTGGGCGCTGACCGGATCACGGCGCGAGGCGACCAATTTTTCGACCGGACTGTTCGGCGATTTCGCCGCCGCAATGGTCGGGATGGAGCTTGACGTCTACGGCGAGAAAAACCTGTGGGCGGCGCGGCCCTGCATCTTCATCTTCAATCACCAGTCCAAGGCCGATGTGGTGATCATGGCCAAGCTGATCCGCAAGGACATGGGCGCGATCGGCAAGCAGGAAATCAAGAAGATCCCGGTGATTGGCAGACTGATGGAGTGGGCCGGGACGGTGTTCATCGATCGCAAGGACGGCGCCAGCGCAATCAAGGCGATGGAGCCGCTGGTTGATGCGATCCGCAAGGAAGGCAAGTCGATCGTCATCGCTCCCGAGGGCACGCGCACGCTTTCACCGCGGCTGGCTCCGTTCAAAAAGGGCGCGTTCCACCTGGCGATGCAGGCGGGCGTGCCGATTGTTCCGGTGGTGATCCACAATGCGGGCGATGTCGCGCCCAAGAACGAATTTGTGATGCGCGCGGCGACTGTAAGGGTCGATGTCTTGCCGCCGATCGATACCAGCGGGTGGAAGATCAGAGAGATCAATCGCCATGTCACCGAAGTCCGTAACATGTTCCTCAAATGCCTCGACCAGCCCGAAGAACCGGTCAAAGCTTCGGTCGAGGAAGACGAGACTGGTGCTGCTCTAGAGGCCAAGCCCAAGCCCACGGCAGGAGCAAAACCCAAGACCAAGCCTGCTGGAAAGCGCGGCGGGTAGCGCGCGGTGACTGCGGTAACCGCGAATTGGGCAGCGGACCCGATGCGCCACACCGGCAGAAAGCTGTTTATCATCGACGCCCGCAACCGGATCGAGCGGCGACACTTGCTCGACTGGTTGCATGGCACCTGGGGCGCCATCGCGGATAGCGAATGGATTACGCTCGATCTGTCGGATGAGACCGCGCCACTCAAACTGGAGAAGCTGGCGGCTGGCCTCGATATGTCGGCAGATTGCCTGGTCATCCCGGTACGGGTGGCCTGGCGGATTCCGCGCTTCGATCGGGACCGAAAACTGCAGCTGCGCGATCTGATGTTTGGCGATCCGCGCATGCCCGGGAGCTTGCGGGCATGGTCGATCCTGTTGCGCGATCGGCGGCGGGCGCAGTGTCTGTTAGGTGAACCGGCCACGGTGGCTTCGCTACGGGTCCGGTTTGCCGAAGATATCGGCAAGCCCGATGCCGACCCGGCGACCGGTTTTGCGGCTTTCGTGACGCGGCAGGCGACACTGACCCTTGAAGTGCAAGAGCGCGGCGTGCGCGGCACCCGCTACAAAGTGCCGCGGTTTGTGGCCGATAGCCTTGCCGCCAGTCCCGCCTTCCGTGGCGCACTCGCAAAGCTGGCCAGCGAAATGGGGCGGAGGCCCGGTGAGCTGCTGCCCGAAGCCCGCCGCTATATGAAGGAGCTGATCTCTACCCCCAGCGCCTTGTTCCTCGATCTGCGCGCCCGGCTTGAACGCTTCATGATGACGCAGGGCTATGACAAGGGCTTCCTTTACGATCCGGCTGAGCTGGAAGGGCTGCGCAAACTGATCCGCACCCGGCCGACGGTGCTGTTGTTCACGCATAAGACCTATCTCGACGGGGTAACGCCCAACGCGCTGTTCTATGACAATGACATGACGATGCTGCACAGTTTTGGCGGGATCAATCTGGACTTCTTCGGGATTGGCACGCTGTTTCGGCGTTCGGGGATGATTTTCATCCGGCGCAGCTTTTCCGATACGCCGGTCTACAAAGTCGTGCTGCGCCAGTATATCGCCTATTTGCTCGAAAAACGCTTTCCGATGTCGTGGGCGCTCGAAGGGACCCGCTCGCGGCTCGGCAAGCTGATGCCGCCGCGCTATGGCATCCTCAAATATGTCCTCGATGCGGCCCATGAAGGCGGGATCGAGGATGTGAATATCGTCCCCTTCGTGACCAGCTTCGATTTGATCCGCGATGTCGAGGAATATGCCGCCGAGCAGGCCGGAAAAGCCAAGCAAGCTGAATCGCTGGGCTGGTTCATCGGCTATCTGAAAAGCCTGCGCGAGCCGATGGGGCGGGTGCGGATCGATCTGGGGACGCCCGTGGTAGTGGCCCGCGCGCCCGATCCCGATGATAAGCAGGCATTGGCGCGGATTGCCTTCGACGCTGCGGTCAGCGCCAACCGGGTCACCCCGCTGACCGTAACCTCGGTGATGTGCCTGATCCTGCTCGGCACCGCGCCGCGCGGAGCGACGGCCGAGGAGCTGGCCCGGGTCACCCGCTTTCTGACCGGTTGGGCAAAGGCGCGCGGCATCCGCCTGTCCGAAGAGCTTGCCTCGCTCGATCGCGATGCCTTGCGGGCGCGCGCCGATACGCTGGTCAATTCCGGCCTGATCCTGCGCGACGATGCCGGCAGCGCTACAGTTTACACGATCTTGCCGGCCAAGCACGCCATGGCGAGCTATTACCGCAACACCATCATCCACCACTTCCTCGACAAGACGATCATCGAGCTGGCGCTGTTCAAGGTGCAAGAGGGGTTCAAGGTGCAAGAGGCACCGGATGAAGACACAAGCGAGCAGTTCTGGGCCGAGACCGAACGGCTGCGCGATCTGTTCAAGTTCGAGTTTTTCTACAGCCCACGCGAGCAGTTCCGCAAGGACCTGGCGGCAGAGCTTGATCGCAGCGATGGCCAGTGGTCGGCGCGGCTGCGGCAAGGCGACAGCGGGGTCAAAGCCCTGATCCGCCGGTTCCAGCCGCTGCTTGGCCATGCGGCGTTGCTCCCCTTTGTCGAGGCCTATATTGTCGTGCTGGAACAGCTGGTTCGCCTCGCCCCCGGCGAAACGCTGAGCCAGTCGGACTGCGTCGAGCAGGGGTTGATCGAGGGGCGCCAGGCCTATCTGTTGCGGCGGATCAGCAGCGAAGCCTCGATCGGCAAGATCCTGTTCGAAAACGGCTACAAGCTGGCCGCGCACATGGGCCTGGCGGGTGAAACCGACGAAGCGATCATGGTCAGTCGCCGCGCGCTGCTCGCCGAATTCCGCGCGCTTTCCCGGCGGATGGAGCGGATGCGGATCGAAGTACTGGAAGAGGCGGAGCGAACTGTGGATCTGGAGGCACGGACATGAGCCAGCAGCTAAGCGCGCAGGACGCGCAGTTCCTTTATATCCAGAACGGCAACACGCTGACTCACGTCATGGCAATCAACATCTGCGATCCCGCCACCGTGCCGGGCGGCAAGGTGCGCTTCAAGGATATTGTCAACCATATCGCGGCCCGCATCGACACGTCGCCGGTGTTCAAACGCAAGCTTCTCCGCCTGCCATTTGACTTCGACCACCCCTATTGGGTCGAGGACACCGACTTCGAGCTTGAGGCCCATGTATCCCATGCCCGGCTGCCCGAACCGGGCGACTGGCGGCAATTCTGCATCCAGGTGGCGCGCCATTTCAGCCGTCCGATGGATATGAACCGGCCGCTGTGGGACATTTACATCCTCGAAGGGCTGGACCGGATTCCCGGCATTGCGCCCGGCAGCTACGCCATGCTCACCCGGATCCATCACGCCGCAATCGACGGTGCGTCGGCGGCGCATATGTTTGTCGCGCTGAGCGACAGCGATGCCAAGGGCACCCCGGCGATCCCGCTGGGCCCGGCCAAGGTCGATCTGGGCAGCCCGCCCACCCCGGTTCAGATATTGGCACGCGCGATTCAGTCCAATCTGACTTCGCCAGTCAAGTTCATGGATACGCTGATGAAGATGTCTCCTGCTCTGGTCTCGGCGGCGAGCAAAAGCATGCGTCAACCGAAAGAGGGGCGCTCCGGAGTGCCGGACACCCGCTTTAACGCGCGGATTTCGACGCACCGGATGTTCGATGCGACCGAGTTTTCGCTCGCCGACCTCTCCCGGATCCGCAAGCTGGCCGATGGGGCGACGATCAACGATGTGGTACTGGCGATCTGTTCGGGGGCGCTGCGCGGTTACTTGCTCAAACACCGCGAGCTTCCCATCGAAACCCTGATTGCGATCGCCCCGATCAATCTGCGCAGCGCAAAAGGCGAGGCGGAGGTGCCGGGGAATAATATCTCGGCGATGTCGGTCGAGCTGGCCACCCATCTTGCTGATCCGATTGAGCGGTTGGCGGCCATTCGCAATTATACCGTGGATGCCAAGGCTGCGAAAACCGGCATTTCCGCGCGGGTCATGACTGATCTTACCAAGCATATTCCCGGCGCGACTATGGCCGGAGTGGCGCGGATCATCACCAGCCCGCGCTTCGCCCCGAGGCAAGCCAATGTGTTCATTTCCAACGTTCCGGGTCCGCAGCAACCGCTCTACATGAACGGTGCAACGATCACGCATCAATATGGCATGGCACCGCTTGCCAACAACATGGGACTGTTCATCGCGACTCCAAGCTATGACGGCCGGATCAGTTTCTGCATCACCTCTGAACGCAGCATCTTGCCCGATGTCGCCTTCTTCCGCGAATGTATCGATGCCTCGTTCCATGAACTGCTGGCAGCCAAGCCGCTGGCCGCTGGCAAGTCCCGGCCGGCTGCAAAGCTGGCGCAGGGTGACGCTCCGGCTTCCGTGCCGCGCAAAAAAGCGACGATAAAGCCGCGCAAAGCTGTCGCAAAATCGCAGAAAACCGGTCAGGGTCCTGCGCCAAAGGGCACAAACGGCTAATTGGTTGGTTTCTGGACCAGATCGAAGTGAGCGCATTGCATGATGGAAAGTCCGAGTTTGAAATCCGAGACCACCCTCGCCAAGGCGAGCAAATATAGCCAATGGGCCGAAGCAGCGCGCGATCTGGACCGCCGGTCCGGCAAGCAGCGCTGGCGTGAAAGCGATGCCAGCGACCATTTCGATCACCGCTCGATCCGCCGCCGCCTTGAACGATTGATCGAACTGCGCGCGAGCGGTGACAGCAAGGGGCTGCTCTATACGCTGAACGAGGGCATTCACGGCAATATGGACGGGATGGCCAATGACCATCTCTGGCGCGAGACGCGGTTCGGCACCAAGCAGCTGATCCATGATTATGTGGGTGCCGTGGCCGATGCGTTGAACCATCTCGCCAGCGCCGAGGTCGATGATATTTCGTTCGAGGAAAAGCGCGATTTCTTCCGCCGGGCGCAGCATTGTTATGGCTGCTCGGCCTTGCTGATGAGCGGATCGGGCGCGTTCCTGTTCTTCCATGCCGGCGTGGTCAAGGCGCTGTGGTCCGAAGGCCTGCTGCCCTCGATCATTTCGGGTTCGAGCGGCGGCTCGGTTATCGGCGCGCTGGTCTGCACGCGGCCCGATGACGAGCTGGGCCCGTTTTTCGATCCTGCGCTGCTGGTCCGCGAATATGAGAACGATGAGGGGCAGACGATCTTCAACCCGCTCGGGCCGGCCAAACGGATGAGCCAGGTCCAGATCAAGGAACGGCTGGATGAGATCATTCCCGATCTGACCTTTCAGGAAGCGTTCGAGATTACCGGACGGCACCTCAACATTTCGGTGGCGCCGGCAGAGAAGCACCAGAACGGCCGCCTGCTCAATGCCATCACCTCGCCCAACGTGTTCGTTCGCGAAGCAGTGCTGGCCTCGTGCGCGGTTCCGGGGATCTATGATCCGGTGACATTGATGGCGCGCGATCACGAAGGGCGGCGCGTGCCCTATCTGCCGGGGCGCAAATGGGTCGATGGCTCGGTGACGCATGATTTGCCGTCCAAACGGCTGTCACGGCTCTACGGGGTCAACCACCACATCGTCAGCCAGGCGAATCCGCTGATCTCGCCCTTCGCCAGTGACGTGACTCAGCTCGCGACCCCGTTTGCGGCAATCCGCCGCGCGTCGGTTTCGACCGTCAAGGCCTGGCTCAACGCCAATATGCAGCTGTGGGACAAGCCGCTGTCGCTCATCCCTCAGCTGCATAGCCTGGCGCGGATGTCGATGTCGGTGATCAATCAGGATTATTCTGGCGATATCAATATTATCCGCCCGGTCATGCTGTGGTCACCGGCCAAGATGCTGAGCAATCTCTCGCTCGATGAAGTCACCGAACTGGTCGAGCTGGGCGAACGCGCAACCTGGCCCAAAGTGGAAATGGTTCGCGTCCAGACCCGGATCAGCCAGACGCTGGAGCGGATTCTTGCCGAGTATGAACATGTCGACGCAGAATCTACGACCCGCGCGATGAAAAAGAAACTGGCATGACGGGACAGCGGCTGGACCTTCCCGCCGGGACAGCCGGTGCGGGGGCGACCCTCCATTGGCAGCGCTGGCTTCCCCAGGGCGAGCCGCGCGCGATCGTGCTGCTGGTCCACGGCTATGCCGAGCATCTTGGCCGCTATGAGCATGTTGCCGCTGCGCTTAATGGTAAGGGCTTTGGCGTTTATGCGCTGGATCACTGGGGGCATGGCAAATCGGACGGGACGCCGGGTTTCGTTCCGGCCTTTTCTGCCTATACAGACGGTGTCGAAGTCCTGCTGAAGCAGGTCGAGCAAGCGCATCCGGGGGTTGCCTTGTTCTTGATCGGCCATTCGCTGGGCGGACTTATCGCAGCGCTCCATCTGACAACGCACCAGGCGCATTATGCCGGCGCGGTTCTGTCTGGCCCCGCGATCATGGCAGCGCAGGAGCCTTCGCGCGTCATGATCTGGATCAGTCGGTTGCTGTCGAAACTGGCCCCGCGGATGGGCGTGCTGCAGCTTGATGCCACCGGGGTCAGCCGCGATCCGGCAGTGGTCGCCGCATACCTGGCCGATCCCTTGGTCTATAGCGGCAAGATGGGTGCGCGATTGGCCAAGGAAATGTTCGAAGCGATGGCCGCCGCCCAAGCCGGAGCGCGCGCAATTACCTTGCCTATGCTGCTTTTGCACGGAGAACAAGACACTCTCGCCGCGCCGCAGGGATCTGAATATCTGCATTCCCAGCTGGGCAGCCGGGACAAGACGCTCACCCTCTATCCCGGGCTTTATCATGAGATTTTCAACGAGCCGGAACAGCTCGAAGTGCTGGGCGAAATGACCGACTGGCTCGAAGCGCATTTACCCCAAGGACCCAATTAATGAATTTTTTGCTGTGGATCGTGCTGGCGCTGCTGGTGGCCGGGATGGGTACTTACCTGCTGTTCCCGCGGGTTTTGTTCAATCAGGGGCGCAATGCCCTGCGGCGCAAAGGCCGCATGGTGCTGAAGTCGGCTCAGGTTGGCGAGCTGACCTGGCCTTATCTTGAGGGCGGCAATCCGGCGGGCAAGGCGGTCGTGCTGGTCCACGGGTTCGGCGGCGACAAAGACAACTGGTCGTTCTACGCGCCTTACCTGACCGGCGGATATCGTCTGATCTGCCCCGATCTTCCCGGCTTTGGCGAGAACGCGCGGAGCCAAGATCTCGATCATGCGGTCGCCACCCAGGCAGTCCGTCTGCGCGATTTCCTCGATGCGCTGGGGATCGACAACTGCCACCTCGGCGGCAATTCCATGGGCGGCTACATCGCGCTGCACTTTGCGCTGGAGTTTCCCGACCGGCTGCGCTCGCTCACCCTGTTCAACAATGCCGGTGTGCTAGGGCCAGATGAAAGCGAGCTGCAAAAAATCGTTGAGGCTGAGGGAGATGAGAGCCCGCTGGTGCCGCGCACCCTGGCTGAAATGGACCGGTTGATGGGCTTTGTCGTTCACAAGCCGCGTTATATTCCCGGCCAGTTCAAGAAGCTGCTACTCGAAGACAACAAGCCGCACCGGGCCTTGCTCGACAGCATCTTCGAGCAAATGATCGATGATATCCAGAACCGCCCGCTGAATGACCGGCTGGACGATGTCACTACGCCCACGCAAATCATCTGGGGGCGCCATGATAAATTGGTCGATGTCAGCTGCGCCGCCACCCAGCACGCCGGGATCAAGGACAGTCAACTGGTGATCCTCGAGGATGTCGGTCACGTGCCGATGATCGAAGCGCCGGCTGAAACCGCGCGGCACCATCTGGCTTTCCTTGCCAAGCACTGAATTTGGCGTCAGTTTCGTCTCCCGGCGAGCCAGGTGGTAGCCCGGCTAGAGCATGATGCGCTAAATCTGAACCACATCATGCTCTAGGAGTCTTTGTTTTCGCATCGCTATTTACGGAAAACCGGCACCCACTTTTCCGCGCGATGCTCTAGAGGGATCACAGGATGATGTTGCGGGTGGCCCTGCTTGGCGGGGGAAGCTGGGGAACTACGGTCGCGTCGATGGTATCGCGCAATGCGCCGATCACACTGTGGGCGCGCGACGCCGCTACGGTCGAGGATATCAACCACAACCGGCGCAACAGCCGCTATCTTCCCGACATCGTCTTGCCAGCGGCACTGCGAGCGACCCGGGATCTGGGCGAGGCGGTGAGCAATGCCGACGTGGTCGTGATGGGGGTGCCCAGCCACAGCTTTCGCTCCGTGCTCGAAGAGGTGGCGAAGCATATTCGCCCGTGGGTGCCGGTGATCAGCCTGACCAAAGGGCTGGAACTGGCCTCGGGCAAGCGGATGTCCGAATTGATCGTCGAATGCCTCCCCGGCCATCCGGTGGGGGTGCTGACCGGGCCCAATCTGGCGCGGGAGATCATGGCGGGGAAAGCTGCGGCGACGGTGATCTCGATGGAGGATGAAATCATCGTCCGGCGTCTCCAGATGCTGTTCCACTCGGGCCTGTTCCGGGTCTACACCAACACCGATCTGATTGGCTGTGAACTGGGCGGGGTGCTCAAGAACATCATCGCGATTGCAGTCGGGATGGGCGATGGCCAGGGCGCGGGCGACAATACCAGGTCGGCGCTGATTACCCGCGGCCTCGCGGAGATTACACGGCTGGGCCTGGCGATGGGCGGACGGGCCGAGACTTTTGCCGGCCTGACCGGAATGGGCGATCTGATCGCGACCTGCACCAGCCCGCTCAGCCGCAATCGCCATGTCGGGGTAGAGCTTGGCCGGGGACGCCGGCTTGATGACATTATCGGCGCGATGCACATGGTCGCCGAAGGGGTGAAAAGCGCCCCCACGGTGATCGCGCTGGCCGAGAAATACGGGGTCGACATGCCGATCAGCCGCGATGTGTTTGATGCGATTCAGGGCAATCGCACCCCCACCGAAATCTTTCGCGGGCTGTTACGTTCTGCCGTTGGTGCTGAGTCAGAGGCGGGCTGATTCCAGCTGGGCGCTTGCTGATCGCGGGATCGGCGATCGGCATTCGCACGGCCTTGGAACCGCATGCCCCAGACTAGCGTTGTTCGGGCTGGTGTAACGAGAGCGCGGCTATGAGCAAATCCCTCCGGTATGTAGACAATTCGCAACCCGGAATCAGCAGATTGAAATCAGGCAAGGGCTGGAAGTATGCAGATGCGCGGGGTCGGACGATAACGCGTCGTGCTGAAATCAGCCGCCTCGATGCAATTGCCCTTCCTCCAGCATATCGGAACGCGTGGTTCTGCCCCCATGCCGATGGTCATATTCAAGCCGTCGGATGGGACGCGAAAGGCCGCAAGCAATACAGATATCACAGCGAATTTCGCGCAGCGCAAGAGTCTGAAAAATATGCGCGTTGCGCCGAATTTGGCACGGTTCTTACAAAAATACGCAAGCGAGTTGATCAGGACTTGGCGCATCGCAAAGTCAGGCGCGATACGGTTCTCGCGGCCATCGTCAGGCTATTGGACAGGGGGCGAGTGCGGATCGGCAATGAAAGCTATGCCCGCAGCAACAACAGTTTCGGCGCGACTACCCTGCGCAAACGCCATGTCGCGGTCAAAGCACAATCGGTTTATTTCGACTATATTGGCAAATCGGGAAAGGCGCAGTCGCTGAAAATCGAGGACCGGCGGCTGGCGCGTGTCGTGCGCCACTGCCTCGATGAACCCGGGGCCCATCTTTTCGATTATGTCGATGATCTGGGGGGCCGCCGCGCCATTACCTCTTCCGATGTAAACGCCTATTTGCGCGAAGCATCGGGTGGCGATTTCACGGCCAAGCACTTCCGCACCTGGGGTGCCAGCGTGCTGGCCCTCGATGTGCTGCTCGCATCAGATGAGATGATAACCATCAAATCGCTGCTCGACCCTGTCGCCAAGGCGCTTGGCAACACTCCGGCGATTGCCAGAAAATCCTACGTGCATCCCTTGGTGATAGCGTTGGTGTATAAACCCAAAAAAATGGAGAGACTACGAAACAATATTCCGCGTCCAGCCAGCTTATTGACCGGGACCGAGCGCGCATTGTTGCAATTGCTAAAGGTATAATTGCAGATCCTGATGCCGGACGCTAAGCATGAGGCGAGCGGGTGCCGGATGCTGTTTCGCCCTTATCCTGGGCCTCGAAGGCATATTACCGGACATTCATGACCGGGCGTCAGCTCAGCCGCGTCTTGTTGGCCCGCACTTGCTTATGAACATAATGCAAAAAGTTGCCGGTTATTTCCGCAGGCGAAACGCCGAGCTGGCCTGCCGCGGACTTCATCGCAAGCTGGTAGGAAGCCGCGAATTTCTCGGTCAGCATCAAGGCAAACTCCTGCTGGCCGGCCACTCCCCCCCGTGCAATTTTGAGCGATCGCAGGCGCATGACCGCCAACGAGTCGATCCACAGCGAGAAAACGTCCAGGCCCAGATCGGCCCATGTGGTTTTTACCGACGGCGTATCAGCGGATGTGCGCATGTAATCTTCTCTAACCAGCGAGGAATGATTCCGCCGCCATGCCGCACCGCGCAAACTTCAGCAAAGCAAAATCAGCTCCGCTCGCGGCAAATTGCTTTGCCACCAAGGGTGCGGCGCATGGGGCATAATCGGAGGCCAATGGCGGAGACGGAGAGATTCGAACTCTCGGTACCGAGTTATCAGTACGACGGTTTAGCAAACCGTTGGTTTCAGCCACTCACCCACGTCTCCGGACCGCAGCAGCGAGGGCGCGCTATAGCGAGGGTGGCGGGGTGCGGCAAGGGGCGGGTCGCGGAAATGTTTGGTCGCTTGCCAGACTCGCTTGGCCGCAAAAGCGAGTCGGCTCATCGCCGGTTCATTGCCGCCGGGCCAGCCATGGATTCAGAGGGTAGCGGGCGAGTATCCGCGCGCGGTCCGGTCGGGCTGGCGCGGCACAATTCGGGATGGACGGGATCATGATGCAGATCGGCACGGGAATGCGCGGGATGGCTCTGGCGGTGCTTGGCGCACTGGCGCTGGCAGGGGCGGTGCCCGCAGGCGCGCAGGTCCGGGCGGTTGATCCCGACACCGCGATTGATGCCGATCTGGTCAAGCCGGCAACCGCGGCGACGGCTGCCCCTGCGCCCGCTCCCGCCCCTTCGTTCAAAGCCGATGGAGCTGCCGTGGTTCGCCCCGCTGATTCCGGCACCGATCCCGCCGCGGCTGCCTCGCAAGCCGCCACCGCTCCGGCTGGCGAGCGCGGCGCGACTTACAAACAGGATGATCTGATCGGCGCCGCCGAAGGCGTGTTCGGCAAGGGCGCCAAGGGGCTGGCGGACGTGATCCAGGACCTGCTCAAGAAACAGGGCGAGCCCAATGCCTATATCGTCGGCCGCGAAGGCGGGGCTGCGCTGGTGGTCGGGCTGCGTTATGGCTCGGGCACGCTGTTCCACAAGGTCGAGGGGCAGCGCCCGGTCTATTGGACCGGACCTTCGATCGGGTTCGATGCCGGGGCCAATGCCGGCAACACCTTCGTGCTGGTCTATAATCTTTACAACAGCGCCGACCTCTACAAGCGCTTCCCGGCGGGCGAGGGGCAGGCCTATCTGATCGGCGGGTTCAACGTCAGCTACATGCGCCGCGGCGATATCGTCCTGATCCCGATCCGGGTCGGCGCAGGGCTGCGGCTCGGCATCAACGCCGGCTATATGAAGTTCTCGGTCAAGCAGAAGTGGCTGCCGTTCTGAGCCTCTGGGTACGCTGGTTTCAGGCCGACAGACTTACCCCGCCGGATTGAGCGCCTTGAGCTCGGTTTCCACCGCAGCCAGCCGTTCATCGGTGATCAGACCGTTCGAAAAGGGCTGCAACGCCTTGAGGCTGATGGCCTTGAAGGTTTCATAGGCCGGATGAGTCAGCAAGCCCGGCAGCTGCTTGTCGAGCACGGCCTTGCCCGCGGGCGCGGCGGCAATCTCGGCAATCGGGGTGTCGAGGCTCAGGCTTGCGGGGGTTGCCGCAGGCGCGGCGGGCGCAGGTGCAGGTTCGGCTTGCGGTTCAGTTGCGGCATATGCCGCAACAGGGACGAGCAAGGCGAGGGAAACAACAACTGCGCGCATGAAACAACCCTTTGGCCAATCAGTGATGCCGCCCTATATCGCCGACACCGGTTTCTGCCAAGCCAGTAGTCCAGTGCCAAACCCGATGGGGCTGGCGCGATATTCACAGGATTTCGGATTCGTGGCAGCGGCAGTAGTATAGTAATAATGCCACAGTCGGAATATTTCCGCGCCGGACCGTCAATCGATTGCTGCAATCCGATTGCAGTCCTCTGAACCCTGACTATAGCGGCAAGCGACTTTAAAACAGGCGGGCTATTGCGCACCGACCTGAACAGGGCAGGGAAGCTAAAATCATGAAATCAGGCTCACGCGCTGCGTTGCGCAGCGGATTGCTCGCAACTGCGGCAGTTCTGACATCGATGCTCGCGCCGGCGGTTGCCAGCGCTCAGCAAGCGGCAGCAACTGCCGAAACTGAAGTTGCCGATACTGACGACATTCTGGTTATCGGCACGCGGCGCACCGATCGCACGCTGACTGACTCGGCATCGCCGGTCGATGTAATCACTGCGACCGAGCTTTCGGCGCAGCCCTCGGCCAATATTCTCGATTCGCTCAAGAATATCGTTCCGTCATTCTATGTCGGTCAGAACACGATCTCGGACGCCTCGACCTTCGTGCGCGCGCCATCGCTGCGCGGCCTGCCGGGCGACAACATCCTCGTGATGCTCAACGGCAAGCGCTACAACCGGTCGGCGTTGGTCCAGGTCTACTCGGGCGGCGATACCGGTCTGTCGTTTGGCTCGCAAGGCGCGGACATCTCGGCCATTCCCGCGATCGCGATCAAGAGCCTGCAGGTGCTGCGCGAAGGCGCGACCGCGCAATATGGTACCGACGCGATTGCCGGCGTTCTCAACTATGGCCTGAAGGACAATCGCTCCGGGCTGGAAGTGGTGGCGCGTTATGGCCAGACCTATGAGGGTGACGGCAAGGGCAAGCAGATTGCTGCCAATCTGGGCCTCGCGCTGGGCGACAACGGCTTTGTTAACCTGAGCGGTGAATATACCAATGACGGTCAGACGAGCCGCGGTGCGACCCGTCCAATTGCTCTGATTTTTGCCGCTAACAATCCCACGCTGGCGGCACGGCTGCCGAACTATCCGGGGCCGGTGCAGATCTGGGGTTCGTCGCCAAGCGAAGGCTATAAGCTGGTCTTCAACTCGGCGCTGGATGTCAGCGACAACAGCAAGATCTATCTGTTTGCCAACCTGGCGCACAGCGACGCCAACCAGAGCTTCAACTATCGCTCGCCAATCGCTGGAACCGCAGTCAATGCCAACGGGGCGACGATCAACCTTGGCCGAAACGGAGCCTTCGCAAATCCGTTTTATCTGACGCCGTGCCCGGCCGCGACCCCGACCTGCCCGGCGGGCGGGTTTGTTAACGACACCAATACCTTCCTGTTTTCATCGCGCTACCCCGCAGGGTTTACCCCGCGCTTCCTGGGCGTGACCGATCAGGCTTTCGGCGTAGTCGGATTCAAGGGTGCTGCCGAATCAGGCTTCACTTACGATCTGTCGGTCTCGACCAGCCGCAATTCGCTCGGCCTGTCGATGACCGACTCGCTGAATGCGTCGTACGGTCCGCAGTCGCAGTCGGAGTTCTTCTTCGGCAAGCTGATCCAGAAGGAAACCGACGTCAATCTAGACGTGACCTATCCGCTGACTGTTGCCGGGCTGGCCAGCCCGCTGACGCTGTCGGCAGGCGCCGAGTTCCGCAAGGAAACCTACACTGCAACCGCTGGTGATCCCCAGTCCTATGGCGTCGGACCTTATGCCGTCGCGCAGAACCTGTTCACGCTGGTCGCCCCCGGGGTCTACACGCCTTCGGGAACGGTGGCCGCGCGCTCGCCGGGTGCCAGCGGCTATGGCGGTACCAGCCCGTCCTCGGCCGGAAGCTTCGACCAGACCAGCTATGCTGCCTATGTCGGCGTAGAAGGCGATCTTACCGAGGCCTTGAGCTTCGGGATTGCCGGTCGTTACGAGCATTACAGCAGCTTCGGCGGCACCGTTGTCGGCAAGGTCAACGCACTTTACCGGGTTTCGGATGGCCTCTCGATCCGCGGCACCGTCGGCACCGGCTTCCACGCGCCGTCGCCCGGGCAGCAGAATGTCGAGATCCTGACCACCAACTTCCGTTCGGGCAATCAGGTTCAGACCGGAACATACCCGGTCACCAGCACGATCGCCCAATTCTACGGTGCAAAGGACCTTATCCCGGAAAAGTCGACCAACTTCGGTCTGGGCTTTGTGGCCAAGCCGGCTAACAACCTCACGCTGACGGTCGATGCCTATAGCATCAAGGTGAAGAACCGGATCGGCGTATCGCAGACATTCAACGTTTCGGCAGCCGATCTTATCGCTCAACCGGCGCTGATCTCGGTCGGTCTGGGTGGTGACGTCAACTACTTCACCAATGCCTTCGATACGATCACGCAAGGCGTTGACGTTGTCGGGACTTATCGTGCCGGCCTTGGCGATGGCAGCAAGCTGAACTTCACACTGGCCTACAACTACAACAAGAGCCGGGTGCCGCGCTTTAATCCAGCGGTCATCAGCGCTGCCCAGATCATCAACGTTTCGCGTCTCGCTCCCAATCACCGCGGCAATATCTCGGTCAATTGGGAAAAAGACAGCTTCTCGTTCAATCTGCGTGAAAACTACTATGGGACGTGGCAAAGCGAGCTCGATTATCCCGGGCAGGTTTTCGGCGCCAAGCTGACGACCGATCTGGACGTGACCTACGATCTGAACGAGCATTTCGCGGTCACGGTAGGCGCCAGCAATCTGTTCGATAATCATCCTGACAAGATCAAGCAGTCTGCAGCGATCAATGTCTTCCCGGTTACCGGCAGTCTCAACGATGGCCAGGTCTATCCGCGCAGCGGCGGACCGTTCGGGATCAACGGCGGGCTTTGGTATGTTCGGGTGAAGATCAGCTACTAAGGAACAGCTTGGCGAAAAAACCGCCACATGCTTTCGAAGGCCGGCTATCGGGGCAATATATCGCCCGGATAGCTGGCCTTCCTTGTTTTGCATCGTTGCGCTTGAGGTTTGAACCACGGCTGATAGATTTCCGCCAATGCACATTTCCCACGATCCGCAGGCCACTGCCGCCACACTCATCAGCTTCGAACAATTCCTTGCGGTCGACATCCGCGTCGGCCGGATCATCACGGCGGCCCCGCTCGCCGAGGCGCGAAAGCCCGCGTTCAGGCTCTCGATCGACTTTGGCCCGACAATCGGTGTCAAGACATCGTCTGCCCAGATCACCGAGCACTACACCCCAGAAACGCTGGTGGGGCGTCTGGTTGCAGCGGTGGTCAATTTCCCGCCGCGCCAGATCGGCAAAGTCATGTCCGAAGTCCTGACGCTGGGTTTTCCCGATGACCAAGGCGCGGTGGTTCTTTTTGCGCCCGATCACGCCGTGCCGATCGGCGGTCGTCTGTTTTGATCAGCTGGCACTGACCCGCCGCGATCTGGGTTTGGCTGGCGAGGCGGTGAAAATCTTTGCGCCGCACTTGCCCCCGCAGCCATCATCGGCAAAGGCATGCGCCATGCTTGACACCCTGCCCCAACAACCCGCCGATGCGCTGCTTGCGCTGATCAAACTTTATGCCGCGGACCCCCGGCCCGACAAGATCGACCTCGGGGTGGGCGTTTACCGCACCGGGCAGGGCGATACGCCGGTGTTCTGCGCGATCAAGGCGGCGGAGAAGGTGCTGCTCGATACGCAGGCGTCAAAATCCTACCTCGGGCCAGAAGGCGACATGGGTTTTGTCCATGCGCTGATGCCCTATATCTTTGGCGCCGCCGACCCCACTTTTGGCGGGCGGATCGAGGGGATGCAGGCCCCCGGCGGGACCGGCGCGGTGCGCCTCGCGGTGGCGCTGGCCAAGAAGGCGGGGGCGGCGCGGATCTGGATGGGCACGCCAAGCTGGCCCAACCATGCGCAGATTTATGCCGATCTGGGGCTTGAACTGAAAGGCTTTGCCCATGCGGCTGCGGCAGGCGTGGTCGATATGGACGCACTTCGCGGCGCGATTGCAGGTGCCTCTGAAGGCGATGCGATCCTGCTCCACGGCTGCTGCCACAACCCCAGTGGCATCGATTACAACCACGCCCAGTGGGACGAGATTGCCGATCTGGTGGCCGGCGCCAAGCTGCTGCCGCTGCTCGATCTGGCCTATCAGGGGCTGGGGCAGGGGATGGAGCAAGACAGCTACGGAGTGCGCCGGGTGCTCGCCGCCGTGCCCGAGGCGGTGATCGCCTATAGCTGCGACAAGAATTTCGGGATGTACCGCGACCGGGTTGGCGCGGCCTATGTGATGGTGGCCGAGCCGAGCCAACTTGCGGCGGTGCTGTCCAACGGCCATGCGCTGGCCCGCGCCAACTGGTCGATGCCGCCCGATCACGGCGCGGCGGCGGTCCGGATTATCCTTGCGGATGCGGGCCTGACCCGAATGTGGCTGGACGAGCTGGATACGATGCGCACCCGGATAACCCAGGTCCGCGAGCGGCTGGCGGCTGCCGGTAAGATTGGCTCGCTCGACCTGACCCCGCTGGGCGGACAGAACGGGTTGTTCTCGCTGCTGCCGATGTCAGCCGAGCAGATCCAGAAGCTGCGCTCGGATCACGGCATTTACATGGCGGGTTCCGGCCGAATCAATATCGCCGGGCTGACGATGAGCAATATCGACAAGTTCATCGCTGCGCTGGCGGCGGTGACAGCCTGAGATGGAACGCCAGCCGACGTTGGCGGGTGAGCATCTGCTGCTGCGCCCGCTGCGCGAGGCTGATTGGGACGCGCTTTATGCGATCGCCGCCGATCGGCTGATCTGGGAGCTTCACCCCGCGCATGATCGCTGGCAGGAGCCGGTTTTCCGCGCCTATTTTGCCGATGCGATGGAGCAAGGCGGGGCGCTGGTGGTGATCGACCGGGCCAGCGGGGCAATGATCGGTGGATCGCGGATGCAGTTCTATGATCCGGCGGACGGCGGCTCGATCGAAATTGGCTGGACCTTCCTCGCGCGGAGCCATTGGGGCGGGCGATATAACCGCGAAATGAAGCGGCTGATGCTGGCCTATGCGTTGGGGTCCGTCGAGCGGGTCAAGTTCCGGGTTGGCGAAGACAATCTGCGCTCGCGCCGGGCGATGGAGAAGATCGGCGGGCAGCTGACCGATGAAACCACTATCACCGAACGGGCAGGGCGCGGGGTTGTTCACGTGACCTATGAGATTACCCGCGAGAGCTTTGCCGCAGGTCCGCTTAACCCCTGAGGCTTTGCATCCGCTGGAGATAGCGCGCCAGCACGTCGATTTCCAGATTTACCGCGTCTCCAGCTTTGAGACTGCCGAGCGTGGTGACATCCCCGGTATGCGGGATGATGTTGAGCATGAAATGCGCCGCGCCATCGCTTTGATCGGTGACGGTATTGACGGTCAGCGAAACCCCATCGACCGTCACCGAGCCCTTGGCGGCAATGAACGGCGCGATTTCAGGCGGTGTCGCCACTGTCAGCTGCACTGATCCGCCAATCTTCTGGCGTGACACGATCCGGCCGACCGCATCGACGTGGCCGGTTACAATATGTCCGCCCAGTTCATCCCCGAGCCGCAGCGCGGGCTCGAGGTTGAGGGTGCGGCCCTGGCTCCACTGGCCAGGGACGGTGCAAGCAATCGTCTCGCCCGATACATCGACCGCGAACCAGGCATCGCCTGCGCTGCCGCCGCGCTCGACAACCGTCAGGCAGACGCCCGAGCAGGCGATCGAGGCCCCGATGGCGATGGTCGCTGGATCGAGCGGGCAAGCGACGACCGCGCGAAGATCACCCTGCTGGCGGATTTCGCGGATCGTGCCGAGGGCGGTGATTATTCCGGTGAACATGGGATTCTTTCGTAAGCCTCGAATGTGTCGTTGCCAAGCTGGCGGCGGTCGGTGAGTTGCCAGCGGTTATGCGCGGCGGCAAGGCTGGTCAGGCCGATGTCGCCCAGCGCCGCCTTCCCGCCGCCGATCAGGATCGGGGCTCGATAAAGCACCAGCCGGTCGACCAGATCAGCGCCAAGGAACGCCGCCGCCGCACCCGCGCCGCCTTCGATATAGAGATACTGCACGTCCGGCATCGCGGTGGTGATCTCCTGCGGCGAGTGCAGCACCTTCCACTCTGGCGGCACGGCACCCCGGGTCAGCACCCAGCGCTGCGGGCTGCGCTGCGCCAGCCCCGGCAGGCGGACATCGAGGCTTGGGCTATCTTCGCGCAGCGTCCCGCCGCCAATCAGGATCGCATCGGATGCGGCGCGCAAGGCATGGCCATGGGCGCGCGCGGCTGCGCCGGTGATCCACTGGCTTTCGCCGCTGGCGAGCGCGATGCAGCCATCGAGCGACATCGCGAGCTTGAGCGTGACATGCGGGCGCGCGGCACTGGCTTGCTTGAGGTATCCCGCCAGGCTGGCGCAGCAGGCGGAGGAGGGATGAATTTCTGCGGCAATTCCTGCGGCCTGGATCCGGTCCATCCCCTTTCCCGCCGTGCGCGGATCGGGATCGGAGCAACCGATGACAACCCGGGCGAGGCGGCTTTGCGCGACCAGATCGGCGCAGGCCGGGCCGCGCGGGCTGGGATGCGCGCAAGGCTCCAGCGTGACATACAGCGTTGCGCCCTGCGCTGCCGCTCCGGCCTCAGCCAGCGCCACCGCCTCGGCATGAGGGCGCCCGCCCGCCTGTGTCCAGCCGCGCCCGACGACAATGCCTTCACGGACAATGATCGCGGCAACCGCCGGGTTGGGGCGGCTGAGCGGCCTGGCGCGCGCGGCGAGGCGCGCCGCAGCGTCCAGCCAGCGGGCATCGTCCCTAGTTGGCAACCGGCACCTGCGCTTTGATCAAAGCATCGGCCTTGGTCTTGGCGGCGGCTTCGGCGGCGCGGTCAGCCTGGGCTTGCAGTTCGATCGCAGCGACATCCATGCCCGAGGCCCGGCCGATTGTCTTGTAGATGTTGCGCACCGCTTCCTCACGCTTGGCTTGCTCTGCCGCGCGGGCTTCCTTGCGCTTTTGATTGGCGATGTTCGAGGCGGTGATCTCTGCATCGCTGCGATCGGCCCGCCACGAGGTAATATAGGTAATTTCCGCTTTGGGCCGGGGCTTTTTCCAGCTTTCCTGCATCATGATCGAAAAGATCCCCAGCGTGGTCAGCGCGGCGAGGAACGCAAAGCGCCAGCGGTTGCGACCGGCCTGCTCGAACACGGTGCGAAAATCGGCAATTGCGCCGGTAGGATTGATATTGCGCCAATAGGACATGGCGCCAAGATAGGACGGCCAAGCCGACAGCGCTACAATTCAGTTGTAATCGACCGAAATTGGTATCCGGCCGCGAAAATTGCCGCCTTGATTGCCTTTGACGCTCAGCTTGCCGCCAAAGGTGAATTCAAGCGTGCCCGAGGCATCCAACACCGGAAAGGCGGGCAAGTCGGTCACCAGATCGCTGAGGTCGGCACTGGTGCCATCCGGAGCGTTCATCGCCACGCGCTGGGGCAGATCGATCCGGACCGCGCGGTGCGGCGTGCCGCTTATCCGCCCGCGCCCCTGCACGGACATGCCGCCCAGATCGATCATTCCGCCATCGGTTTTCTTGGCACCGCTTTGCGGATCAATCACCGCGCTGCCAGTGCTGGCGCCGTTCAGCGCGAGGCGACTGAAGGCCAGGCCGGTGTAGATTTCGATAGTCAGGGGCTGCTCGCCCGGCGAGACTCCGTCCGAACCGAAGCATAGCCTGCATACCTCTTGCCCGACAGCGGGAGCCGAGGACGCCAGCAGTGCCAGCACTGCAAAGGGCAAGATTGGCCGCACCATGCAGCTCTCTTCGGCCCATTGTGGTTAATTTGTGGTTACGCGCAAACGCTTAGCCCAGCGGCAGGTAAAGGCTGCGACCCTCGCGCTTGAGCCAGCGGTTGGCCGCCGCCATGTCGGCGTCATAGACCTCGCCAAGCAGCGCGTGGAACCGCGGGCTGTGGTCGAAATGGACCAGATGCGCGACTTCATGCGCGACGACCGAGCGGCGAACGGCATCGGGTGCCATCACCAGCCGCCAGTTGATCCGGATCGTTCCGCCCTGCGCGCAGCTGCCCCAGCGCCGCTGGGCGCTCGACAGCATCAGCCGGGGAGCGGGCTGTCCGGCCCGGGCGCAATAGAAGTCAAGATCCTGCGCCAGCAGCGTCCGCGCCTCGCCCTCCAGCCAGCGGCGCAGGCGCGGCGCCAGGCTCTCAGCCGGTCCGCCCAGCACCAGTTCGCCGTCCTCGTGGCGCACCCGGCGGGTCGCCCCGGCGATATGGCATAACACCAGCGGCGTTCCGCGATAGGGAATGACTGCGCCCGTGGTCAGCGCAACCGGCGCGGGCAGGCGGGCGAGCTGGAGCTCGATCCACCCGGCCTTTTCCTGGACAAAGGCCAGCGCATCGGCGGTGCGGGTCCAGCGCGGCATGGTGATCCGCACTTCGCTGCCATCGGGCGCCAATCGCATTGCCAGCCGCCGCGCGCGCTCCAACCGGCGGATCACCACCGGCAGCACGCGCCCGCTCACGGTGATTTGCGGCAAGGCGGCAGAAGGGCGGCGCAACCAGTCAAGCATGGCAATAGGGATCAGCCATCAGGTGCCAGCTCCAGCCCCGGCGGGAGGATCACATGGTTTTCCAGCGGACCGGCAATCTCCTCGCTGATCGCCTTGCCGCGGACCGAAATGCCCAGGCTATGGACCGTCTCGCGGCTCCCGCTGATCAGATAGTGCCATGCCGGCAGCGGTTCACCATCGGCGCGCAGGCGATAGGCGCAAGTCGTGGGCAACCACTCCATCTCGGCGGCGAGCCGCGGCGTGAGGCGCATGCAATCGGGGACGAAGCTCCTGCGGTGCTTATAGTCGCTGCAGCGTGCGCCATGGATATCGAGCAGCTTGCAGGCGACATTGGTGGGATAGATCACGCCGGTATCTTCATCCTCCACCTTGTGCAGGCAGCACTGGCCGCAGCCATCGCACAGCGCTTCCCACTCCTCGCGGCCAAGCGTCTCGATGGGTCTTTCCCAAAAAGGAGTGCCGCCGCTCACTTGACCCATTTGGCCAGATCGGCGGCGACTGCATCGGGGCCCTGATCGACCGGGAGCATGCTCAGCGGCTTGCCGTCCCGGTCCATCAGATAGGCGATCCGGCTGTGGTCCATCAGATAGCCGCCGGTGCTGGCCTGGCCCTTGGCGTGATAGACCTTGAAGGCCTTGGCCGCGCCATCGACCTGCGCAGCCGTGCCGGTCAGCCCCAGCAAACGCGGTGAAAACGCCGCGGTGAATTCGCCGACTTTAGCCGGAGTGTCGCGGGCGGGATCGATCGAGATGAAGATCGGCTGGACCTGATCGGCCAGCGCGCCTTTCGCCTTGGCGAACCGCGCGAAGCCCTGCATCATGACGCCGACATCGGTCGGACAGGCATCCGGGCAGAAGGTGAAGCCGAAATAGACGATCCGGTATTTGCCGGCAAAATCGTTCCAGCTGACCGGCTTGCCCGCCTTGTCTGCCAGCGTGAACGGACCGCCGATTGCCGCACCTTCCAGCGGCGGGGTTTCGGCCGGGGTGGGCACCGCCGGCGAACTGCCGCAACCGGCGATCATCAGGGCGAGGACGGTAGCGGGCAGAAAAAGCTTGGTCATGGCGCGGCGGTTCATGCTCTGCTAAACCACGCGGCGCAAGAAGCGTGTTGGGGAAGCGATTCCCTGTGAGCGGTGAAATGCCGCGCACTTGCGCAACAGGAGATTTGGAAAAGTGTCGAAGTTACGGCCATTTTTGCTTGCTGTGCCAGTTCTGCTCGGGGCGTTGCTGCTCTGGACCGGACCGGCACAGGCCCAGTTTTCCGAGAGCTACAAATTTCTTGAAGCGGTGCGTAAGAAGGACGGCAATGCCGTAAACGATACGCTGTCCGAGCCGGGTACCACGATCATCAACACCCGCGACCTGACCAGCGGGCAGACCGCGCTGCACATCGTCACCGCGCGCCGCGATCTGACCTGGATGTCGTTCCTGATCAGCAAGGGTGCCAATGTGAATGTCCGCGATGCCAAGGGTGTCACCCCGCTGGTTCAGGCAACCAACCTCGGCTTTGTCGAAGGGGTGGATCTGTTGATCACCAACAAAGCGCGGGTCGATGAAAGCAACAATGCCGGGGAAACCCCCTTGATCACCGCAGTCCATAACCGCAGCATTCCGCTGATCCGCGCGCTTCTGAAGGCTGGGGCCAATCCCGATCGGGCTGACAATTCGGGCCGCTCGGCGCGCGATTATGCCCTGCTTGAAGGGCGCACCGGACCTTTGGTCAACGAAATCGATAACAACGCCAAGTCCAAGGACGCGCATGGCCAGCATCGGCCGTCCTACGGACCAACGCTTTGAGCGCGGGGATGGCGCTGGCCGACGCGACGCTTGATGAAATTCGGCTCGCGCTGGCCCCGGCGATTGCCGAGGCTGCGGCATTCGATGGCTGGAGCCATGCGGCCGTACTGGCAGCGGCAGAGGGCGCGGGGGTCAATCCCGATGTCGCCCAGCTGGCCTTCAGCGGCGGCGCGATGGTTATGATCAAGGCGTGGATCGCCCGGATCGACGCCGATATGGCAGCGGCCCTGCCGCACCAGCGGATCGGCAATCTGCCGATCCGCGAGCGCATCCGCAGCCTTGTCCAGTTCCGGCTCGATGCGCTGGTCGGCCGCGAAGAGGCGTTGCGCCGCGCATTGGCGGTCATGGCTATGCCCCGCAATGCGCGGGCTGCGCTGAGGATGGGCTGGCACAGCGCCGATGCGATGTGGCGGCTCGCCGGGGACACCGCGACTGACTATAACCACTATACCAAGCGGATAACGCTGGGCAGCATCTATGCCGCGACACTGGCGGTGTTCGCTCAGGACCACAGCGACGACCACGCCGAAACGCGGGCGTTCCTGGATCGGCGGATCGAGGATGTGATGCGGTTCGAAAAGGCCAAGGGCCGCTTGCTCAAACCCCGTAAGGAACAGTTCAGCCCGGCCCGGATGCTCGGGCGCTTGCGTTACCCGGCGCGCTGAGCCCCCGCGCGGTTTTGATCTGACTCAATTATTGCGAATGACTTGCAATTAGCCATGCGTTCTGGCAGCGCCAGATCATGACGCTCGATCTTCTTCCGGTTGGCCAGCGGGCCTGCATCATCGCGGTCGACTGGTCATTGCTGGTCGATGAAGAGGCGCAGCGGCTGCGCGCATTGGGCATCGATGTCGGCGCGCGGGTCGCGGTGGCGCATCGCGGGATCTTCGCCGGACGCGATCCGATCGCATTGACCATCGGGCGGATGACCGTGGCCCTGCGCCGCGTCCATGCTCAGGCCATGCAGGTGGAGACGGTGTGAGCAAGCATCGCTCGGCAGCGCTGGTCGGCAATCCCAACGCGGGCAAAAGTGCGCTGTTCAACGCGCTGACCGGTGCCCGGCAGAAGATTGCCAACTATCCGGGGGTTACCGTGGAGCGCAAGGCCGGGCGGCTGGTCCTGCCTTCGGGCGCGCCGGTCGAACTGACCGATCTGCCCGGAAGTTACAGCCTTTCGCCGACCAGTCCGGACGAGGAGGTGACCCGCAAGGTGATCCTCGGCGAATTCCCGGGCGAGGCGGCCCCCGAAGTCCTGGTTATCGTGCTCGATGCCTCGAACCTCGAACAGCATCTGGTGTTCGCGCAAGAGCTCATTGCGCTGGGCCGGCCGACGGTGGTCGCGTTGAACATGATCGACCTGGCCGAACGCGACGGGCTGGTGCTTGACCCTTCGGCTCTGGAATCCGCGCTTGGTGTGCCCGTCATCCCGACGGTCGCCGTGCGCCGCCTCGGCTTGTCTGAACTGACGGCGGCGATTGCTGTTGCTGAAGATCACCTGCCTGCACCGCGGCACCCCCACACGACGCTGACCGAGCGCCGGTTTTCAGCCGAGGCAATCGCCGGTGCCGCGATCCTCTCGGAAACCGCGCAGCACCGGCTCCATGCCAGGCTAGACCAGGTGCTGTTGCATCCCTGGCTGGGGCCGCTGGTATTGTTTGGCCTGCTGTTCGTGGTCTTCCAGGCTGTCTTTACCGGGGCCACCCCGTTTGCCGATGCGCTGGAAGGCGTGATCGGCGGCGTCGCCGATCAGGTCCGCGCTACTGTGCCCCAGGGCCTGGTGCGGGACTTCATCACCGAAGGTGTCCTGTCGGGGGTTGGCTCAGTAGTGGTGTTCCTGCCGCAGAT
>JANNAE010000017.1:0-2444 GCA_031383985.1 Novosphingobium sp. | reverse complement strand
GTAGCCATAGACGACGGTCGGCACCCCGGCGAGGATCTCGAGCAGCGGCTTCATCCACTTACGCACCGTTAGCGACGCATACTGCGTGAGATAGATCGCGCTCATCAGGCCAAGCGGGATCGCCACCAGCATGGCGACAATTTGGAAGGTGACCGTGGTCATCGTTTCAAACGGATTTGCGGTCAGCCGCGCAGTGGCGCCAGCGGCCATCACCACAATCATCGTCTCGCCAATCGCGCGGCTAACTGCCAGCATCACCCCGGCGACAATGCCGGGCAGCGCTGCGGGGATCAGGACCTTGCGGATCGTCTCGGAAGTAGTCGCGCCCATCGCCAGGCTGCCATCGCGCATCGCCTGCGGGACAGCGGCGATGCTGTCGTCTGCCATCGATGACACGAAGGGGATGATCATGATCCCCATCACAAGGCCTGCGGCCAAGGCACTTTCGCTGGAAGCACCGGCTATGCCGATCGCTTGCGCGGCGTCCCGGATCACCGGAGCAACCGTCAGCGCGGCAAAGTAGCCATAAACGACGGTCGGCACCCCGGCGAGAATCTCGATCAGCGGCTTCATCCATTTGCGCACCGTTAGCGAGGCATATTGCGTGAGGTAGATCGCGCTCATCAGGCCAAGCGGGATCGCCACCAGCATGGCGATGATCGCGCCAATGAAGATAGTTCCCCAAAACAGCGGAATTGCGCCATAGCGCTCGCCCATATCTGCCGTTGGGGGGGCCATCGGATCTGGTCCCCAATGCGTGCCGAGCAAGAATTCCGCCGGACTGACAAAACTAAAGAATCGCACAGTTTCGAATATCAGCGAGGCAAGGATGCCAAAGGTGGTGACGATCGCCACCAGCGAGGCCAGCAGCAATGCCCCCATCACCGCGCGTTCGACCCTGGTGCGCGCGGTGAAGTTGGGGCGCAGGCGAAGGAACGCCAAGGCGCCGCCGACAAAGCCCAATATCACGGTGAAGATCACGCCGATCAAGCCATAACGCTGCATGGCGATGCGAAACGGCTCAACCAATGCGGCGGATTGCGGGTTGAAGGCCGCTCCTGCCTGTCCCCCGGCAATTGCCTTTGCTTCGGAGAGGATCGAATCGCGGCCGACACCGAAGGCGGGCAGATTGGCCGCTGCCGGATCGGCAAGTACCTGGCTCAGGATCAGCCCGGGGCTCACGACATTCCAGATAATCGCAAACAGGATCGCCGGGATGACGATCCACAGCGCCACATACCAGCCGTGATAATTGGGCAGCGAATGCAATTCACCGCCGCCCGCACGCACGGTCTTGCGAAAGGCCCATGCCCGCGAACGCGCCGCCAACCAACCGATCAGGCCCAGCCCGAGGGCGAGCAGGACGGGAATGGCTGGCGACATTTTTTGGGTATTTCCCTTGTTCTTACTTCAACGCGCCGGGGTTCTTACTTCAGCGTGCTCGCATCAAGCAGCGTCATTTCAGTGGCGATCTTGGCGTTCTTGGCCTGGACGTCATCAGGAGAAACGACCATTCCCTGCTTGGCGAGCAAGCCGCCCTTCGACCAGCTCTTGGCCCATTCGGCGACAAATTCCTTAAGCCCCTTGATGGCATCGAAGTGCGCTGCCTTGACGTAGATGTAAAGCGGACGCGCGCCCGGATAGCTGAAATCGGCGATCGAGGCGTAGGTCGGAACAACGCCGTTCATGGTCAGGCCCTTGAGCTTGTCCGCGTTTTCCTCAAGATAGGAAAAACCGAACACGCCGATCGCTTTGGGATTGGCTTCGAGCTTCTGGACGATCAAATTGTCGTTCTCACCCGAATCGACATAGGCGCCGTCGCTGCGGACTTCGCCGCAGATCGTGTCGTGCTTGTCCTTGTCGCTGTCCTTCAGCGCCTTCATTTCAGGGTTGGTGTCACAGCCCTTCATCAGGATCAGTTCCTTAAGCGCGTCGCGCGTGCCCGAGGTTGACGGCGGACCATAGACCAAGATTGCCTCGGCCGGGAATGCCGGGTTCACATCCTTCCAGGTCTTGGCGGTGTTGGGCTTACCAAAGGGGTTGGCGGCCAGTGCCTTATAGACATCGGCTTGGGTCAGAGCAAAGCCGATGCCGCCGTTCGCTTCGGCAAAGGCGATGCCATCAAGACCAACCTGAATTTCGACGATCTTGTCGACGCCGTTCTTGGCGCAATCTTCATATTCAGACTTCTTCATTCGGCGCGAGGCATTTTCGATATCGGGATGCTGTACGCCAACACCGGCGCAAAACAGCTTCATGCCAGCACCAGTGCCAGTCGATTCGATAATCGGCGACTTAATCGCTGGGTTCGCTTTTGCCAGCTCGGACGAGACAGCCTTGGCGAAGGGATAAACAGTCGACGAACCAACGGCGCGGATTTGCTCGCGCGAGCCGCCCTCGGAGCCGCCGCATCCGGCAAGGGTCAGGGCAGCGACAGAGATGGA
>JANNAE010000054.1:0-1848 GCA_031383985.1 Novosphingobium sp. | reverse complement strand
GGCGCGAGATGGTGGCCACCGTGCTGATGCAAGGCTAGGAAGCGATGATGGGAATCGACCTTTCCGAAGCGGACGCCGCCAACGAACTCATGCGGCTGGCCAAGGCCATCGCGCATCATGACCAGCGCTATCACGCCGAGGATTCGCCGGAAATTTCCGACCCCGAATACGATGCGCTGGTGCGCCGCAATGCCGAGCTGGAGGCGGCGTTCCCGCATCTGGTCCGGGAAGACAGCCCAAGCCACAAGGTTGGCCATGCCATAGCCGCGTCGCCGCTTGGCAAGGTGAGCCACGAAGTTCGGATGATGAGCCTCGACAACGCTTTCTCGGATGAGGAAGTGACGGAGTTCGTCGCCCGGGTCCGCCGGTTCCTCAACTTGCCCGTGGACGCAGAAGTTGCGATGACCGCGGAGGACAAGATCGACGGGCTGTCGTGCTCGCTGCGCTACGAAGATGGCAAGCTGGTCCGCGCCGCCACCCGCGGGGATGGGCAAGTGGGCGAGGATGTAACGGCGAATGTCGCGCATATCAAAGACATCCCGCAAATGCTGCGCGGTGATGGGGTGGGCGGGCCGGTACCAGAAGTGTTCGAGATTCGCGGCGAAGTTTTCATGTCGAAACAGGATTTTACCGCACTCAATGCAGGCCAGGCAAAGCGCGACGACAAAATCTTCGCCAACCCGCGCAATGCGGCGGCGGGATCGCTCCGGCAAAAGGATGCGAGCGTCACTGCGGCCCGTCCCTTGCGGTTCTGGGCGCATGGCTGGGGCGCGGCAAGTGCAGTGCCAGAGTCAACTCAGTTTGCGATGATGCAGCGGATTGCCGCGTGGGGCGTGCCGGTTTCGCCCCACCTTGAGTGCTGCAATTCGGTCGAGGAATTGCTGCAGCATTACCGCAGCATCGGCACGCGCCGAGCGGACTTGCCCTATGATATCGACGGCGTGGTCTACAAGGTCGACAGCCTGGAATGGCAGGCGCGGCTGGGCTTTGTCGCCAAGGCCCCGCGCTGGGCAATGGCACACAAGTTTCCCGCCGAACGCGCCGAGACCACGCTTGAGGCGATCGACATCCAGGTCGGCCGCACCGGCAAGCTGACGCCGGTCGGGCGGCTCGCCCCGGTGCTGGTTGGCGGGGTGACTGTCACCAATGTGACGCTGCACAACCGCGACGAGATCGCCCGGCTGGGGCTGCGTGTGGGCGACCGGATCGTGCTGCAACGCGCCGGAGACGTGATCCCGCAAGTGGTCGAGAACCTGACCCGCGAAGCACCGCGCGCCGCTTTCCGTTTCCCCGATCACTGCCCCGATTGCGGCAGCGAGGCGGTGGCCGAGGAGGGCGAGGTCGATGTTCGATGCACCGGCGGGTTGATCTGCCCGGCACAGCGGACCGAACGTTTGCGGCATTTCGTGAGCCGCGTCGCGCTCGATATCGAAGGGCTCGGGGAAAAGACAATCGCCGAATTTTTTAGCCTCGGCTGGCTCGAAAGCCCGGCGGATATCTTCCGCTTGCATAAGCGCCGCGCCGAAATCCTCGCTCGCGAGGGGTGGAAGGACAAGTCTGTGGACAATCTGTTGACAGCGATCGAGGCCAAGCGCGCGCCCGATGCGGCGCGGCTGCTGTTCGGCCTTGGGATCCGCCATGTCGGCGCGGTAACCGCGCGGGATTTGCTCAAGCGGTTTGTGACGCTGGAGAGGCTGCGGGAAGTGGCTGAGGCAGCCCTTCAAACCCAATTCCCGTTCGTGTGGGGCGGAGTAGAGAGGCCGGGGGCAGGGGGGTCGGCTTGGCGCGCCCAGAACGGAAAAGGGGAAATTTGTGAGGGGGGGGGAGAAGCCCCCGCCCAAAGGCTTT
>JANNAE010000036.1:0-19518 GCA_031383985.1 Novosphingobium sp. | reverse complement strand
GATCTTCGATCTGGCGGTGGTGCAAGGTGGCAATGTCGAAGGCTCGGTGGCTGATGAAATGGTCGTGCACTACGGGGTCAAGATTATCGGTTTTTCCAACACGCCGGCGCATCTGGCCGCAGACGCCTCGGCGCTGTTCTCGCGCAACCTCTACAACTTCCTCTCGGCGTTCTGGGACAAGGAAGCGGGCAAGCCGGTGCTGGATGAGGAAATCGGCGATGCGGTGCGGCTGACGCAGGGCGGGAAAATTGTCAACGAGCGGCTGCTCAGCTGAAGGGAACGCAAGTGGACTTCATCTCAATCCTCTCGATCTTCGTGATGGCCTGTTTCGTGGGCTATTACGTCGTCTGGTCGGTCACCCCGGCGCTGCATACGCCGCTGATGGCGGTGACCAATGCGATCTCATCGGTGATCATTGTCGGCGCGCTGATTGCCAGCGCGGCGGCGGGGTCGGCTTCGTCCAAGTGGCTCGGGCTGCTGGCGGTGGTGCTGGCCAGCGTCAATATTTTCGGCGGCTTTGCGGTGACGGCGCGGATGCTGGCGATGTACAAGAAGAAGGATCGCTGAATCCATGTTGCATGCGATCCCCGATTGGGCCCTCATCGCCTATCTGCTGTCCGGCGTAGCCTTCATCTATGCGCTGCGCGGGCTGAGCTCGCCCGCATCATCGCGCAAGGGCAACCGCTTCGGGATGGCCGGCATGGCGCTGGCGGTCGTGACGACGCTGGCGGTTTCGGCACCGATCCCGCCGGGCCGCTATTTGCCGCAACCTTCTCCCAATGATCTGGTGACTCTGGGCCAGATCATCGTTGCCATCGCCATCGGCGGCAGCATCGGCTGGATTATCGCGCGGCGGATCAAGATGACCGACATGCCGCAGCTGGTGGCGGCGTTCCACAGCCTCGTCGGACTTGCCGCAGTGCTGGTCGGCTGGGCGGCCTATCTCAACCCCGAAGCCTTCGGGATTATTGGCGAGGACGGCCTTATCGACCCGGTCAGCCGGGTCGAAATGGGCCTTGGCATCGCCATCGGGGCGATTACCTTCTCGGGCTCGATCATCGCTTTCCTCAAGCTGGCGGGCAAGATGAGCGGCGCGCCGATCATGCTGCCGGGGCGTCATATCATCAATCTTGGCACGCTGGCGGCGATCATCGGTCTGACCGGCTATTTCACGCTCGACCAGTCACTGTGGGTGATCGCCACGGTGACGGGACTCGCCTTCCTGATCGGCTTCCTGCTGATCATTCCGATCGGCGGCGCTGATATGCCGGTGGTCGTCTCGATGCTCAATTCCTATTCGGGCTGGGCGGCGGCCGCCATGGGTTTCACGCTGCACAACACGGCGATGATCATAACCGGGGCGCTGGTCGGCTCATCGGGCGCGATCCTCTCCTACATCATGTGCAAGGCGATGAACCGCAGCTTCATCTCGGTGATCGCGGGCGGGTTTGGCGTCGATGCCTCGGCAGGCGGCGGTGAGGCCAAGGAACAACGCCCATGGAAGCGCGGCAGCGCCGAGGATGCGGCCTTCCTGCTGGGCGAAGCCGAGCAGGTGATCATCATCCCGGGCTATGGCATGGCGGTGGCGCAGGCCCAGCACGTGCTGCGCGAGATGGGCGATCAGCTCAAGGCCAAGGGCGTCCGGGTCAAATATGCGATTCATCCGGTGGCTGGCCGCATGCCCGGCCATATGAACGTGCTGCTGGCCGAAGCCAATGTGCCCTACGACGAGGTGTTCGAGCTGGAGGACATCAACGGCGAGTTTGCGCAGACTGACGTCGCCTTTATCATCGGCGCTAACGATGTGGTCAACCCGGCGGCAAAGACCGACAAGACCAGCCCGATTTACGGGATGCCGGTTTTCGATGTCGAGAAGGCCAAGACCATCATGTTCATCAAGCGCAGCATGGGCGGGGTCGGCTATGCGGGGGTCGACAATGATGTGTTCTATATGGACCAGACCATGATGCTGCTGGCCGATGCCAAGAAGATGGTCGAGGATATCATAAAAGCGCTCCAGCATTGATGAAGCGCATCGCCCTGATGATCGCCGTGCTGGCGCTGGGCGGATGCGTTTCCAAGCTTGCCTATGGCCAGGTCAAGAGTGCGATGGTCGAGGCCGGCCTGTCCGATGCCAACGCCGCTTGCATGGCCGCCCGCATGACCGATCGGCTCAACATTGGCCAGTTGCAAAAGCTTAAGGCGCTCAAGGGCGAGAAGCGCTCGCTGTGGGACTATGTGGGCGCAGTGCGCCGGGTGGGCGATGCCGAGGCGCTCGAGGTTACCGCCAGTTCTGCCGCCCTGTGCGCGAGCGGGCTGGCGGCGGAGAAGCGGTAAACCCTCGCACCGCTGTTGACTTACATTGATGTAAGCGCTTCATTCGGGCGATGAGGATGCGCCAAACCCTACTCGCTTCGGCCATGGCGCTTGCCATCGCTGCCCCGCTTCACGCCAAGACCATTGATGTCGCCGCAGGGGATCGCGCGCAGCAGCGATTGCAGGAAGCACTGATCCTTGCCCAGCCGGGCGATGTCGTTAACCTTGGCGCTGGACGGTTTTCGCTCACGGATGGTCTCTCGCTTGACGTGAACAGCGTGATCGTGCGCGGCGCGGGGATGGAGGCGACGGTGCTCGACTTCACGGGCCAGCAGGGCGGTGGTGAAGGGCTGCTGGTTACGTCCGACGATGTCTCTTTGCGCGATTTCGCAGTGGAAAATTCAAAGGGCGACGGGATCAAATCCAAGGGCGCTGACCGGATTGTTTACTACCGCGTTCGCGTGGAATGGACCGGCGGACCAAAGGAAACCAACGGCGCTTATGGAATCTATCCGGTCGAAAGTACCGGGGTTCTGATCGATAGTGTCAAGGTCATGGGCGCGTCCGACGCGGGGATCTATGTCGGGCAGAGCAAGGACATTACGATCCGCTATTCGGTTGCCGAAGGAAACGTCGCCGGGATCGAAATTGAGAACAGTCGTAACGCACTGGTCTCTGGCAATTATGTCACCCGTAACACTGGCGGCATCCTGGTGTTCGACCTGCCCGCGCTGCCAGTGATGGGCGGCGGCAATGTAATTGTCTCGGACAACCTCGTGATAGGCAATGATACACCCAATTTTGCGCCGAAGGGCAACATCGTTGCCAGCGTGCGGCGCGGTACCGGGATCATGGTGATGGCCAACGACAATGTGCAGATTGTGGCCAATCATTTGGACGCCAACCCGACCGCGCAGGTCATGGTGATAACCTATCCCCTGCCGTTTACCGACCAACGCTACAATCCTAGCCCACGGGACATCGTGGTGGCTTCGAACCGATTCAAGCGCGGCGGCTACGATCCTCAGCTACCCGGCGCCGCCGCGCTGCTGGCTGCGTTCGGAGGGTCGTTGCCGCCGGTGCTGTGGGACGGGCTGGGAGAAGCGCCAAAGGCATTCGGCACCGGTAATTCGAACGCATGGTCCTTGAACCTTCCCAAGCAGGGAGCCAGCCCGGAAGCGGCTCGTCCGGCACCGGTCAAGCTGCCGGATCTGGTGGCCACACCGCCTCGTCCCGGCTTTCAGTTGCCGCGTGCGGGCGCTCCTGAAGCGCTGGATGCCCGGCTGATCTCATGAGGCTTCTGCTTGCGGCCATGCTGCTGGCAGGAGCGGCGGCGACTGCCGCAACCCCTGGCGCAGGCCCGCACGATGCGGCGGTCTTGGCTAGCGCCTTTCCCGAAACTCTTGCCGAATTCCGCTTCTTTACCGATGCCACCGCAAACCGTCCCGCAACCGGCGTCATGCCCTATCGGCTGAACACGCCCTTGTGGTCGGACGGCGCGGACAAGCACCGATTTGTCTACCTGCCGCCGGGCGTCCGCGCCCGCGCGCGCGGAGAAGGGCTGCTCGACCTTCCGGTCGGTGCGGCGCTGATCAAAACTTTCACGTTTGGGCCGCGCAAGATCGAAACCCGCGTGCTGCTCCACCGCGCCGAGGGCTGGGTGGCTTTGCCCTATCAGTGGAACGCAGCGCAGACCGAGGCCCGGCTGGTGCTCGCCGGCGCGCGGGTCGCTCTGACCACGCCGACGGGGCAGGCGATCAGCTATGCGATCCCCAACAAGAATCAATGCAAGGAATGCCATGCGCTGTCCGGCGCCGTCACCCCGATCGGCCCCAAGCCGCGCAACCTTGCGGCCAGTTGGCTGACCGCGCTGCACCGTGCCAAAAAGCTGGATGTTGTGCCAGCGGTATCCCGGCGGATGCCGCTGTGGAAGGCGCGCGCCAAGGCACCGCTCGCCGATGCGGCGCGCGGCTATCTCGATGTCAATTGCGCGCATTGCCACAATCCCGCGGGCTCAGCCTCGAATTCAGGGCTGGATTTGCGGTGGGAGCAGAATGATCCGATCAGCTACGGCGTCAACAAGCGCCCGGTCGCGGCTGGGCGTGGTTCGGGCAATTTCGACTTTGACATCATACCCGGCGATCCGGACCATTCGATCCTGCTGTACCGGATGGGCAGTCTGGAGGGCGGTATCTCGATGCCCGAGGTCGGGCGGTCGAGCCTGGATCCGGCGGGGCAGGACATCGTGGCCCGCTGGGTTCGGGGGATGAGGAAATGAGACATTTGGGCAAATGGCTGACAATGGCTGCGCTGGTGTTGGGCGGTGCCTTTCTGATGCTGCGCACGCCCGACTCCGATCCAGCAGCGATGCGCGCGAAATATGGCGCAGCGCCATCGCAGTTTGTCGACCTCGGCAATGGCCTCACGGTCCACTTGCGTGATGAAGGCCCCCGCGATGCACCGGTGATCATGTTGCTGCATGGTTCCAACGATGATCTCCACACCTGGGATGGATGGGCCGATACTCTCAAAGCGCAGCACCGGGTGGTGCGGTTCGATCAGATCGGACACGGGCTGACTGGACCAAATCCGACCGGCGATTATTCGCTGGGCGCGTTTGAAGCGACGATCGATCAAGTGGCTCACAAGCTGGAGCTCGGCATGTTCACCCTTGGTGGAAATTCGATGGGCGGAGCCATCGCGGCGAGTTATGCGATGCACCACCCCGAGCGGCTCCGCAGCCTTGTGCTGGTCGATGCCGGTGGTGCGCCCAAGCTCAATCCGACCCCGGGCAATCTCGGCTTCAAACTGGCCGCCTTGCCCGGCATTAATCAGCTGATGCGCTGGATCACGCCGCGCAGCCTGGTTGAAAAGAGCCTGCGCCAAAGCGTAACCAATCAGGCGTTTATCACTCCGGCAACGATTGACCGCTATTGGGAACTGCTGCGTTATCCGGGCAACCGGGAAGCGACGATCATCCGCTTTGCCAATAAGCGCGAGACCTATGATCCGGCGAAGCTGGCGCAGCTCAAAATTCCGGTTTTGGTGATGTGGGGCGAGGAGGACAAGCTGATCAATGCCGATGGCGCGCGCTGGTATGCCCGCTCCATTCCCCGCAGCAAGCTGATCCTCTACCCCGGCATCGGCCATATGCCGCACCAAGAGCTGGCCGGGCAAAGCGCGGCCGATGTCGCACGGTTTGTCTTTGCTTCTGGGGTCTGACCGCGCTGCGGCTGGACGGCGCGACTGCTGTTGCCTAAAGACGCCGCCATCGGGGTACCGCATTTCCCGCAGGAGTGATCGATTTTGCGCAAACTTGGCCTGATCGGCGGCATGAGCTGGCTGTCGACCCGCACCTATTATGATCACATGAACAATCTGGTTCAGGCCCGGGTCGGCAAGCAGGCCAGCGCGCCGCTGCTGATCGAAAGCCTCGATTTCTCATCGTTGACCCGGCTTTCCAGCGCCACTGAGTGGGCCAAAGCGGCCAAGATACTCGCTGCGTCGGCCAAACGCCTCGAACAGGCCGGCGCGACCGCGATTGTGATCGGGGCCAATTCGATGCACAAGGTCTATGATGAGGTTGCGGCTGCGGTTTCGGTACCGGTGATCCATATTGCCGAATGCGTGGCCGAACGGATGGCGCAAAACGGCGTGGGCAAGGCGGGCCTCCTTGGCACCCGCAACGTGATGCTGGAGAGTTTCTACCGGCAAAAGCTGATCGCGCGCGATATCGAGCTGCTCCCGCCCGAGATGGCCTTCGTCGATACGCTCGACCGGATCATTTACGACGAGCTGCTGCTCGGCAAAGCCAGCCGCCAGGCTGAGCGCGAGTTGAAGACGATCATCACCAACCTGGCGCAAGACGGGGCCGAGGCTGTCGTGCTTGGCTGCACCGAGCTTGAGATGATCGTCGATGTCGATGCCAATGTTCTGCCGATCTACGATTGCACCCGGATCCACGCCGAGGCAGCGGTCGACTGGATCATGGGCGAAGACAGCGGACCAGCTTGACCCGCGCTCCGTTCGCCTCTGATCCTGCCCGCAGCCGCGGCCGCGAGTTTCCGATCGAGGGTGCGCTCAATCGCGGCCCGCGGAGCGAGTACCAGCGTGACCGGGATCGGATCGTTCATTCGATCGCCTTCCGCCGTCTCCGTCACAAGACCCAGGTGTTCATCGCGCCTGACGGAGATCACTACCGGGTCCGGCTGACTCACAGTCTGGAAGTGGCGCAGATTGCGCGGGTTATCGCCCGGGCGCTGGGACTGGATGAGGATCTGACCGAAGCGCTGGCGCTGGCGCATGACATCGGCCACCCACCGTTCGGCCATGCCGGGGAAGATGCGCTTGATGCGGCGCTGCAAAAATACGGCGGCTTCGATCATAACGCCCACAGCCTGCGCACGCTGATGCGGCTCGAATCACCTTATTGCGAGCATGAAGGGCTGAATCTGTCATGGGAGCTGCTCGAAGGTCTGGCCAAACACAATGGCCCAGTCGGGCAAGTTCCGTGGGCGCTGGCCGAACTCGATGCCGCCTTCTCGCTCGAGCTGCGCCAGTGGCCCTCGCTTGAGGCGCAGGTTGCTGCGATCGCCGACGACATTGCGTATGACAACCATGATATCGACGATGGGCTGCGGGCCGGCTTCCTGGGGCTGGACGAGCTGCTCTCGCTCGATTTCGTGGCCGACCAGTGGCGCGCGGTCGAGCAGCGCTTTCCGCTCGCCCCGCGCGACCGGCAATTGCGTGAACTGGTCCGCAGCCAGATCGGCTTGATGGTCAACGATGTGATCGGCGAAACCGCAGCACGCGCGCATGGCAAGGCCGATGTCAGTGACGTGCGCACCGCCGATGGCGCCACTGCGGGTTTTTCCGCGGCGCTGGCGGACAACGAGCGGCAGCTCAAACGCTTCATGTACGACAAGCTCTATTACCACCCCGAACAGATCGGCACCGCCGAACGGGCGCGGGCGGTCGTTGCCGGGCTCTATGCCGCGTTTGCGCAGGACACGGCTCTGATGGACGAGGGCTGGGCCGCGCGGCTTCCCCCCGAGGAACCGGCGCGCAGCCGCCATATCGCCGATTTCATTGCCGGAATGACAGATCGTTACGCCATCTCGGCCTATTCGAAGATCTTCGGGCGAGTTCCAGAGGGATTGCGCAATGTCTAAGCCTACCCGTATCGCACTGGTCGGGGCGACTGGTCTGATCGGCTCACGACTTATCGAATATGGCGTCGGGCGCAGTGACTTTCGGATTGTCGGCATCGCCCGGCGCGAGACACCGCTGCCCAAGGGCGCGCGGATGGAACTGCTGGTGGCCGATCCGGCCAATTGGGGCGATGCGATTGCCGCGGCATCGGCCGATGTGCTGGTCTGTGCGCTGGGGACAACCTGGCGCAGTGCCGGCAAGGACGAAGCCGCGTTCCGCGCCGTCGATCAGCATCTGGTTCTGGCCTGCGCCAAGGCAGCAAAAGCAGCGGGTATCCGCCAGATGATTGTCATTTCCTCGGTCGGAGCGGGCTCGGGGGGCAAGAGCTTCTATCTGCGGGTCAAAGGTGAGGTCGAGCAGGCGCTCGGGAAAGCCGGTATTCCGCGACTTGATATCCTTCGCCCAGGCTTGCTGCGCGGGCCCCGCACGGAATTTCGCGCTGCCGAACGGCTGGGGATGATCGCCAGTCCGTTTGCGGATCTGCTGCTTCACGGTGAGTTTCGCAAATACCGCTCGATCAAGGCCGATACGGTGGCACGGGCGATCATCGGCCTGACCCGGGAGAAGGCCGCCGGGCGCTTCGTGTTCGAGCATGACGCAATCTTGCGCGCGGCCCGGCGCGCGAGCTAAGAAATCTTTCCGGACCGGGGAATTATTTTACCCGTGCGTTGACTCGGGCCGTGGGTGCCGCCATCTCGCAAGTGTCGCTGATCGCGCGGGAGAGCTCCGGCGATTCGTCATCAGACGGATCACCGGGCGCCGAAGGAGCAACCGCCCCGGAATCTCTCAGGCAAATGGACCGCGTGGGTCGATAGCGACGCTCTGGAAAGAGTTCCGTCCCGGTTGGGCGGGGCCGCCGAAGGGGTAACCTTGTCAGTCTCTTAGGGGGCGAAGCGAGGGAAAGCTCTCAGGTTTCCGTGACAGAGGGGGCACCGGATCTGGTGCTATCTTTGCGGGAATTTTCTGTGAGCGAAATACATGACTTTGACGAAGCAGATGAGCTGGAAGTGCTCACCCTGCCGCTAGATGCATGGCATCGCGCAAGCGGCGGCCGGATGGTCGAGTTTGCCGGATACTGGATGCCGGTCCAGTATGAGGGCATTATCGCCGAGCATTTGTGGACACGCGCAAGCGCCGGGTTGTTCGATGTGTCGCACATGGGCCAGCTGCTGGTCTCGGGCGAGGGTGCCGAACCCGCACTGGAAGCGCTGCTCCCGATTGATCTCACGACGCTCAAACTGGGCGGCCAACGCTATTCGCTGCTGCTCGATGAAGATGGCGGGATCCTCGACGACCTGATCGTCTCTCGCTGGCCGGATGGTTTGTTCATGGTGGTCAATGGTGCGACCAAATGGGAAGATATCGGCCATTTGCGCGAGTTTTTGCCCGATGAGGTGACGCTCAATCACCTTGATGAGCAAGCCTTGCTGGCCTTGCAGGGACCAAAGGCATTCGCCGCGCTGGAGCGGCATGTCAGCGGCGAGCACCCGCTCTCGGCGCTGACTTTCATGCGTTTCGGCAAGTTCGAGATCGCCGGGGTTTCGGTCACGATCAGCCGGTCAGGTTATACCGGCGAGGACGGCTTCGAAATCTCGCTGCCGGCTGAGGCAGCCGAACAAATCGCCACGCTGCTCTGCTCTGAGCCTGAAGTGAAGCCGATCGGGTTGGGCGCGCGCGATTCGCTGCGGCTGGAAGCGGGACTGCCGCTCTATGGCCATGATCTGACTACCGGGACAGAGCCGGTTGGGGCCGGGCTGTCGTTCGCGATCAACAAGCGCCGCCGCGCCGAGGGCGGCTTCCCCGGGGCGGAGCGGATCCTGCCGCTGCTGTCCGCAGGCCCGGCGCGCAAGCGGGTCGGTCTCGCGCTTGAGGGCCGCATGGCGGCGCGCGAAGGTGCGCTAGTTTTCGCTGATAAACATCAGGTTGGCGTCATTACGTCAGGCGGGTTCTCGCCCAGTCTCGAACATCCGATCGCCATGGCCACAGTCGAGACAGCCTTCGCTGCGATCGACACCTCCCTTGAAATCGATGTGCGCGGCAAGCGTCTGCCCGCACGCGTCGTACCGATGCCCTTTGTCCCCCACCGCTATCACCGCTGAGGAGCGCGACCCATGACATGTTATTTTTCGCAGGACCATGAATGGATCGACGTTGCCGGGAACGTTGGAACGGTCGGAATTACCGATTACGCCCAGGGCCAGCTCGGCGACATCACCTTTGTCGAACTGCCCGCCGTTGGCACCGCATTGAAGAAGGGCGATGCGCCCTGCGTGGTCGATTCGGTCAAGGCCGCCTCGGACGTCTACGCGCCGGTCAGCGGCACCGTAACCGAGGCTAACGATGCGCTCGAAGCTGAGCCTGAGCTGGTCAACACCGATCCGGAAAAGTCAGGCTGGCTGTTCCGCCTGACCTTGGCAGATGCGGGCGAGCTCAATGGCCTGATGGACCGAGCCGCCTATGATGCCTACGTGGCGGGGCTTTGAGCCGATGCGCTATCTGCCACTGACCGCCGATGACCGGACCGCGATGCTGGAGGTGATCGGGGCCGCCTCGGTGGAGGATCTGTTCGCCGATGTTCCCGCCGCCGCCCGGCTGCCTGGGCCGATTGAAGGACTTCCGCTGCATGCCAGTGAAATGGCGGTCGAGCGCCACATGAGCGCGCTGGCGGCGAAGAACATCTCGGCCGGCAGCGTGCCGTTCTTTCTGGGAGCAGGGGCCTATCGCCACCATATTCCCGCCAGTGTCGATCATCTGATCCAGCGCGGCGAGTTCCTCACCGCCTACACCCCCTACCAACCCGAAATCGCGCAGGGCACCTTGCAGGTCCTGTTCGAGTTCCAGACGCAGGTCGCGCGGCTGTTTGGCACGGATATCGCCAATGCCTCGATGTACGATGGCTCGACCGCTTGCTGGGAGGCGGTGGCGATGGCCGGGCGGATCACCAAACGGAGCAAGGCCGTGCTGTGCCGCGGGCTGCACCCGCACTACGTCTCGACCATCACCACCATGGCGAAATTCACCGGCGATACGATCGATCATCGCGCCCCGAAGCTGGAGGCCGCGCCCGACACCCCCGGGGTAATCGCGGCGATCGGGGCCGAGACGTCTTGCGTCGTGGTCCAGTATCCCGACATTCTGGGCCGGATCCCCGATCTCGCCGCAATTGCCGCTGCTGCGCACGCGCACGGCGCGTTGCTGATTGCAGTGGTGACCGAACCGGTCGCGCTGGGGTTGCTCGAGGCACCCGGACAGATCGGCGCGGATATCGTTGTCGGCGAAGGCCAGGCGCTCGGCGTCGGCCTCAACTTCGGTGGACCCTATCTTGGGCTGTTCGGTTGCCGTGAAAAATTCGTCCGCCAGATGCCGGGAAGACTCTGTGGACAAACTGTGGACGCAGCGGGAAAGCGGGGCTTCGTCCTCACCCTTTCCACCCGCGAACAGCATATTCGCCGCGAGAAGGCGACCAGCAATATTTGCACCAATTCAGGTCTTTGTGCACTGGCATTCAGTATTCACATGACATTGCTGGGCGGTGACGGGCTGGCCAAGCTGGCCCGCGTCAATCATGCCCGGGCCCGCAGCGCTGCCGATCGCCTCGCGAAAGTTCCCGGGGTGCAGGTGCTCAACGATGCCTACTTCAACGAGTTCACGGTGATTTTGCCCCGTGACGCTCGCGATGTGGTGCGGGCGCTTGCGGATCGCAGTGTGCTCAGCGGCGTTTCGCTCGGCCGGCTCTATCCCGATGCAGCTGGCCTTGCACAAGGCCTGGTGGTTGCGGCGACTGAAACAACCACGGCAGAGGATATCGAAGCCTTCGCGGTCGCGCTGGAAGGAGTGCTGACATGAACGCCCCCAACGCAGCCGGATGGCGCCCCGCCGTAGGTTCGGCCGACTCTGTCGTTGCGGCCACTGCAAGCGGTGATCGCGGGTTGATGCTGGAAGAGCTGCTGATCTTCGAACTGGGCGGCGCGGGCAAATGCGGGGTCGATATCGAGCCGCCCGAGCAGGAACCGATGTCGGCACTCGGGCGTTTCCTGCGCCGCGCCCCGCTCGCACTGCCGGGCCTGACCGAGCCCGAGACGGTCCGCCATTACACCCGTCTCAGCCGCCAGAACTACGCGATCGACCTCGGTCCGTTCCCGCTTGGCTCATGTACGATGAAGCACAATCCTCGCCTGAACGAAAAGGTGGCGCGGCTGCCGGGCTTCGCCGATATCCACCCGCTCCAGCCGGTTCAGACTGTCCCGGGCGCGCTTGAGGCGATCGAGCAACTGGCCGACTGGCTGATCCGGCTGACCGGTATGAGCGGGGTCGCCATGACCCCCAAGGCGGGCGCGCATGGTGAGCTGTGCGGTCTGCTCTGCATTCGCGCCGCGCTGGAAGCGCGCGGCGATGTTCGCGAAGTGGTGCTGGTCCCCGAAAGCGCTCACGGCACCAACCCGGCGACCGCAGCTTTTGCCGGTTACCGGGTCGAGAATATCCCTGCCACTGCGGCTGGCCGGGTTGATCTGGCCGCACTTCAGGCCAGACTTGGCCCGGATGTGGCGGCGGTGATGATCACCAATCCTAATACCTGCGGGCTATTCGAAGGCGAACTTAAGACCATATCTGACGCAGTTCACACCGCCGGCGGATTTGTTTATTGCGACGGGGCGAACTTCAACGCGATTGTCGGCAAGATTCGCCCCGGCGATCTTGGTGTCGATGCGATGCATATCAATCTGCACAAGACCTTTTCCACTCCCCACGGCGGCGGCGGTCCGGGGTCGGGTCCGGTGGTATTGTCTGCGGCGCTGGTTCCGTTCGGCCCGCTGCCATTTGTGGCGCGCAGCGCCGAGGGCCAAATCGAATTGATCGAGGAAGAAACAGCGGGCCGCGATCACCCCCACAGCTTTGGCCGGATGGCGGCGTTCCACGGTCAGATGGGGATGTTCACCCGGGCGCTGACCTATATGCTCAGCCATGGAGCGGATGGGCTGCGGCAGGTGGCTGAGGACGCGGTCCTAAACGCCAATTATGTGCTCCGCAGCCTCGATGATGTGCTGATTGCCCCGTTCGGCGCCAGCGGTCCATGCATGCACGAAGCGCTGTTCAGCGATGATGGGCTCGCCGAGGGCTTCTCGACGCTGGACATCGCCAAGGGGCTGATCGACGAAGGCTTTCACCCGATGACGGTGTATTTCCCGCTGGTGGTTCACGGGGCGATGTTGATCGAGCCGACCGAGACTGAGAGCAAAGCCGGGCTCGATCGCTTCATCGCCTCGATGCGAGCGCTTGCTGCGCGCGCCAAGGCAGGCGATAACGCGCTCAAAAGCGCGCCGCATTTTGCGCCGCGCCGCCGACTGGATGAAACGCTGGCAGCACGTAAGCCAGTGCTGACCTGGCAGGGTGATCGGGAGCAAGCTTGATGTGGACGACCCTGTTCGGACTGACCAATGTCATTGCACTGTTTGGCTGGGTGCTACTTGCCGCGCTACCCCGCAAACCGCTGGTGACCACCAGCATCCTGTATCTGGGCGTAGCGCTGCTTTGTGTTGCCTATACGATCATGTTCGCGCTGCTGTTTAGCGGCAGCCTCGATCCCGGGCTGGTCGCGGGTGCAAAATCTGTGGATGTCAGCGATTATTCGATCCCCGGCATCCGGGTGCTGTTCCAATCCGATGGCGGCATCGTGCTGGGCTGGACGCATTATCTGGCGTTTGATCTGTTTACCGGGCTGTGGATCGCCAAAGACGCCGACGCCAAGAGCTTTTCACGGATTGTCCAGCTGCCGATCCTGTTCGCTACCTTCCTGGCAGGGCCGATCGGACTGTTGCTGTGGCTGGTGATCCGGGAAAGCAGGGCGCGCAAGCAGGGCCGTCCGGCTTAATTTTTGCCGAACTGATACCGCTCGACCTTTCGGGCGTTATAGCAATGCGTTCAATCCCCGGCGCCGCCTTTCAACCGACGGCGCCGGGGCTTCAATTACCGAAATCAACGGATTGCGCGACTGCCTGCCTGGCCGACTGACTCGATGTCGTTACCGAGACCCTTGACGGTGTTGCAGGCTGCGGCGCTGAGGATCATGCCGGTGGCGGCAAGGGCGATCAGAGCTTTACGAAACATGGTTGCTCTCCTTTAAACAGCATGGTTTGAACTTCTACGTCTAGTGGAATGAACCCGCGGTTAGCGCGATGGTTCCATCATTCGAACGGCCGCGCAATAATAGGGTCACGCCGCCGGTTGCGCCGCAGTGACCTTGATGCAGTGGGTTGCATGTCCTGGACCAGCCTGTTTCTGTTGAGTTTTCTCGCCGCCTGCGTCCTGCTAGGACTGGTAGTCCGATCGCGATTCGGAGCTTAGAGGCAGGCTTCCAGATAGGCTTGATCGAACCCGTACATCCGGGCCTTTTCAAGCGTATAGGGGCGCAGGCCTGAGGGACGGAATTCGCCGATGATCTTGCCATCGTCGGTCTCGTCAAGATACTCGAACTTGAACAGCTCTTGCGTAACGATCACATCGCCTTCCATCCCGATCACCTCGGTGATGCCGGTGGTGCGGCGTGAGCCATCGCGCAGACGCTTGACCTGGACGATCAGATCGACCGATTCGGCGATCTGGCGCGAGATCGCTTCCTTGGGAATCTTGATGTCACCCATCAGGATCATGTTTTCCATCCGGCCAAGGCATTCGCGCGCCGAGTTGGCGTGGAGCGTACACATCGAACCATCGTGGCCGGTGTTCATTGCGGCGAGCAGATCGAAACATTCCGCGCCGCGGATTTCGCCTAGGATGATCCGGTCAGGACGCATACGCAGGGCGTTGCGCACCAGATCGCCGATGGTAATCGCCCCTTGGCCTTCAAGGTTGGGCGGGCGCGTTTCGAGCGGCAGCCAGTGCGGCTGCTGCAGGCGGAGTTCGGCCGCATCCTCGATGGTCAGCACACGCTCGCCCGGATCGATCATCTTCGACAGGGCGTTGAGCATGGTGGTCTTGCCCGAACCTGTACCACCTGAGATGACGATGTTCATCCGGCAGGCGCCGGCTATTTTCAGCGCAGTTGCCATCTTGTCGCTCATCGAACCGAAGTCCTTGAGCATGTCGATCGTGATCGGCTTTTCGGAGAATTTACGAATCGAGATCGCGGTGCCGCGCAGCGACAACGGCGGAACGATGACGTTAACCCGGCTGCCATCCTTGAGCCGGGCATCGGCCAGCGGGGTGGTCTGATCGACGCGGCGGCCGACCTGGTTGACGATCCGCTGGGCGATCTGGAACAGATGCTGCTCGTCGCGAAAGCGGATCGGGGCGAGCTGGAGCTTGCCCTTCTTTTCGATGTAGGTCTGGTCCGGGCCGTTGACCATGATGTCGGAAATATCCGGATCGGACAGCAGCTCTTCCAGTGGGCCGAAGCCCAGCAGCTCGTCGATCAGAACCTTTTCCAGCGCGAATTGCTCACGGCGGTTGAGGGTGACTTTCAGCTCAGCGAGCACTTCAAGGATTATCGGGCGGAATTCTTCCGACAGTTCATCCTTGGACAGCGTCGCGGCAGCTTCGGGATCGACCCGTTCAAGCAGGCGCGGCAGCACCTGTTCCTTGATCTTGTGGACCGAGGCTTCGAAGCCTTCGGCCTGATACTGGTTTTCGACCACGCCGTTAACGCGATCGGCCAGGCGGGTCATTGCGTCGGCTTTGGGATCATTGGCGCTGCCGCCAGGAGCGGGGACCTGATCGCCACCTGGAAGCGGTGGAAACTGGTCGCCGCCGAACTGGGCGGGGGCCGCCGGTTTGCCCGGATCGCCGCTGCCGCCCTTCATTGGGCGGGCGACACCAAAACTCGGGCGTGCACCGGGAGCCATCCCGCTGATACCGCTTTTCCGCCCAAATGCGCTCATGGTCACCCAATCCCGTCAGAATTCTGTCATGTCGGCTGAAGATCAGCTGGTCTTGTCATTGAACAATAAGGTTTAGATTTCGCTAATTTCACCGCGATTGGTAACTGGCACGGCTGCTCACGGCGCGCTAAGGCCGAACGGATTTTGCGCTGCTGAGCAGCCGAAAAACGCCAGAAGGATGCCGGTTTGAAAGCTAATGAGCGTTCGGGGCTGCTGTTTGCACTGGCTGGATTTGCCGCACTGTCGTTTGGCGACGTAGTGGTAAAGACCATGGCCGGGCAATGGTCGCCGACCGCTGTCGCAACGCTGCGTTATGTGCTGGGCATGACTGGTCTTGGAGCTTTGCTAATGGCCAAGCAGGGCCGCGCGGGCTTCACCATGCCGCATCCAAAGGTCCAGTTGCTGCGCGGTCTGGCGGTTGCGATGGCGACCATCGGGTTCTTTTCGGCCGTGTTCGTCATGCCCTTAGCCGCGGCCACTTCGATCACGTTCACCAGCCCGATGATCACCGCGCTGCTGTCCGCCCTGTTTCTGGGCGAGGCTGTCCGCCGGGAAACTCTTGTGGCATCGCTTGTCGCCTTTGCCGGCGTGCTGATCGTGTTGCGGCCCAACTTCCTCGTCCTGGGCTGGGCGGCGCTGTTGCCGCTGTTTGCGGCCGTGGGGATGAGCCTGCTGATGATCGGCAACCGCTTCGTTGCGGGCAAGGCTTCGCCGCTGGCGATGCAGTTCCTGGTCGCCGCGACCGCCGCACCGATATTGATCCTGGTAACAATAGGACTGCATGTCAGCGGTTTGGAGGGGTTCGCGGTAGTTTGGCCGGACTGGAGCGTGGTGGCGCGGTGCGCGTTGATCGCCTGCAGCGCCAGCTGCGCGCATTGGCTGATCTATATGGGCACGACCCGCGCAGGCGCGGGCACGATCGCGCCCATGACCTATATCCAGTTGCTGATAGCGACGATCGCCGGCTGGGCATTTTTTGGCGATCATCCCGATGGGATGACCTTGCTGGGCGCAGCAATCATTGTGTCTTCGGGACTTTACCTGTGGCGGTCCAACGCGGCACAATCCCCGAACACCGCATAGTCCTTGGTTCCGTAGCGGTCCCGCAAAGTCCGGGTAAACCATTTGCGGCAATGGGCCGCGACGTAGGCCTCGACCGGACCAACCGTATTCGGGTTGAGCAAATCGCGCGGCAGATCGGGCTGCATCACTACCACGCTGGGTTGCCAGGCCAGCACTTTGCGAACCTCGCCCGCGGTGTCGAGGTGGCTGGTGTTGTTCTCCGGCTGGTAGAATAAATGCAGCGGGAAGATCAGTGGTGTCGGAGGGTAAGACCCGGTCAAGGCATAGAGGTAGGCGGGGCCCTGAAACACCAACAGGCGCGGATGGGCGTCGCGGGCGGCTATGTCGCGGACCAGTGTGCGCATCGCTTCGCGCGAAGCCTGGCGCTCAGCCAGATGGAAGGCTGGTCCTGCCAGCAGCACCAGACACAGCATCAACCAGGCATAGATCGGCCCGGCCTTGCGCCACTCAAGCGCCGGGGCGGCGAGGATGCAAACTGGCAGGACCAGCGGCAGCATGTAGTGGTCGATGAAATTGGGCACCGCGAAGAATCCGATCAGCGCCGCGCCAAGCCAGCCGAGCAAAAAGGCGCGCGGGGCGCTGCGGGCAAAAATCATAGCCAGTATCGCGGGGAGCAGGGCGGGCAGCAACTCGATGGTCAGCACCCCCAGCCGCAGCAGTTGGTCGCCCGCCGGATTATAACCCTTGCGCAGATTGGCGAGAACCAGGGCGTGCCACAGCTCGGAAAAATGGCCGATTGCGGCATAGAACACCGCGAAGGCCAGCAAGGGGGCAGCCCCGGCCAGCGCCATCAGGGCGGCTTTGCGCAGCGGGCTTGCGTTGCGGCTGTGCCAAAGCGCGAACAGGCCAAGAAAGATGCCTTCAAATATGGCGGTTTGCTTGAAGCTGATCGCCAGCCCCGCCGAGCCCATCGCCAGCAGCAGGGGCGCGGTCTGGCCGCTGTCCGTGGCGCGCAGCACCAGCAGGGCGGCCAGCGCGATGAACAAATTATAGAATACCGCTGCCTGCCCGCCACCACCCGCGAACAGGGGTAACATCGCCAGATAGAGGGTGCCCGCCAGCATGGCTCCCAACCGGCCGGAGAACCGCTCTGCCACCATTTGCGCCAGATATGCGGTCAATCCGGCAAATAGCGTTGCCGCGAGCTGATAGGCAATGACCGAGCGCGAGAATCCGGCGATCAGATAGTAAAGCGCGAACAGCCCCGGTCCCTTGCGATCCCACAGATCGACATAAGGCAACAGCCCATCATGCATCCGCTGCCCGATGGTGAAATAAAGCAGCTCGTCATCGAGGTAGTTGGGATCGTCGAAGGTGGAAAATCGGGTCAGTAGCGAGAAGAGCAGGAACCAGCCGAGCTGCGCGGCGCGGGCGGCGAAAGCATGCTCGAACAGCGCGGCCAGACCGAGCGGTGCGGGCTCAGGTAAAGGTGGAGTGTCTGTCAAATTGCCGCCCCCGCTTCGCAAGGCGAAGGCCTAACGAAGCGAAGGGCGCAGGACCAGCGCAAAGAAACTGAAATCAGCCCTCGACGTGCTCGGCCAGCACGGTCAGGCCGTTCGCGCCGACCTCGGCAAAACCGCCCTGGACCATGATCTGCTCAGGGCTGGCGCCCTCGGTCTTGTAGACCATCAGCGCGCCATCTTCGCGGATCGTCGACATCACCGGGGCATGGCCCTCCAGCACGCCGAAATCACCTTCGCCGCCGGGGACGACGACCATGTAGACGTCCTCGCTCCGCACGAGGCGAGCCGGTGTGACGAGTTCGAAGTGGAGGGCCATGTCGCTCTTTACGCCTCTTCAGCCAGCTTTTTGGCCTTGGCGACCGCCTCATCGATCCCGCCGACCATGTAGAACGCCGCTTCGGGGAGGTGATCGTATTCGCCGTCAACCACTGCCTTGAACGAGGCAACGGTATCTTCGACCTGGACGAACTTGCCCGAGATGCCGGTGAAGACTTCGGCGACGTGGAACGGCTGGCTGAGGAAGCGCTGGATCTTGCGGGCGCGGGCGACGGTCAGCTTATCTTCTTCGGAAAGCTCGTCCATGCCAAGGATCGCGATGATGTCCTGCAGCGATTTGTACTTCTGCAGCGTTTCCTGAACGCGGCGGGCGGTGTCGTAGTGCACCTGGCCGACCACTGCCGGGGTCAGCACGCGGCTGGTCGAATCGAGCGGATCCACCGCCGGGTAGATGCCCAGCTCCGAGATTGCGCGGTTCAGCGTGGTGGTTGCATCAAGGTGAGCAAACGATGCAGCAGGCGCGGGATCGGTAAGATCGTCGGCCGGCACATAGATCGCCTGGACCGAGGTGATCGAACCCTTGTTGGTCGAAGTGATCCGCTCCTGCAGGGCGCCCATGTCGGTCGCCAGCGTCGGCTGATAGCCCACCGCCGAAGGAATACGCCCCAGCAGCGCCGACACTTCGGACCCGGCCTGGGTGAAGCGGAAGATATTGTCGACGAAGAACAGCACGTCCTGGCCTTCGACGTCGCGGAAATATTCCGCCATGGTCAGGCCCGAGAGTGCGACGCGCGAACGCGCGCCCGGAGGCTCGTTCATCTGGCCGAATACCAGCGCAACCTTGGAGCCTTCCGAGGTGGCGTTGCCGTCCTTGTCCTTGGCGATGACCCCGGCGTCGAGGAATTCGTGGTAGAGATCGTTGCCTTCGCGGGTGCGTTCACCGACGCCAGCAAAGACCGAAACGCCGCCGTGACCCTTGGCGATGTTGTTGATCAGTTCCTGGATCAGCACAGTCTTGCCCACGCCGGCGCCGCCGAACAGGCCGATCTTGCCGCCGCGCGCATAGGGCGCGAGCAGATCAATCACCTTGATGCCGGTGACGAGGATCGCGGCTTCGGTCGACTGGTCGACAAATTCAGGGGCCTTGGCGTGGATCGGCGAGAACATCGTGCTGCCAACCGGACCGCGTTCGTCAATCGGCTCACCGATGACGTTGAGGATGCGGCCGAGCGTCTTGGGACCAACCGGCACGGTGATCTGCGATCCGGTGTCGCGCACTGGCTGGCCGCGGGTCA
>JANNAE010000048.1:0-5072 GCA_031383985.1 Novosphingobium sp. | reverse complement strand
GGCCAGCCGCTGACGATCAAGCTGACCGGACCGGTCGAGGCCTGGTTCGAAGACCTGGGCGAAGACGCGCCGGTGGCGAAAGCCTAACGCAATCGTGCGGCGATGATGTCGCCGATCGGGTCGGAGCTTTTCTCGGCCCGGGCGAGGATTGTCTCGCTGCGGCCGGGCTTTTCCTTGCCGTTGTAGATGAAGCCCTGCACCGGCCAGTGGGTGCCGCCCAGGTTCTGGATCGGATCGAACCACACCCGCACTTCGCTCCAGTCATTGCCGGGTGAGACGTCCACCGCGCGGACATTGTCTTCGATCTGGCCGCGCCGTCCGTTGATCGGGGACCAGTTGGCATGGCGGATCAGCACGGTCCGCGAATCCACGATCCGGCTGATCGCGGCGACATGGCCCAGGTGTGAATTGCCATGCGGCCTGAAGGCCATCACCGCGCCAACTTTGGGCCGGGTGCCACGGGAATAGCGTCCCTCGGCCTGATTCCACCAGGTATGGGCATCGCCATAAATCTCGATGCCGGAGACGGTTCGCGCATAGGGGACGCATTGCAGATAGGGCGGCAGGTTCACCGCGCCGCCGCCGGATATCCGACCTCCACCTGAAAAATTGTCAAAATCGGTCACCGAATCGGCCATCGCCGGGGGTGTCAGGGCGATCAGCACCAATGCCGCGCTTGCCAGTAAGACCCTCTTCATTTGACGGAACCTTGCAGGAGAGAGTTACCACCAATATGCCAACTATGGTTAACAGCGCGTCAAGGAATTGCCGTTTTGCTTGCCAAGCGCGACCGGAGCGGTCAGTTGGCGCTCAAATGCTCCCGCAAGTCATCATCATCGGCCGGCCCAACGTCGGCAAATCGACGCTGTTCAACCGGCTGGTCGGCAAGAAGCTCGCGCTGGTCGATGATCAGCCGGGGGTGACGCGCGATCGCCGCTTTGGCGAGGCGCATCTGCTGGGGCTGGATTTTACGATCGTCGATACGGCGGGCTGGGAAGATACTGATGCCACCAGCCTGCCGGGCCGGATGCGCCAGCAAACCGAGGTGTCGCTGGTCGGCGCCACCGTCGCGCTGTTCGTGATCGATGCCCGCGCCGGGCTGACCCCGCTCGACGAGGAAATCGCCCGCTGGCTGCGCAGTGCCAAGGTGCCGGTGATCCCGGTTGCCAACAAGGCCGAGGGCAACGCCGGGGATGGCGGGCTGTTCGAGATGTTCTCGCTCGGCTTTGGCGATCCGGTGGCGTTTTCGGCCGAGCACGGCCAGGGGCTGGGCGATCTGTTCGAGGCGCTGCTGCCCTATCTCAACGACAAGCAGCCCGATCCCGATGCGCCAGAGGATGAGGATGAGCAGTCCGGGCCGTTGAAGCTGGCGATCGTCGGACGGCCCAACGCAGGCAAATCAACCCTGATCAATCGGTTTCTGGGCGAAGACCGGCTGCTGACCGGTCCCGAGGCGGGGATCACCCGCGATTCGATCGCGGTCGACTGGGTGTGGCGCGATCCCAAGCTGGGCGAGGACCGCGCGGTGCGGCTGATCGACACGGCGGGGATGCGCAAGAAGGCGCGGATCACCGAAAAGCTGGAAAAGATGGCGGTCGCCGATGCGCGCCACGCGGTCGATTTTGCCGAAGTGGTGGTGCTGCTGCTCGATGCCACCCAAGGGCTTGAGCATCAGGACCTCAAGATTGCTAGCCTGGTGCTGGAAGAAGGCCGGGCGCTGCTGATCGCGATCAACAAATGGGACATTGCCGAGGACGCCTCAGGCTTGTTCAACGGGATTCGCGCGGCGCTCGAAGATGGGCTGGCGCAGGTTCGCGGTGTGCCGTTGATCGCGGTTTCGGCCCGCACCGGCAAAGGGCTGGACCAGATGCTGGGCGCGGCTTTCGAACTGCGCGAGACCTGGTCCAAACGTGTCCCCACGGGCGCGCTCAACCGCTGGTTCGATGATGCGCTCGCGGCCAATCCGCCGCCCGCGCCCGGCGGCAAGCGGATCAAGCTGCGCTATATCACCCAGGCCAAGACTCGCCCGCCGGGCTTCGTGATTTTCGGCACCCGGCTGGATGCACTTCCCGCCAGCTATGAGCGCTACCTGATCAATTCGATGCGCCGCGATCTGGGTTTCGATGCGGTTCCGGTGCGGCTGTCATTGCGCAGTCCGAAGAACCCGTTCAAGCCTTAGCGCCGCAGCGGCAAGCGCCGCCATTCGGTCAGGCTGCGCCATAACCATTCGAGCGGGCCTTGGCGATATCGGGCCAGCCACCATTTGCTCGCAGCCAACATCAAACCCCAGCCGAGCAGGACGAACGGCCAGCACCCCGCTGCGCCGTATTGGCCGAACCAGCCCAGTCCCCAGCCATGAAACAGCCCGGTCATGACCAGACTGGTGCCGATATAGTTCGAAAATGCCATGCGCCCGGCAGCCTCAAGCCGCTGGCCGATTGCCGAAGCCAGCAGGCGCGGCGCGGCCAGCACCAGCAGCGCCGCATAACCCGCCGCCATGAAAAGGCGCGGAAAGGCCAGGCCGTAGCCCAGCCAATAGCGCATCGCGGTTTCGGGATAGCCCGCTCCTGCCCCCCAGACCACCAGGACGAGACCAGCGCCGCCGCCCAGCGCCAGGCCAGCACCTGCAACAAGGCGCAGGCGGCGCACAGGCCACGCACCGCCGAAAAACCCCGATTGCAGCAGCACCATGCCGAGCAGCATGTACGATAGTGTCTCGCCCCAATTATAGAGCGCCAAAGTCAGGGGATAGGCCGGCCGGTCGGTCATCCGGGTGGCGACCTCGCCAGACCAGGGCGAAAGCGCCTCGGCGCTGCGATCGGTGTCTTGCTGACGATAGCTGCGGATTGCGTCAGCCTGCGCCTGAACGACGCTGGGCGGCGCATTGCCGGTGCGCACTGCGGCTTCCTGGGTCATTGCCGGGTACCACATCGCGGTGTTCGATGCCTGCCACAGCACCAGTGCCAGCACCGCGGCGATCAATTTGTGCGCCGCAGTGGCGCGGCTGAAGCCCAGCGCAACCAGCCCGATCACGGCGTAAAGGAACAGGATGTCGCCATCCCACAGCAAAGCGAAGTGGAGGTAGCCCAGCAGCACCAGCCAGCTCAGCCGCCGCAATTGGAGCCGCATTCCGTCGCGGCCGGCGGCTTCCGCGCGGCCGATAAACAGCACCATGCTGGCTCCGAACAGCAAGCTGAACAGCGCCCGCATTTTGCCATCGAACAGCACCACGTTGAAAGCGAAAGCGAGATGATCGGCCGGGCTGCCGGGGCGGGGCAGATCGGGTGAATGCAGCGCGCCATCAACCGCAGCAAAGCCGCAGATGTTGATCGCCAGAATACCCAGCACGGCCACGCCGCGGATCAGATCAAGCGTGCGTAACCGGTCCTGCGGCGCGGCGGCCACGGGTCAGTTCGATACAGCGACGCAGACAAAGCCTGCAGCTTTCAACTTGCCGCATGCGGCCTGCGCTCCGGCCTGGCTGTACCCGCCGGCCTGCAATTTGGTGACGGCTCCCGATTTGATATCGATGCGCGGGTGCCCGGCCAGCTCGGGCCGGTCCTTGATCCGGCCCCACAGCGCGTTGGCGTTGGCGGTCTGCCCGAAAGCCCCCAGCTGGATCCGCCAGGTGCCTGACGAGGCTGGAAGCGGCGCGGCCACAGGGCGCGGCTTGGGCGCGGGCGCAGCGACCCCGGGCGGCGGCCCGGCGCGCACGGTGACCGGCTTGGGAGTGGGCGGCGGGGTGACTGCGGCGACGCTGGGTCCACGCATCGGCGGCGCGGCAATCGGCGTTGCAGCGGGGCTGCCGGATGAAACCTGACTGCCCAGATCGATCGCGGCAAGCTGGCGCGCGCGCGTGGCATCCGCCTCTGCCGCCAGTTCGCCGGACATCTGCACCCCCTGCTGGCGTTGATCGAGCGGGATGTACTGATCCATCTGCGCCATTGCAGCGGTTGCCTGAGGCAATCCCTGCTGCTGCGCCAGGGTGACCAGCGCATAGGCGCGGACCCAGTCCTTGGGCACCAGTTCGCCGTTGAAATGCATCACGCCGAGCAGATACTGCGCGCGCGGATCGCCGCGATCGGCGGCGGCGCGGATATAGGGCAGGGCCTTCGCATGGTCCCCGCGCTGAAACAGCAGCAGGCCGTAATTGTCAGCCGCCTGAAGATGGCCCATCGCCGCAGCCTGGCCAAAAAAGGCCTCGGCGCGGGTCAGATCCTGTTTGACGCCCTTGCCCAGCTTGTAGGCTTGGCCCAGATTGAACAGCGCGTCGGCATCGCCGTGCGCCGCCTCGGCCTCCCATTCCTTGACCGCGCTGGCGTAATCACCGCGCGTCCAGGCATCGACCCCAGCCTTGGTATCAGCCCAGGCCGGCGCGGAAAGCATCGCTGCAAGGCCCAATGCCAAGACAAATTGCGTTTTTTTGCGGCCCATCGAAAATTCCCCGTCCCATTCGCACCTTGCAACCAATTGCCGGGCACCGCACCCGCGCTGATTGCTGCCCAAGCGGTTGTGAGTGGTAAAGTGACATAGTAAACGCTGTGTTAGCAAAGGTTTTCTGCGCCTTATTCTGCGCGCAGCCGTGGCAAAGTGCCGGTGCGCGTTAACTCAAAATTAGGAACGTTCTGCGATCCCCGCCGCAAGTCTGAACAGGTTTGCAGTATTTTTATCGAGGGGACCGACATTGCGCGTTTTGGCATTGGCATCGCAAAAGGGCGGATCGGGCAAGACTACCTTGTCCGGGCACCTGGCCGTGCAAGCCCAACGGGCGGGCGCCGGCCCGGTCGTTCTGATCGATATCGATCCGCAGGGTTCGCTGGCTGATTGGTGGAACGAACGTGAGGATGAATTCCCCGCATTCGCGCAAACCACCGTGGCCCGCCTATCTGCCGATCTGGCCGTGCTGCCCGTTACGGATGTCTGGAGCGACATTGGTGGGAGCGTTCAAAGCCGAAATGATCCGAAAGTCTATGTCGTCCAGACAGGGACAAGCGTTGTTCAGCGTTGCATCTTGATGACCTCCGACCCCGGCGACCTCGTGCTCGACCCGACCTGCGGTTCCGGCACCACCG
>JANNAE010000043.1:0-5086 GCA_031383985.1 Novosphingobium sp. | reverse complement strand
TATCTGTTCATCCGCGCCAATCCGCGCGGGCGGCACCATGAACGCTGGCGGCATATCCACGGCTGCGGGCGCTTTTTCAACGCGGTGCGCGATACGGTCAGCGACAAGTTCGAAGTGACCTACAAGGCCGGGGAGCCGCGCCGATGAGCGGGTATCGGATGGCCACAGGCGGGCGGATCGATCGCAGTCGCCCGGTCAGCTTCAGCTTCGATGGAGCGCGCTATCAAGGCTATGCCGGGGATACGCTGGCCTCGGCGCTGCTGGCCAGCGGCGTCATGTTGCTCGGCCGTTCGTTCAAATACCACCGCCCGCGCGGGGTTCTGGGGGCGGGGAGTGAAGAGCCCAACGCGCTGGTTTCGGTCAATCGCGGGCCGGGGCGGTTCACCCCCAATCTGCGCGCCACCGGGGTCGAGATCCATGACCGCCTCACCGCCACCAGCCAGAACCGCTGGCCCTCGCTCAAGACCGATCTGGGCGCGATCAATGATCGGCTGGGGATGTTCCTGCCCGCCGGGTTCTACAACAAGACCTTCATGTGGCCGCGCTCGTTTTGGGACCGGCTTTATGAACCCGCGATCCGGCGGATGGCCGGGCTGGGCGAAGCACCGACCGAGATTGATCCCGATCATTACGGCGCGGCCTATGCCCACTGCGATCTGCTGATCGTCGGCGCAGGCCCCGCCGGGATCGATGCCGCGCTCGAAGCCAGCGGCACGAACAAGCGCGTGATCTTGATCGATGATCAGGACGAGGCGGGCGGCGGTGCCTTGTCCGATCCGGCGCTGTGGAAGTGGCTGGAGGAAAGCCTCAAGGATCTGGCCGCTGCGCCCAATATCACCGTGCTCAGCCGGACCACGGCGTTCGGATATTACCACGACAATTTCATCGGCGCGGTTCAGCGCCTGACCGATCATCTGCCGCATCCCGCGAGCGGCGCGCGCGAAAAGCTGTGGCGGATCCGCGCGGGCGAGGTGATTTTGGCGCAGGGCGCGATCGAGCGCCCACTGGTGTTTGCGGGCAATGATGTGCCGGGCGTGATGCTGGCATCGGCGGCGCGGACTTTCCTCCACCGATATGGTGTCGCGGTGGGCAGCAAAGTGGCGCTGATGGCGGCGCATGACAGCGGCTGGCACGACATATTCGCGCTGGCCCGCGCCGGGGTTGGCGTGGCGGCGATTATCGATGTGCGCGATAGTGTCGATGCGGCGTTGCTGGCTGAGGCTGAGAAACTGGGGCTTGCGGTCCATCTGGGTCATAGCGTGATCGATGTTCATGGCCGTTTGGCGGTCAAGGGCGTGACAATCGCCCGCAATGACGGCGCGGGTGCGGCCCGGCTTGCCTGCGATGCACTGCTGATGGCAGGCGGCTGGACGCCGTCGGTTCATCTGTGGTCGCACAGCAAGGGCAGCCTCGCATGGCGCGATGATCTGGGGGCCTATGTGCCGGATCAGCCGAACGAGAAAGTCCGCTGCGTCGGGGCCTGTTCGGGCCAATGGAACTTCGGCAGCGGGCTGGTGATCGATGCCCTGCCAACCCCGCGCGATCCCGCCCGGATCAAGGCCTTTGTCGATTTCCAGAACGATGTCACCGCCAGGGATATCCGCCTTGCGGTGCGCGAGGGCTTCAAGTCGATCGAGCATATCAAGCGCTACACCACCACCGGCATGGCGACCGATCAGGGCAAGACCTCCAACCTCAACGGCCTGCAGATTGCGTCGGCGGCGCTAGGGCTCCCGGTGACCGCAATCGGCCTCACCAGCTTTCGCCCGCCCTATACGCCGCAGACCTTTGGCGCGCTGGCGGGGCATGCCAAGGATGCGCTGTTCCAGCCCGTCCGCCAGACCAATATCGATGGCTGGGCGGCGGAAAATGGTGCGGTGTTCGAGCTGGTCGCGCAGTGGCGGCGGGCGCGCTATTTCCCGCAAGGCAGCGAGGATATGCGCGCCGCCGTCAATCGCGAATGCATTGCGGTGCGTTCGGGAGTCGGCATTTTCGATGCCTCGACGCTGGGCAAGATCGAGGTTGTCGGTCCGGATGCCGCCGAATTCCTCAACCGGATGTACACCAACCCGTGGAAGGCGCTGGAGCCGGGACGGTGCCGCTATGGGCTGCTGCTCAAGGAAGACGGCTTCATCACCGATGATGGCGTTTCCGCGCGGCTGGCGCCCGACCGGTTCCACCTGACCACCACCACCGGCGGCGCGGCGCGGGTGCTGAACATGATGGAGGATTACCTCCAGACCGAATGGCCTGACCTGAACGTGTGGCTGACCAGCACCACCGAACACTATGCGGTGATCGCGCTGCAAGGCCCGAATGCGCGGCAGCTGCTCGAGCCGCTGGTCGAAGGCATCGACCTGTCGGCTGACGCCTTCCCGCATATGGCGATCCGCGAAGGGACCATCTGCGGCATACCCACCCGGCTGTTCCGGGTCAGCTTCACCGGCGAGCTGGGGTTCGAAATCAACGTGCCGACCGCCTATGGCCGCGCGCTGTGGGAACGGCTGATGGCGGACGGCGCGGCTTACGGCATCACGCCTTATGGCACCGAGGCGATGCACGTGCTGCGCGCCGAAAAGGGCTTCATCATCGTCGGGCAGGATACCGATGGCACGGTGACGCCCTATGATGCCGGGCTCGATTGGGCGGTGGGCAAGAAAAAGCCCGATTTCGTGGGTAAACGCTCGCTCGCCCGGCCCGATATCGTCGCAGCGGGGCGCAAGCAGCTGGTCGGGCTGCTGACCGATGATCCGGGTGAAGTGCTGGAAGAAGGAGCGCAGATCGTTGCCGATCCTGGCCAGGCTATCCCGATGACCATGATCGGCCATGTCACCTCGTCCTATTGGAGCGAGACGCTGGGGCGTTCGATCGCGCTGGCGCTGGTCGCGGGCGGACAGGGGCGGATCGGCGAGACGCTGTTCATCCCGATGCCCGGCAAGATGCTGACCGCGAAAGTGAGCACGATGGTGTTTTATGATCCGGAAGGAGCGCGGCTCAATGTCTGAGGCCCTGACCCGCACTGAGCCGGTTTCGCGCGAGGCCTTTGTGCAGGAGGGCGTGACGATCAGCCTTGCCCCGCCGATGGCGCGGTATTCACTGCGGGCCCGCGATCCTGCGGAACTCGAGGCGCTGCTGGGGCGCAAGGTTCCGGCAAAGATTGGCACGATGGCGGGCGAGATTTCCTGCCTTGGCCCCGACGAATGGTTGCTGCGCTGCGCCGAAGGTACCGCGGTTCCGATGGGCGAGGGGCTGGCGCTGGCAATCACCGAGGTCAGCGAGCGCGCCGTCTGTCTGATCGTCGAAGGGCCGCGTGCGGCTGAGATGTTGATGGCGGGCTGCCCACTCGATCTTGATCGGTTTGCGATTGGCCGCGCGGCGCGTACCATCTTTGAAACAGTCGAGATCATCCTGATCCGCAGCGGCGAACACCGCTTCGAGGTGGAAGTCTGGCGCAGCTTCGCGCCGTGGTTACAACTGGCGCTGACAACAGCGGCAGGGCAATTGCGATAGGAGAATTATGGCGGATTGGACCAAGGACATCGATCCTGGAGCTTACGGCAAGTCCAACCGCAGCTGGGGCGGGATGATCGTCAACCCGGCGGTATTCTTTCCCACCGCGCTGATCTCGCTCGGAGTCATCCTGTTCAGCCTGATCTGGCCCGCAGCCTCGGCCGATTTCTTCGCCAATTTGCGCGCCGGGGCGGTCGCAAAGTTCGACTGGTTCTTCATGTCGGTCGGCAATTTGCTGCTGCTGTTCTGCGTCGTGGTGGCGCTGTCGCCGCTGGGCAGGATTCGGCTGGGCGGCAAGGGCGCTTCGCCTGATTATTCGCGGCTGTCGTGGTTCGCGATGCTGTTCGGGGCCGGAATGGGCATCGGACTGGTATTCTACGGCGTGGGCGAGCCGGTCACCCATTTCACCGCGTCGCTGGCAGGCGGAGCGGGCGCACCGCTGGGCGGAGCCGCTGGCGATCCCGCTGCCGCGCGCAGTCTGGCCATGGCGGCGACGATCTTCGACTGGTCGCTCCACCCCTGGGCGATCTTCGCGGTAACCGGTCTGGCGTTCGCGGTGTTCGCCTATGATTTCGGCATGCCGCTGTCGATGCGCTCGGCGTTTTATCCGCTGCTGGGCAAGGCAGTGTGGGGCCGCGCCGGCGATGTGATCGAAGTGCTGGCGGTGCTGGCGACGATTTTCGGCCTCGCCACCTCGCTGGGGCTGGGTGCACAGCAGGCGATGGCCGGGATCACTTTTCTCTATGGCGCGGCGAGCACCCCGCTGACCATCCTCGGGCTGATCGCGATCATGGCCGCGATCACTTTCCTCTCGGTGCGCGGCGGAATCGATCGCGGGATCCGGATCCTGAGCGAGGCCAATCTGTGGATTGCGCTGGGCCTGCTGGTGTTCGTCCTCGCCACCGGTCCGGCGCTGCAATTGCTGAGCGACATCGGCGCCAATATTGTGAACTACCTCAAACTGTTACCCGCGCTGTCGAACCCGGTGGGCCGCGCCGATACCGGGTTTTATAACGACTGGTCGGTCTATTACTGGGCCTGGTGGATCAGCTGGGCGCCGTTTGTGGGGATGTTCATGGCGCGGATTTCGCTGGGCCGGACGGTGCGCGAATTCATTGCCGGGGCGATGATCGCGCCCAGCCTGCTGGGGATCATCTGGCTGACGATCTTCGGCGATGCCAGCATTGCGCAGATCGTCGCGGGTCAGGCCCCGGGGCTGGCCGCAGCGTCGCTCGATACCCAGCTGTTCGTGCTGCTTGGCACGCTGCCACTGGCGCAGATCACCTCGTTCGTGGCGATCTGCCTGATCCTGATCTTCTTCGTGACCGGCTGGGATTCGGGGACGCTGGTGATCGACACCATGACCGCCGGCGGCCGCACCGATACGCCGCTGCGCCAGAAGGCGATCTGGCTGCTGGCGGTGGGCGGGATCGGCGTGGTGCTGCTGCTCAGCGGCGGGCTGACCTCGCTTCAGGCTGGCGCGATTGCCACCGGATTGCCGCTGGCGCTGGTGCTGCTGGTGATGTGCTGGGGGACGCTGAGGGGCTTGATGGCGCTGCACCGGCACCAGCAAGCA
>JANNAE010000028.1:0-29773 GCA_031383985.1 Novosphingobium sp. | reverse complement strand
CGGCGGGGCAACGATCAGCGCGCGCTGGCCTTTGCCCTGCGGACTGATGATATCGATCACCCGCCGCGCACCGGCAAGACCGTGCTGCTGCAGAACATCGCCAAGGCGATCACCGACAACCACCCCGAGGTGTTCCTGATCGTGCTGCTGGTCGACGAACGGCCCGAGGAAGTCACCGACATGCAGCGCAGCGTGAAGGGTGAGGTCATCTCCTCAACCTTCGACGAACCCGCGCAGCGCCACGTGCAAGTTGCTGAAATGGTGATCGAGAAAGCCAAGCGGCTGGTCGAACACAAGCGCGACGTGGTGATCCTGCTCGATTCGATTACCCGCCTCGGCCGCGCTTACAACACCGTGGTCCCGTCATCGGGCAAAGTGCTGACCGGCGGCGTCGACGCCAATGCGTTGCAGCGGCCCAAGCGCTTCTTCGGTGCGGCGCGCAACATCGAGGAGGGCGGCTCGCTGTCGATCATCGCCACCGCGCTGATCGACACCGGCAGCCGCATGGACGAAGTGATTTTCGAAGAGTTCAAGGGCACCGGTAACTCCGAAATCGTGCTCGACCGCAAGGTTTCGGACAAGCGCATCTTCCCCGCGCTCGATGTCGGCAAGTCGGGCACCCGCAAGGAAGAACTGCTGGTCGCCAAGGACAAGCTCAGCAAGATGTGGGTGCTGCGCCGCATCCTGATGCAGATGGGCACGATCGACGCGATGGAATTCCTGCTCGACAAGATGAAGGATTCCAAGACCAACGAAGATTTCTTCGCGACGATGAATCAGTAAGGTTTGTGCCCGCTCAGCTCTTCTGGAGCTGGGCGGTCATCATTTCCCAAAGCTTGTTCATGGCTTTCATCGGCCGGACCATCACCTTGAAATCTTTGATCTTCCCGTCCGCGTCGAAGTGGATCAGGTCGATTCCGTTGACGTGGATCCCGTCGATCTCCGCGGTGAATTCGAGGCAGACATCATCACCGTCGACCAGTTCGCGGACATAGCGGAAGCTGTCATTTCCCAGCACCTGGGCAGCTGCGCCGAGATAGGCCATGACCTTGGTCGCGCCTTCCTGCGGGGTGTGGACCACTGGCGAATGGAACACCGCATCATCGGCCACCATCTCGCGCAGCAAGTCAGGATCGCTGCCACACTCCATATAGGCATGCCAGCGGGCGAGTCCTGGGTGTTCGGCCATCCTGTTTGTCCTTTCCGTGGAGCAAGCCTGTTCATGCCGCGCTTTGGCCGATACATCCAGCCCTCGCGGTTCGCACCGCAAGGCGCTATGCGGAGGCGATGAGCGAAATACAGGCGATGATTTCGGCGGGGATGGAGGCGCTGCGCGCGCGCGATACGGCGCGGGCTGCCGAATGCTTGCGCGAAGCGGCGGCCTTGGCACCGGCGTCGGATATTCCATGGATTGCACTGGCAAATGCCGAGCTGGCCCTGGGACGCCCGGATGCGGCTGAAGCAGCGGTCGATCGGCAGTTGGCGCTGGCGAGCCGGGAGGTTGGGGCCTTGCTGCTCAAGGGAATGCTGCGCGAGCAGGCGGGGCATGCGCGTGCGGCGACCAGCTTTTATCGTGCGGCGCTCAACCAAGCGGCATTCAATGGGGCGGTGCCGCCCGAGCTTTTGACGCTGCACGATCGCGCCAGACGGTATTGTGCAAGCGCGACTGACGACTTCGGCGCGCATCTGGTTGGGGTCTTGGGTGATGACCTGTCCCCGGCAATGGTCGAGGCGGTTGAACTGCTGACCGGGAAGCGCCAGATATACCTTCAGCAGCCCTCGGCGTTTTACTACCCTGGCCTGCCGCAGCGCCGGTTTTACGAACCGGAAGAGTTTTCGTGGTTCGAGCCGATGCTGGCGCTGATCCCGGAAATGCAGGCCGAGTTGGCCGCGATGAGTTCTGCCGATTCGCCGCGCGATGATGGCTTCGCGCCCTATGTCACCACCAATCCCGATCGCCCCGCGCCCAATAATCCGTTGCGCGATGATCCGGCCTGGAGCGCGCTCTATTTCTGGCGCGACGGCGAAGTGGTTACGGCCAATGCCACGAAATGCCCGGCGACTATGGCGGCGCTCGCTCACGCGCCGATGCCGTCCATTCCCGGGCGATCTCCTAATGCGCATTGGTCGCGGTTGCTGCCGGGCGCACATATCGCGCCGCACACCGGCATGCTCAACACCCGGCTGATTTGCCACATCCCGATCGTCATCGCGCCAGGCTGCACCCTGCGGGTTGGCAGCGAGACGCGGGAATGGATCGGCGGTGTGCCGCTGATCTTCGATGATTCGATCGAGCATGAGGCGCGCAATGCCGGGCCGCACGAGCGGGTTGTCCTGTTGTTCGAGATCTGGCGGCCAGAGATCGATGCGGCCGACCGGGCGGCGATCGGCCGGATATTTCAAGCGATCGGCGACTTTAGCTAGGCAAGGCTGGAGCTAGGCAAGGCTGGAGCTAGGCAAGGTGAGCAGCCAAAAATTCGGCGGTCCGGCGATCCGCCAGCTGTGCCCCCGCCTCATCGCGGCGATCACCCGTTTCTGCGGCAAACCCGTGATCGAGTCCGGGATAATCGTGCAGCGTTACCCGGGGGTGATCATCCAGCGAATCATGGATCGCCGCCTGCGCCTCTGCGCCAACGAAATGATCGGCGGTCGGCATATGCAGCATCAACGGCTTGGCGATGGCATGGGATTCGTTCAGCATCTGGTCGATCATCACCCCGTAATATCCGACCGAGGCATCGATATCGGTGCGCGTGGCGGCCATATACGCCAACCGTCCGCCCAGGCAGTATCCGGTGCAGCCAACCTTGGAGACTTGCGCTTCGCGGCGGATCCAGTGGATTAGCGCTTCGATGTCGAGGACGCCGAGATCAGGATCATACTGCTGAAAATAACCGAAAGCCTGTTGCAACTGTTCGGGTAGATCGGGATCGAGTTCGGCTCCGGGCGCGAACCGCCAGAACAGATCGGGCGCGGCGGCAAGATAGCCAAGCCCGGCCCAGGCATCGCATTTCTGCCGAATTCCAGAGTTCACCCCGAATATCTCCGGGATCACGATGATCGCCGCCTTGGGCACGCCTTGCGGTTTTGCGACATAGGCGGGAAAGCTGCCGGCGCCATTCAGGGTTGGAACTGCGATCATTTCGGCCATGGGAATCTCCGTTGAATCGAGCCTGTTTGGTGAGCCCACCCTACGCTTGGCGTGGACTTTGCCTAGGGTGTGTGTCAGCTTTGATCCTGTTGCTGAGGAGGAATGGAAATGAAGGTTAATGTAGAGATCGATTGCTCGCCTGAAGAGGCGCGGCGCTTCTTGGGTTTTCCGGACGTGAGCAAGGCCAATGACGTCTATGTTGATGCCATCTCCAAAGCGATGAAGGGGGCGACCAATATCGATCAACTCCAGGATTTTGCCAAGCAGATCGCGCCGATGGGCCAGATAGGGGTGAACTTGTTCAAGCAGTTCATGGAAAGCGGCGGCTCTTTCGGTAAATCGGGCAAGAAAAAGAACGACGATTAACCCGCCTGCGATGAGATGCCTGACATTCCTTGATGCCTGACACGATTTTCCTTGATGCCTGACACGATTTTCGCCCTTTCCAGCGGGGCTCCGCCTGCCGCGATTGCGGTGGTCCGGGTCAGTGGGCCGAGCGCGGACGCGGCGCTTCGTGCGCTTGCCGGACGTGCCCTACCCCCGCGGCGCGCAGTGAGTGTGACCCTGCGCGACGCGGCGGGGGCGCCGCTCGACCGGGCACTGGCGCTTTGGCTGCCTGGGCCGCAAACCGCCACCGGCGAGGATACGGTCGAGTATCACTGCCATGGCGGGCGCGCCGTGGTAGCAGCAGTGGCGGCCGCACTGGCTGCGCTTCCGGGTCTGCGCGCTGCGACTCCAGGAGAGTTTACCCGCCGCGCCTTTGCTAATGGCAAGATCGACCTGGCTGAGGCTGAGGGGCTGGCGGATCTACTTTCCGCTGAGACCGAGCTCCAGCGCCAGTCTGCGATGGCAATGGCGGGTGGCGAATTCTCGGCATTGGTTGCGAACTGGCGCGAAATTTTGCTGAACCTTTCGGCGGCGGTCGAGGCGGTTCTCGATTTTTCCGATGAGGATGATGTCTCTGCGCTTCCGGCGGAATTTTCTGTGGGTCTGGCGCAATTGGAAGCGCAGATTGCGGATTGGCTCGCGCGGCCGCGGGCAGAGGCATTGCGCGAAGGCTACCGGGTGGTTCTCTCCGGGCCGCCAAATTCGGGTAAAAGCACTCTTTTCAATGCGTTGGTAGAGAGAGACGCCGCGATCATCACTCCGCTTGCGGGGACAACTCGTGACTTGTTGACGCATCCCGTCGCTTTGTCTGGCGTTCCCTTCCGGTTTGTCGACACGGCCGGACTGCGTGAAACCTCAGCCGATGCGGTTGAAATGATCGGGATGCAACGGGCGCGGGCGGCAGCGGATCAAGCTGATCTGGTGCTCTGGCTGGGGCCGGAGCGAGAGGGGCCGTCAGGGGCCTGGGAAATCGCACCCCAAGCCGATTGCATCCCCACTGCAATCAAGCAGCAAGCGCGTCACACCATCTCTGCCGTGACCGGGCAAGGGATGGACGCTCTGCGCGCCGATCTGGTGGAAACCGCCCGCGCCGCGCTGCCGCGGCCGGGCGAGGCGGCACTCAATGCCCGCCAGCATCATTTGCTGTCGGAATCGCGGAACGCATTGTCGCTGGCCGCTGACCTGACCGACCCACTCCTGGTTGCTGAACACCTTCGATTGGCGCGGGTGGCGTTCGATGCCCTGCTCGGGCGGACCACCACGGAGGACATGCTCGATGCGCTGTTTGGGCGGTTCTGCATCGGCAAGTGAATGAACTGTTCCACGTGGAACACAGCTACGCTAAAGCGCCGCCAGGATGCGCGACTTCGACATCATTGTTATCGGCGGCGGCCATGCTGGCTGTGAGGCGGCGGCGGTTGCAGCGCGGATGGGTGCGCGGGTCGCACTGGTGAGCTTCGACCCCGACGCGACCGGGGCGATGAGTTGCAATCCGGCAATCGGCGGTCTCGGCAAAGGTCATCTGGTCCGTGAGGTCGACGCGTTCGACGGACTGATCGGTCAGGCCGCGGATGCCGCCGCGATCCATTACCGGATGCTCAACCGTTCCAAGGGCAGCGCCGTGCAGGGTCCGCGCGTCCAGGCCGACCGGGTGTTGTTCAAAGCGGCGATCCAACGGCTCCTCAAACTGCAGGGCGATCTCACCCAGGTTGAGGGGGAGGCGGCTGCGCTCCATATTGTCGCCAGCCGGGTGCAGGGAGTGATCCTGGGTGACGGCACAGTGCTGGCAGCGCAAGCGGTTGTCCTGTGCACCGGGACATTTCTGGGTGGGACGTTGTTTCGCGGCGAAGAGCGGATGGTCGGCGGACGGATTGGCGAGTCGTCAGCGCAGCGCCTCGCGTCGCAGCTGCGTGAGTCCGACCTGCCGATGGCCCGCCTCAAAACTGGCACCCCGCCGCGGCTCGATGGGCGAACAATCGATTGGGCGCAACTGCAGGAACAGCCCTCCGATCCGCAACCCTGGACCATGTCGGCGCTCAGCCCGGTCCGGCGCAACCCGCAGCTGTTCTGCGCGATCACCCGGACCAATCCATCGAGCCATGACGTAATCCGCGCCAATCTCCATCGTTCACCTCTGTTTTCAGGGGCGATCGATGCCCAGGGGCCGCGCTATTGCCCGTCGATCGAGGACAAGATCCACCGCTTCGCCGATCGCGATGGCCATCAGGTGTTTCTCGAGCCCGAGGGATTGAATACGCATCTGATCTATCCCAACGGGATCAGCACATCACTGCCCAGCGATGTCCAACTCGCGATGTTGCGGACCATGGCCGGGCTGGAAGCCGTCGAAATGGTCGTCCCGGGTTATGCCGTGGAGTATGATCACATCGATCCGCGCGCCTTGCGGCCGACGCTGGAGCTGAGGGCGCTGCCCGGGCTCTATTGCGCCGGGCAGATCAATGGCACCACCGGCTACGAAGAGGCGGCAGCGCAAGGGTTGGTCGCGGGAATGCACGCTGCGGCCGCGGTGCTGGGGCGCGAGGCGGCGCCGCTTAACCGCGCCAACAGTTATATGGCGGTGATGATCGACGATCTGACCTTGCACGGAGTGAGTGAACCCTACCGGATGCTCACCGCGCGGGCCGAATATCGCCTACGGCTTCGCGCCAACAATGCTTCGACGCGCTTGACCCCGCTGGCACTGGCGGCGGGCTGTATCGGCGGCGAGCGTGCCAAATGGTTCGCTCGCCGGGAGGATGCACGGGTCAAACTCGATGCCGCGCTCGATCTGACCGCGACGGCCCATGAGCTCCATCGCGCCGGCCTGCCGGTGCGCGACGATGCCGGCCGGCTGAGCCTGCGCGAATGGCTGCGGTTTGGCGGGGTCGAGCTGCAATCCCTTTCACCTTGGCTCGATGGTGCGGTGCTGGCCGATCGCGCACTTGCTGACGAGGTCGCCGAGGACGCTGCCTATGCACCCTATCTGGCCCGGCAGGACAATGAGCTGCGTGATTTGCGCGCCGCAGAAAATTTGGCGCTCGGGGATGGATTTCCCTATGTCGCGGTCCCCGGCTTGTCGCGTGAGATGATCGAGCGGCTGGATAAATCCCGCCCGGCGACACTGGCGGCGGCGGGCCGCATTCCGGGGATCACTCCGGCAGCGCTGGCCGCCTTGCTGGTGCATGCCCGGCGCCAGGCGCAGCGAACCGCAGCATGATTTCGGGCGAAGGCGAAGCGCGCGCATGGCTGGAGCAGCTTCCTGAATGGACTATCGAAGCGGCGGAGCGGCTGGAGCTGCTCGCGCGGATGCTGGCCGAGGAAAACACCCGTCAGAATCTCGTTTCTGCGGCGAGCGTAACGTCGATGTGGCAGCGTCATATTGCTGATTCGGCGCAGCTTCTCAGCCATGTCCCACGTGAAGCACTATCACCGTGGCTTGATCTGGGGACGGGGGCTGGTTTCCCCGGGCTCGTCATCGCCGCACTACGACCCGACTGCGACATACTCATGGTCGAATCGCGCCCGCGCCGCGCCGAATGGCTAGAGCGGGCCCGAATCGCGATGGGTCTCGATCGGGCCAAAGTACTGGGCGCGCGACTGGAACTGGTAGTGAGCCAGCCAGTCTGCGTCATTTCGGCACGGGCGTTCGCCCCATTGGCCCGGTTACTTGAACTATCCGCGCGATTTTCCACAAGCGAGACGTTATGGCTGTTGCCCAAGGGGCGTTCTGCGGCGCAGGAATTGTCCGAGCTCAGTGGTTGGCGGCACATGTTTCACGTGGAACACTCGCTTACTGATCCTGAAGCCGGGCTCATCATCGGCACAATCGCCGGAAAGAAAGGACGTTAAGTCGTGATTCGCGTAGCGATCGCCAACCAGAAAGGGGGGGTGGGCAAGACCACCACGGCGATCAATATTGCCACAGCCATGGCTGCAACCGGCTGGAAAACCTTGCTGGTTGACCTCGATCCGCAAGGCAATGCCTCGACCGGGATTGGTATCGCCACCGCCGACCGGGTGCGATCGTCGTATGATTTGCTGGTGGATGAGGCGGACCTTGTCGATTGCATCATGCCGACCCGGATCCCGCGCCTCGATATTATTCCGGCCACAGTCGACCTTTCGGGCGCCGAGGTCGAGCTGGTCAATGTCGATCATCGGACCAATCGGCTGCGTCGGGCACTGGTTCAGGATAACACTTACGACATCTGCTTCATCGATTGCCCGCCCTCGCTGGGACTGTTGACACTCAATGCCCTGACTGCCGCCGATACGCTGCTGGTGCCGCTGCAATGTGAATTCTTTGCGTTAGAGGGACTTAGTCAGCTGCTTCAGACGGTTGAGCGGGTGCAGCAGCGGTTCAATGCCGATCTTGGTATTGTCGGGATTGCCTTGACGATGTTTGATCGCCGCAACCGGCTGACCGATCAGGTGGCTGATGATGTCCGCTCATGCTTGGGGACGCTGGTCTTCGAATCGGTCATTCCGCGCAATGTCCGCTTGTCCGAGGCGCCCAGCCATGGGCTGCCTGCGCTGATCTATGACCATAATTGCAGCGGTAGCCGGGCCTATATGGCGCTTGCCCGGGAATTGATCACTCGCCTGCCCGAAAGAAGGAAGGCCGCATGACCGACGATACTCCTGCTGAGGCTTCGACAACCAAGCGTAAACCCCCCGCGCTGGGCCGCGGGTTGGGAGCATTGCTCGGTGACTCGCGGCGGGAAGAACCGTTGGTTACGCCCTTGGCGCAGACTGGCGGCAACACGGATGGCAGGACCGCGCGGGTTGGCGGCCTCGCGGTTCTGGCGATTGCCGATATCGTTCCTCATCCCGATCAGCCGCGCCGTCATTTTGATGAAACCGCATTGGACGAACTGGCCGCTTCGATTGCCGCAAGGGGCGTAATTCAGCCGGTGATTGTCCGGCCGATGCCCGGTGGCGGCTATCAGCTAGTAGCGGGTGAGCGCCGGTGGCGGGCGGCTCAACGTGCGCAACTCCATGAAATTCCAGCGCTTGTCCGCGATCTTAGCGAGCGCGAGGTCATGGTTCTGGCGTTGATCGAGAATTTGCAGCGAGAAGACCTCAATCCGATTGAAGAGGCGCGGGCCTATAGCCGGTTGGCCGACAGTGAGGGGCTAACCCAGGCTGAGATCGCCCGAATCGTCGACAAGAGCCGGAGTCATGTTGCCAACCTCCAGCGCCTGCTAACCTTGCCCGAGCCGGTGATGGCGATGGTCGAGGATGGCCGGCTGTCGATGGGCCACGCGCGTGCGCTGATCGGCGCCGAGGATGCAACCGCGCTGGCAGAGGCGGCGATTGCCAAGCAGTTGTCGGTGCGCGAGGTGGAGAAATTGCTCCGCCGCCGCGCTGCCCCACCGCCAACCCAGCGCCGCGCGCGTTCGGCTCGCGAGTCGGGCGATGCCGCGGATATTGCTGCGGTGCAGAGCCATCTCGAGGAATTTCTCGGTCTGTCGGTGCGGATAAACGCCGATGCCGATCCGCGCTCTGGGACAGTCACGATCCGCTATCGCACGCTCGATCAATTGGATCTGATTTGCCAGCGGCTCACTGGCGGTGGGATCTAGGCAGTTTCACAGATGGAAATATTAACAGATCACGGTTTATCCGTTAACCAGTTTCAACAGTAAAGCCACAAGGCTCTCTCTCTATAAGCAGTTTTGCGGATGGGGGCTAACGTCCATTCGAGCAGCACAACAAAAAGGCTGCGGGCCGTAATTGCTTGGATAGGGACTAGAAAACCATGCGTAATTCAATTCGTTTTGCCGTCGTCGGCGCCGCCTTGGCCGCTGTTTCGTTCGGATCGGCGGCAAACGCCGCGACCACCGCCACCGCCACCGCCACTGCTGAAATCCTCAGCACGCTGTCTATTGTCAACAACACAGGCCTCGATTTCGGGACGATTGCCGTGGCCGGTGCCGGTACGGTGAAGGTTTCGGCTGATGGTCTTGGTGACAGCTGCACCGCGATTGCGCTGATTTGCGGCGGAACCCGCGCTCCGGCCGGCTTCACGGTCAGCGGCAACGATGGCGCCGGTGTTGCGGTTACGCTGCCATCGAGCGCAACGCTGACCTATGTTGGCTGGGTCGGTGCGGGCGCTGCTCCGACCATGTCGGTCGGCTCGTTCACGTCATACTTCCCGGCCGGTACCACGCTGGTTGCCGGATCGACCACCGTCAGTGTTGGTGGTTCGCTGGCCGTTGCTGCCGCTCAGGCGCCTGGTACCTACAGCGGTACCTTCGCTGTTTCTGCTCAGTATCAGTAAGACGATGCGCGGCTGATCAGGCCGCCGTCTAGTTCATGGGGCCGCGTCCGCAGAGGTGGGCGCGGCCTTTTGCTTGTCTGGATCCGGCGTGGTTAGCGGAAAATTAACCCTGACTTCCTAAGACCTGAGGGAATTCCCGAGGATGCGCGTTAATCCGCCGACGGGTCGTTTCAGAGGATTCCTTGATGATTACCCCTGTAAAGCTTGGTAACCGCCTGCGCCGTGCTGCCGTTGCCGCCGCAATAGCAGCCGGGCTTGCTTGCGGCGCACCCGCAATGGCTCAAGCCGACCTGCTGATCGCGCCGACCCGAGTGATCATCAATGGCGGCGGCAGTACCCAGGTGATCCTCAATAATATTGGCAATGCTCCAGCCACTTACCGGATCAGCCTTGAACTGCGCCGGATGACTGAGGAGGGGGAACTTGTAGACGTGGCTGAGGCCGATGCCACACCGGCCGAACAGGCGGCGCTGGCCATGATCCGCTATGCGCCGCGGCGAATCACCCTGCCGCCGGACCAGCCGCAATCGGTTCGAATCAGCGCCCGGCCTGGGCCTGAACTGGCGGATGGCGAATATCGCGTCCATATGAAATTTGCGGGCGTACCAGCGCCGCTGACCCCCGAAGAGGCGGCCAGCCAGAAGACCGGTAGCGGCCTTACCATCAAGCTCATCCCGATCTACGGCATCACCATCCCGGTGATCGTCCGCAAAGGCCAGCTTGCTGCCTTGGCGACGATCGCCAATCCACGGGTTGTCACCACCAGAGAGGGCAGTTTCCTCGATCTCGATATGGCCCGCAGCGGCACCCGCTCAGTGTATGGAGAAATCATTGTTCGGCCCAAGGCCGGCGGGGATCCGCTGTTCCAGGTGCGCGGCATCGCGGTCTATCCAGAGCTAGCCAAACGCAACCTGCACTGGCCGCTCAGCGCCGATCAGGCCGCCAAGCTCAAAGGGCCGGTGCGGGTCGAATATCGCGAAACGCCCGAAAACGGCGGCAAGCTGCTCGCTGCCGCCGAAGCGACGCTGCGCTAGGATCGGAGCCGGGATTTATTCCCAGCGCTGACGTCATGCCACCCCGCTCCATCTTGACCAGTCGCCCGCGGGCAGGGGTTGCCGCATGGTTCGCGGCGGCAACTGCGTTCGGCCTGACGGTGCCCGCCGCAGCTTCGCCCTGGCAGGCCAATGAAGATGACGCCCTGATCCTTGAACTACGCTCCGGCAACTACAAGCTGGGCGATACGCTGCGCGGCTACCAAACGCCGAATGGCGTCTGTCTGGATATGGCCGATTTGATCCAGACGCTCGACCTGCCGGTACGGCTCGACAGGAAGTCGCGCCGCGCAACCGGTTGGCTTTTCGCCGAGGATCAGCGTTTCACCCTCGACCGTGAAGCAAATACAGTACAAACCATGAACATCAATGGACGGATTGCTGAGGGAGCCGTTCTCGATACGCCCGAAGGCTGGTGCGCCAATCTGGATGCACTGTCTGCCTGGCTGGGAGTGCGGTTCCGCGCTGATCTTGGCAATCTCTCGATCCGCCTCGAGAGCGACAAGAAACTGCCGTTCCTTGAAGCAATCGAGCGCAAAAATCGCGCCGCGCGACTTCATGGCCAAGCGCCCGGGGGCTTCGATCTCGCCATGCTGCCCCATGCCAACACGCCCTACAAGGCGTGGCGTACTCCCTCGGTCGACGTCACTTTGGAAACCCAGTGGAAAAACAGCCGCTCGGGCGGCCCGGGTTTGCAGGTTCAATATGAGGCGCTGGCCAGCGGCGAAGCACTGGGCGCCAGCTTTGAGGCACGTCTGGCCTCGGATCGCTCGGGCGTGCCCAGTTCTCTCAGGGTTCGCGCCTATCGCAATGATCCCCAGGGCAATCTGCTCGGCGTGTTCAAGGCGACGCAGGTCGCGCTGGGCGATGTCCAGACCTATGGCGGCGCGCTGACCGCGCAAAGCGGCTATGGCCGGGGCGCATTCGTCACCAACCAGCCGCTAGGTCGCTCGTCACGCTTTTCCACCACCACCTTGCGCGGCAGCCTGCCGACCGGGTGGGACGCCGAACTTTACAGTAACGGCATCTTGCGGGCCTTCCAGTCGGATCGCGGCGACGGGCGCTATGAATTCCCCGATATCGAGCTGCTGTTCGGTGAAAATGACTTCGAAGTGGTGCTTTACGGACCGCAGGGCCAGATCAAGCGTGAGCGCAGCAGCGTTCCCATCGGGCTGGAAAACCTCACTCCGGGCAAGACACACTATTGGGGCGGAATTGTTCAAGATCACCGTGAACTCATTGATTTTCATCGAAACTTCTCCGATCCCTTGACCGGATGGCGCTGGGGAGTGGGGGTTGAGCACGGCATCGACAAGCGCACCACAATTGGTCTTGAGATGCAGAGCTTCGTCAAGGACGGCAAACGCCGCAGCTATATGGAGGCTACCGTCAACCGCACTGTCGGTCCGGCGGTGGTCCAGATTGCCGGTGCCCAGCAGCTTGGGGCCGGTCAGGCGGTGCGCGTCGAAGCGCTCGGCAAGCTGGGGGCGGTGCGTTTTCAGGCGGAGACGCTGTGGATCAACGGCGATTATGACAGCGAGTTGATTTTGCCCGGTTCGCGCGGTGAAGTGGCCTTCAATCTGCAAAGCGACCTTAAGGTTGGCCAGACTCAGGTGCCAATCCAGCTTGGTGCGCGGCGCTCGCTACTGCGCGGCGGGCGAAGTGCGACCGAATGGTTCATGCGCGGATCCTTGGGGGTGCGGGGACTGCTTGTCACGACCCAGTTGTCGCATCGCTCCAGCTCTGGGCCAAATGCCGATCACACCCGCGACGGACTCCATCTCGAATTGCTCGGAAACACCAGCCTGGGCGGGATCCGGATGCGCGGGGGTGGCCGGTTCCAGCTCTCGGGTATCAATCAAGGCTTTGAATCTGCTACATTTTCTGCCGAATTACGGTTGAATGATCGTTCGGATCTGCGCGGCTCGTTCGACTATTACGGCGATAGCAAGCGCGGTGATTTCCGCCTTGCCTATGTCCGCCAATTCAACCGGTTTGCGGTGCGCGGTGAGGCCAAGATGGATACCAAGGGCGGCGCAGGCGTAGGCCTGTCGCTGCAGATGAGCTTTGGGCCGGACCCGGTTGATGGCGGATGGCGCGTTTCGCGCGAACGGCTGGCGCAAGAAGGGCGGGCCTTTGTCGAGGTTTATCGCGATGACAATGGCGATGGGTTCCGCCAACCGGGCGAAGAAGGGGTTGAAGGGGTTTCGATCGAGGCCGGTTTCAAACATTCGGAACGGGCAACCGACAAGCGCGGCCGCACGATCGTTGAAGGTTTGCGTCCCTATCAGCCGGTATTGGTCGGGATCGATATCGGCAGTCTGCCCGATCCGCTGCTCCAGCCCAAGGGCCGGGGCCTGGTGGTGGTGCCGCGCCCGGGGGTCACCGCGCAATTGTCGCTGGCGCTAGCTCCGACCGGCGAGATCGAGGGGACGTTGCTTGGTGTGGGGGGCGAGGCCGCTGAAGGCGTGACCGTCGAACTGGTCGAAAGCGGCGAGCGGGTAGTCGCACGCGCGGTCAGCGAGTTCGATGGATATGTGCTATTCGATTCGATCCCCTATGGCGCTTACCGCCTCCGCATTGCCCCTGCCGCCGCCGGAACGCTGGGGGTACGCAGCGAACTTGGCACTGCGGTGAAGATTGACCGGGCGCATGGCAGCGTGCGGATCGGGACAATTCGGCTCGAGGCGGCCAGCGCCACGACGATTGCGGCTGCCGCTTTTTAATCGCGCGATTAAATTTCGATTGACCACTTCGTCGGTGCAGATAAAACCTTTGGCAGAAGGTCAGCACCCCCCATCAGGCAAGAGGTAACCCATGTCGATCGACGCCCTGTCCCGCAGTGCCTATAATGAGGATCACGAGGCCTTTCGCCAGTCGGTCCGCCAGTTCCTGCTCAAGGAAGTTGCCCCGCATCAGGCCGAATGGGCCGAGGCCGGGATCGTCCCCAAGGATCTGTGGCGCAAGGCCGGAGCAGTCGGGATGCTGTGCCCAACCGTGCCCGAGGCCTACGGCGGGCTGGGCCTCGACTTTGGCTATAATGCCATCGTTGACGAGGAAAGTGCCTATTACGGCCGCGTAACCACCGGATTCTCGCTCCAGTCGGACATCGTGGTCAACTACCTCAATTCCTATGGCTCGGAAGAACAGAAGCAGCATTGGCTGCCCAAGCTGGTTTCGGGTGAAGTGATCACGGCGATTGCCATGACCGAGCCGGGCACTGGCTCCGACCTTCAGGCAATGCGCACCAGCGCCAGGAAGGATGGCAATCATTATGTCATCAACGGCTCCAAGACTTATATCACCAATGGCCAGAACGCCGACCTGATCCTGGTCTGCGTCAAGACCGACAGCGAGGTTCAGCCGGCCTGGAAGGGTGTTTCGATCGTCCTGGTCGAGGCTGACCGCGAGGGCTTCACGCGTGGCCGCAACCTTGACAAGATCGGGCAGGATGAAGCGGATACCTCGGAATTGTTCTTCGAGGACGTCCGCGTGCCGATCACCAACTGCCTTGGGGAAGAGGGCAAGGGCTTCATCTATCTGATGAGCGAGCTGCCGCAGGAGCGCCTGTCGATCGCGGTCAGTGCGCAGGCCTCAGCCCAGCGCGCATTCGACGATACGGTCGAATTCACCCGCGAACGCAAGGCGTTCGGCAAGCCGATCCTCGATTTTCAGAACACCCGCTTTGTGCTGGCCGATCTTAAGGCCAAACTTCAGGTCGGCTGGGCGCATCTCGATTGGGCCCTGACGCGTCACCTCAAAAAGGAGCTCACTCCCGAAGAGGGCGCGGCGGCCAAGCTGTGGCACACCGATCTCCAATGGGAAGTGATGGACAAATGCCTCCAGCTCCACGGCGGGGCGGGCTATATGAATGAATATCCGATCGCCCGCGCCTGGCGCAGCGCGCGGGTCACCCGGATTTTCGGCGGCACCAATGAAATCATGAAGGAACTGATCGGCCGCAAGCTCTAGCCGGCTGCGGAATACTAGCTCCCACGGATTCGCTTGTCTGGAGCAAGCCGGATCCGCTTGTCTGGCACGCTGCGCGGCGGGATGCGGCGGATGATGGTGGTCGGGCGGGTAGGCTCGGTCACCCATTCCTCGGTCACGACGGTTTCCGTGCACGGCTGTTGCTCGGCCTGCTGCGCCTGAACCACCGCTGGAACCAGCATCATCGGCATGGCGTGGATGGCATAGCCCTGCTGGCCATGGCCGCCATACGAATAGGCATTGAGATAGGCTTCGCAATAGTCGCGGCCGCGGTCACGATGGATGCGCCTGTCGATCGCTACACCGGCTGCGGCGCCGGCAACTCCGCCCACCACCGTGCCCAGAACACGATCTCCGCGCCCGGCGATGCGATTGCCCAGGAAGCCGCCGAGCAGGCCGCCGAGCAGGCCCCCGCCCGCGCCCCCGCCCACGCCGTCGCGGCGCTGATCGTGGCGGCAAACCGCCAGCCAGTCTTCGCGGGCGCGCTCATAGGCGGCGTGGTCAAAACCCTGAGCATTGGCCGGATTGGGATAGTGCGGCTGACCCAGTGGATGCGAGCTGCGCCATTCGGGGCGCGTATCGGGCAGGGGATCGCCGTTGACCATCGGCGGCGGCGACGCGCTCATTGTCGGGAGGTTGTGCGCGGCGGCGGGCGAGGCCAGCGCCACGCAGGCGGCAAGCGCGGCAACAGCGGCACTGATCGTGGCAGGACGGCGATGGCGCATGGAAATCCCCTGATCGTTCCGGGCGAGTCCCGGCGTTAACCCGGGATTTAGCATCGCAAAGCCCAGAATACCAAGGCGCGGCCCGAGCTGAGTTGGCGCTGTCCCGTTTCGGTTCAGGTCGGCGGGGTTATCGCGCCCGTGATTGCCGCGGCCAGTGTTTCGATTCCGACGGCATCCTCATCGTCGAACCGGGCGAGCTCCGGACTGTCGAGATCGATCACGGCGATCACTGCGCCATTCTGCACCACTGGCACGACCAGTTCGGAGCGGCTGTCCGCATCGCAGGCAATATGCCCGGCAAAGGCATTAACATCGCGGACCAGCTGGGTTTCGCCCAGCGCCGCCGCAATGCCGCAAACCCCCTGGCCAAACGGGATGCGGATGCAGGCGGGTTTGCCGATGAACGGCCCGACCACCAGACCGCCATCGACCACCCGATAGAACCCCGCCCAATTGAGCCGGGGGACGAATTGCCAGATCAGCGCCGCCAGATTGGCCATATTGGCGACCGGGTCTGCCTCATCGGCGGTAATCGCGCGGGCTGCAGCAACGAGTTCGCGGTAAAGCAAGGGCTTGGGCTGGTTGGAATCGGGGGCAAATTGATACATCGGGCATTTCTAGCCCAACCACCGCTTGCCGCCTAGCAGGCTTGCGATTACTTGCGTTCCATGTCGACAAAACGCAAATTGCTGATCGCCCTCGCCGTCTTGCTGCTTGTGCTGGGTGCCTTCTTCGCATGGATCTGGCGGGGAACGCCGGCGCAGCATACGCTGGACGAGCTTTCGGGCAAGAATCCGGTGCTGGTCGAGCCCAAGGTCGAGCAAATTCCCAGCGTCGCCGTAGCCAGGTCGATCGGCTGGGCGGCAAGTGAAACGCCCATGGGCGCGCAGGGGCTGGCGGTCTCGCGGTTTGCCGAAGGGCTCGATCATCCGCGTGTGATGCTGACCCTGCCCAATGGCGACCTTATCGTCGCCGAGGCCAATGCGCCCAAGGGCAATCTTGGCGGTGGTCTGGTCAGTACGATTGCCGGATACCTGATGAAACGCGCTGGCGCGGTGGGCGTATCGCCCGATACGCTGGTGCTGCTGCGCGATGCAGATGGGGATGGCAAGGCCGAGGGGCGTTTCGACTTGCGGGTCGGGGACGGACTGGAATCACCCTCGGGCATAGCCTGGGCCGGCGGCAAGCTTTACGTCGCCAACCACAATGCGGTGCTGCAGTTTGACTATGCGCTGGGCGAAACCACGCTTTCCGGCGCGCCGAAGAAACTGATGGATCTGCCCGCCGCCGGCAACCACTGGATGCGCAATCTGGTGCTTAGCCCTGACGGCAAGGATCTTTACGTCGCGGTTGGCTCTGCCTCCAACATCGGTGAGAGGGGGATGGCGCTCGAAGCTGGCCGTGCTGCGATCTGGCAGCTCAATCTCGCCACGGGTCGCGCTCGTCAGTTTGCCAATGGCATGCGCAACACCAATGGGCTGGCGTGGAACCCTTCGAGCGGTGAATTGTGGGCTGTGGTCAACGAGCGCGACCAGCTCGGCCCCGATCTGGTCCCCGATTATCTCACCAACGTTCCGATCGGCGCGCATTACGGCTGGCCCTGGCTCTATTGGAAGACGTTTGACGATGATCGCGTCGTCGCCGCTGCGCCCGACTATCTTGATGATTACGTTCGCAAACCCGAATATGCGTTGGGCTCGCATGTCGCGCCGCTCGGGCTGGTGTTTGCCACCGGCGGCCACCGGCTGGGCGATGCCTATGCCAATGGCGCGTTCATTGCCCGCCACGGTTCATGGAATCGCCATCCGCTATCGGGCTATGACGTGGTTTTCGTAAAGTTCGATGCCAACGGCAATCCACTCGGCCTACCGCTGCCGGTGCTGACCGGCTTCCTCAACGGCAAGGGCGATACCCGGGGCCGCCCGACCTGGCTGGCCTTTGACAAGGGCGGGGCGCTGCTGGTGACAGACGATACGGCCGGGATTGTCTGGCGGGTGTTGACCCCGGGTGCAGCGCAGTCTGCGCCGCCAAGGCCGGTGGTCGTCGCCCCGATGCAGCCGCTGCGCGAGATCTCGGCCGATCGCACAGCGCGGACCTCAGCCAGCTTCAAGCGGGACCAGCCCTAAAGCGGCTTGCCCGCGCGTCCGGCCAGTTCGGTGACGAATTGCCACGCGACCCGGCCCGATCGGGCACCGCGCCGTTTTGCCCACTCCAGCGCCTCGCCGTTATCCCATTCGAAGTCGTGGGCGGCGCAATAGCCGGTGATGATCTCAAGGTAGTCGTCCTGAGAACAGGCGTGAAAGCCCACTGACAAGCCAAAGCGATCTGCCAGCGCCAGCCGATCGTCCACGGCATCGCGCGTGTTGATCGGATCGTCCTGCTCGCTGATATGGCGCGGGACGATCGCGCGCCGGTTTGAGGTTACGGCCAGCCGGACATTGCCCGGCCGCGCTTCGACCCCGCCTTCGAGCCACGAGCGCAGCGCGCGCGGCCCACTGCTGTCGCCCTCTTCAAAGCCGAGATCGTCGATGAATACGAGGAAGCGGCGGTCTTCGGCGGCCAAGGTGCGCAGCAGCGCCGACAATGTGGCTAGCGCGTCGGGCGCGACCTGAACCAGCGCCAGGCGCGCATCCGGGTGGTCTTGCGCAGCGGCCACACTGGCGCGCAGCAGCACCGATTTGCCCATTCCCCGCGCGCCCCACAGCAGCATGTCATGCGCGGCATGACCAGCCGCGAGCCGGGCAATATTTGCGGTGACAATCGCCTTTTGCCCATCGATCCCGCGCAGCAGATCAAGCGGCGGGGCGAGTATCTGGCCAACCGCCCGCGGCTTGCCGTCCCAGATATAGGCAGGAGCCGCCGCCCAATCAGGCGCAGCAGCGGCGGGCGGGCTCAGCTGCTCGAGCGCTGCGGCAATACGGGCCAGCGGATCGCCCGGATCACTCATCCCGCCAGCGCCTCGGCATCGAGTGCATAAAGCAGCTCAGCCCCGGCGGTGGCTGCAGCCTTGAGGCCAAGCGCTTCGGGCACAAGGTGCTCGAGGAAATAGCGCGCGATCACCGGCTTGGCCTTGGCCTGACCGGGAGAGCCTGCTCCCGCAGCTACCGCGCGCGATTGGCGCAGCAATTGCCACCCCGCGACGGCATTGGCGCACATGGTGAGGTAGGGAACGCTGCCCGCCAGCCGGTCGTCGAGACTGGCCTCGCTGAGCATCCACTGACCGATCGCCGCGCAAGCCTCGGTGAGAGTCTTGAGAGTCGGAGCGTCCACCGCATCGGCGGCAATCTCCTGCATCAATGCGGCCAGCACGCCGCCATTGTCATAGCCCAGCTTGCGGGTCACGAGGTCGGCGGCCTGGATCCCGTTAGTGCCTTCATAGATCGGCGCAATCCGCGCATCGCGGTAATGCTGCGCCGCCCCGGTTTCCTCGATGAATCCCATCCCGCCATGGATCTGCACGCCGAGGCTGGCCACTTCGCAGCCGATATCGGTGCCCCAGGCCTTGATCAGCGGAACCAGCAGATCGGCGCGGGCTTGCGCGCCGGCCACGCCCAGCGCGCCGCGATCGACTTGCCCGGCGGTGTAGTAGAGCAGCGCCCGTGCACCTTCGGTCAGGCTGCGCATCCGCAGCAGCGTGCGGCTCACGTCGGGGTGTTCGATGATCGCCACCGGGGTCTTGTCAGGCGATCCGGCGCGCGCCGATTGGACTCGTTCGCGGGCGTACCACTGCGCCGCCTGCAACGCCCGTTCGCCGATCTGGACGCCCTCACTGCCGACATTGATCCGGGCCGAGTTCATCATCGTGAACATGGCTTTGATCCCTTCATTCTCCTGCCCGATCAACTCGCCGATGCACTGATCATTGTCGCCAAAGCTCATCACGCAGGTCGGCGAGGCGTTGATCCCCAGCTTGTGCTCAAGCCCGGCGCAGCGCAGATCGTTGCGCTCGCCCAGCGCTCCATCGGCGGCAACGAGCAATTTGGGCACGATGAACAGCGAAATGCCGCGCGTTCCTGCCGGAGCCCCCGGGGTCCGGGCGAGCACCAGATGGACGATATTGCTCGCCAAATCATGCTCGCCCCAGGTGATGAAGATCTTGGTGCCCTTGATCCGGAACTTGCCCGCGTGTTCGCCGGTTTCGATCGGCACGGCGGTGGTGCGCAGCGCGCCCACGTCGCTGCCGGCCTGTGGCTCGGTCAAATTCATCGTGCCGGACCATTCGCCGCTGACCAGCTTGGGCAGATACAGTGCCTTTTGAGCGGCGCTGCCATGGTGATCGAGCGATTCGATTGCGCCTACGGTGAGCATCGGCAGCAGCGAAAAAGCCATGTTGGCTGCGCCTAGGTTCTCGAGGACATTGACGGCCAGCGTGAAGGGCAGGCCTTGTCCGCCAAACTCTTCCGCGCCCGAAATCGCGTTCCAGCCCTGCGCGACATAGCTGCGATAGGCTTCGGCGAAACCGGCGGGTAGCGTGACCGTGCCATTAGCGAGCGTGGCCCCCTGCCGGTCGCCGATCCGGTTGAGCGGCGCGAATTCACCGGCAGCAAATGCGCCGATCCCCTCGACGATTGCTTCGACCATGTCGGGGCTGGCGGCGGCGAAGCGCGGGTGCGCGGCAATGTCGGCAATCCCGGCATTGACCGTGATGGCAAGGATCTGATCGGCGGTCGGGGCTCTATATTCCATGGCGTCTGGCGCTTTTCCTTGGCTTGGATTGAATCCGCCTATAGCGCAGCGCTATGTCCGACAAGCACCAAGCCTTGCAAGTGCGCTCCGCCGATGCCGCGGGCATTGCCGCAGCGGCGGAGATGCTGCGGGCCGGCGCATTGGTCGCGCTGCCTACCGAAACCGTCTATGGCCTCGCCGCGCGGGCCGATAGCGCGCAAGCCGTAGCGGCGATCTATCGCGCCAAAGGCCGGCCGGATTTCAATCCGCTGATCGTCCATGTCGCATCTCTCGATCAGGCAAAACAGCTTGCGGTGATGGATGACCGTGCCCGGGCGCTGGCGGGTGCGTTCTGGCCGGGCGCGCTGACCATGGTGTTGCCACTCCGATCAGGCGCGCGAATCGCTCCCGCGGTAACTGCTGGCCTGCCGACCATCGCGCTGCGCTGCCCGGCGCATCCGGTGATGCGCGCGGTTCTGGAGCAAAGCGGGCTGGCATTGGCGGCGCCCTCGGCCAATCGCAGCGGCGGGATCAGTCCGACCCGGGCTGATCATGTCGCCGCCTCGCTGGGCGGGAAGGTCGGATTGATCCTCGATGGCGGCGCTTGTGCGGCCGGGATCGAATCGACCATCGTCGCCCTGCGCGAAGCGGGCGGCTGGCAAGTGCTGCGTCCCGGACCGATCACTACCGCGCAGATTTCCACCGTTCTTGGCGGCGAGGATGACGTCACGGCGGCGGGCGGCATCGAAGCGCCCGGCCAACTCGCCAGCCACTATGCCCCGGGCAAGCCGGTCCGGCTGGGGGCGCTGAGCGCCGCTCCGGACGAGTTCCTGATCGGGTTTGGCCAGGTGTCAGGCGAAGTAAGCCTGTCAGCTTCCGGCGACCTTGCCGAGGGTGCGGCGCAGCTTTATGCGTGCCTGCATCTGGCCGCCGCTGCCGCGCAGCCACGGATTGCCATCGCACCGATACCCGAACTTGGCATCGGCGCTGCGATCAACGACCGCCTGCGCCGCGCCGCAGTCTAGCGCGGCTCGTAAGGCACGCTGGGCATCAATCCGCGCATTTCGGTTTCGGCGGCATCGCGCTTGGCGCAGGCCCCGTCATTGCCATCGGCGCATTTTTCCGACTGGCGCTGATACTCGCGGTTGAGCTGGCCCATCCGTTCTTCGCGGCGGCGAATTTCGCGGCCCCGTTTCTGATCCCGCTCGGACTGGCTGACCGTAGCAACATCGACAATCGTGCTGGTCGCCTTGACCGCGCGAACCGGGGCGGTGGCGACATCGGTGATCATGCCCACCGCGCCGCAGCCCGAGAGGGCCAGTAGCCCTGCGGCTGAAAAGGTAAGGCGCGTTATCACAAAAAACCCCCATGTTGCTGAGCGAACCGCCAGTTCCTAGCAACAAACTGGTTTCTCGGAAATGAACCGGGGACTTCAGTTCATCGCATTTGCCGAAGCCTATTTGGCCGCAGGCTTAGCCGCTTCCGGCGCGTCGGGTTGAGTTTCGCAGACCAGCTTGCCAGAGCCCATCGTGGTGACCGTGCAGGTCGCGCGGCCGCGCACTGTCACCTCGCCAGAGCCCATGATGTCCGCCTTGACCGTGCCGTCGGAGGCAAAGCGTGCGCTACCCGATCCGGCGACCGTAACCTTGGCGGTTTCCGCCTTGAGCGCATCGAGCTCGGCCGTTCCGCTGCCGGCGATCATCAGCGTGAGCGCGCGAGCGTTGCCGGCCGCGCGATAGCGACCCGAACCGGCCAGGTTCACGTCGAGCGATTCGCCCGCAACATTGGGTGTTTCGACCACGCCCGAGCCAGCGACGATAATCTTGGCGTTGGCTGCCAGGGCCGCCGAGCTGATCTTACCCGATCCGGCCAGGGTAATTTGGCGCGGAGCCGGCATGGTGACATTGACCAGCACCGTCTTGCCCTCTGCCTTGCGCCAATTGATATCCTTGCGCAGGATCGCCAGCGTCCCGCCTTTCAGACTGAAGCGGATGGCTTCACTGGCCGCCGGTTCACCATCGACGGTGATTGCCAGCTTGGCCCCCTCGGTGATTTTCACTTCATCCGGCCCGAGCAGGATTACCTCGTCAGGGGCGGCGCCCGTCAGATCGAGCTCGGAGAGCTTTTTGCCATCCGCGCCATCGATCTTGATGTCGGCACCGTTGCAGCCGGACAAGGCTGCGGCCAGCGCCAAGGCCGCGATCGGGGCGAGCGCGCTGACGAATTTCCCGAACTTCATGACGAGCCTCCTTGCTGTTGTGTATTGTTGATATAATACAGCAAGGCAGCAGATTCAAGAGACCTTATGGAGTGAGCGATACAATCAAAAAGGGCCGCTCCCTTGCGGGGGCGACCCTCCTCGGTGATGGTGATGCAAAGTGCGGTCAGGCAGGAACTGCCGCTACCTCATAATACTTTGGCGCATGCTCGTTGAGGATCGCGAGGATCTTCTTAAGCGCCGTCGGCTCATCGGTCTTTTCCATTGCGGCCAGTTCGCGCGCCAGGCGCGATGACGCTGCTTCGAAAATCTGCCGTTCGGAGTAGCTTTGTTCCGGCTGATCATCGGCGCGGAACAGATCGCGGGTCACCTCGGCAATCGAGACCAGATCGCCTGAATTGATCTTGGCCTCATATTCCTGGGCGCGGCGCGACCACATGGTGCGCTTGACCTTGGGCTTGCCGGTCAACGTTGCCAGGGCTTCGCGCAAGGTCTTGTCCGATGACAGCTTGCGCATGCCGATCGCCTCAACCTTGCCGACAGGCACACGAAGCGTCATCCGCTCTTTCTCGAACCGAAGAACATAGAGTTCAAGCTGCATGCCGGCGATTTCCTGCTCTTGCAGCTCAATCACCCGGCCAACACCGTGCTTGGGATAAACGACGTAGTCACCAACATCGAAGGCGTGCGCCTTGACTACCATGTAGCGTCCTTTCACTCGGCGGGGATGCGCAACAAATTTGCGCGATGGCATGGTGAAAGATGGCAATCATCGGGGCTCTCAATCGAACCCGCAATCCACCTAAACCTGATTTGTGCGATCCTGCCTTCTAATATCGTACACTGCCGAATGGGCAAAAATCCCAGCAGATATCCGATTATATAACATGGCCGCAACAAAATTACCAGTGCGGAGAATTCCGCGCCGGAACAATCGGTTTCAGAGGCAAAAAGCAGGGGCGAAGGGTGCCGCGCTACAACCGATTCGCCCGAGCCTCATTCCCCCTCGCCAGGCGCGACTGAGAAGTACTTCTCGAATTTGCCTTCCTCACCCTTAAACGCATCGGCATCTTCAGGCGAATCCTTCTTGACCGTGATATTGGGCCACTCGGCCGAATATTTTGTGTTGAGCTCAAGCCATTGCTCCAAGCCGCTTTCGGTATCGGGCAGAATCGCTTCGGCCGGGCATTCGGGTTCGCAAACACCGCAATCGATGCACTCGCTGGGGTTAATCACCAGCATATTCTCGCCTTCGTAGAAGCAATCGACCGGGCAAACCTCGACGCAATCCATATATTTGCATTTGATGCAGGCATCGGTGACGACATAGGTCATGGTCGCGAATTCCCCTCGGAGGCAGAGCTTGGTACTGCTGCTATGGGATTTGCGGCGGTCTCGTCAAGCATCCGGTAACAGGACCGCGCTTCTTCCAAAGGGCCGCGGCGCCCGGGGAGCGTCAGAACTTCGATGACGATGACTCCGTGCGCCAGCGGCAGGACAAGGGTGTCGCCGGGATTAACGCTCTGCGCGGGTCGCTCGACCCAGCGAGCATTGAGGCGGATATGGCCTTGGTCAACCAGCCCTTGAGCGAGTCTGCGGGACTTGGTGAGGCGCAGGAACCAGAGCAGCTTGTCGATTCGCAACGATGAGATCCTCGTCCTAGCGAACCAGCTGTGCCAGCGCGGCAAAGGCGCTACCCGGCGCGGGCGAGGCAGGGAGGGGCTTTTCGCTTTGCCGCCGCAACGGCCGCCAGCGCCACTGGGGCAGAGCTGGAGGGCCGCTGGCACCTTCGGCCAGCGGTTTGACGAATCGCGGACTGAACCCGCCAAGGCGGTACAATTGGCCATAAGCGGCCGCCGCCAACCCCATCGACACCGCGAGCGCCGGATCGATCACGAAGCTTCTGCTGCCGGCCGCAACGCGCGCGCCATGCGCGGCGCACAGCAGTTTCTCCGCCATGTCGATCCGCACCGCTTGCGCACCAAGCCGGCGATAGGATGGCGGCAAGGTCTGACCCACCGCGATGATGACCGGCGGCATCCCGGGAGGCGATGCCGGCACAGTCTTTGCGGTGGCCGCACCTAACGTCCGCCAGACCGCCTGAGCGGCTGGCTTGAGCATGGCTGGGACGAATAGATCGAGCGCGCCGATTTTGACGTCAAGACGGCGCAGAGCGTCACGCTGGTCGCGCGAAAGCTGCTCCAGCCTCGAGCCATCGCGCGGCAGAATTCCACCACTTTCGACCAGACGGATCAGAAATGCCCGCAGCTCTGGCCCGGCCGACAGTTCGCGCGCCACCTTATCGAGGCGGCGCAGCGGAGCCAACCCGTCCAGCGAGCGCTCAAGCCATGTTTCGAGCCCGGCAAGCAACCGCGTCCGGGCCCCCGCAGCCAGCGCTTCAAGCGACGGATCGGCGAGCAGGTTAGGGTGGAGGGCGCTGCGCCCCACGGCCAGCCGGGCAATCGTTTCCCCCTCCCAGGCAATCGCGCCGCCCTGCAATGTCAGCACCGCCTCGCCCGTGCCGAGCGCGCGTTCAAGCTGAAGCGCGCGGTCTGAGAGCAATGCCGGCAAATGGCGCTCGGCGGCGGCGAGCAGCAGTTTGTGGTCTGCCAGTCGCGCTAGGGGATCGACCCGGAAACGAAATGCGGCAAGCCGCCCGATCGGCTCATCGTCCACCAGTACCTCGGCGCGCTCCAGCCGAACCGGCAGCAACGCTGCATCGGGACCGAGCTTTTTCATCAACACCGAAGTCCGCCGATTGACGAAGCGTTCGGTCAGCCGGGCGTGGAGGGCATCCGAAAGCCGCGCCTCAGCAGCGCGGGCGCGAGCGGCCATCTCGTCCCTCGCCAGCACCCAGTCCGGCCGCTGCGCGACATAGGCCCAACTGCGAATGGCGGCGATCCGCATTTGTAAGGTATCGATATCGCCTGACGGGTTATCGAGATCGCTGATTGCCCGGGCGACGTAGTCTGCGCCAAGGTGCCCACCCGCCAGATCCTCCCACAGCCGGGCAACAAAGCGCGAATGGGTTTCGGCGCCATGCTGGCGAAAATCGGGGAGCGAGCAGGCTTCCCAGAACCGGCGGACCTGGGCTGCCCCGCGCACTTTCGCGGCAATCTCAGGCTCTTCGCTCAGTCGCCGCAGCACCGCAAGGTCAACCGCCTCGGGGGCAGCGGCCAGTTCGGGGCAATCGGGCGGGGTTTCAAGATCGCCTATCAGCTGCGCCAGGCTGCCAAACCGAGGCTCGGCCTCGCGCCAGAACAGCTTGGTCAGCGCTGGAAAGCGGTGTTCCTCGATCGCGTAGACTTCTTCGGGCGTAAACGCCGCATCGTGTCCGCCGGTCCCGGATAGGGTGCCGAATGTCCCGTCGGTCTGGTGGCGCCCGGCGCGGCCGGCAATCTGGGCCATTTCGGGAGTGGTCAGCCGCCGCTGGCGCTGGCCATCGAATTTGCTGAGGCCCGCAAAGGCGACATGCGTGATGTCGAGGTTAAGCCCCATCCCGATCGCATCGGTGGCGACCAGATAATCAACCTCGCCCGACTGGTATAATGCTACCTGCTTGTTGCGCGTTTCGGGCGACATCGCGCCCATCACCACCGCCGCCCCGCCGCGGAACCGGCGCAGCATCTCGGCCACCGCATAGACCTGTTCGGCCGAGAAGGCGACGATGGCGGAGCGCGGAGGAATCCGCGACAGTTTGCGCGCTCCGGCGTGGCTCAACGTCGAAAACCGCGGGCGGCTGACAATCTCCGCCTCGGGTACCAGAGCGCGGACCAGCGGCTCGAGCGTGGCAGAGCCCAGGATCATCGTTTCTTCGCGACCCCGGGCGTGGAGCAGCCGGTCGGTAAAGATGTGGCCGCGCTCGCGATCGGCTGACAATTGCGCCTCATCGATGGCTACGAAGGCCAAGTCCGCGGCCAACGGCATGGCCTCTGCGGTGCAGAGCAGCCACCGCGCATCCTTTGGCTCGATTCGTTCCTCGCCGGTTATCAGGGCGACCCGGTTCTCGCCCTTGATCGCCCTGACCCGGTCATACACCTCGCGGGCCAGCAGCCGCAGCGGAAAACCGATTGCGCCCGATGAATGGGCGCAAAGCCGCTCGATCGCGAGGTGGGTTTTGCCGGTGTTGGTCGGTCCCAATACCGCTTTCACGCCCGAATCGGCCTGACGCCGGGATGCTGCGGGCAAGCGGCCAAAGCGGCCTCGAGGATGACGAGCAACCATAGCAGGGATATGTGGCATCGATCCCGCCCGCTGCAAGGCGGCGGTGTGGCGTCATCCCCAACGCCGCACAATTCCGCGCAAATTTGGAGAATTTAGGCGAAGATTAACTTTAAGGGTGCAGAAAACCACGACAGCAAGCGGCCACTCGCAGGATTGCCGCGCATGGAGCCGGGTCAGACCGCTGGGATCGGTTCATCGGGGGGAAGCCGGGTTGTTCAAGCCGCGTGAGCATGCAGAATTTGGTCAGGGCGGTCCTGCTGCGATTGCAGCGGCGCTGTCGTATGACCAACTGCTTGCGGAGGTTGATCCGCCCGCGCCGTCCCTTGCCCAGCGCCTCCGCCGCCGCCGCGACGCATGGGCTGAGTTGAATTGGGCGCCTGACCTGGCCGAAGATATCGGCAGCGCGCAATGGTTCCGCGGGTTGGCGACGATGCTTGGCTTCAGCGTGTTCGCGCTTTCGTTCTGGCCGGATTATTCCTCGGTTGAGGCGGCTCCGACGCTGACGCTTGAAGCGGCGCAACGCGACGAATTTCGCAGCCAGATGATCCTGCCTCTGGCGCTGGGCGCCGATAGCGGTCGGCATATGGGCGCGACCAGCCGGGTCACGCCTTTGGCCGATGCGCCCGATCGGCCGATGGTCCAGATGGTCACCACGCTGGGGCAGGGCGACAGCTTTGGACGGATGCTCCAGCGCGCCGGGGTTGCTGCGGGCGATACGGCGCGGGTGAGTGCACTGGTCGCCGCGGCGGTTCCACTTGGCGAGATTAGCCCGGGGACCCGGTTTGACCTGACGCTGGGCCGCCGCGCAGAGCCAGGCCAGCTGCGTCCGCTTGACCGGCTCAACTTCCGGGCACGATTCGATCTCAACCTCGCGATTGGCCGCAGCGGCAGCGCATTGGTGATCGAGCGCCGTCCGATCGCGGTGGATGACACGCCGCTGCGGATCCGCGGAGCGGTCGGCAGCAGTCTGTATCGTTCGGCCCGCGCTGCCGGGGCGCCAATCGGGGCAATCCAGCAATATCTCCAGGCGCTTGACGCCCATCTCAGCATCGACAGCGACATCGAGCCGGGCGACACTTTTGACATCATTGTCGGCTACAAACGCTCGGCCAGTGGTGAGAGCCAGCTTGGCGATCTGCTGTTCGCCGGGCTGGAGCGTTCGGGCAAGCCGCAAGCGCAATTGCTGCGCTGGGGCAGCGATGGGCAATTCTTCGAAGCTTCGGATATGGGGCAACGGCGTACGGGGCTGATCATGCCGGTGGTCGGGCGCATCACCTCCAATTTCGGCGCGCGCCGTCACCCGGTGCTCGGCTATACGCGAATGCATGCCGGGATCGATTTCGGAGCCCCCTATGGCGCCCCGATCTATGCGGTCGGCGATGCGACGGTGTCCTTCGCCGGGCGTCACGGCGGGCATGGCAACTACGTCAAACTCGATCACGGCAGCGGCTATGGCACCGGTTATGGCCATATGAGCCGGATCGCGGTCTATTCGGGGATGCGGGTCCGCGCCGGCCAGGTGATCGGCTATGTCGGCTCGACCGGCCTGTCGACCGGACCACACCTGCATTATGAGCTTTATCAGGGTGGCCGCACGGTCAATCCGATGTCGGTGCGCTTCACGGTCAGCAATGAAGTCAACCGCGACGAGCTGGCCGCCTTCAAATCCAAATTGTCGGCGGTCAAAGCGGCCCAGCCGGGCGCGGCATTGACCAGTCTGGCCCCGAAACAGGCGGCCGTCATCACCCCTCAGCGCGAAATTGCCAGACTCCGCGAAATTGCCAGGCTCGGCGCGTGACTGCTTGGTGATTGAAGGGTGCCGCTGCCCGCACTAAGAGCAGGGCATGAGCCATTCTCGCACCGCCGCCTTCCCCGCCACCCGCTTGCGCCGGACCCGCGCCAGCAGCTGGAGCCGCGCCCTGCACCGTGAGACGGTGCTGACCCCGGCCAATCTGATCTGGCCGCTGTTTGTGACCGAGGGGGCCGGGGTGGAAGAGCCGATCGGCTCGCTGCCCGGGGTGTCGCGCTGGTCGGTGGATCTGGTTGCGGCGCGGGCGAAAGAGGCGGTCGCGCTGGGCATTCCCTGCATCGCGCTGTTTCCCCACACCCAAGCCGAACGCCGCGATGAGCGCGGGCAGGAGGCGCTTAATCCCGATAATCTGATGTGCCGCGCGATCCGCAGCATCAAGGATGCCTGCGGCGACGATATCGGCGTGCTGACCGATGTCGCGCTCGATCCCTATACCAGCCATGGGCAGGACGGACTGATCGATGCGGCGGGTTATGTGCTGAATGATGGCACCGTTGAAATGCTGGTCGGCCAGTCGCTCAACCAGGCAGCGGCGGGTGCGGATATTATCGCGCCGTCAGACATGATGGATGGGCGGATCGCCGCGATTCGCGCCGCGCTGGAAGGGGCGGGTCACGTCAACGTCCAGATCATGAGCTATGCGGCCAAGTATGCCTCGGCGTTCTATGGCCCATTCCGCGATGCAGTGGGATCGAGCGGATTGCTCAAGGGCGACAAGAAAACCTATCAGATGGACCCGGCCAATGGCGAAGAGGCTTTGCGCGAGGTGGCGATCGACATTGCCGAGGGCGCGGACAGCGTGATGGTCAAGCCGGGCCTGCCTTATCTCGATATCGTCCGGCGGGTGAAGGACCGCTTCGAAGTGCCGGTTTTCGCTTACCAGGTCAGCGGCGAATACGCGATGATCGAGGCGGCGGCGGCGGTTGGCGCAGGTGACCGTGACGCGCTAGTGCTGGAAACGCTCCTCGCCTTCCGCCGCGCCGGCTGCTCGGGTGTGCTGACCTATCACGCCGCCCATGCGGCGCGGCTGCTGGGCGCGTGATCGAAACGGCGCGGTCGCCAGTCCGCCGCACCCTGTTTGTGGCGACGATCCTGGCGGGCAGTTTCCTGCTGTTTCTGGTCCAGCCGATGGTTGCGCGGATGGCGCTGCCGCGCCTCGGCGGGGCGCCGAATGTCTGGAACAGCGCGATGCTGGTCTATCAGGCGCTGTTGCTCGGCGGCTATGCCTATGCCCATTGGCTCGGCCGGTTTGCGCTGCGGCGGCAGGC
>JANNAE010000023.1:0-8646 GCA_031383985.1 Novosphingobium sp. | reverse complement strand
GGCCATGCTGCTGGCGATTGCGGCGGACCAACCGTTCGGCACGATCCCGCTCGCCACCCACCGCGCGCCGGTTCGCCCGATCCCGCTGAAGATCATGGCCGACTGGCATGAAACCCCGGCGATGACCGCCGCCTGGGATGTGTGGTTCGGGATCCCGACCCAGTGGGTGCCGGTGCAGGATATCGGCACCCGCCACGAGGATGCGCACCGCGAGATGCTTTATACGGGGATGTACACGTGAGCGGCGCCGAAGTCGTCATCGTCGGCGGCGGGGTAACGGGGCTCAGCGCGGGCTGGTGGCTGGCGCGCTCGGGCGTCAAGGTTACGGTGCTCGACAAGGGCATCGTCGGCTGGGAAGCATCGGGCCGCAATGGCGGCGGCGCATCGCATTACCAAAGCCCGCTGTTCGATGAAGAACACCGGCTGTGGCCGCAAATGGACGAGCTGCTGGGCTATCCGACCGAGCACCAGAAAGAGCGCATCATCATTGCCATGACCGAGCGGCAGTGGGAGCAATATCGCTTCGTCGCCGCGCGCCACAAGCGGCTGGGCCATCCGGTCGATGTGCTCGACGTCAAACAGGTGCAAGACGCCGTGCCGCTGGCCGGCGACAGATGTTTTGGCGGGGTTCACTACCACTTTGGCGGCCATGCCAATCCGCAACGTACTTCGCAGGCCTATGCCTGGGCGTTACAGGACCTTGGCGGCAGCATCATCCAGCACACTGCGGTTACCGGCTTTGAAACGGCGGGCGGCAAGGTGACGGCGGTCAAGACCGGGTCGGCAAGCTATGGCTGCGATAGCGTCGTGGTGGCAGCAGGGCCGCAAACCGCCGCATTGATGGCGCGTTTGGGGATCGATGTACCGCTCGCCAATGCCCGGGCCGAAATGATCATCACCGAACCGGCTCCGATGATGCCGATTGGTGGGGTCGATGGGCACAAGCTCTATGGCCGCCAGACCATGCGCGGTAATCTGGCCTATGGCGGCGGCCCGCATGAGTGGATCGACGTGGGTCCGGCCGGCCCCGCCGCACGGCCCTCGACCCCGCTGATGCGCAACCTCGCGTCGCGCCTAGCTGAACTGCTGCCCAAGGCGGCGCATCTCAATGTGATCCGCAGCTGGGCCGGAGTGATCGAGAACTCGCCCGATGGCCGCCCGATCATCGAGCGGCTGACCAGCCCGGACAATGTCGTGGTCGCCTCGATGTCCGGCGTCGGCTTCGGCCTCTCGCCCGCATCGGGTCACGCGATCCGTGATCTGGTGCTGGATGGCGCTTGTTCGTTTGCGGATATCGGTATTCTGGGCCTGTCGCGCTTTGCGAACCTCGAATCCGACTGGCGCGAACAGCGCGGGTGGCTGCCGATTTCATGAGCAAATACTCGGCATTAGGACTGTTGCGCGGAGCGTTTGGCGGCCAGCGTCACTGGCAGCCCGCGTGGCGCGATCCTGAGCCAAAGAGCAGCTATGACATCGTCATCATCGGCGGCGGCGGGCATGGGCTGGCAACAGCCTATTACCTCGCCAAGGTCCACGGGTTGCGCAATATCGCGGTGCTGGAAAAGGGCTGGATCGGCGGCGGCAATACCGGGCGCAACACCACGCTGGTCCGTTCCAACTATCGCCAGAAGCCGTTGCATGATTTCTTCGAATTCGGGCTGAAAATGTGGGAGCATCTCTCGGACGAGCTCAATTACAACGTCATGTTCAGCCCGCGCGGGGCCTTGATTCTGGGTCATAGCGACAGCGATATGACCCGGCTGGCCGAACGCGGCGATGCCATGCGGGTGGACGGGATCGATGCCGAACTCCTGACCCGCGATCAGGTGGCCCGGCTGGAACCACTGCTCGACATGTCACCCACTGCCCGTTTCCCGATTGTCGGCGGCTTGACCCAGCGGCGCGGCGGCACGGCGCGGCACGATGCGGTCGCCTGGGGCTATGCCCGCGCCGCCGACAGCCTGGGTGTCGATATCATCCAGAAGTGCGAAGTCACCGGATTTGTCCGCCAAGGCGATGCGGTGGTTGGCGTTGAAACCACACGCGGGCGGATCGCGGCGGGGCGCGTGGGCATTTGCGTGGCGGGCCACAGCGGCCATGTTGCAGGCCTCGCCGGGCTCAAGCTGCCGGTCGAATCGCAGACCTTGCAGGCACTGGTGACCGAGGGCGTCAAGCCGATGATCAAGGGCGTGATCATGTCGCAATCGCTGCATTGCTATATCAGCCAGTCGGACAAGGGCGGGGTCGTGATGGGCGGCGATCCGGACAATTGGCCCAGCTACGCCCAGCGCGGCCAGCCGATGGTGACCGGCCACGCGATTGCCCAGGCGATTGCGCTGGTCCCGGCGCTCTCGCGGTTGCGGATGGTGCGGACCTGGGGCGGCGTCACCGATATGAGCTTCGATGGCTCACCGATCATCGGTGAAACCCCGGTGGCTAATCTCTTTCTCAACGGCGGCTGGTGTTACGGCGGGTTCAAGGCGACCCCGGCCTCGGGCTGGACCTATGCCCACACACTGGCGACGGGGAAACCCCACGAATTGAACGCACCCTTCGCGCTGGACCGGTTCCGGCGCGGTGCGACGATTGACGAAAACGGGGTCGGCCCGTTGCCGAACCACCGCTGAGGGGCGCGCTGAGATGCTGCTGATCACCTGCCCTCACTGCGGCCCGCGCGCCCAGGTCGAGTTCGCCTATGAACGGACGGTCGATTCGGTTGTCCAGCCCGATGCGCCTGCCGACGTGGCGATGGAACGGCTGTTTGCGCGCGCCAATCCGCGCGGCTTGGATGAGGAAATCTGGCGCCACAGCTTCGGCTGCCGGGCCTGGCTGGTGATGACCCGCCACCGCTCAACCCACGAGATCACGGCAATCCGCGCCGCCGGACCCGAGGCGCTGCCATGAGCGGGCCGTCACGCCCGTCTGCCGGAACAATCCATTTCTCCTTCGATGGCCAGGCGCTGAAAGCACGCGCCGGCGACACGCTGGCCGCCGCGCTGCTCGCCAACGGGATCGGGCTGGTCGGACGCAGCTTCAAATATCACCGCCCGCGCGGGATCATGACCGCCGGGGTGGAAGAGCCGAACGCGCTGGTCACCGTCGGAACCGGCGGCCGGACCGAGCCCAACACCCGCGCCACCGATGTGTTCGTCTATGAGGGGCTGGTCGCCACCAGCCAGAACCGCTGGCCCAGCCTGTCGTTCGATGTCGGCGCGGTGATCGGGCTTTTTGCAAAGGCACTGCCCGCTGGGTTCTATTACAAGACCTTCTTCGGCTCGGCCAAACGCTGGATAGTCTATGAATATTTCATCCGCCGCGCTGCCGGGCTTGGCAATGCGCCCATCGCGGCGGACCCCGACCGGTTCGCCCAGCGCGCCGCCTTTTGCGATGTGCTGGTGGTCGGCGGTGGGCCAGCGGGGCTCAAAGCTGCGCTCGCTGCGGCGCAAGCGGGCGAGCGGGTGCTGCTGGTCGAGCAGGACCGAGTGCTGGCGCCATCGTTGCTGCGCGACCCACAGGAGCTCGACGCCAACTGGGCCGAGGACGTGGCGGCGAAAATCCGTGGCGCTGGCGGGCGGATCCTGCTCCGCACCACTGCATCTGGCTATTGGGACGATAATTTCATCACCCTGACCCAGCGCCTGACCGAGCCGGGGCAGGAACCCGCTGACGGGCTGGCACAGCGGCTGTGGCATGTCCGCGCGGGCCGGGTGATCCTCGCCGCCGGAGCAATCGAGCGACCATTGGCCTTTGCTCATAACGACCGCCCGGGCGTGATGCTCAGCCAGTCGGTGCGGAGCTATCTGCGGCGGTTCGGCGTGCTCCCGGGCACGCGCGTGGTGATCGCCGCCAACAATGACGACGCCTATCTGACCGCCGCCGCTTTGCGCGATGCCGGGGCGCAGGTGCTGGCGGTGCTCGACACAAGGCCCGCGCCCGCAGGGGCCGGGTCGGGCTTTACCGTCCACAATCAGGCGCTGCCGCTTTCCACCACGGGCGCGAGGCACCATCTGGCCGAGGTCAGCGCCAGTATCGGCGGCATCATCCAGCACTGGAAAGCCGATCTGCTGGTCACCTCGGGCGGGTTCACGCCGGTCGTCCACCTTCACATGCAGGCTGGTGGCGCGGCGCTTGAGTGGGACGGCGCGGCTCAGGCCTTCCTCCCCGGCAGCGCGCGGCAAAACGTCACGTCCATTGGCGCAGCAGCGAATGCCGCGCCGATCGGGCCGACCCCAGCCCCGGCCAATCCGGGCAAGGCCTTCATCGATTTCCAGAACGATGTGACGCTCGGCGATGTCGATCTGGCCTGGGCCGAGGGGTACCGGTCGGTCGAGCATCTCAAGCGTTACACCACGCTGGGGATGGCAACCGATCAGGGCAAGCTGAGCAATATGGCCGCGCTGGGCCGGCTGGCCGAGCGCCAGGGCGTGGCGATCCCCGAAGCAGGCCTCACCACTTTCCGCCCGCCCTATACGCCGGTGACCATGGGGCTGCTGGCCGGCAGGACAGAGCGCGATGCCGGCGCGCATCTGCGGCGGCTGGCGCTGTATGAGGTCCATCAGGCCAAGGCCCCGATCTGGCAGCCGCTGGGCTATTGGCAGCGTCCGCGCGCTTACCCGCAAGGGTCCGAGACCTTGGCCGAGGCCGCCTTGCGTGAGGCGCGCATCGTCCGCAACGCTGCGGGCATGACCGACGTTTCGACGCTCGCTAAATTCGAGATCACCGGCCCGGATGCCGCCGCGCTGCTTGAGCTGGTCTGCGCCACCACGGTCAGCAAGCTGGCGGTGGGGCGCGGGCGCTACACCTTCATGCTGCGCGAGGATGGCTTGGTGTTCGACGATGGCACCGTCTGGCGGCTGGCAGAGCACCGCTACCTGTTGACCAGTTCGACCGGCGGGGCCGACCGGATGGCGGCGCATATCTCTTATGTCCGGCAATATCTCTGCCCGCAGCTGCGCGTCTCGGCGATCAATGTTCAGGAGCACTTTGCGGGGATCGCGGTGGCCGGGCCCAACGCCAGGGCGGTGCTCGCCGCGCTGATCGGCGCAGAGCCGCCGCGCCATATGTCGACCGTCCCGGCCATGATCGCCGGGCTTCCGGTCCTCGTGCTGGCAGCCAGTTACAGCGGCGAACGCGCGTTCGAGATCTATATCGAGGCGAACCACGCCGCGCCGGTCTGGGCCACTTGTGAGAGCGAGGTTACCCGGCAGGGCGGCAGCCTTTACGGGATGGAGGCGATGGAGTTCCTGCGGATCGAAAAGGGTCATCTGGTGGTCGGCGGAGAGATCGACGGACGGCTGACCCCGCATGATCTGGCGCTGGACCGGATGCTGAACAAAGCAGGCGGCTATATCGGCGCGGCCGGGCTGACCCGGCCTGCGCTGTCCGCTGCCGGTCGCCGCCAGCTGATCGGGCTGGAAGCGATCGAGGGCATGATCCCCGAGGGCGCGATGCTGATTGCGCGCGAAGGCGGACTGGCCGAGGGCCATGTCACCGCCGCGGCATTCCGCGTCAACGAAGGCGGCGCGATTGCGCTGGGGCAATTGGTGGATGGCTTTGCCCGGGCTGGCGAGGAACTGATTGCCACGTCGCCAACGCGCGGCCAGCAGGCGCGGGTTCGCGTGGTCGCTCCGCATTTCTACGACATCGCCGGGGAGCGTTACCGTGACTGATGTGACGATCACCGCCCTGCCCGCCGCCCCGCTCCACGCGCTTGAGATCTGGAGCAACGCGGCGCAAGTCGCCAAGCGGTTCAAGGCCGCCACCGGCTTTGCGCTCCCCCAGCTTGGCAAGTCTGGCGGAAATGCAACAACGCAGCTGATCCGGTTCGAGCCGTTGGTCTGGCTGGTCGAGGGTGATACGGCGAACCTCTCTGAAATCCTTGGCGGGGATGGCGCGTTGACCGCGATTGGCGGCGGGATCGTCCGGGTGCGGCTGTCCGGCCCGGGCTGGCGCAGCCTGCTGATGGAAGGCGGCGTGTTCGACGCGGAAACGCCCCACTTCGCGCCCGGTTGCAGCGCCGCGACGCTGATCGACAATGTGAACCTGCGCCTTCATGTCGAAAGTGCCGACGCCTGCATCGCCTATGTCCCGCTGAGCTATGCGGCAGACATGATTCACTTCTGGGAAACCAGCGCCAGAACCTTGGTTTAGGCCCTATTCAGCCGCCGCGCGGCGCAATTCCATCCCCGGCGCGTGGCGGCGCTGGAAGCCTTTCCACAGCGTCACGTCTGGCCCGCCCGGGCTATATGCGCCCCACGAGGTTCCCGGCGGTGGATTCCACACGCCTTCGCTCGATCTGACCACCGGCACGTCGAGATAGGCCGAAAGCTCGGTCCGCCCGCGCAGATGCCAGTCCAGAAACGCGGTGATGAAGTGCAGGTTGATCGCGTTGATCCGGTCTTGCCGCCAGATCGGATCTTCGAACCAGTCCATATCCCAGACACTCCCGCGCATCTGCGGCGGAGCCGGATTGAGCGCCACCGAATGACCCGCCTGCAGATAGGTCAGCAGATAGCGGTTCGAGCGGACTGCGCCCTTGAACACCGCCAGCGCGCCTTGCTGGTAATCGACAACCGGATCGGCATCGCCCTGGATCAGCAGCAACGGCGCGGTGAGCGCGGCGAGGCCTTCAGCCCCCCACGCGCTGCGCGGTGATCCGCCACCGGGGGCGAGCGCGACGATCGCCTTGACGCCGGGCACCTTGAACTGGGCCGCCTCGTTTGCGCCGCGCGCGTGTTTTTTGAGCAAGCCGCCGGGAACCAATGCCATGTTGGGGCCAGCGGGATCGAGGCTCGCCCCGCCCGCGGTCAGCACTCCGTAGCCGCCCTGCGAATAGCCGATCAGCGCGACGTTGGCCGGGTCGATCTGATCGCCCAACCGCGCCCTGAGTTCGCCTGCAACAAAGGCGATGTCGCTGGGCCGGGTATAATTGGGCACCGCCCGCGCCTCGGCCGAGATGACATAGGGGTTTGGATCCTGATGGTGGATGCCTGCGACCACATAGCCCTTCGAGGCCAGATTCTCGGTCAGCCAGGTCATAGCCGCTGGCGCATTGCTGTAGCCGTGGGAGAGGATTACCAGCGGATGGCGCTTGCCGCGCGGCGCAGCCCCGGGGATGGCGAGGCCGGGGACGGTGAAGCTGACTGCCCGGCGCGGCGGCTCGCCCCAGAACGTTGCGCGGTAGGTGGCAGTTCGCGCGCCGCGCCTGGCCGTGGCGGGATACCACAAATCGACGGTCAAGGCGCGATCGGCCTTGATGGCTGCGGGGTCGGCGCTGCTGAAATCAGGCTGCGCCTTGTGAACCAGCCGGAGCGTGCGGAAGCCGATTTTGTCCGGGCCGAGCGCAGCCAGTTCGGGCGCGTCGATCCCGGGTACGCTCGGCGGGGCTGCACCTGCGGCGACGAATGCCGCGAGGCCAGCCAGCGCGGTCGTGATCAAGCGCGCCATATCAATTGCTCCTCAAGCCAGGGATAACGCTCGATCAATGGCGGGAAGGTCGTTTCGCGTAGTTGCCGCGCGCACAGCCTGGCCACTTGTGCAGGAAGATCGCCCAGCTCGCCAGACCGGGCAACAACCTGCACCGTCCGCGCAAAGCGCCCGCGCGGCATCGGCTCCAGCCGGGTCTGACGCAGCAATTCCGGCGCGGCGGACAGACAGATCGGCGAAGTGATCGTCCAGCCGAGGCCGGCGGCGACCATTGCCAGCTGCTGATGCGATGATTCCACTTCCACCGCCTGCGGCAGACCCAGCTTCATCCGCACAATTTGCCGCTCGATCTGCTGGCCCATCCCGGTCATTTGCGAAAAGCGGATGAACGGCACGTCGGGCAGACCGCGATCGACATCGAATGGCCTCTGGAAACTGGCGGGCAGCACGACGATGAAGCTTTCCTCGAAGATCGGATGGATTTCCACATTGTCGCGGTGCTCAAGGTTGAAGCTGCCCGAGATCAGCATATCGATATCGCGCGACAGAAACTCGCCCTGATGTTCCAGGCTGATCCCCGAGCGGATCCGCCAGCGACCGGCCCGTGCGCCAAGGCCCGCCATGATCGGCACGGTCAGCTGGTTGGCGAGGCTGAACGACATCGCCACCGTCACGCTGGCCAGCGGCAGCTTTGCCCCTTCGCGCACCTCGTCGTATGTGCTGCGGGCGAGCGCAATCAGCCGCTTGCCGCGCTCAAACATGGAGCGGCCGCTGATGGTCAATCCCAGCGGCCGCATCGAACGATCGAACAGCGGCGCACCGATCCCGGCCTCAAGCTTGGCGATGGTTTGCGACACCGCCGACTGGGTAACCTGCAAATGCAGCGCACACTGCGACATGCCGCCCAGCTCGACGGTCATGACGAACACTTCCAGCGCGTGGAGATCGAACTCCTGCGGCAATTTCACCGTGCTGCAGCTCCTCTCTGACTGGCCCTAGCTGAGCCGCATCATTATCAGAACTAATCTCTACACGAACTCGCAGGTAATACGGTCATGCATTTTCGGCATGTCCACCAATTGCTTGCTGGTGCCGGTGCAGCGCCATCAAGCCCCTCAGCGTCCCCCAGCACATCACCAGCAGCACCAGCGCCAGCGGCAATCCGGTGGCAATCGCGCCAGCCTGAAGCGAGGTCAGCCCGCCGCTGAGCAGCAGCACCAC
>JANNAE010000086.1:0-1864 GCA_031383985.1 Novosphingobium sp. | reverse complement strand
GATCTCGGTCAGGATATAGCCGGGCAGAACGCTGTTCACGTTGATGCCTTGCCGCGCCCATTCGCGGGCGAGCACCTTGCCCATCTGCAGCACCGCCGCCTTTGACGCGGAATAAAGAGCGAGGCCCGGATCCACCCTTTGGGCAGTGATTGAAGACATGATCACGATCCGGCCGTGCTGCCGCTCGCGGCTGCCCGCCGCCATCATCCGCCTGGCGCCCTCTTGCACGGTCAGAAATACTCCGCGCAGATTGACCGCCATGAGCTGATCGAACTCGTCGACGCTTTGCTCGAGGAACGGCGTCTCGCTGCCCATTCCGGCATTGGCGATCACGCTGTCGACCGGGCCGAACGCGGCTTCGGCGGCATCGAAGGCGGCGATGGTCGAGGCCTTGTCAGCCACATCCATTGCAACCGCGATGGCCTCACCGCCCTTGGCCTTGATCTCGGTGACGACGGACTCCAGCCGTTCGATCCGCCGCGCGCACAAAACAAGCTTTGCCCCTGCCGCCGCCGCAACTATTGCAAAATGCGCACCGATCCCCGAGGACGCCCCGGTGATCAGCAGCGTCCGGCCGTTCAAGCTCAATTGCATTGGCTACGCTTTCATCTTGGGGAGCGCGCCGCTCAGATATTTGTCGAGCGTGTGCTGGAACTGACGGATGCGGCTTTCCTGATAATGGCCCAGCTCGAGCCGCTTGTTCTGGGATGATTTCATCCCTTGCTGCACGAACGGCAGGTTTTCCATATCCTGATCGAATACGCCAGCGAGCGCCTCGCCTATGATGTGCGAGGCATGGGTGAAGGGCTGATCTTCGGGGATCAGGAACATTTCGGCACCGCGCGCCGGTTTCTCGCCCTCGGGTGCGCGCATCAGGATGCGGACCTCCATCAGGCAGTGATCGGCATCGCCCCAGGGCCGCCAGCGGTAAATGATATTGGGCACAAATCCGCCCCACGGCGAAAAGTTGGGAAAGATATTATAGGTGAAGTTATCGAGCATCTCGCTGTCGCATATTTGGGAATAGTCACGGCCATTCATCGCGCTAAAGCCTTCGCGATTGGCCTGCGCCAACACCTTGCGCGCCAGCAGTGGATCGTCGGCTGAGAAGCCCTTGAGGTCGTCGCGGTCGGTGGCATTGCGCCGCCCGCGCGAATCCCCGCCAAGAAACTCCGCCAGCTTGTCGATCACATAGAACTGATCCTTGCCCTTGAGATGCGGCGACAGGGTTCCGTTGGGCGTGATTGCCCGGTTCATGTGATCGCCGTAAAGGTCGTAGCGGGTGTTCTCGTCGGCGGTGAACGGCAGGATTTGCGGATGGGTGATGATCGTGTGCCAGGCTTCCATGAAAGCCTCGGCCACCGCTTTCCAGTTGGCCGGAACCACGCGGGCGACCCAGCCGACGGTCGTACATTCATCCAGCCGCCAGTTTTCGTAATGCTCGATACCCGGCCCGACCCAGTCGGTGAATGCGGGCAGATCATGATTTTCGGTGATCATGATAAAGCCCTGCCACCGCTCGACCCGCAATTCGGGCAGGTTCATGTCCTTGCCCTCGAGATGTTTGAAATCCCACTGGTTGGGGATTTCCTTCAGGCAGCCATCATTGTTCCAGGTGAAGCCATGGAACGGGCAGCGCAGATTGATCGACTTGCCGCTGACCAGCTTGAGTTTGCGGCCCCGGTGAAGGCAGACATTGTAGAAGGCCCGAACGCCCCCATCCGCCTGCCGGATCAGCAGGAAGGATTTATCATTGATTTCATAGACAACCGTGTCGCCGGGATCGGGCATATCCTCTTCGCGCGCGGCGAATTGCCAGACATTGGGCCACATATGCTCATCTTCGCGGGCCTTGAAATCGGCG
>JANNAE010000083.1:0-3174 GCA_031383985.1 Novosphingobium sp. | reverse complement strand
GCTGGGCTATGGTCTGGGCGCCTTGAGCAAACCGCTGTTCGCTCTGGCCGGCTCAGCGCCAGTGGTGCTCGGCGCACGGTTTGCCGACCGGATCGGCAAGGGTTTGCGCGGTGCCCCGCGCGATGCGCTGGTGGCCGATGTTACGCCAGCAGCCATTCGCGGGCGGGCTTTCGGTCTGCGCCAGTCGCTCGATACGGTTGGAGCCTTCGCTGGACCGCTGCTGGCCATAGGGCTGATGGCAGTATTTGCAAACGATATGCGCCTTGTCTTCTGGGTTGCGGTCGTCCCGGCAATATTGGCTGTGCTCTGCGTGATCTTTGGCGTCGAGGAACGGATCGATCACGCGGCCCCCAAACCAGAACGCCCGCCGATTTCGTTTGCCGATCTCAAACGTCTTGAGCGTCCGTTCTGGGGCGTCGTCGCGCTTGGCGTCATCTTTACGCTGGCGCGGTTTAGCGAAGCATTCCTGATCCTCAAGGCATCGTCCGAGGGGCTGTCGCTGACCTATGCGCCCACCGTGCTTGTCGCCATGAACGTGGTCTATGCGCTCGGTGCCTATCCCGCGGGCATTGCATCCGATCATGTGTCGGCGCGCGGTCTGCTGGGTTGGGGGCTGGTCAGCCTGATTGCGGCCGATCTTGTCCTGGCGCTGGTTTCAGGACTGGCCGGGGCATTCGCCGGGATTGCCCTCTGGGGTGTGCACATGGCGCTCACACAAGGCTTGATGGCCAAGCTGGTGGCAGATCAGGCACCTGCAGAATTGCGAGGGTCGGCCTTCGGACTGTTCAATCTCGCCACAGGGATCGCGCTGCTAGCTGCCAGTGTCGTCGCGGGCTTATTGTGGGACAAAATCGGCGCAAATGCGACCTTCTTTGCCGGAGCAGGCATTGCCGCAACTGCGCTCATTGCACTCAATTTCGGCAGAACAGCACGCAGCGTAACTTCTGCCGGATCCCGGCCGAATTGACATTCAGCCCCCTCAAGAGCATTTCGGCACCGATATGAAGTTCCTGTTCCGCCTTCTCCTGTTGTTCGGGGTCATTCTTGGCCTTGCCGGACAGGGCGTGGCTTTTGCCTCCAGCCCTTGCGCCGAGATGCAAAAGGAACAGACTATGTCGGGGCCTATGGCTGGCCCAATGGTTGGAATGCCCGATTGCGCGATGGGCCAGCACAAGTCGGATAATGGCTCTGCTCCTTGCAAGGACATGACTCCGGGTTGCCTCGCCATGGCTGGATGCGTGGCCCTTGTTGCGGTCGATACGCTGGCACCGACCATCCAGGCACCGCTCCTCGTAGCGAGCCTCAATCTCTGGCCAACAACGCCAGTCCTGCTAGGTCGCAGTATCGCGCCCGATCCCGATCCTCCTTCGCTCCTTGGCTGAACCGACTGGCGTTTAGCGGCCTCAGCTGCCGCTCTGCGCCCCAATGCGATTCAACCAAGGATTTTTGACATGAAGACGATTCTGACACTCGCCGCAGCCATTGCGGCACTCACCACAGCATCCGCCAGTTTCGCGCACACGCCTGCTGGCGGCCATTGGGAATGGCAGTCCCGCATGGCCCCCGGGCCGAACAAGTCGGGCCTGCCCCAGCAAGTTCGCGTCTGGGTCAAGGACAGCGGCACCGAGGTGGCGGACTGCAACTGCAACATGATGAGGATGAGCGCAGCCGGCTGCATGATGGACATGCAGGGCAAGCGTGCAGCTCCGTCGGACGGCTAAGCGAGTTGCCGGGCCGATAACATAAGCAAAAAGGCCAGGCGCGTGGCGCTGGCGGAGTGTTCAAAGCTTCGTCGGCGCCCGTTACTCAGGTGCCGCTGCTTTCTTCGACCCGGTCACTCCCGATGAGGAGATGTCCGTGAGACTTACCATCCTGGCACCGCTACTCGCGGTGATCCCCGGTGTTGCGTCAGCCGAGCCAATGACGTTCGATGCAGCGCTGGAGCGGGCAGCGGCCAATGCACCCTCGGTGCAGGCTAGTGAGGCGGGAGTCGACGCCAAGCGCTCGGCTGCCATTGCCTCCGGTCGGCTGCCCGATCCGACGCTGTCGGTCGGCATCGACAATTTCCCGATCTCGGGGCCGCCTGCTTTCACATTGAACGGTGACAGCATGACAATGGCGCGCATCGGCATCGAACAGGCGTTTCCCAATCCCGCCAAGCGCCGCGCCCAGCGGGGGCGGGCGCAGGCGGACATCGGGGTCGCCGAAGCCGATCTGGCAGTCGAGGCGCAGAATGTGCGGCTCGAAACCGCGCTCGCCTGGGTCGATCTCTATTATGCCAAGCGGCGGCTCGCCCAACTTGAGCGCCTCGACGAAAGTCTCAGCGATTTGCAGGCGACAGTGTCCGCCAGGTTGGCGTCTGGTTCGGCCAGACCCTCGCAGGCGCTTGAGCCCGAGCAGTTGCGCGCTGCGGTCAAAGATCGTCGCAGCGAACTCGAAGCCGAGGTTGCCAAGGCGAAGGCCAGGCTTGCGCGCCTGACCGGCGACCCCGATGCCGATGTTACCGGAGACCCGCCTGTGCTTGAGGTGGACGGACCTGCCTTGCGGGCGCATGTCGCCTCGCTGCCCCGCCTGCGGGCGCTCGACGCCCAGACCGGCGCTGCCGACGCTGATGTCACACTTGCCCGCGCCGATAAGCGCCCGGACTGGCGGGTCGGCACCTCCTACGGTCGCCGCGATCCGGCCTACGGCGATATGGTTTCAGTTACCGTGAGCATCGATCTGCCATTCTTCGGAAAGCGCCGACAAGATCCCTTGATCGCAGCACGCGAGAGCGAGGCGAACCGAGCGCGGCTGATGCGCGATGCCGGAGAACGCGACGTCCTGGCCGCGCTCGATGGCGACCTGGCCGATCATGCCATGCACCACCAGCGGCTGATGAACGCACGGCGAACACTGGTGCCGCTGGCCAAGCGCCGGGCCGAACTCGACATGGCGAGCTATGCCGCAGGCAAGCTAGATCTCGGCAGTGCGCTGCTTTCGACATTGGCTGAGGCCGAAGCCGAGGTCGATGCCTTGTCGCGCGAGGCCGATGTCGCGCGCGACGCGATCCGGATCAACTACACTTACGGGGAGATGCGGCCATGAGCATGGACGGGGCAACCGCGGCGCGCTGGCGCGCTGGAATACTGGCGGCTGTGCTCGTCGCTGGCGGCGGCGGATATTGGCTTGGGC
>JANNAE010000004.1:0-24041 GCA_031383985.1 Novosphingobium sp. | reverse complement strand
CGCCAATGGCCGCGAGGCGATCCGCAAGATCAAGACCGAAAAGCCCGATCTGGTGTTCCTCGACATCCAGATGCCGGGATTCGACGGCTTCTCGGTCGTATCGGGGGTGATGGATATCGATCCGCCGCTGTTCGTGTTTGTGACTGCCTATCAGGAGCACGCGATCCGCGCGTTCGACGCCAATGCGGTCAATTACCTGATGAAGCCGGTCGATGAGGACAAGCTCGCCGACACGCTCGAACGGGTGCGCACGCGCCTTGCAGAGAAGCGCTCGACCGAAGAGGCCGAAAAACTCAAAACGGTGCTGCAGGAAGTCGCGCCCGATGCGATGGACGCAATGCCCGATGAGGGCGAAGCGGCGAACCGCTATGAGAAGCTCATCAACATCAAGGATCGCGGCCAGATTTTCCGCGTCGATGTCGATTCAATTGAGCACATCGAAGCCGCTGGCGATTATATGTGTATCTATACCGGCGACAATTCGCTGATCCTGCGCGAGACGATGAAGGATCTGGAACGCCGGCTTGATCCGCGGGTGTTCCAGCGGGTCCACCGCTCGACGATCGTCAATCTCAATCAGGTCCGCCAGGTCAAGCCGCATACCAATGGCGAATGCTTTCTGGTGCTCGAGAGCGGCGCGCAGGTGAAGGTTTCGCGCAGCTACCGCGACGTTGTCGCGCGGTTTGTGCACTGAGGCGGCAATGGGGGGCTGGGAGATCGCGGGGTTCAACCTCGACCATTTCGTTGCGGCGACTTTGGCCGAAGATCTGGGCGTTGGCCTGCCCGGCGGCGGCCATGATGTCACTTCGGAAAGCGTGATCCCGGCCGATACCCGTTTTTCGGGCGCGATGGACACGCGGGAGGCAATCACCGTGGCTGGACTGCCGATTGCGGCGGCGTTCTTCCGCGCGCTCGATCCGGCGATGGAAATCGAGGTCCTGGTTGAGGAAGGCGCGCGCGTACCAGCCGGGACCGATCTGATGCGCCTGTCGGGCAATGCCCGCGCCATGCTGACCGCAGAGCGCAGCGCGCTCAACACAGCGCAGCACCTCTCGGGCATCGCCACCATGACGCGGGCATATGTTGCAGCAATGGGCCAAGGCAAGACTGTGCTGCTTGATACCCGCAAGACCATCCCCGGCCTGCGCCGCCTTGAAAAATACGCGACCAGAATGGGCGGCGCGCAGAATCATCGGATCGGGCTGTGGGATGCCGCGATGATCAAGGATAATCATGTGCTCGTCGCGGGCGGCGTAGGCGAAGCCGTCCGCCGCGCCCGCGCCGCTGGCGTCGCGCGGATCATCTGCGAGGTCGACCAGATCGGCCAGATCGAACCCGCGCTGGCAGCAGGAGCCCATCATCTCCTGCTCGACAATATGAGCGTCGCGCAATTGCGTACATCGGTGCAGCTGATCGCAGGCCGGGTGCCGTGCGAGGCCTCGGGCGGGGTCCGGCTCGACACGATCGCCGCGATCGCGGCGACCGGGGTGGATTTCGTTTCGGTTGGCCGATTGACCCAAAGCGCGCCTGCGGCCGATATCGGTCTGGATTTCACCCCGCTGTGAGGCTTGCCGCGATCCTGCTGGCGCCCACCCTTGCCCTGCTGGCGCCAGCCCCCGCGCTTGCCCAAGCCTATCAATGCGCGCCTCCTGCGCGATTCGCGCCAGTCCGCCCGATGCGCCCCGATGGCCCGGTCATCCGTGCGCCCATTGCCCGTTACACGCTGGCGCTGAGCTGGAGCCCGGAGTTTTGCCGCAGTCAGCGCGGCCAGGGCGGTGCCAATGCGTTCCAGTGCAGCGGTGCAAGTGGACGGTTCGGCTTTGTGCTGCACGGCCTCTGGCCCGAATCGAGCAGCGGCCCGGCCCCGCAGTGGTGCGCCCTCACCCCGCGCCCATCGCCGCAAACCCTGCGCCAGAACCTGTGCATGACCCCTTCGCCATGGCTGCTTGAGCATGAATGGGCCAAGCACGGCAGCTGCATGGCGAAGCGGCCGGAAGATTACTTCCGGGTTGCCGGGATCCTCTGGCAGTCGCTGCGATTTCCCGAGATGGACCAACTTTCGCGCAGGGAAGATCTCACGGCAGGCGATCTGCGCCGGGCCTTTGTCGCCGCGAATCGGGGCTGGACGCCGGAGGCAGTGGGAATCATGAGCGGATCGCGCGGCTGGTTGCGCGAACTCAAGCTCTGCTATGGGCGCGACTTCCTGCCCGAGGCGTGTCCGCGTCGCAGTTTCGGTCCGCCGGATAGCGCCCCGCTCAAGATCTGGCGCGGAAGCTAGCGCTTTGATTTGAAGAAATTACGTAATAAATCAGCAGCTTGATCTTCGCCTATACCCGAATAGACTTGCGGTCGGTGCAGGCATTGCGCCTGTTCGAACACCCGCGCGCCGTGCTCCACTGCGCCGCCCTTGGGATCGCTGGCGGCATAATAGAGCCGGGCGATGCGGGCGTGCGCAATCGCCCCGGCGCACATCGCGCAGGGTTCCAGCGTAACCCATAGCTCGCAGCCTTCCAGCCGTTCGCTGCCCAGCGCCGCTGCGGCAGCGCGAATCGCCAGCACTTCGGCATGGGCAGTCGGATCGGTCAGGGTGCGCGGGGCATTATGGGCTGCTGCAATGATCTTGCCATCCTTGACGATGACGGCGCCGATTGGCACTTCGCCCGCCAGAATCGCCTTGCCTGCCTCGGCCAGCGCCACTGCCATCGGGTCGGGAAGGGGCCAGCGGTTCATCCGGCAAGCGGTAACGCCCGGAAAGCCGCGGTGCAACTTGACCTTTCAAGGACACCGGGCTATGCGCCCGCCTTCCCCGGAAACGGCCACAAATTCTAAGCGAGTAGTGACATGTCCCGCATTTGCGAACTGACCGGCAAGGGTCGCCAGGTTGGTAACAACGTCAGCCACGCCAACAACAAGACCAAGCGTGTGTTCCTGCCCAATCTGCAGAACGTCACGCTGATGTCTGAAGCGCTTGATCGCAGCTTCAAGTTCCGCGTTTCGACGCATGGCTTGCGCTCGGTCGAGCATGTCGGCGGACTCGACAACTGGCTGCTCAAGACGGCTGACACCAAGCTGTCGACCAACGCGCAGAAGATCAAGCGCGAGCTGGCGAAAAAGCAGGCCGCCTGATTCTCGCGGCCCGGAAAACCGGGCCGTTCAGGACTGGACCTTGGCAGGGCGCACGAGCGGATCGTGCGCCTTTTGCTTGTCTGGCGTCGGCGCGGATTTCGGCGCGGATCGGGGCATTAGCTTGGGATCAAGTCGCATCCGCCACAGCAACGTCCGCTGACTGACCGCACCATTGTCATCGGACAGCAGCCAGACGGTAATCGTTCCGTCCTTGGCGTCATCAATCGCGATGGCCTCGAAATTATCGACCGGCAGCGGCCGCTCGAGCCGGGCGAGCACTTTGCCCCGCCACACCCTGCCCGCCCGCAGCTCTTCCGGATCGGCCAGCACGATCCTGCCGTCGGTCTCCAACGGGATCGGCCAAACCACCCGCCGCATCAGCACCAGCACCCGCCCGTCGGGCAATTGCGCCATATCGGTCGGGCGAAATCCGTCCGGCCCGGCAAAGGTGAACCGCTCCGGCCGCACCCCTTCGGTCGGATCACCGGCAAACAGCAACGCCGGGTGAAGTTCTCCGCCCAGCCACCCCGAAAAAGCCTCTGCCAGTACGATAAAGCGGCCGTCCCGCAACCGGACCATCGCTTCCGGTCCGGCGTTTTTCGGCCATCCCTTCATGGCTGCGGGCGCAACCAGAGTCTGGCGGGTCAGCTGCTCATCCCGCACCGCAATCGCATTACGCGCCTCCAGCGCCAGCCAGATGCGCCGCGTCACCGGATCGAATGTCGCTGCCTCGACATCGCGGTTATCCTTGAGGAGCCGCTTGTCGCCAATCGATGCGCCAATCCGGACCGGACCCGTCGCTGTGCCAGGTTCGGAAAAATCGAGGAAATAGCCGCGATCGCTGAACGCCAGCATTCGCCCGGGATCCTTGCGAATCAAGCTCGAATAGCCGCCGAAATCAGTGTTGCGGCTGGTCAGCTGCCACGCCGCTTCTAGCTGAAAGGGACCGATGCGGTGGTCGGCGCTGGCCAGTGGCAGGGCCTTGATCGTCAGCTCCTGCTCGTGACTGCGCGGCGCGACCTGGGTCCGTAACCACAATCCGGGTGCCAGTCCGCACAGCAGCAGCACGATCAACAAGGGGCGGAACATGGCGCGGGTGTGGCGATAGGCCGGCGGTGTGGCAAGGGGGCAGCGAAACAATTGCGTGCGAGACGTCAAACGGGCATGCTCGCGGCTCACAACCCGATTAAATGGAAGAGGGCTCCCTTTGCGCAACATCCTTCGCTTCGCCGCTATAGCTGGCCTGCTTGCCGCTGCTGGCCCCGCACTGGCCGCCAAAGACAAGGATCAGGCCGATTCGCCCCCGCCTCCGATCTTCCAGGCCGTGGCCGATTGCAAGGCCGTGGCCGAGCCAGCGCAGCGGCTGGCCTGCTATGACCGTACGGTCGACGCCATGGTTTCAGCAACGCAGCGCAAAGATCTGGTCGTTGCCGACCGGGCAACCATCCGCGAAGCCAAGCGCGGCCTGTTCGGGCTGCGTCTGCCGACGATCAAGCTGTTTGGCGGCAATGACAATGAAGATGTCAGTGAAATCGAAAGCACAATCGCCGCGTTTCGCTCGGCCAGCGATGGCTTGCTGATCTTGGTGGTGGAGGACGGCGCGCGCTGGAAACAAACCGATGGCCGCGCGCTTTATCCCAAAGTGGGCGACAAGATCCGGATCCGCCGCGCGGCACTGGGCAGTTTCATGGCCAATATCAACAAGGACATCGGCTTCAAGGTCGTTCGCCTGGCCAACTGAGCGCCCGAGCAATTGAGCGGCTGGCCGGGGCGGCTCAATTGGTATTCGTGAACTTGCTCTGCATGGTGTCCGCGATGACGCGGGCTTCATCGTTGCCAACTTGATCGGCGTTAGCCCATTGGCGGTTGGTCCGGCAGCTGAAGTTGCGTTTGACCAGCGAGCCAGTGTCTGCCGACTTGACGCAGCGGATGTAGCCAGGATCACTATGCGCCACCTTGGCATTGTGTTCGCGAATTTCGGACCGGCTCATCGCCTTGGGATCGGACTGTGGCAAGGATGCCGCTGCGACAGTCCCTGGGGCTTGGGCCGCGACAAGCAGGAGGATAGCTGAAATCATTGCGGAATTCCTCGTCAAGCGATCGTCAATCGCGCCAGACTTTCGCGCTTGCTCTAACCGTTACGCGTCCGGACATCAAGTCTGACGACTGCCCGCTCCCGCCAATGCCCCATCGGATGCCGCAAAATAACGCACGATTGCGGCATGTTCACGATCGCTGAGATGCGGGTTCCAGGCATCGAGGATCAGCACCGCGCGGCGGCGATCGCTGTCGTTCCAGGCTTCGTGTTCGATCGTGTCGTCAAACGCGAAGGCCTTGCCCTCAGTCCACTCGCGGGTCTCCCCGCCCACCCGGAAACCGCAGCCGGGCGGAATATCGAGCGCCAGATGGATGATCGCCCGCGTATTGGTGACGCCGGTATGCGGCGGGATTTTGCTATGGGGACGGAGCAGCGAGAAGAAGGCGTTCGGCGCGCGCTGCGGGATCCGGGCCAGCGGCAGGCTTTGCAGCAGCGCCGCAGTCTTGGGGCACCGCGCGAGCACCGGCAGATTCGGCTCGCCATATTCCCACAGGAAGCAGGCCGCCCAATCGAGCGACCCGTCGAGCGCGCTCCAGTCATTCTCGGGGGTGCCTTCGTCCAGTCGGACATAGGGGCGCAGCGCATCGCCGGGCGCGGCGAGCAGGGCTTCAAGCTCCTGTTTGATCGCCGCTGCTCCGGCTTCGAGCTGGTCGAACCACGGGAAATGATGGCGGTCGAAATACTCGTCGGCCGGAAGAAACGGATAGCAGACCCCGGCGCACTGATTCTGGAAAGCCCGGCGGCGGCCCAGGGCAATATCGGCAAAGGCGCGGACGCGGCGCTCTTCCGTCTCATCGCGGGCCGCGCCATCCTCGGCAATGGCAGCATCGGCGGCAACGCCAATCCGGGCTTCCAGCGCAGCGCAATAGGTCTCGCCCAGCGCCAGCTCCTGCGCCAGCGCTTCAGGCACCTGGGGTAAATACCCGGCAAGCTGGCGCACCCCATTCCAGGCGAGCAGGGCGGCGGTTTCCTCGCCGAGCCGCGCAAGCAGTTGCGCCATGCGGAGCTGCGCGGTCAGGTCAGTCCGATCAAGTGCCAAGGCACGCTCAAGCGCGCCGCGCTCGCCTGCCGGATCCCCGCCAAGACGGTAGCCATGCGCCAGATTGCGCCACAACGGGCCTGCGGCGGGATCGGCGGCAGTCGCACGCAGGAACGCCGCCACCGCCGCTGCGCCATCGCCAGCGCGGATCGCGGCCATCCCTTCGGCGTTGGCCTCGCGGGCCACAGACTGGTCGGTTGTTGGCAAGCTGTTCATTGATAACTCCCCGCCCTGACTAGGCACGGCTCCGCCCGGCGGCAAGCGGGAGTTGCCCGAACGGCGCAGCTTGCCTACCGTAGGCCATGGCAACAACGCATAGCGCCGTCTTGACCGACCCGGAATGGTTCGCTCACCGCTTCGTCGAGGCCGACGATGCATTCCGGTTAATTCGGCTCGGGCGCACCGAGCACGCAGCTATGCCATTCCTCACCGACGACTATCTGGGCGAACGGCTGCAGGGCGGCGACGTTGCTACCGATCTGTGCCTGAGGTTACCCGGCGATGCACCGCTGCATTTCTTGTTCCATTCCGCTTTCTGCGGGTCGACCATGCTGGTGCGTGCTCTCGATGTGGCGGGCGTGGCGATGGGGCTGTCGGAACCTCTGGTGCTGAATGATATCGTCGGTTTCCGCCGCCGCAACGCCGACCCGCGCGCGGTTGCCCGCATGGCTGACGCTGCGACGCGGCTGTTGGCGCGGCCCTTCGGGGCGGACAAGGCGGTGGTGGTCAAGCCCTCCAACCTGATCAACCCGCTGGCCTCGCTGCTGATGGCCTTGCGGTCCGAGGCGCAGGCGGTTTTCCTGTTCGCACCGCTCGAGACTTTTTTGATTTCGGTTGCCCGCAAGGGGCTGCATTGCCGGATATGGGTGCGCGAACTGCTTGAAGGCTATCTGCGCGATGGCGCGCTCGAAGGGCTCGGTTTCGAACCGGAGGATTATTTCCGCCAGAGTGACCTGCAAGTCGCCGCGGTCGGCTGGCTGGCGCAGCACCGCCTGTTCGCGCAGCTTGCCGAACGGGTTGGTCCGCAGCGGCTCGCGAGCCTTGATGCCGATGCCATGCTGCAAGATCCGGCAAGGGCGCTGGCGGCCGTCTCAAAGCATTATGGGCTTGATCTTGGCAGCGCGCAGATTGCAGGGATCCTGACTGGACCGGCCTTCTCGCAACATTCCAAGTCCGGCGCGGCCTATTCGGGCGAGGCCCGCGCAGCCGATTACGCGCGTGTGCGCGAGGCCCACGGCGATGAGATCGACATGGTCATGACTTGGGCAAAGGCCGTGGCGCAAACCGCGGGTGTCTCGCTCGCCGGACCCAACCCGCTGCTCGCTCAGGCATAACCGAATTTAGCGATCCACGGCTGCAGGATCGGCATGACCGGTTCGAGGTAGCGGGCATAGGGTTGCCATTGCCGGGTTCCGTCATAGAGGCCCCGGCGCACTTGCCCGGCGCTGGCGGTTGCGACGCCGCGCCGCTTGGCCGTGGCTGCGAAGCGGGTAAGGTCTTGGCTCCACGGCAGCTCGGCAAAGTTGCAGAGTTCCTGTGTGGTGGCTGAAAAATCGCCTACCAGGCGGTGATAATCGACGACATGCGTGGTGAGCGGCAAATGTTCGAGCGCGGTCTCGGTCAGCCGCATCACTGCATCGTAATGCCGGGCCGTGCGCTCAAGCGTGGTGAACTCCATCGCCGCATTGGTCAGCGCGAAATTGGTGTGGAAGCAGCTCCACACCACATCGCGTGGATCGCGGCGCATCACGATCACGCGCGCCTGCGGAAACAGCCGGGCGATCAACGGCAGACGTAGCGCTTTGAGCGGGTCCATATCGACAAAGCAATGGCCCACCGCGTTTATCCCGGCACGCGCAACCTTGTCCCAATAGGCTTGGCGGTAAGGCCCGGCTTCAGCTTCGGAGAGCGCTGAGAGTCGCGCCAGTCCGCCCGGCTCGACCAGAAAGTCTGTGTCCGCCGCCTGCAACGTCGGACGTTCCTCAAGCGCGACGACGCCGGGAATCGAAGCAAGGATGTTCTCGACCAGCGTATTGCCCGATCGCGGATAACCAAGCAGGAACAGGTGCTTGCTGGCAGCATTGGCGGGTGATTCCGCTTCATCCGGCCGCCACTCGAGGGGTTGCATCGTCATCACGCCGGTACGAATACCCTCGACGAATTCATGGTGCGGCGGTCGGCCCGAAAAATGTCCGGCGAAGATCTCGGCGAAATCCTGCTTGGAGCCAGCATAGGCGGTATAGGCTGCGTCTGCGTCGCCGAGTTTGGCGCAGGCATCGCCCAGCAGGCCCAGCAGCAGCGCGCGGTCCTGTCCCGGCGCGCTGAGCGCGGCGGCGATCGGTTCGAGCAGCGCACGGGCCTTGTCCGGTGCGCCGATTTCGATCTCCATCGTGGCGAGCGCTGCGGCAGCGATTGGGTTGCCGGGCTCACTGTTTAGCGCCTGGTGGGCGTGGGCCCGCCCCTCGACGCTGTCGCCACCGCGCGCGGCAATCGAGGCGAGGCCGGCATGGGCGGCGGCATTTTCCGGGTCGAGCGTCAGGACCTGGCGGTAACAATCGCTGGCCGAGGTCATCGAACCGCCGCTGGAGAAAGCAAAGCCGCGCTCGAGCCAGGCCGGGACGAAGCGCGGATCAAGCCTGAGCGCCGCATCGCAATGCAGCAGTGCATCGCGCAGGCGGCCCTGCAGACGATGTTGCACGGCTTGCTCAACCAGTTCGATTGGCGGGGTTGGCGGGCTCGTCATCTAAAGGTGTTGAAGGCATTCTGCCAGCACCCGTCAAGCGCGCTGATACGAAAAGGGGCGGACATTGCTGCCCGCCCCCATCGATTCGTTACACCGAGGTGATCAGAACTTGAGCTTCGCCGAAACCGCGAACCGGCGACCCAGCGCGTCGTAGGTCGAGGGATAGGTGTTGCCGCTGTTGAACGCAGTCGTGCCGATCGAGCTACCGACAATCGGGGGCAGCTTATCGAACATGTTCTGCACGGTCGCAGTGAAGGTAAGGTTATCGCTGACGTTGAAGCGCAGCGAGAGGTCGAACCAGTCATAGGCGGCGATCTTGCCGAAATCGACAGTGTTGCCGCTTTGCGAGCCAAACCCGGCAGGCAGAACGCCGGTGAAGGCCGGTGCGGTGTTGATGACATCATCGGGCTCTTGCACGACGCCCGAAATGTGGCGCCACAGCAGCGAGATGTCGACCTTGCTCACCGACAGCGTATTGCGCCACGACCACTGATACTTCGGCTGGATCGAGCCAGTGAAGCCGCAGTTGGCGCTGTAATAGCCCACGCATTCGCGATCAAGGCTGGACGGCGTCGCCTGGAACTTCTGGTTCATGGCATAGTTGAACACGAAGCTCGAAGCCAGCTTGGCAAAGCCGAGATCGCGGCTGTAGTTCGCGATCACGTCGATCCCGTCGGTGAACAACTTGCCGGTATTGCTCAGCGTCTGGAACACGCCTGGCGTGTTTGCCGGGTCGCCATCGAGGCCGCCGGTCACCGGGTTACGCCGGATAATCGTGCAGGCCGCGCTCGTGGATGCTGCTGCGGTCACCGAGAACGGCGGCGAACCGAAGCAATCGAAGATCACGTCGCCCGAAGTCGGTGTGCCGATTTCGTCGGTAACCTTGATGTTGTAGTAATCCACTGACAGCGAGAAGCCTGGCACGAACGATGGCTGTAGCACCACCCCGGCAGTCCAGGTGTTGGCCTTTTCCGGCTTGAGGTTGAGATTGCCGCCGCCGGTCGAGTTGGCCTGAGCCGCTGTCGGGTTGAGGATCGAGCCGATCGTGCCAAGCGGCGCGCCCTGAGCAAGGCAGATTGCGCGCAGATTGGCATTGGTGACCGGCGCCGCACCGGCGCAAGGATCGAGCGCAAGAGTGGTCAGGCCAGTGGTGACTGGAGTGAACAGTTCGGCAATGTTCGGCGCACGAACGGCGTGAGCATAGTTACCGCGGAACTTGATGTCCGCAGTTGGTTCCCAGCTTCCGCCAACCTTGTAAGTATAGGTTTCATTCGTGCCGCCACCATCGACGCTATAGTGCGAATACCGCGCACCGGCTTCAAGAGTCAGGCTCTTGAAGAAAGGCTTGTCTTCGATCAGCGGCGCGATGATTTCCGCGTAGCCTTCGTAGACGTTGTAGCCGCCGTTGATATCCGGAGCCGCACCGCCCGCACCGCCGAGTTCACCCGGTGTCTTGGCCAGCAGATCCGAGGCCTGCTGGGCGTGGTAATTGCGGTATTCGGCACCAAGCGCGAAACCAATCGGCTCAACCGCACCGGGTGATGCAAAGCCAAGGTCGCCTGAAACTACACCGCGGACCTGTGCCAGGCTGGTGCGGACCGTGGAGGTGCTGTCTTCCGAGAGGAAATCCGCACTGCCTTGGCTGATCGAACCGGCTGGACCGAAGGGATTGATCGGCACGCAGCTGTTAGCGGTTACGTGGCAAGAGGTTGTGTTGTTGGCCAGAAGGCCCTGCCGCCAGCGCGACTGCAGCGTGTAGTTCTTGATCGACTGGACCTTCTCGGACTCGCCATAGGATCCGGAAAGATCCCAATCGACGGTCGAGCTGACCTGGCCGCGCAGGCCGACGCGATAATCGAACACGGTGGTCGAATATTCACTGATCCGCGGACCAACTTCGACCGCACGACGCGCGAGGTTGAAGGTGACGGTCCGATAGTTCGGATCGGTCACACCGGTCGCCAGTGCGGCTGCGGCGCAAGTCGCAGGATCGAACCGGGGGACATAAGCAGCCCCGCTGTCGGTATCGAAGGCGCAGAACTGGCTACGCAGCGTTGATGGCAGATAGGGGTTGTTGAGGTTCATCGTCACTGCACCACCGAACGAGCCTGACGGCGCGATGATGGTCTTGACGGTGTTCTTCGAGAACATCCCACGGGTGTAGAGTTCAACCGCATCGCTGATCTCATAATTCGCCTGCGCAAAGATGTTGTAGCGCTTGAACGGCGTCTGGAAGATATTGTAAGGGTTGAAGTTGAAGAATGCAAAAGTGCCAACCGCCTGACCTGACGAGTTAACCTGGCGGGTTCCGCCATTCCCCGTCAACGGGTTGATGTTGGGAACGCCAGCAAGCAGCGGACGAGTGCCGGTGACACGAGCCGGGACAGTGGTGCCCGAGCCGCCAAGCGTGCCGGTATAGCTGTCAATCCCGAACACCGAGAAATCGCGGTCACCTTGATAGACCGGATCCGATTCCTGGTAGCCGAGGCTCAGAACCGCGTTGCCACGGCCATCGTCGAAGTTGGCACCAACCGTGATGTCGGTGCGCATGAAGTTGCCGTCGCCCTTATTGGTGATCTGTTCGCCGAACGAAATGTCGACGCCGGCGAAATCCTTCTTGGTGACGAAGTTGACAACCCCGGTGATGGCGTCGGCACCATAGGTGGTCACGGCCGCACCGGTCAGCGCATCAACCCGGCTGACGAGAGCGAGCGGGATGTTGTTGAGATCGACCCGGCCCTGGAGATCGGCAGGGGTGATGCGGTTGCCGTCAAGCAGCACGATGTTGCGGTTCGAGCCGAGCCCGCGAAGATCGACATAGGACGAGCCGCCGTTGCCATTGTTCACTGCCGAGCCGACGTTCGGGACGACACCCGGAATTTCACGCAGCACTTCCTCTGCAACGTTCGACTGCTTCAGTTCGATCTGGTCGGCAGTGGTGACGTTGACCGGGTTGGTCTGTACCAGATTTGGGTTCTTGATCAGCGAGCCGGTGACGACAATCGACTGATCGGAGGTAGCATCGGTCGTGGCTTCATCAGCTGCAGTGGCCTGCGCAAAGGCAGAGGCTGACGACAGCAGCGCAACCGCGCTGGTCGCGCTCGAAAGCAGAATCTTGGTGGTGGTTTTCACAGTTTAGTCCCTCTGTTCATCCCGGCGCTGGCGCGGCAGGAATTCCGGCATCCCCGATCCAGGTACAGCATAGAGTGCGCCGGAATAGCGGATAGATGGTCGGTGCAATGACGAAATGCGCCATGCGGGGCAAAGGGTTTTCCTGTTTGGCGCGCATTCCTTTGGTTGCTGTTGTAACTTTACCACAACCCCGTCGCGCCGTTGTAATATTTTTGCGCGAAGAAGCTTTGTTGCGCAACTTCGGCGGCGTGGGCGCCAAACCGCCGATCAGAGCGCTGGCATCGGACCGGCAAAAAGTAGCGGATCAAGCCGGGTTTCCTGCCACTTGATGCTCCAGTGCAGATGTGGCCCGGTGGCGCGACCGGTCATCCCGATCCTACCGATGTACTGGCCGCGCCGCACCACATCGCCCTCTTTTACTGCCAATGCGGAGCAATGGAGGAACGCGCTGTTGAGGCCGAGGCCATGATCGATCATCAGCAACCGTCCTTCCAGCGTGAAAGGGCGCTCTGCTGCCAGGATCACCACGCCATCGGCCGGGGCAACGAACGGCGTGCCGCTGTTGCCGGTCGCGATGTCGAGGCCTGAGTGATAAGCGCCCGGGGTCCCGCGATAGATCCGCTGCGAGCCGAACTTGCCCGAAAGCCGGCCAGTCGCCGGCCAGATGAAATTCTGCCGCCAGCCATCGCTGCTGGCATTGATCGCGCGGGCGGCATTGATCCGGGCCAGCTCGATGGCGCGGCGGCGCTTGAACTCTTCGCTGGGCACCGCCCCGGGACGCGGGCCGATGGCGATATGTTCGATATCCCAGGCACGTGGCGCAATCGCGAGGCGACGCGAGACCGCGCGGCCATCGGCTGCCCGAGCCATCACAAGTGCCGAGCTTGCGGCATCGCGATCGAAGGCCAGGAAGAACCGTCCGTCAGGCGCGATGGTTACTGCCCTGCCATCGAGACTGAGCGAATTCACTCCCGCCGGGACCTTCCCGCGGACCCAGCCGCCCTGCGTCAGCTGACCAGCGACGACCAGATCCGCCTGTCGCAGTGGCGCAAGGACCGGAGGAGCAGGCACCGCCAAGATCGGCTGCGCGCGGGGAGGCCGCCTCGACGAGGAGGCCGCTATGTCGTTGCAACTGACCACCGCCACCAGCCCCGCGCCCGCCGCCGCCGACACAGCAAAAGTCATCCGACCGGTCATTTCGCTCCCAGCAACCGCCGGGTGGCGATCTCGGCACTGGCAAACGGCTCCTGCCGGTTGACGCACCAGTAGCGCAGCGCCTCGAGCGGTATCGCCTCGGCGCTGACCGCGCAGACCACATGGTTGCCCGGACTCAGCACCCGGAATCCGTTGGGTTGATAGAACAGGGTTGCGGGGCGATCGCCCGATGACATCAGCATCGAGCAACTTTAGCCGAGCATCGCTTTCAAAGCAATTTGCCTTGCTCGGGAGCAGGCGCGCCCGGCTTGGTAGCCGTCCGGGGTGCCGCCGGACGGGGTGTGGCCGGCCGGAGTGTGGCTGGTTGGGGTGTAGATTGGGCGGCGGCTCCGGCCGGGATCACCGCCAGCGTGCCATCGCGGAAGTGGAGCGACAACGCGGCCTCGCCTGCTGCTGCTGCTTGGCTGACCAAGGTCTTGCCGTCGGCCCCGGTCACCCTCACATACCCGCGTTCGAGCACCCGGTCGGGGTTAAGCGATACGGCCAGCCGCGCCAGGGCATCAAGCCGGTCCTGCGCCCGATCGGCCCGCGCAACCAGCAAGGGCACAGAGAGCCGCGCACCATCACGCTGGAGGGCGGTGCGCGCGATATTTATCCGCTCGCCCAGCCCGCGGCGCAGGCGTTCGCCCAATTCGTCGAGCTTCTGGACATGGGGGCTGAGAAGTGCCTCGGCGCGGGGCAGGCGCTGGCGCCGCGCCTCCAGGCGCTCTCGCCCCAGGTTGAGCGGGCGGACGATCGCCCGGCGCTGGCGCAGCGCCAGCTCGGCAATCTGGGCAATCAGCTCCTCGCGCACCGGCACGGCGATTTCAGCGGCGGCAGTCGGCGTCGGCGCGCGCAGATCGGCAGCGAAATCGGCCAGTGTGGTGTCAGTCTCGTGCCCGACCGCAGAAATGAGGGGGATCGTGCAATCGGCAATCGCCCGGACCACCTCCTCCTCGTTGAAACCCCACAGATCCTCGATCGAACCGCCGCCGCGCGCGACGATCACCAGATCCGGACGCGGAACCGGTCCGCCGGGCTGGATCGCGGAAAAGCCGCGCACCGCCGCCGCGATCTGGCTGGCCGCGCCCTGGCCCTGGACCAGCACAGGCCAGACCAGCACATGGCTGGGAAACCGATCGGCGAGACGGTGCAGGATGTCGCGGATCACCGCCCCGGTGGGCGAGGTGACCACACCGATCACGCGGGGTAGGAACGGCAGCGGCTGTTTGCGGGTCGGCGCGAACAGCCCTTCCGCTTCAAGCCGGGCGCGGGTTTTCGCCAGCAGCGCCAGCAGCGCGCCTTCGCCGGCAATCTCCATCCGCTCGATCACGATCTGATAGGTCGAGCGGCCCGGATAGGTGGTCAGCTTGCCGGTGACGATCACTTCCACCCCGTCTTCGGGCAGGAACGCCAGCCGCTGCGCGCTACCGCGCCACATCACCCCGTCGATCCGCGCGCCTTCATCCTTGAGGCTGCAATAGCAATGCCCCGAGGCCGCGCGCTTGACCCCCGAAAGTTCGCCGCGCAGGCGGACAAAACTGAACCGATCCTCGACCGTCCGTTTGAGGATCGCAGATATCTCGGTGATCGAAAGCGGAGCAGCGTTGTCGCCGTCGACGTCCTTCGCTACCAGCCCGCCAGCGGTTTCATCGGCGAATGGAGAAGAGTCGGGCATGAACATCCTGCTGCTTGGATCGGGCGGACGCGAGCATGCGCTGGCCTGGAAGCTGGCGCAATCCCGGCTGTGTACGAAATTGTTCGCGAGCCCCGGCAACCCCGGTGTGGCTGAACAGGCCGAACTGGTCGCGCTCGATCTGACTGACCATGCCGCCGTGCTGGGCTTTTGCGCGACACAGCAGATCGGGCTGGTCGTGGTCGGCCCCGAGGCACCGCTGGTCGATGGCCTTGCCGATACATTGCGCGGTGCGGGTTTTGCGACCTTTGGTCCGGGCCGGGCGGCGGCGCAGCTGGAAGGCAGCAAGGGCTTCACCAAGGATCTCTGCGCCCGCGCCAATATCCCGACCGGCGCCTATGTCCGCGTGACCAGCGAGGCCGCAGGACTGGCGGCGCTCGATGGCTTCACCATTCCGGTGGTGATCAAGGCCGATGGGCTGGCGGCGGGCAAAGGCGTGACCGTCGCCATGACCCGCGCCGAAGCCGAAGCTGCGATCCGCGACATATTTACCGGCCGCTTCGGGCCCATTGGTTCGGAGGGGGCCGGTGCCGAAGCAGTGATCGAGGAATTCCTTGAGGGCGAGGAGGCGAGCTTCTTTGCGATCACCGATGGCAGCACGATCGTGCCGTTCGGTTCCGCTCAGGATCACAAACGGGTCGGCGAAGGCGATACCGGCCCCAATACCGGCGGAATGGGTGCCTATAGCCCGGCGCGCATTCTGACCCCCGAGCTTGAGGCGGAGACGATCACCCGGATCATCGCCCCCACGGTCAGGACGATGGCGGGTGAAGGCATGCCCTATTCGGGTGTGCTGTTTGCCGGGCTGATGCTGACCCGCAGCGGGCCGCAATTGATCGAATACAACTGCCGCTTTGGCGATCCCGAATGCCAGGTGTTGATGCTCCGGTTTGACGGCGATCTGGGCGAGTTGCTGCTGGCCTGCGCCGAGAACCGCCTCGCCGGGATCGAACCCCTGCGCTTCTCAAGCGACACTGCATTGACCGTGGTGATGGCGGCCGAGGGCTATCCCGACATGCCCAGAAAAGGCGGGCGGATCGAAGGCATTGCCGCCGCCGAAGCCACCGGGGCCAAGGTCTTCCACGCCGGAACCGCGCTGGACGCTGATGGCGTTCTGACAGCAACCGGTGGCCGCGTCCTCAACCTCACCGCCCGGGGAAGCAGCGTCCGCGAAGCCCAGGCCCGCGCCTATGCCGCCGTCGACGCAATCGATTTTGCGGAAGGCTTCTGCCGCCGGGATATCGGCCAGAAAGAAGTGGCGCGGGAGTTGGCGCGGAAGGCCTAGACCCCGTTCGATTCTGATTGAATCAGAATCTGGGTCTAAGGTCTTGTCTGGTCGTGATTTCCGAGTCGTGAAATGTTCAATTCCACTTGAAATCCCTCTAACCCAGCCGCGCCGCCACCAGTGCCTGCAAATCCGCTTCGGGACGTGCGCCGTAGTGCGAGATAATTTCTGCGGCGGCGACCGCGCCCATGATCAGGCATTCGTGAATTGGCCGGTCCTTCACATGGCCCGCCAGGAAGCCGGCTGCGAACAGATCGCCCGCGCCGGTGGTATCGACCACTCTGGCGATCGGCTCGGCCGGGACTTCGCTGCGCACTCCGCCCGCCATCGCAACAGCACCTTTTTCGCTGCGGGTGACAACCAGCACCGGGACCTTGGGGGCCAGCGCGGCCAGGCCGGCGTCGAAATCGTCGAGCCCGGACAGCGCCGCCAGTTCGACATGATTGGCGAACAATATGTCGATTTCGCCCTTGTCGATCAGGCTGCGGAAATCATCGCCGTGGCGGCTGATCACGAAGGCATCGGACAGGGTGAACGCAACCTTGCGGCCTGCGCCCCTCGCGGCGGAAATCGCCCGGCGCATCGCCATCCGCGGCTCTTCCGGATCCCACAGATAGCCTTCGAGATAGAGGATCCTGGCGTCGGCAATCGCCGCTTCATCCAGCGCTGCGGCGGGGAGGTATTGCGAGGCACCCAGGAAGGTGTTCATCGTCCGCTGACCATCCGGCGTCACAAAGATCAGGCACCGCGCGGTCGGCGGATTGCCGCTGCGCGCCGGGGTGGCAAATGCGATCCCGCCGGCGCGGATGTCATGGGCAAAAACCTCGCCCAGCTGGTCGTCCGCAACCTGTCCGATGAAGGCGCAGCTGGCACCCAGCGCGGCCAGGCCTGCCAGCGTATTCGCGGCGGAACCGCCCGAGATTTCGCGCGCCGGCCCCATCGCCTGGTACAAGGCTTGCGCCTGATCGGCATCGACCAGTGTCATGCCACCGCGCTCCAGCCCCAGCTGCTCGATCAGCGCATCCGCGCACGGCGCCATGACATCGACGATGGCGTTGCCGATGGCGATCACATCGGTTTGAGGGTGTGACATCGGCATTCCTTGAGTTTCGCACGGCTTCAGTGGGCGCGCCTAGCGCCCTGCCGGTCGCAGGGCAAGTGCGGCCAAGTTGACTTGTCGGCGCTCCCGCGCGATCCGGGCTAACGATGCTGTCTGCTTTTGTCCTTGCCGTTGGTCAGCTGGCCGATCCGCGCGTGCTGCGCATCCTGGCCAAGAGCATTGTGGTGACCTTGCTGGTCTTCGTGTTGTTGGCTGCGGCGGGCTGGTGGCTGGCCGATTGGGCGCTGGCCCGGGCCGGACTAAACGATGCGCGCGTTAATGGCGCCGCCGGGCTGCGCGGGTTGCTGGCGGCGGTGGGAGTGATCGCCGCCGGGCTGCTGCTATGGCGGATCGTGGCGCTGGCAGTGCTCCAACTGTTCGCCGATGAGGTGGTGCTGGCGGTAGAGGCGCGGCACTATCCCGAAACCGCCGAGAGCGCCCGGCGGCTGGGTTGGCATGAGGAACTGGCGGCCAGCCTTGCCGGAGCGGGCCGGGCGCTACTGTTCAATCTGCTCGCCCTGCCGCTCGCGGTGGTGCTGCTGGTTACCGGGGTTGGCGCGCCGCTGGTGTTCTGGCTGGTCAATTCGGTGCTGCTCGGCCGCGAGTTGATGGACATGGTCTGGCTGCGCCATCGCCCGTCGCGCCAGTCGCCTCTGCCCTTGCGCAAGGGCGAGCGATTTGTTCTTGGCGGGATCGTGACCGCGTTGCTCGCGGTGCCGTTCGTCAATTTTCTCGCCCCCTTCCTTGGTGCAGCCGCGGCTGCCCATCTCATCCATCGCGCGCCTCTAGCCCGTCGCGCACCTCTAGCCCCTCGCAAGGACTCCCCTCGCCATGTTCCTTGACGCCCCGCCAAGAACGCTGTTGCTCGTTCTGCTGATTCCGCTGCTGACGGCTTGCGGCGGCGCGAACGGCGCGACCACGCCCAAAAGTGCGGTCGGCAAGCCTGCACTCACCGCGCCTCGAATGCCAGTCCGCACCCCGGTCCGCCCGCCGGTTCACCGCCAGCCGCCAGCCGCGCGGGTCCTCGCGCTGCCCGGACTTGAAGGGGTGATCGGCGCGACCTCGGCCGAGCTGATTCGCCAGTTCGGGACTGCCAGGCTCGATGTCTGGGAAGGCGATGCCCGCAAGCTGCAATTCAGCGGCGTCCCTTGCGTGCTCGATATCTATCTATACCCCACAGCCAAGGATCGCGAGCCGCAGGCCACCTATCTCGACGCGCGCCGCAGCGATGGGCGCGATGTCGACCGGGTTGCTTGCGTGGCGGCGCTCCGGCAGAAATAGCGCGTCGGGCGACCAGCGCTGACGCCCGCTACCTCGCCGCGCCCGACATAGGTAACCGGGTTTTAAGGATATCGAGCCATAGTCTCCCTCGTGAATTAGGGGGTAGTACCGCCATGAGTATGCATTTCCGGGATCTTGCTGAGCGCGCTGCGACCGACGGCACGATCTCTGCCGAAGAAATTCTGGGCTTGCGCCGCGATGCCTGGTCGGATGGCAAGATCGACCAATCCGAGGCCGAGGCGCTGTTTGTCGCCAACAATCATCTCAGCCAGGTTTCACCCGAATGGGCAGATTTCTTTGTCGAAACGCTGACCGAATACGTCGTGAACGGCAGCGAGCCGCGCGGCTATGTCGATGAGGCCAAGGCCGATTGGCTGGCTGCGCAAATCGATCGCGATGGCCTGCTTGAATCGATGGCCGAACTGGAACTGATGGTCCGCACCATGGAAAAGGCGCTCAGCGTCCCGCCCGAGATGCGCAGCTATGCACTCGACCAGCTTGAGCACGCTGTGGTCGATGGCACCGGGCCGACCCGCAAGGGCAGCGGGCTGCTGTCGGGCTGTATCAGCGCCGCTGAATGCGCGCTGCTGCGGCGGATGATCTTCGCCTCGGGCGGAGATCGCCCCGCAGCGGTCAGCATGGCGGAAGCCGAGATGCTGTTCCGGATCAAGGATGCCAGCCTCGATGGTGACAACGCCCCGGAATGGGAACTGCTGTTCGTGCAGAGCGTCGCCAATTTCCTGCTGGGCTTTGGCGGGGATGAGCCGTTGTCGCATGCCCGCGCGGTTGAGCTCGAGAGCTTCATGAGCAGCGCCGGTGCCGGGATTGGCGGCTTCCTGGGAACCATGGCCCAGGCCGACGTCAGCGCCGGCTTCGGCAGCCTGCTGTCGCTGGGCGGACCAAGCCACGACAGCAGCGAGAGCCGCGATATCGACGCCGAAGTTGAGGAAGCCGCAACGATTACCGGCGAAGAATCGAGCTGGCTGCATACCCAACTTGAGGCCGACGATCAGCTTGATCCTTACGAAAAGGCGCTGTTGGCGTTCATTGCCGAGGAAACCGGCGAGGAATTCTTCGTGTGATCATGATATGCTGACCTAAACCGTAAAGCTCTCCCCGCAACCGCAACTGCCCTTGGCGTTGGGGTTGGCGAAGGTGAACCCGGCGGCGAAGTCGTCCTCGACCCAGTCCATTGTCGAGCCGACGAGGTAGAGCACCGAGCCGCCATCGATGAAGAAGGTCCCCCCCGGCGTTTCGATCCGCTCGTCGAACGGCACCGCTTCAGTGACATAATCGACCGAATAGGCGAGGCCCGAACAGCCCCGGCGCGGGGTGGAAAGTTTGACCCCAATCGCGCCCTCTGGCGCCTCGGCCATCAGCTTGGCGACCCGCGCTTCGGCTGCGGGCGTCAGGATTACTGCGGCGGGCAGCGGGCGGCGAGTAGTCGTCGTGCTCATCACAGCATCCCCAGTTCGAGCCGGGCTTCGTCGCTCATCTTGGCGGGATCCCACGGCGGATCCCAGACGAGATTGACCTCGGCATCGCGCACCCCGGGGACTGCGCTGACCCTGAGTTCGACCTCGCCGGGCATCGATTCGGCCACCGGACAATGCGGCGTGGTCAGGGTCATCGAGACAACCACCGCGCCATTGTCGCTCACATCGACCCCGTAGATCAGGCCCAGGTCATAGATATTGACCGGTATTTCGGGATCGAAAATGTCCTTGAGCGCAGCGATCACGCCTTCATACAGGTCGCCGCCGGGTTCGCCCGGAGGCAGTTCCTGCGGTTTTTCGGCCAGAAAGCCTTCGAGGTAATCGCGCTTGCGGTCGAGCTTTTCACCCGCCGATTCCAAATCCTCCACGCGCGCTCTGGGCGGGGCGGCAACGCCGTCCACTTCCTCGATCACGAAATTGCGGGGTTCGTCTTGCATCACCCGAAAATCCTCTTGGTCCGTTCAATCCCGCGCAGCAGTGCAGCTATGTCACTCTGATCGCTGTAAATTCCAAAACTTGCCCGCGCTGTGGCCGACACCCCAAGGTGGTCCATCAGCGGCTGGGCGCAGTGATGCCCGGCGCGGATCGCGACATTTTCCTCGTCCAATATGGTGCCGAGGTCATGGGGATGCACCCCCTCCAGCGCAAAACTGACGATCCCGGCCGAATCTTCCGGGCCGAACAACGTCACATCATTCATGTGCCGCAATTCATCGCGCAAGCTGCTGACCAATGCCGTTTCATGAGCATGAATCGCTGCAATGCCAATGCTTTGAACATAATCGATCGCCGCGCCGAGCCCGATCGCCTCGACGATCGCGGGGGTTCCCGCCTCGAACCGCTGCGGCGGCTCGGCGTAGGTCGTGCCGGCAAAGCTGACCCGGTCGATCATTGCCCCGCCGCCTTGCCAGGGGGGCATCGCCGCAAGGATTTCTGCGCGCGCCCACAGCACTCCGATCCCGGTCGGACCATAGAGCTTATGACCTGAAAATACGTAGAAATCACAATCCAGCGCGGCAACATCGACCGGAATTCGCGGCGGCGCCTGGCACCCGTCAAGCAGCAGTTTCGCTCCGACAGAGTGAGCCAAATCAGCGGCGCGGCGCGCATCGAGGACTGAGCCGAGCACGTTGGAGACATGCGCCAGCGCCACCAACTTGTGTTGGGGCGTGAGCATTTCCGCCGCCGCATCGAGATCGATCCGGCCATCGAAAGTCAGCGGGCAGACGTCAATTGCAACGCCGTTGCAAGCGGCCTGCAACTGCCATGGGACGATATTGGAATGATGCTCCAAAGTGGAGAGCAAAATCCGGTCACCGGCTTTGAGATTTGCCGCCCCCCAACTTTGCGCCACCAGATTGATCGCCTCGGTCGCACCTTTGGTGAAGACGATTTCATCGTCCTTGCCGCCGATGAAGTTCGCGACCTTTCGCCGCACCGCTTCATAGGCCAGCGTCATGTTGGCCGAGCGGGCATAGACCCCGCGGTGGACGGTGGCGTAATCCACTCCCATCGCGCGGACCGTGGCATCGATCACGCATTGCGGCTTTTGCGCGGTGGCGGCGCTATCGAGATAGTGCCAGTTGCCGATCCCGGGAAAATCGCCGCGCAGATCGGGCCTCAGGAGCGTAGCGATGTTCACAGCAAAGCCCCCAGTGCCGCCAATGCCGCCGTGGTCAAGGCGTCCTCATCGGGCGCGCCGGCAAAGGCCTCTGCGATAAACGCCTGCAACATCAGCCGCTTGGCCTCGGCTGGCGGAAGCCCGCGCGACTGGAGATAGAACAAGCCGTTCGCATCGAGTTCACCCACCGCGCAGCCGTGGGCGCATTTGACATCGTCGGCATAGATTTCAAGCTCGGGCTTGGCGTTGGCGGTTGCGGTCCGGTCGAGCAGCATGGCGCGGACCGATTGTTCGCTGTCGGTGCCAATGCTCCCGCGCGCGACCGCGACTTTGCCCAGATAGGTGCCGGTGGCGCGGGCACCCAGCACCGAGCGGATCAGCTGGCGGCTGACCGCATTCGGCGCGGCGTGAGTGACTTCGGTCACGATCTCGAGCGTCTGATCGCCGCTGCCCAATTGCGCGGCGCCGAGCGTAAAGTCGGCGCCCTCGCCCAGTTCGACTTCGACCGCGATCCGGCCGAATATCGGCGCAGCGTTGAGGATCCGCAGATCAAACTTCGCGCCTGCCGCCAGCGTGATCGACAGCATCCGCGCCGTCGCGCCGCCCGCCGGGGTGACGATCGCCAGCGCGCCGTTGGTCCCCGCCGCAACGCGAATCTCCTCGCGCGTCACCGGCCAGACGCCCGCGAGTGCCACCACATCGCTGTAGCGGAACGCCTCTTGCCTGCGGGTCGGGAGGGCGAGCGCGGTGCTCACGCTGCCGTCTCCTGGGCCACCGCCTCGTAGCCTTGTTCTTCCAGCTGATGCGCCAGTTCCGGGCCGCCGGTCTTGACGATCCGGCCGCCGGCCAGAACATGGACGAAATCGGGCTGCACATAATCGAGCAGGCGCTGGTAATGGGTGATCAGCAGCACGCCCTTGTTAGGCGCGCGCATGATCGCATTGATCCCCTCACCCACGATCCGCAGTGCATCGATATCGAGGCCGCTGTCGGTCTCGTCGAGCACCGCGAAGCTCGGATCGAGGATGCCCATCTGGACCATCTCAGCGCGCTTCTTCTCGCCGCCCGAAAAGCCGACATTGACCGGGCGCTTGAGCATTTCCATGTCCATCCTGAGCAGAGCGGCCTTTTCACGCGCCAGCTTCAGAAACTCGCCCCCCGAAAGCGGCGCCTCGCCGCGCGCGCGGCGCTGTGAATTGAGGCTTTCGCGCAGGAACTGGACGAAGGAGACGCCCGGAATCTCGACTGGATACTGGAAGCCGAGGAACAGCCCGGCAGCGGCGCGTTCATGGGGTTCGAGGGCGAGCAGATCTATCCCCCTCCCGCCTGCGGGAGGGGTTAGGGGTGGGTGAGTCTGATCGGGCGATGCTCCTGAAGGCACTGACCCACCCCCGGCCCCACCCGCCGGCGGGAGGGGAGTGAATGTGGCAGTGCCCCCAGTCACCTCATACCCCGGCCGCCCGCCGAGCACATAGGCGAGCGTCGATTTCCCCGCGCCGTTAGGACCCATGATCGCATGGATTTCACCCGCATTGACGGTGAGCGAGAGGCCCTTGAGGATCGGCTTGTCGGCGACCGTGGCGGAGAGGTTATTGATTTGGAGCATTGTGGTCTGTGGTTCCATACTTGGTAGACGCGGCATGCGCTGATATTGGCAACAATTCTCGTTGCCCGCCGCCATGCAGATGGCTTTGTGGGTAAACAATTTCCCAGTACGAATGATCACTCCCGTGCCGGTAAAGCGTGTCCCATCCGCTCGCGTCATGAGCCAATTTCTCCATCTCCGCGATTGCGAGATGAATTTCAGCGTCGGTCACCCCACGCTCCCCTCAAGCGAAATCCCCAGCAGCTTTTGCGCCTCGACCGCGAATTCCATCGGCAGCTGTTGCAGCACTTCCTTGGCGAAGCCGTTGACGATCAGCGTTACCGCCTCCTCTGTCCCCAGCCCGCGTTGCTGGGCGTAGAACAGTTGATCGTCGCTGATCTTGGACGTCGTCGCTTCGTGTTCGATCTGCGCCGAGGGGTTCTTCACCTCGATATAGGGCACGGTATGCGCGCCGCATTCGCTCCCCAGCAGCAACGAATCACACTGGGTGAAATTGCGCGCGCCTTCGGCTCCCGGCGCGATCCGGACGAGGCCGCGATAGGTGTTGTTGCTGTGCCCGGCGCTGATCCCCTTGGAGATGATGGTCGAGCGGGTGCCGCGCGCATTGTGGATCATCTTGGTGCCG
>JANNAE010000089.1:0-1540 GCA_031383985.1 Novosphingobium sp. | reverse complement strand
CTGGTGCGGGCGAGGATGGCGATGGTGGCCCCGGGCAGTTGGGCACCGGAGCACCAGACCTTGTTCCCGTTGAGGACCCATTCGTCCCCTTCGAGCCGCGCGGTCGAGCGGCCTCCCGCGGCGTCAGAGCCCGACTGCGGTTCACTGATCGAGATGGAAAATTTGGCTTCGCCGCGCAAGAATGGCGGAAGATAGCGCTCGATTTGCGCCGGCGTGCCATGGCGGCAAACATTGGTAACGGTAAACATCGACGTCATGATGCAAGCGGCGGTATCGAGGCTATATTTGCCTATCGCTTCGCAGAATATTGCGAACATGACCGGGTCAGTTGCCATGCCGCCCTGATCCTCCGGAACCAGCAGGCCAAGCCAGCCTAGATCGGCCATCTTGCGATAGACATCCTCGGGGAATTCGCGCGACAAATCGTGTTCGAGCGTATAATCCTGCCCTACTTCACGGACCATGAAGTTTTGCACGGTGTCGTTCCACATCCGCTGTTCGTCGTTGAAGCGGAAATCCATTTGCCAGATCCTGTATGTGTGCGTTTGCCAATAAACAAATGTTTGTTATGACGAATGACGCTAGCCGTCAATCTAGAGCGTGATGCGAAAAAGTGGGAACCGGCTTTTCGCTGTAAATCACGCGACAACAAAGAATTAGAGAGCATGATGAGATTCAGCTTTATCGCATCATGCTCTAGCGCGAGTGAAAGGATGAGATGACCCCGCAAGAGCGCCGCTCGCTGATCGAGGCGCGCTTCCCGGCCTGGGAAGTGCTGACGATATCGGGCGCCCTAGACCGGGCGGTCAAAGCCTATGCCGATCGCCCGCTGATCATAACCGATGCGCGCATGTGGTCCTATGCGGAAGTGCAAGCCTGGTCGCGCCGCATTGCGTCGGGCTTGATCGCCCACGGCATGAAAGTTGGCGAACATGTCGCGCTCGACATGGCCAATTATCCGGAATTTGTCGCGATGAAGTTTGCGATCGCGCGGGCGAGCGGCGTGTGCGTTCCGGTCAATTTTCTGCTGCGGGGCCATGAGCTCGCGTATGTGCTCGATCAGTCGGACGCAGCGATGCTGGTGACCATGTCCGAATTTCGCGGCCTAGATTATGTGGCCGAGCTTGGGCGGATCAAGCCGGATATTCCCAATCTGCGCCATATTTTCACCCTTCCGGCACTAGGCGCCCTTGCTGCCAGCGCGACGCCCGCAAGCGATGCCGAACTCGCGCGGCGAGAGGCCAGTGCCGACGGCGCCGCACTGAGCGATATCATCTACACCTCAGGGACTACCGGCCGCTCGAAGGGCGTAATGCTTTCGCACGACATGGTCCTGCGCGCCGCGTTCTCATCCGCGATTGCCGGCGCATTCGAAGACGGACGGCGCATGCAGTTCGCCATGCCGATGTACCATGTCTTCGGTTACACCGAATGCCTGCTGGCGGTGCTATTTGTGGGCGGCGCGATCATCCCGCACCTGGTCTTCGATCCTGAAGCGATGCTCGATGCCGCCGAACGTCACCGCACGACAGAGTTGGTC
>JANNAE010000080.1:0-7248 GCA_031383985.1 Novosphingobium sp. | reverse complement strand
ATCCTCCCACGCAGCGCAGGACCCGGAGGATAGACCCCACCCCGCTGCGACTAAGGCCAGCTGCGCTGACCCAAGTCTCACTGCCCCTCCCCTGAAGGGGACGGGGCAAGGCAACCAAGGCAAACCCATCCCCATCAATCCTCCAGCACCCAGCTGTCCTTGGTGCCGCCGCCTTGCGACGAATTGACCACCAGCGAGCCCTTTTTCAGCGCCACCCGGGTGAGCCCACCCGGGGTAATGTCGATCCCCTCGGGCGAGACCAGCACGAACGGACGCAGGTCCAGATGGCGTGGGGCAAGGCCGGCCTTGGTGAAGATCGGCACGGTCGACAGCGCCAGCGTCGGCTGGGCGATGTAATTGTCCGGCCGGGCACGCAATTTGGCAGAAAACGCCTCGATCTCCTTTTTCGACGAGGTCGGCCCGATCAGCATGCCATAGCCGCCCGAGCCGTGGACTTCCTTGACCACCAGATCGGCCAGATTATCCAGCACATAGGCCAGGCTATCGGCTTCCGAACAGCGCCAGGTCGGCACATTGGCGAGGATCGGTTTCTCGCCGGTGTAGAACTCGACGATTTCTGGCATGAAGCTGTAGATCGCCTTGTCATCGGCAATCCCGGTGCCGGGCGCATTGGCGATGGTGATCCCGCCCGAGCGGTAGATGTCCATGATCCCCGGCACGCCGAGCAGGCTGGCGGGATTGAAGGTCAGAGGATCGAGAAATTCATCGTCGATCCGCCGATAGAGCACGTCGATCGGCTGATAGCCGCGGGTGGTGCGCATCGCCACCCGGCCATTGACGACGCGCAGATCGCTACCTTCGACCAGCTCGGCACCCATCTGATCGGCGAGGAAGGCGTGTTCGAAATAGGCCGAATTGAAAATGCCCGGGGTCAGCACCGCGACCACCGGCCGGCCATCGCCATTGGTTCCGGCACAAGCCGGTGCGCAGGCGGCGAGGCTTTTGGCGAGGCGGCGCGGGTAATCCTGCACCGGGCGGACCGGCAGCCGGGTGAACAGCTCCGGGAACATCGCCATCATCGTCTCGCGGTTCTCCAGCATATAGGAGACGCCCGACGGCGTGCGGGCGTTGTCTTCCAGCACCATGAAATCATCCGGGCCGGTACGAACCAGATCGATGCCCACGATGTGCGTGTAGATCCCGCCCGGCGGCGAAAAGCCGACCATCTCGGGCAGAAAAGCCGCATTGCGGGCCAGCAAGCTTTGCGGAAAGCGGCCCGCGCGGACGATTTCCTGACGATGGTAGATATCATGCAGAAACGCATTGAGCGCCCGCACCCGCTGCTCGATCCCGCGCGACAGCTTGCGCCATTCCTGCGCGGTGATGATCCGCGGGATCATATCGAAGGGGATCAGCCGCTCTTCACCATCGCCCTCGCCATAGACGTTGAAGGTTATCCCGGTGCGGCGGAAAAAGCTCTCCGCCTCGGCGCTCTTGCGGCGCAACCAGCCTTGATCCTGTTCCCCGTACCACTCGCAATAGCCGCCATAGGCAGCGCGCACGCCCCCATCGGCATCGTGCATCTCGTCATAAGACGAGGGGGAGTGATTCATCGGCTAGGCCCCATTCGCCAATGACTGCCCGATGGCACAGCGCTGTCAAGCCTCATATGCTGCACCTGCGAAACTTGCCGAAACTTCAACCCGCGAACCAGCGCAGCGACATGCAGGTAAAGCCCGCGTCGATCTTCTCGATCTCGGCATTGTCCAGCACCGCGAGCCGCGCGCCGTGGCCATCGAGCAAATCGAGAATCCGCGGAAACCGGCTGCCGGCCAGGATCACATCATTGGCGCGCAGCACATTAGCCCCGGCCTCTTCGCCTGCGGGCACCACCAGCACCCGGTAGCCTGCAAACACGCCCGAGGCGGCAAGGTCTGCGGTCGCCAGGATTGTCTCCTCATCGATGATCGACGATGCGGTTTTGAGATGGAGAACGCTGGCGGGGGTTTCGGCGATCACTGCCTTGCGCCCGATCTGGTCGAGCAATCCGGCCAGCGCCTCAGCGCCTGCCCGGTCGGTGCGCGCGGACAGGCCGATGAACACCCGGTCCGCCATCGCCAGCACATCACCGCCATCGGCAAAGCCCTGCGGCAACTCCAGCACGGTTTCGAAAGCCGCCTCCAGCGCCGGGCGCAGGAACGCCGCCTCTTGCTCCCGGCTGGTCGCGCCGGGGCGCAACAGGATTGCCGCTTCGGGGAAAACCAGCGCCGGATCCTCGACAAAGATCGCGTCGGGAAAATCCTCCAGCGGCGGCAACGTCGTCACCGCCAGCCCCGCCGCCTCCAGCGCAGCAACATAGCCGGCATGTTCGGCCATGACCCCGGCCAGCGACGGATCAGGACCAGCGCCCGCCCGCAAACCGCCGACCACGCTGGCGCCTGGCATCCGGACAATCGCGCGGGTGAAATCGAACACCCGCATCAGGTGCAATCGCCGATCCGCTCGTTGGTCACTTCGGCTTCCATCCTCATCCCCCCGCCCGGCGTTCCGGCGGCCGTCTGGTTGACCTTCATCGCCATCTGCGATCCGGTGGTCGAGAAAGTCCCGTGCATCTCATACTTCCCGGTCATCCCTTTGCCGGTCTGGCAAGTCATCCTGGCATCGAGCGAGCCGGCAGTCGCGTTGAACTGATCGAAGCTGCACTTACCCTGGGCCATCCGTTTGGAAAACTCCTCAAAGCCCCTGTCAGCCTCGGCTGGCGACAAGCAAAACTCGCTGCTTTTGCCGCTGGCCGAGAACATCCCCTTCATCTGCGCCGCCTGTTCTGCGGGCATCCCGGGGATGGCGAAATTGGTCACCTTCATGGTCGTCCGATATTGGCCCGGCTGCGGCTTGACCAGCTGGCTCGCCTCCTTCTTGACCTGCTCGGCGGTTTTGGGCCCATCGGGATCCTTATTGCACCCGGCAAGCGCAATGGCGGCGAGCAGCGGCAGGGCGATGGTCAAGCGGCGCATGAGAACTCCCCCGTCAGGTTAGACACCGCCGAGGCTATCAGCCGCGCGCCGCGCTGCCAATGGCGATTGCGCGGACGTGGTTTGTTCTCCATACCTGCCGCATGTCCGAACTCGTCATCCGCCGGGGTCTTGCCGAGCCCGATACCTCGGGCGCCTTCGTCCCGCACAAGCCGGTCCGCCCCGAAAAGGCGGAGGCCGCGCGCCCGTTCGTGCTGCAATCGGAATACCAGCCCGCCGGCGACCAGCCCACCGCGATTGCCGATCTGATCGCCGGAATCAACGACCACGATCAAACCCAGGTGCTGCTCGGCGTCACCGGCAGCGGCAAGACTTTCACCATGGCCAAGGTGATCGAGCTGTTGCAACGCCCGGCGCTGATCCTGGCTCCCAACAAGATCCTCGCCGCACAGCTTTACGGCGAATTCAAGAGTTTCTTCCCGGACAATGCGGTCGAGTTTTTCGTCAGCTATTACGATTATTACCAGCCCGAGGCCTATGTCCCGCGCAGCGATACCTACATCGAGAAGGAAAGCTCGGTGAACGAGGCGATTGACCGGATGCGCCATTCGGCCACGCGTTCGCTGCTCGAGCGTGACGACGTGATCATCGTCGCCTCGGTCAGCTGCATCTATGGCATCGGCTCGGTCGAGACCTATTCGGCGATGATCTTCGACCTCAAAAGGGGTGAGGCGCAGGACCAGCGCGAGCTGATCCGCAAGCTGGTCGCGCTGCAATACAAGCGCAATGACGCCGCCTTCCAGCGCGGCAATTTCCGGGTGCGCGGCGACAATCTGGAGATCTACCCCTCGCACTATGAGGATATGGCCTGGCGGATCAGCTTTTTCGGCGACGATATCGAGGAAATAGCCGAGTTCGATCCGCTGACCGGCAAGAAGGGCGCGAGCCTCGACACGGTTCGGGTCTATGCCAATTCGCACTATGTCACCCCCGGCCCGACGATGAAGCAGGCCGCCGATGCGATCCGGTTCGAGCTGGCCGAGCGGCTGAAAGAGCTGGAAGCCGAGGGCAAGCTGCTCGAACACCAGCGGCTTGAGCAGCGGACCAATTTCGACCTTGAGATGATCGCCGCCACCGGCAGTTGCGCCGGAATCGAGAACTACAGCCGGTTCCTCACCGGCCGCCTGCCGGGTGAGCCACCGCCGACCCTGTTTGAATATCTGCCCGAAAACGCGCTGCTGTTCGTCGATGAAAGCCACCAGACCGTGCCGCAGATCGGCGCGATGTCAAAAGGCGATCACCGCCGCAAGATCACGCTGGCCGAATATGGCTTCCGCCTGCCCAGCTGCATCGACAACCGCCCACTGCGCTTCAACGAATGGGATGCGATGCGCCCGCAAACCGTGGCCGTATCCGCCACCCCCGGAACCTGGGAGATGGAGCAATCCGGCGGGGTGTTCGCCGAACAGGTGATCCGCCCAACCGGGCTGATCGACCCGCCGGTGGAGATCCGCCCGGTCGAGGATCAGGTCCAGGATTGCATCGAGCAATGCCGCAAGGTGGCCGCTGTCGGCTACCGCACCCTCGTCACCACGCTGACCAAGCGGATGGCCGAAGATCTGACCGAGTTCATGCACGAGGCGGGCTTGCGCGTGCGCTATATGCACTCAGACGTCGAGACGCTGGAACGGATCGAACTGATCCGCGATCTGCGGCTCGGCGTCTATGATGTGCTGGTGGGGATTAATCTGCTGCGCGAGGGCCTCGATATTCCCGAATGCGGGCTGGTGTGCATTCTTGATGCGGACAAAGAGGGCTTCCTTCGCTCGGAAACCAGCCTGATCCAGACGATTGGCCGGGCAGCGCGCAATGTCGATGGCCGGGTAATCCTCTATGCCGACCGGATGACCGGCAGCATGGAACGCGCCATCGCCGAAACTGACCGTCGCCGCGAAAAGCAGCACGCCTATAATCTCGAACACGGCATCACGCCGGAGAGTATCAAGCGCGGCATCCAGGATATCGTCGCACATACCGCCAGCCGGGACAGCGTGCTGGTCGAAATCGACGATCCGGAACGCAACAATCTCGTCGGCCATAATCTGCGCGGCTACATCGAAGATCTGGAAAAACGGATGCGCAACGCCGCGGCCGATCTCGAGTTCGAGGAAGCGGGCCGGCTGCGCGATGAAATCCGGCGGCTGGAAGCGGATGAGCTGGGGATTCCGGACGGCGAAAAACGAGCGCCGATGGTCGGGCGGAGCAATGAGGGCAAGCCCGGCACGCGGAAGACGCGGTTCGGGAAGTCGCAGAAGAAGTGGGGGCGGTAATGAGAAAGATTCGCAGTTGATGGGGGAGGAGAGCCCTCTCTCGTCTGATAAGGAGAAGCATTTGCCGGCCCTCGGCTACCTTATGATGCGCTGAAACCTCGCGGAAGACTGCCGGCGGCAAATCTGGCTGAAATTCCTGCAACCATGCATGTCGACCGTTGCGTTGACCCAGCGCGAAACAAACGGGTGGAAATGGCCCGCCTTCATGTTGCTCTATCTATTCCTTCGGTTTCATAGGGAGGTTGCCTCTCTTGGAATGCAACCATGACCCAGATCGAAAAGCTTTACGCCCAGCTCGTTGCCAATCGCACGTCCAAGCGGTTCCGGGATTTCCCTCGCATTCTTGAGGCTTTCGATTTCACGCTCGAACGGATCAACGGCAGCCGCCACATCTTTAAGCTCCCGGCCGTTTCTCGAGACTATAGCGCACAATACCAAGTGGTGAACATGGGCGGGAGTATTGGGCCTAGAACGCTCCAAATTCTCGGGAAGCGGCCATGACCATTTACGAAGCCTTGAACCTTGCGCTGACTGCATTTCTCGTAGTCATCGGAATGATGAGCCTTGTAGTTATGGCTTTTCAGGCGGGGAAGAAGAAATGATCCGTTCTTTCGCCAACACCAGCACCCAGACCGAGCGCATCTGGATCGGCCTGCGGAGCAAGCGTGTTCCGCCTGATGTCCAGAACCGCGCTCTGGACAAACTCAGGATGCTCAACCGTTCCAAAACTCTCGACGACCTGCGAAACCCGCCGAGTAACCGACTGCACGAGCTCAAGAAAGAGCGTGCCGGGCAACATTCCATTTCCATTAACAAGCAGTGGCGTATATGTTTCCGTTGGAATGACGGAAACGCATACGATGTCGAAATCGCCGATTACCATTGATCCCGAGTGGCTGCACAACAGCCATGCCGGGGAATTGCTGGCCTCCGAATTCATGGAGCCGCTTGGCCTGACGGAGGAAGCCCTGGCATCCTCGCTGGCCATTGCGCCCGTGCGCCTGCGCGACGTGATTGCCGGGACCCTGCCGATGGACGCCGAGCTTGATCTTCGCCTAGCCCGCTATTTCCGCATGTCTGAAGGGTTCTTCCTTGGGCTTCAGGACGATTATGAACTGCTCGAAGCCAAACGCGCGCTTAATGGCGAACTTGACCAGATTATCCCGCGCGCAGCATAGTTGGCGCGTGCTTTCCGCCGCAACCTTAGCTCGAAAACGGACGCTGTTCCGGTTGCCCCGCCTCCGCATAAATGCGTAGTATCCGCTCCATGAGCTGGGAACCGCGCTATCATATCAACCTGTTCTGGTACCCCGATGACCAGTGCTGGATCGCCGATGTGCCCGATTTGCGGCCTTGTTCGGCGCATGGGGATACGCCGGAACAGGCGGTGGCCGAAGTGCGGACCGCCATCGAACTCTGGCTCGAAGCAGCCCGAGCCACCGGCCAGCCGATCCCCGAACCGCGCTACAGCCCCGCGATCTATGCCGCGCGATAGGAGGAAACAGACCATGCTCCGGCACCAAAACCGCTTGCGGCATTAGCCGCAGGCAGTCCGATCACTCCCGAACCGGCTGGCGACTTGCGGCATTTTGCAAGGTGCACAGTCATGTCCCGTTCGCGTCACAAGACGCCGATTTCCGGCATCACCACCGCCAAGAGCGATCACCCCTGGAAGAAAATGGCCGCGCGCAAACTGCGGCATCGTGTCAAGCAGGAACTCAATGCCGCGCTCGATGGAGACCGCTTTGCGGGCAAGCGCTGGGACCTTGTCAATCCGTGGAGTTCGGAGAAGGATGGGAAAAAATACTGGCTAAGCGCCGATCCGGGTTGGATGCGCAAGTAGGTCAACCAAGATCCGTTCGTGTCGAGGGGGGGGGCGTCCACACCGCAGCGGGCCGAAACGAAGGGGGGGGGGGGGGTGAGGGGGGGTACAACGAGGCCACAAATGAGGGAAACACCCGGGGGGGGCCCCGCGGGGGGGAAAT
>JANNAE010000074.1:0-10387 GCA_031383985.1 Novosphingobium sp. | reverse complement strand
GATCGAGGCGACGTTCAAGATCCTTCATCGTTTCTCGCAGGATCAGTGAATTGTCGCCAGTATAGATGCACATATAGTCGCCCGCTGCTTCGATATGCTCGATCGAATCGACATCTACGCGGAAGATCTGGCCGCGATCCTTGATATTGATGAGTTTTTCAAACCGGGCCACAGCCTCGCCCTCATCCGGCATGGCATCCATTGCATCGGGGGCAACTTCGGCGAGCACGATCTTGAGTTTCTCGGCCTCTTCAGACGAGCGTTTTTCGGCCAGCCGGGTCCGCACCCGGTCGAGCGTATCGGCCAGCTTGTCTTCGTCGACCGGCTTCATCAGATAGTTGACCGCATTGGCTTCGAATGCGCGGACGGCGTGTTCCTGATAGGCGGTGACAAAGACGAACAGCGGCGGCTCAATCTCCATCACGCCCTTGACCACCGAAAACCCGTCGAAGCCGGGCATCTGGATGTCGAGGAACACCAGATCGGGCTTTTCGGTCTTGATCTTGCGAATCGCTTCGCGCCCGTTGGAGCAGGTATCGATCACTTCCACATCGGGGAATTTATCGAGCCGCAATTGCAGCCCCTGGATCGCCAGCTTTTCATCATCAACCAAGATGGTCCGAATGGTCATAGCGTATATCCTGCTTGCCGCCGGATGGGCGGTGCGTTGTCTGGGTCAGTCAGCCAGCGAGCCGACCAGCATCGGCCGCCTGTGGCCTTCTGCGAGCAGCAGCGCCGGAGCTTCACGGCGGTCGAAAGGAATTTCTATAAGCACGGCAAAGCCACCCTCGAGCGGCTCCATCGTTTCGAACCGATGTTCCGCGCCATAGGCCTGTGCCAGCCGGTCACGAATATTTGCGAGGCCAACCCCGGTAGACACTTGCTCGCCGCCATCGAAGGTCACGCCGGTTAACCTGTTGTCAGGGCCATCGTTTTGCAATCCCGGGCCCGTGTCGGAGACGATGATGCGAAGGTTCTGGCCGACGAGCTGCGTCGAAATCGTGATTTCGGCTCCGGCTTCTTGCGTGCTGACCGCATATTTGATCGCATTTTCGACCAGCGGCTGCAGCAGGAGCGAGGGCAGCAGCGCCGCTTCGCTGGCTGGATCGATCCGGAACGAGGTGCGCAGACGCTCTTCAAAGCGCATCCGCTCGATATCAAGGTAGAGCTTCAACGTCTCAACCTCCTGCGCCACGGTGACCCGCCCGCTTGGCTGATTGACCAGCGTATAGCGCAGGAAGGAGGAGAGTCGGCTGAGCATCGCATTGGCCGGCTCGGTCTGCTTGAGCAGCACCAGCGTCGAGATCGAATTCAGAGTGTTGAACAAGAAATGCGGGTTCAACTGGTAGCGTAGCATTGCCAGCTGGGCGCTGGTCGCCTGATTTTCCAGCCGGATCAGCTGATCGTTCTGTTCCTCGATCTGGAGGAAGAAATTGATCGCATAGTAAAGCGCTGACCACGCGCCCAGCAGCGTCAGATCATAATAGAACACCCCGATGAACAGCTTGGTGAAACCGGTTTCACTATCCGGGCGATACAATCCGACGACCCAGGCATCGATGAAGGCATAAAGCGCCACGGCAAAGGGCAGCACCAATCCGGTCACCCCCCATGTGATTACCGGGCGGCGGGTGATCAGCTGGCGGTAGATGACCGAGAGGATCAACGAAATCGAAAAGCCGGTGATCGTGGCGATCAGCACCAGCACCAGGAAGGTCAGCGGCTGAGCATTGGCCAGGCTCGAAATGGCGCGAAGCAGCATGGCCCCGCTCCAGCCTACGGCTTGCAAGCGCCAGAACGCACGGTTCTTGTTGGCGAAAAAAGGCGTCGGTCGAAAGGGCAGCACGGCCATTCAACTACCCTAGCAGAATTACTGGGCTCCGCGAAACCTTTGCGCGCCGCGCTGTTCTGGGGTAGCTTTGACCAATAGGGAGACCACGCATGGATGCCATCGACACCGCACTGCACGATCAAGAGCGGGCCCGTTTTTCGGCGATGGCCGATGGCACGGCCGAGGACTGGGCGATCATTTCTACCCACTACATGGATTTCGCCAAGAGCCTGCCCGATCGGGTGCTGGCCCATCTCAAGCTGCTCGATGGCGATTTTGGTGGATTCCCGATCGACCGGCTCCAGCACAGCCTGCAGACCGCAACCCGCGCACACCGCGACGGGCGCGACGAGGCCTATGTGACGATGGCGCTGCTCCACGACATCGGCGACACGCTGGGAACCTACAATCATCCCGAAGTGGCCGCCGCGATCATCAAGCCGTTCGTGTCGGAGGAGGTGCACTGGATCTGCCAGAACCACGGCGCGTTCCAAGGCTACTACTATTTCCACTACGTCGGGATGGACCGCAACCTACGGGACAACTTCCGCGATCACCCCCATTTTGCGGCCTGCGCGGAATTCTGCGAAAAATATGATCAATCGGCGTTCGCGCCTGATTACGATACGCTGCCGCTGGAATTCTTTGAGCCGATGCTGCGCCGGGTGATGGCGAGGCCGATCAACAGCATGTATAAAAATCTGGGCGAGTAGAAATCAGCCTCGTGCGTCGGTGAGCGCCTTGGCCAGCTCCTGCTGACCGACCGCGCCTGAAAGCAGGGCGTTGCCGATAATCCAGCTGGGCGTGCCGTTAAAGCCGAGCTGGCGGGCGTGATTGAGGTTCTGGTTGATTTCGGCCTCGATCCGCGGATCCGCGATCACGCGGCGAGCCCGCACCATGTCCAGCCCGGCGGTAGCGGCGGCGACGGCGATTGTCCGGGCGTCGGGCCGGCCGAGCCCAAACATCGCCTTGTGGAATGCGCCAAAGCGGCCCTGTTCGGCGGCGGCAAGCGCCATGCGCGCCGCATCGGTGCTGGCGGGGGAGAGGATCGGCAGTTCGCGGATCACCACCTTCAAATCGGGGTTTGCGGCAATCAGCGCGTCGACATCGGCCACACTCTGGCGGCAATAGGTGCAGGCATAGTCGGTGAACTCAACCAGCGTGATCTTGCCTTGCGGATTGCCCAGTATCGCACCGGGGAAGGGAGTTTCAACCTGATCGGCAACCCCGGACAATCGCTTCCTGGTTTCGCGGTCGCGCAATCGTTGCATCGCCTCAGGCAGGATTTCGGGGTGATCGAGGATATAACTGCGGACCACTTGTTCGATCGCGGCTTTGTCTGGCGGCGGCGCAACGGCATTGCGGCGGGATTCGAACAGCCAACCCGCCAGCGCTCCGGCCAGCAACAGCACAATGCCGCCCCCGACCAAGGCGAGCGGGGCCAAAGCGAACGAACGGGGCGAGCGGGACGAGGTTTCGGCCATAGCGCCGGTGCCTACTTGCGTTTGCGCGCCTGTTCAATCGCGGCGCGGGCCTGCATGGCGATATCCTGAGCCCTGAGCCAATCGGCTGAGCCTTTGGGCAGCTCGGTCTCGGCCGCTTCGGCGCTGCGCAGTGCCTGGGGCATTTGCAGGTTCAACGCCTGTTGCTCGGCGCTGGCCAGCTTGGCCCGCGCCAGATCACCGTTGGCGGCATAGACAACCCCCAGTTGATACCAGGCAAACGGATTCTCGCGATCGCGCGCTACTGCCGCCTTGAGCACGCGTTCGGCTTCCTGAAAATTGGCCTTGTCCTCGGTCGCGATCAGCGCATGACCAAAGGTGGTGGCGATCAACGGCTGGTTGTTGGTCAGGTCAGTGGCCCGGCGCAGCGGTGCCAGGGCGTCGCGCGGTTTGCCTGCCTCAAGCAGAACCTGGCCCTTGAGTTCGAGGAAATACGGGTCATTGGGCGCAGTTGCGAGCAGCGCTTCCACCTCGGCCATCGATTTGTCGAGAAACGCTTCCTTGTGGAAGGCATAAGCGCGGGCGTATCGCGCGGGCACACCGCTCATGGTCGGGGGATAGGCGATCAGCGCGTTGCCGGGTTCGGCCAGATAGCCATAAAGCTTGGCCTTGACCCGCTGAAACCGCGCCTCGAGCGCTGCATCGCTGGGCTTGTTCCAGGCGGGGTCGACTTCGTAAGTATCCTGCAAGGTCGCAATCCGGTCACTGGTCATCGGGTGCGTGCTGTAGAATTCGCTGTCGGCAGTGCGCGTGTAGCCGCGGCGGTATTCCATGTTCTGCAGCTTCGCGAAGAACGCGATCGAGCCCTTGCCGGTAATCTCCGCCTTGGACAGGTAGGCGGCACCGGCGGCATCCGCGCTCGATTCCTGCGCGCGGTTGAAGGCCAGATATTTTCCCATCGCCGCCTGCTGCCCGGCCATGATCACGCCGAAGGCGGCATCGCCGGCCCCAGCCACTGCCGCAGCGGCGCCCAGCAGCAGTGACAGAATGCTGATCCCGGTGGCCGCCTTGGCCGCATCGCCGCCACTGATCGCGTGACCCCCGGTGACATGGCCCAGCTCATGCGCGATCACGCCCTGCACTTCGTTGGCCGAACTCGCCTCGTTGATCAGGCCGCTGTTGAGGTAGACCGCCTGCCCTCCCGCCACGAAGGCATTCACCGAGCCATCATTGATCAGCACGATGTCGACATTTTTGGGATCAAGCCCGGCCGCTGCAATCAGCGGAGTCGCCATGTCCCGGAACAGCGCTTCGGTTTCTGCATCGCGCAGGACCGATTGGGCTGCAACGGGCTGGCTGGTCAGCGCCAGCGCGGCCAATGCAGAAGTAAAACGGGCGAGGGTGTGCATGGCGCTGTCTCTAGGCCTCCGGCGCCTGAACCGGCGCTGAAGCGTTGCCGCCATGCGCGGTGAGGAAGGCCAAGACAGCATCAATCACCCGGGGTTCGCGGCGCATGAACGGCTGGGCCAACGCCATGATGATGGACTCATGCGAGAGGCCGTTCAACACGACCGCCTGCGTCGGCGAACCGGCCGCGCTCATCGCCTTGGCCAGCGCCAGGCTGTTGCGCGGCTTGACCGTGGTATCGCTGTCGCCGGTCAGCAGCAGCAGCGGCGGGGCATCGCCGCGGGCAAATCTGATCGGCTGGGTGATCGCGGGATCGGCCACATGGGCAAAGGCCCGCCGCGCCGAATCACTGGTGAAGGGATAGAAATCATAAGGACCGGCGATCCCGATCATGCCTTTGATGAAGCCGTCGGGCACGCCTGCGCGGCCCAGCCATTGCCGGTCAAGCGCCAGCATCATCCCGTTATAGGCTCCGGCGGAATGGCCCATCACGAACACCCGGGCGGGATCGCCGCCGTGCTCGGCGATGTGGTCCTGGACCCACTTCAGCGCCAGCGCACCGTCCTGGAGCATGTGCGGAAAGACCCCATCCGGGGTCAGGCGATAGCCCGGCAGGACCACGACATAGCCAGCCCGCGCCAGCGTCCGGCCGATGAAATGATAGTTGCCCGCCTTGCCCGAATTCCAGCCACCGCCATAAATGAACACCACTACGGGGCGCTTTTGTGGGGATATCCCGGCCGGGACGACCACTTCCAGCTGCTGCGCCGGGAGGGGGCCAAACGCAATGTCATGGAGCGCCAGTCGTGTGCCTTGTGTACCGCCAAAGGCCCGATCCGCCCATTCGAGCAGCACCACGCCATTGGTTGCCACCGCATAGCGAAACAGCCCGAACAGCGCCGCGCCAAGCAGCGCCAGGGTAGTCAAAGTCCAGCTCATCCAGCCGATCCGCCTGCGGTTTGTAGCCATTGTCATCGCCGCGGTGGTATCGTGCAAAAGCGAAAGGCGCCATGCCTGTTCAGCATGGCGCCCTCGTCCCCCTCCGCGCTGGAAGAATTGAGCCCGTTGAATTGGGCTGGAAGGCCTGGTTGGTTTAATCCAATAGCTTGCGTGCGGCCCGTTCGAGCAGGGCAACATCGTCGCTGACTTCGCCGAGCAACACCACCTCGCCATTCGGCAAACGGCGCGCGACGAGCAGGGTGAATTCGGTGCCGCCTGGCGAAACCGCAGAAAGCGGCTGATGACCGAGCAGGCGCAGCTTGCGGGCCAACGCCTCACGCGGGGTTTCGCGGATGTCGGCGACCTTGCCGCTTTCCTCGCGGCGCAGGCGGCGTTCAGCGGTTACCACGCCTTTGAGCCCGCCGGGGGCAACCGCGAGATAACCGGCCAGCGCACCACGCGCCAGGTTCAGGCGGTGGGCATGGCCCAGCGCCGAGGCAAATTCGGTTAGCCGGGTCTTGTCGTAATCGGCGCCGAAGACCAGCTTGACCACCGGCGTCATCGGCGCGCGATCCTGGACGGTGAGGCCCGAATCGGCAACAAGCTCATCGAATTCTGCCGGTGCATCGGCGGCGGCGAGCGAAAAGTCATAAGCGCGACCGATTGCGGCATAGAGCGCCTGACGGGTGCGATCTTCCGATCCTTGCGCCGCCTGAGCCAGTTCGCGGGCCGAAGCGAGCCAGTCGGCCAGCTCCATATCCGGGGCGATTGGGTCAATTGCCTCCACTGCGTCATTAGCCGCAAGAAATTCGGGTTCGGCCCTGAATGCTGGCAGCGGCGGGCGATCGTAACCGCCAAACGCCGGTGCGGGGAGATCGAGATCGGAAGCGGCGATGTTCGCGTCTGACAACACATGAAGATCGGCCGGGCCATCGGCCCATTCGGTCAACGGACCCTCAGGCAACGGGTGGTTGGCCTGGACATCCAGCGCCTGGTCGATTTCGAGCAGCAGCTCGTCGGTGGTCATCTGGTCGGCCAGTTCCTTCCAGTTGATCACTCCATAGATGAAATCGATGGTGTCATCGTCGCTTGAAAAAGGCAGCAGGATCCCGCGATACAGCACAGTCTGTTCGCGCTGGTTGACGAATTCTGCCTCGAAGCCGATCGGCGCCTGATTGGCGAGGATCTGCATGTAGTGATCGGTGATCCGTGACAGCAGCGAGCGGCTGGGGACATCGTCAAGTGCCTGGATCGGCCCGGTTGCACCGCATTCCTCCGCCAGCTTGTCGCCCAGATACTGGACCGTGGGATTTTCGATTCCGCCGGTGAAGTCGAGCAGGACACTGTACGGCCCGAAATCTGGCAGCGCATCCGGAGCAAGATCCTCGACCGAAGGGAAGTTGCGGTTGTCGAGCAGACTCGCCCAGTGGTTGTAGGCGCGCACCTGCATCCGCCGTTCGTCCTGTCCGACCGGACTGGGCAGCGGTTCGTGTCCGGTTTCGTCGTCAGACCGGTCAAAACTGGGCAATTCATCACCGGTGTCGGTGCGATCAACAAAATTCCCGCGATACGTATCCATGTGGGCTCCCCACCAGCGTCCCTGGTCGAAACCCTGTTTGGCGCAACATGGTAAATTAAGCGTTAAGTCGCGCTGCCAACTTGGCGATGACGTCTGGGCAGCAGCCGCCGCCGCTTTCAGAACATATAGCGCATCCGCACTGTCTGGTGGATCGCCACATCTGCCACGACGAAAGCCGCAGCATCGAACCGTGGCGGGCCAAAGCGGACCGGGGCGTCGCGTGAAAAACCGAAGCCTTCCCTGGGCATGAACAGCGCCATGTCGGCCTTGCCGTTGCCGTTCTCGTCATGAAGCAGCGCTATCGCATAGCGCCCCGGCGAAACCGCGCCGAAATCGAGCCGGACAGCCTCGGTCCCGACCGCAACGGCCAGCTTGTGCGAGGCGGGATCCTTGGCGCAATCGGGAAAAGCGCGGGGCTGCGCGGTGAGGCAGGCGAGAACTTGCCCTTTGGCCGAGCGCAGTCCGCTTACGGTTACGCTGACATTGCTCCCATGCGCAGGGCTTTCCGGGGCGGGCGCCGCCGCCAACAGCGGAGCCGCGACGATCAGGGTGCAGAGAGCCCGCGATCGGTGCCGCAGAGCCGGTCCCAGAAGCGGAAATAAAGTCCGTAATTGCATTGGTAGCTCTCGTGATGACGTTGGTGATGGCTGACAGTTATCAGCCAGCCTCCCAACCGGGAATGAACGATCGCCTTGGGAAACAGCTCCCAGCCCATGTGATTGGTGATGCCCATGATGGTCATGATCGCCAGCACCAGCCCCAGTACGGCGAGATGGACCGGGATCAGGAAGACCAGCGCCGGGATCACCACCGCGCCGGTCAGCGCTTCGAGCGGGTGAAAGCTCATCGCGGCCCAGGCGGTGGGCGGGCGGCTGGCGTGGTGCACCGCATGAGCGATGCGAAACGGGCGCGGCCGGTGCATCCAGCGGTGCGTCCAGTAGAACCAGCTGTCATGCGCGAACAGGTATAGAAACAGCGAAACCGGCAGGTACCACAATGGCTGACTGCCGGTTTCAGTGTAGATCTGCGTCCAGCCGCGGTGTTGCCAGCCCCAGGCGACGATCCCGGCGGGAATGCCGTAAATCGCCGCAGAGCCAAGCGACCAGCCGATCTCGCGGCGGATCTGCGGCCCCAGCCCGGCGTAAAGCCCGGGTCGGACTCGCCGGGTGGCCCAGGCGAAAGCCCCGCTGGTGATAAGGTAGCGCAAGCCGACGATCGCCGTCATTGCGGCGGCAGAGAGCGCGGCTGGTACCACGACAGAGGCGATCGAGCCCGGCATTGCCGCGCTATGCCCCGTCGTGGCGCTCAGCGATAGTGTTTAGCTCGCGCGGGTGTTTCCACGCGGGCCGCCAGTGCCGCGGTTGCCGCCAAAGCGCCGTTGGCTGCCATTGGTGCCCTCAGGCCGAGCCGGACGGCGATCACCTTCAGGCCGAGCCGGACGGCGATCACCCTCAGGCCGAGCCGGACGGCGATCACCCTCAGGCCGAGCCGGACGGCGATCACCCTCAGGCCGGGCCGGGCGGCGGTCACCCTCAGGCCGCGCCGGGCGGGCAGCGGCACCCGCGACACGATCTTCATGAGCCAGCGGGTTATGGACCGGGCCTCGGTCACCTTGGGGGCGACCATAGCGTTGTTCGTTGCGAACATAGGCATCGCGCGACTGACCGTCGCGGGCCTGACCGCCATTGCTGCGGTTGTTGTTGCGTCCCTGGCCACTTCCGCTGCGCTGGCCGCCACGGCCCTTGGCATCACGGGCATCCCGGCGGGCGTCCTGCTCGGCTTCGGCCGGCTTGCGCGTTGGTGCGGGCAGGCGGGCAGCTTCCTTCTGGAAATCGTCGGGCAGCGACAGCGGCATCAGCTTGATCCCGGTCAGTTTCTCGATGTCCTTCAAATAAGGCTTTTCGTCAGCCGCCACGAAACTCACCGAAATACCGTCAGCCCCGGCCCGCGCAGTGCGGCCGATGCGGTGGACATACTGCTCGGCAACATTGGGCATTTCGAAGTTGTAGACATGGCTCACGCCGCTCACATCGATCCCGCGAGCGGCGATGTCGGTGGCTACCAGCACCGGGCACGAACCCTGGCGAAAAGCATTGAGCGCAGCGGTGCGCTGGGCCTGGCTCTTGTTGCCATGGATCGCGGCGGCATTGACGCCGGCGGTGCTGAGGTGGCGCACGACGCGATCGGCGCCATGCTTGGTCCGGGTGAAAACCAGCGCGCGGTTGATCTTGCCGTCAGCCAGCCCGGCCTTGAGGCTGATCGTCAGCAAGGCCTGCTTTTCGGCCTGGTTCACATGGGTGACGAACTGATCGACCCGTTCAGCCGTAGTTGCCTGCGGGGCGACTTCGACGCGGACCGGGTTGTTGATGAACTGCTTGCCCAGCTCGGCAATCGCCTTGGGCATGGTGGCCGAGAAGAACAGGCTCTGCCGCTCCTTGGGGAGCATGTTGGCAACGCGCTTCAGCGGCACGATGAACCCGAGGTCCATCATCTGGTCGGCTTCGTCGAGCACGAAGATCTCGACATTGCGCAGCGTCAGGGCGCGCTGGTCGATCAGATCGAGCAGGCGGCCGGGGGTGGCGACCAGGATGTCGGTTCCGCCCACCAGCGCGCGAGCTTGCTTGCCCACCGGCAGTCCGCCGAAGATGCACTGGACCGAAAGGTTCAGATATTTGGCATAGCCGCGGAAGTTTTCGGCAATCTGGGCAGCCAGCTCGCGGGTCGGCGAAAGCACCAGCATCCGGCACGAGGCGTTCTGGCGCGGCTTGGGATTGGCAGCGAGGCGGTGGAGTGATGGCAGCGCGAAGGCTGCGGTCTTGCCGGTGCCGGTCTGGGCGATACCCAGCAGGTCACGGCCCTCCAGCAGCGCCGGGATGGCCTGGCGCTGGATCGGGGTGGGATCGGCGTAGCCCTTGGTTTCAAGCGCACGGAGCAAAGGCTCGGCAAGGCCAAGGTCGGAAAAATAGGACATGGAAAACTTTCAATATGAAGCGGCGCGCTCCCTCGACGTCGCTCGGGATGAGCGGGAATGTCGGGGAACGCGAAGCGAGGTGTCGTTAGATGCGACCCTGCGTGAAGAAGGAAGCTTCAGCGATAGCGGCGACCGTAAGTCCGGGCTGGTCAGGCGTTGAAACGCCAACCTCACGCTGCCGGGACTGCGGCGGGATAAGACCCGCGCGCCGATTGCTG
>JANNAE010000068.1:0-8886 GCA_031383985.1 Novosphingobium sp. | reverse complement strand
GAGGCCCGGCCCCGGGAATGGATGGCGGCCGACGAAAATCTCGGGCAGGCCCAGCTCGCGGCCCAGCACGCGGACTTCATCCTTGAACAACTCGCGCAACGGCTCGACGAGGCTCATGTTCATGCGCTCGGGCAGGCCGCCAACATTGTGATGGCTCTTGATCGTGACCGACGGCCCGCCGGTGAACGACACCGATTCGATCACGTCCGGGTAGAGCGTGCCCTGGGCGAGGAAATCCGCCCCGCCGATCGCCTTGGCCTCAGCCTCGAACACATCGATGAAGGTCTTGCCGATGAATTTGCGCTTGGCTTCGGGATCGGTGAGGCCGGCCAGCCCATCCATGAACCGGTCGCGCGCATCGACCACCACCAGCGGGATATTGTAGTGATCCCGGAACAGCGTCTCGACCTGCTCGCGCTCGTTCAATCGCAGGATCCCGCCATCGACGAATACGCAGGTCAGCTGTTCGCCGATTGCCTCATGGATCAGCACTGCGGCGACCGCGCTGTCAACCCCGCCGGATAGCCCGCAAATGACCTTGCCCTTCCCAACTTGCGCCCGGATATCGGCGATCTTGGTGGCGCGGAACTCGGCCATGGTCCAATCTCCGGCCAGCCCGCAGATGCCATGGCCGAATTCCGCGCCACCAAGATCGCCGATAATCGCGCCCAGGTGGGCAAGGGCCGGGTGATATGCGGGCTTTCGGGCGGGGTCGACAGCGCGGTGGCCGCAGTCCTCATCCACGAAGCGATCGGCGAACAGCTGACCTGCGTTTTCGTCGACGGCGGGATCTTGCGATTGAACGAGCGCGAACAGGTCGAGACGCTGTTTCGCGGGTCCTACAACATCCCGCTGGTGGTGGTTGATGCGCGTGACCGGTTCATGGATGGGCTGGCTGGCCTCACCGATCCCGAAGCCAAGCGCAAATTCATCGGCAAAACCTTCATCGATGTATTCGAGGCCGAGGCCAAGGCGATCGGCGGGGCCGATTTCCTCGCCCAAGGCACGCTTTATCCGGACGTGATTGAAAGCGTCAGCTTCACCGGCGGGCCTTCGGTGACGATCAAGAGCCACCACAACGTCGGTGGCCTCCCCGAACGTATGAACATGCAACTGGTTGAGCCCTTGCGCGAGCTGTTCAAGGACGAGGTGCGCGAGCTGGGCCGCGAGCTGGGCCTGCCCGACATTTTCGTCGGCCGCCATCCGTTCCCCGGGCCGGGCCTGGCGATCCGCATCCCCGGCGAAGTCACCCGCGAGCGCTGCGACATCTTGCGCAAGGCGGACGCCGTCTATCTCGAGGAAATCCGCAACGCCGGATTGTATGACGCGATCTGGCAGGCCTTTGCGGTGCTGCTCCCGGTCAAAACCGTCGGCGTGATGGGCGATAGCCGGACCTATGACAACGTCTGTGCCTTGCGTGCGGTCACCAGCACCGACGGCATGACGGCGGATATCTACCCCTTCGAAGCGGCGTTCCTGAGCCGGGTCGCGACCCGGATCATCAATGAGGTCAAAGGCATCAACCGGGTGGTGTATGATTATACCAGCAAGCCCCCGGGGACGATCGAGTGGGAATGAGAAGGAAGCAGTCCGTCGATTGACAGCGCCTGATGTTCCGTTATTGTTCTTACAGATTGGTAACGGAGAGGTCGGGACATGTCAGTCGATTACATTATGATTGGAACCAATGATCTCGCCCGGGCGCGTTTGTTTTATGATGCGGTGTTTCTGGCGATCGGCGGCGAGTTTGAGGTTGAATACCCCGGCTTCACTTTCTGCTATCGCTTCCGCAATGGCACCCGGGCCTGGGTGGCGGGTCCTAACAACAAGGAAGCCGCTGCGCCCGGAAACGGCAACATGCCCGGCTTTGGTTGCGCTTCCGAGGATGAGGTTAAGGGCGCCCATGCAGCGGCACTTGCCAATGGCGGCACCAATGAAGGCGATCCCGGCCCGCGCCCGCTGTATGGTCCGGATTTCTACGGCGCCTATGTTCGCGATCCCGATGGCAACAAGATGAGCTTTGTCTACGCGAGCGCGGCAGAATAGCGTTAGATCGCCACAAACCGCCCCGCCTCGCGGTCTTTGCGCACCTTCAGCCCGTCAAACACCTGCCCGCTCATCGCGATGTAGACGCCGGGCCGGGCGACTTGGGCGGCGGCCACGGCCATGCCGAGGTTGAAGGCGGCGTCGCTTTGCGCAAAGCGCGCCGGGGCGAGGGCGCCGGTGAGGACGATTGTTTTCCCCGTCACCCCGGCAAGCGCCTTGGCGGTGTCGGTCATCGTATCGGTGCCGTGAGTGATGATAATCCGCGTTTCCGCTGCCTCGCCGGCATGCCGGACAATCTCGGTGCGGTCGGCATCGGTCAGCTCGAGGCTGTCCTTGCGGCAGACTTCCTCGATCCGGAACGGCAGGCTGGCGCGGGCCTCCATGAGCAGCTGCGCGATCGCGCTGTCGACGATCTGGTATTCGCTCAGCGCATCGAAATAGTTCTTGTCGATCGTGCCGCCGGTGGTGAGGATCAGGATTGCGTTGTCGGTCACGGACGGAACGCCACCCCGGTCATCTCCTCTGACCTGGCCCATAACGCCGCCGCCAAACCCTCGTCGCGGACATGCGGGTGAACGCCGACATAGGGCGGGTTGCCCTCCTGCCAGGGGGCGGCGATGTTGCAATCGGCGCAATAGGCCCCGCCCATCCCCTCGAGCAGCGGCGAGACGGCGCACCACACGCTGGTCGAAGCGCCCTGCTCGGTGGTCTTGAACATCGGGTTGAGGTTGCCGTCGGCATCATACCAGCCCATCGCGATCTGCTCTTCCATCGTCAGATACCGCTGCAAGGGCGTTCGGATGCCGCCGGGATCGACTGAAAAAGCCCGCACGCCATGGCCCGCGCCAAGCTTGTCGAGGCGCAACGCGAACAGCGCATTGGCGGACTTGGCCTGACCATAGGCGGTCCACTTGTCATAGTCGCGGCGTTCGAAATTGATGTCGGCGAGATCGAGGCCATTTCGCGCATGACCCGAGGAGGACAGCGCCACCACCCGCGCGGTTCCGGCCTTGAGCAGCGGCCATACCCGCGCGGTCAGCTGGAAATGGCCGAGATGATTGGTCGCAAACTGACTTTCATAGCCGCGGGCATCATGCGCTTTGGGGCAGGCCATGATCGCGGCGTTGTTGATCAGGATGTTCAGCGCAGCGGTTTCGGCCGCAACCAGCGTTGCAAAATGGTCGATCGAGGCCGGATCAGACAGATCGAGCGGCAGGATCACCACCTCGCCCGCCACATCGGCAAGATCTGCTCCCGCCACTTCGGGCCGCCGCGCGCCGACGATCACCTTGGCGCCCGCTCCGGCCAGGGCCCGCACGGTTTCGAGCCCCAGTCCCGAATAGCCGCCGGTCACCACCGCGACTTTGCCTGAAAGGTCGATACCCGCAGCAACCTCGGCGGCGGTCGAGCGATAGCCGAACGGCGAGGCGAGCGGGATTTGCGCGGCGGTCATCGAGTGCTCCTCATGCTGGTCTTCCGTCTGGTTGCCCCGCTCGCCCACAGCGTGAGCCAGATCAGCGGAAGTTGCGCAGCGAGGCGAGGGAGGTGGTAGCCAAGCCCTGCTCCGCCATCGGCGCGTCTCAGATCATTGAATAAATGCTGGAAGTTGGCCGGCCAGACGCACAGCGCATACAGCGCCAGACCCCAACCGGCGGCGCGGCGCAGCTCTGGCCAGCGCCATTGGGCAATGCCCGCCGCTCCGGCCAGCTCGGCCACGCCGGTGAACGCAATCACTTGTTCTGGAAACGGCACCCAGACCGGTGTGATCGCGAGGAACGGCGCTGGAGCAAGCAGATGCATCACCCCGGCGAACCCATAGAACAGAGCCAGCGCCATGCAGGCGATCATTTGCGAGCGGTTCATGTGACCAGCTTTGCCCAGACCTGACAGGCGGGCAAGCGGCAAATCTGGCTTGAACTGAATTAGTTGGCCTTGGCTACCCGGCGATAGGGCACGAAATCGTTGAGGTTGATATGGCCCCGATAGAACCCGCCGCTCCGGTCATGCATGCTGACCATGTCGAGCCGGCACAGCTGGCTGCCGGTCAGCTTGACGACCAGCACATCATCGTCATCGAGCACATCGGGATTGGCCGGACGATTCACATAGATAACATTGCCCGCATCATAGACCAGCGCGGTATCGTCGAGGATCTGCATGTTGCGGGTCGACCATGTGCTGATACAGCTGACCGGCTTGCCCGCCTCGCGGCCTTCGAGAATTTTTTCGAGCCGCTGTTCGGGGGTGAGGCGATCACGCGCCTGCAGCACCGGGCCAGTCAGCAAAGCGGCGGTGGCAGCGAGGGCGAGAGCGAACTTGCGCATAGTGATTCTCCTGTTCCGGCAGCTTGGCTCTAGCATGCTGAACCATCGCTGACCAACTCAGCCGGTTCCCCCGACGGTCAGCCCGGCGATCAGCAATGTCGGCTGGCCAACCCCGGCAGGAACGCTTTGGCCGCCCTTGCCGCAAACGCCCACGCCCTCATCGAGTGCCATGTCGTTGCCGATCCCCATCACTTTGGTCAGCACGCTGGGGCCATCGCCGATCAGGGTCGCACCCTTGATCGGGGCGCCCAGTTTACCGTTTTCGACGCGGTAGGCCTCGGTGCAGGAGAACACGAATTTGCCCGAGACGATATCAACCTGGCCGCCGCCAAAACTCTTGGCGAAGATCCCGTTCTTGACGCGGGAGAGCAGCTCGGCGGGATCATCCTTGCCGCCGCGCATGAACGTATTGGTCATTCGCGGCATCGGCGCGTGAGCATAGGATTCGCGCCGGCCGTTGCCTGTGGGAGCCACCCCCATCAGGCGCGCGTTGAGCCGATCCTGGATATAGCCCTTGAGGATGCCATCTTCGATCAGGACGTTTTCCTGTGTTGGTGTTCCCTCATCGTCGATCGAGAGCGAGCCGCGCCGTCCGGCCAGCGAGCCATCGTCGATCACGGTAACCCCCGGCGCGCCAACCCGCTCGCCGACGCGGCCCGAAAAGGCGCTCGATCCCTTGCGATTGAAATCGCCTTCGAGCCCATGCCCGACCGCTTCGTGCAGCAATATGCCGGGCCAGCCGGGGCCCAGCAGCACGGTCATCTCGCCCGCCGGAGCGGCCACGCTCTCGAGGTTGGTCAACGCCTGGGCCAGTGCCTCGTCGATCGCGCGGTTCCAGCTCGCCGGATCGAACAGCCGGTCATAAAGCCAGCGCCCGCCCATCCCGAAGCTGCCGGTTTCGCGGCGGCCATTGCTTTCCGCGACAATCCCGACATTGAGCCGGACCAGCGGACGGACATCATGCGCGACAAAGCCATCCGCGCGGACGATCTCGACCACTGACCAGCTGCCCGACAGGCTGACGCTGACCTGCGCCACGCGCGGATCGCGGGCGCGGGCAGCGGCATTGATCGTCTCGAGCAGCTTGACCTTGTCGGCGAACGGCACGGCATCGAGCGGCGAAGCTTCGGTATAGAGGTGGCGGTTGTTCTGGCGCGGCGGCGGCGCGGGCTGGGCGGTTGCCGGATCGAGCAGCGCCAGCGTTTCGCCCGCCCGGCGGATCGCGGCGGCAGAAATTTCGTTGGCATGGGCAAAGCCGGTCATCTCGCCCGAGACACCGCGCAGGCCGAACCCGGCGTCGCGCGAATAATCGGCCATCTTCAACCGGCCATCGTCAAAGGCCAAAGTCTCGCTGGCGATGAACTGGAGGTACAGCTCGCCATCGTCGCAAGCGCTGAGCGTTTCGCGCGCCAGAGTCTGGGCCTGGGCCGGATCAAGCTGACCGGATCGGTACAGCAGCGAACGGGGGTCGATGGTGGTCATGGCCCCGATATAGGGCGGATGGGTGAAAGTGCCAGAGCTCAGAGTTAGGCGGCAGTCTGGTCCGCCGACCCGCCGATCAGGATAAACCGCCGGTCGCAATAGCCGCAATCGACAAAACCCTTTTCGTCAACTTCCAGCCAAACCCGGGGATGGCCCAATGCGGCCCCGCCCGGGATGGCATTCGCACCATCGCAGGAAACGCGGGCGGAAGCGGTGCGGGTGGTTTCGGGTGCCTGGCTCATGGGCGGGCACTAGCAACTCTGCGGGGCTGTTTCCAGCCTATTGATACTGCACGGCGACAGTGATCGAGCCGCGATAGATACCCGGTGCCTGGTTGGCGTTGACGTTCAATCGCGCGCCGATGTTGAGTACGTAGATGCCGTTGCTTGATGTGATCGAATAGCGCTGGTTGCCGCCACCAGTTGTCAGACCGACACCTGAGCCGTTGGCGTTGGAATTGCCGGCAAAGCTGATCGTCGAATTGGAGCCCAGCGTTACTTGGTCCATCACCATGGACTGGCCCGGCCCGGTCAGGTTGGTTGTGGCGGTAAGCGAAATGCGCGCGCCCAGATTGCGCACGCCCATCCCGGTGAACTTGGCATATTGGCAGGTGCCGAGCGCCAGGATCGCGCCGGTGACCGAGCAGGCCCCGGTAAGCTGGCTCACCGTGACGGTGCCTGCGGTGGGCCGCGCGACGATTCTGCCGAAGCTGAGATCCTGTACCTTGACCAGGCTGAGCGGGGTTACCACGGTGGCTCTGGCAGGGGCGCTGACTGGACGGCTTGGCCCATTCTGTGCCTGAGCAGCCGAGGAATTAACCAGGGCCAAAACGCCTGCGAGCAGCACGAGAAAAGCGCGCAAGCCGTGTCGCAGCGATTGGCTGCCGTAAAAATGCCCCCGGTTCATTGACGCTGTACTAGTGCCAACCCGTGAAAGCCGTCTGCAAGGACATGGTTAATTTGGCTTAATGAATGCGATTAACTGATCCCCCAAACGCAGATTTTTCGGGGCTTTACGCCGAGGCTTTACTGGGGCGCGATCCTGCCGCAAAGCAAGCTCATGACTACACCCGCCGCCATCTCGATCCGCAATCTGGTCAAACGCTATGCCCCGGATGGCAAGGGGGCGCGCAAAAGCCTCGGCAAGCTGGCGCTCGACGATGTCAGCTTCGATGTGCCGCAGGGTCAGATCTTCGGGCTGCTCGGACCCAACGGTGCGGGCAAGTCCACGCTGATCAACATCCTTGCCGGCCTTGTCATGAAAACCTCTGGCAGCGCAGAAATCTGGGGTTTTGATATCGACAAGGACAGCCGTAACGCCAAGCGGGCGATCGGCATCGTCCCGCAGGAAATTGTGTTCGACCCCTTCTTCACGCCGTTCGAAGTGCTGGAGAACCAGGCCGGGCTTTATGGCGTATCCAAGGCCGCGCGGCGCAGCCTGGCGTTGCTCGCCGAAGTGCATTTGTCCGACAAGGCCAATGCCTATGCGCGGACGCTGTCAGGCGGCATGAAGCGGCGGCTGTTGATCGCCAAGGCAATGGTCCACTCGCCCCCGGTGCTGGTGCTCGACGAGCCGACCGCAGGCGTCGATGTCGAACTGCGCCGCCAGCTGTGGGAGCTGGTCGAAGAGCTTAACGCCGAGGGGGTGACGGTGGTGCTGACCACCCATTACCTCGAAGAGGCCGAGCAGCTGTGTGACCGGATCGCGATCATCAACCACGGCAGGCTGATCGCCAACAAGCCGACCCGTGAACTGGTCGAGATGGCCCGCGAGAAGCTGGTGGTCCTGACGCTTGATCGCGATGTTACCGCGCTTCCGGTGCACGAAGCCTTCGTTAAATGCGTGGGTGCCGGCGAACGTATCGTCGAGATTACCTATGACAAGGATCGCACCAACGCCGGCGAAGTGCTGGCTGCAGTCCAGGCGCAGGGCTTTACCATCGTCGATGTCACCACGCGTGAGGCTGATCTGGAGGATGTGTTCGTTTCGCTGACCAGCGCCACCAAGGCCGCTGCGTGAATTGTCCCCCTCCCGCCTGCGGGAGGGGTTAGGGGTGGGTCAGTGACAAAAATTCCGAGTTTCAAAGATCGGAATACCCTGCGCGCGCAGAAATTGCGCAACGCCGCAACACCGTCAGAGCGCCTCCTCTGGCGCTATCTGAACAATCGCCAGCTGGGAGTGAAATTCAGTCGCCAAATGCCGGTCGGACCGTTTTCGCTGACTTGCTGTGCCGAGAACACATGCTGATCATCGAACTCGACGGATTCTCGCATGATGCTCAGCCAGAGCGTGACATTTATCGGGACAAGTTTCTCGCCAATGGCGGATATCGCGTCTTGCACTTCCCAAACGCCGAAGTCCTCGGCAATGTCGAGGGCGTGATTACAGCAATCCGTCTCGCGTTGGACTCAGGACCCACCCCCAACCCCTCCCGCAAGCGGGAGGGGAGCTTATGAACCATGATGTCATCGTTGTCGGCTCGGGCGCGGCGGGGCTGACGGCGGCGCTGGCGCTGGCCGAGCAGGTCAAGGTGCTGGTCCTGGCCAAGGGCAGCCTGACCGGTGGCTCAACCGCATGGGCGCAAGGCGGGATCGCCGCGGTGCTCGACGCGGGCGACACGTTCGAGAACCATATCCGTGATACGATGGTGGCGGGCGCAGGCCTTAACCGGCTCGAGACAGTCGAATTCGTGATCGAACGCGCGCCCCATGCGATTGACCGGTTGGTCGAACTGGGAGTGCCGTTCAATAGCGAAGCGGGCGATCTTCATCTGACCCGTGAGGGCGGCCACTCGCATCGCCGGATTGTCCACGTCAACGACGCGACCGGCTGGGCGGTGCAGGAAGCGTTGCTGCGCGCGGCTGAAGCCCATCCCAATATCACCCTGCTTCCAGGGCAGGCCTGCATCGATCTGATCACCGGGCGGCATGAGGAACGCTATTCAGGCTCGGGCCGGGTTTGGGGCGTCTATGCGCTTGATGAGGCCACCGGCAAGGTTCAGGCCCACACCGCCCGCGCCACTGTGCTCGCCACG
>JANNAE010000057.1:0-6515 GCA_031383985.1 Novosphingobium sp. | reverse complement strand
AAATGCAGATTTCTTGTGCTTCTCAAGGAATTCGATCGCAATATCGTATGCAATTTGGTCACCTTTGCGTTCAGCTTCGTTACGCAAAACGTTTGATTTTATCGACTGCATGACCTTACGACGGTTGATTACCCCGAATGTAAAAGAGCCCGCCCACGCTAAAATCGCCAGTAGAATGGGTAAAAGCGACCAGCTTAGGTCTCGATCTGCAGTCTGGTACATAGCAAAGGCGATTCCAGACGCAGCTGCTCCCATGACGACGGCATGGAGCTTTGAGCCCTCATCAGCGTGCCGTTGGTGCAGGAAATCGTCCAAACGAAATACCTCAATAAACCCGCTTCTTCGGCTTGATATATTCCACATCATCGGTGAGCGTATATTCATGCACCGGGCGGTAATCGATCTTGACCGCGCCGCCTTTGCCGCCCCAGCCGTCGAACCAGGCCGCAGTGTGCTTCATCCAGCCCGCATCGTCTCGCTCGGGGAAATCCTCATGCGCATGGGCGCCGCGGCTTTCCTTGCGGTTGTGGGCGCTGTGGATGGTGACGCTGGCTTGGGCGATGAGGTTGTCGAGCTCCAGCGTTTCGATCAGATCGGTATTCCAGATCAGCGAGCGGTCGCTGACCTTGATGTCGCTCATCCGTTCATAGGTCTTGGCGAGCGCCGCCTTGCCCTCTGACATCAGCGCTTCATCGCGGAACACGGCGCAGCCCTTGGTCATGGTGCGTTGCATTTCGAGCCGGATTTCCGCGGTGGGTGAGCCGCCATCGGCACTCCGGAAATGATCGAGCCGGGTCAGCGCGAGATCAGCGCTATCCCCTGGCAGCGGGGCATATGCGGTGCCCGGCGTGATCAGCTCCTTGAGCCGGTGGCCCGCCGCGCGGCCGAACACTACCAGATCGATCAGCGAGTTTGAGCCGAGCCGGTTGGCGCCGTGGACCGAAACGCAGGCCGCCTCGCCCACCGCGAACAGGCCGGGGACGGCGGTTTCGGGGTTGCCGTCCGCGCCGATGGTCATCACCTCGCCGTGGTAATTGGTGGGCACGCCGCCCATGTTGTAATGCACCGTCGGGCAGACCGGCAGCGGCTGGCGGGTGAGATCGACGCCCGCGAAGATCTTGCCGCTTTCGGTGATCCCGGGCAGACGCTCGGCCAGGACCTTGGGATCGATGTGATCGAGGTGGAGCCAGATATGGTCCTTGTTCGGGCCAACCCCGCGCCCTTCGCGCATTTCCAGCGCCATCGAGCGGGAAACGACATCGCGAGATGCAAGATCCTTGGCCGATGGCGCATAGCGTTCCATGAACCGCTCGCCTTCGGAATTGGTCAGATACCCGCCCTCGCCGCGTGCACCCTCTGTAATCAGCACGCCCGCGCCGTAAATCCCTGTCGGGTGGAACTGGACGAATTCCATGTCCTGCAACGGGAGCCCCGCGCGCAGCACCATCCCGCCGCCATCGCCGGTGCAGGTGTGAGCGCTGGTGGCTGTGTAATAGCTGCGGCCATAACCGCCGGTTGCCAGCACCACCGCCTTGGCGCGGAAGCGGTGGATCGAGCCATCATCCATACACAGCGCGATCACGCCGACGCAGGTGCCGCCATCCATGATCAGATCGATCGCGAAATATTCGATGAAGAAATCCGCGGCGTACTTCAGGCTCTGCTGATAGAGCGCGTGGAGCATGGCGTGACCGGTGCGGTCTGCGGCCGCACACGTGCGCTGGACCGGTGGGCCTTCGCCCATGTTCTGCATGTGGCCGCCGAACGGGCGCTGGTAGATCGTGCCATCGGCGTTGCGCGAAAACGGGACGCCAGCATGTTCCAGCTCGTAAACCGCGGCGGGTGCCTCGCGCACCATATATTCGATCGCGTCCTGGTCCCCAAGCCAGTCAGACCCCTTGACGGTGTCATACATGTGCCAGGTCCAGTGATCGGGCGAGTTGTTTTGCAGGCTTGCCGCGATCCCGCCCTGCGCCGCAACCGTGTGGCTGCGGGTGGGGAAGACTTTGGTGATACACGCGGTTTTGAGGCCAGCTTCGGCGCTGCCCATGGTCGCGCGCAGGCCCGAACCGCCCGCGCCGACAACCACGGTGTCATAGGTATGATCGATGATCTTGTAGGCAGAAGTCATCTCAGGCGCCTCCCAGCGCGAGGCGGATTATGCAGAACAGGCCGAACCCGGCCCCACCGAAACTGGCAAGATTGAGTGCCGCGATACAGGCAAATTTGTTAGCGCTTTCATGGACATAATCCTCGATCAGCACCTGCAAGCCCAGCTTGGCGTGCCAGAAGGTGCTGATGATCAGCAGGGCGATGGCGATGCCGGGCAGTGGCCGGACAATCCATTCATGCACGCTCTGAAAGCCGAACCCCGGCAATAGCGCAAACGACACGACCAGCCAGCCGACCAGCAGCAGATTGGCAATCGCGGTGAACCGCTGGAGCAGCCAGTGGTGCGATCCCGAATGCGCCGAGCCGCTCCCGCGCACCTTGCCGATGGAGGTTCCTTCACCCATTGCCCGCGTCCCTCAATTCAGCACCGCCGCCCAGAAGGCGGCAGTCAGTACAATCGATCCGATCATCACAACCCATGACCAGATAGCGTTGATCCGCAGCTCATACCCCGCGCCGATATCCATCACGAAATGGCGCAAGCCCGACAGCAGATGTTCGAAGAAGGCCCAGGTTAGCCCAACCAGGGCGATCTTGCCCAGCACGCTGGTGATCGCCTTCAGGCTATTGCCCGGCTCGCCCAGCCAGACCCAGCTGACCAGCGTTGCATAAGCTTCCGGCCCGCCGACCAGCGCTGCCAGCCACCACAGCAGCAACGGCAATCCGAGCAGCGCCAGTCCATCGCCCGAAATCCGGTGGAGGATCGAGACGACCATCGCCGGACCGGGTTTCCAGATCGAAAGATGCGGCGCAAGCGGACGGTTTTTGGCACCGGCCATGAATTAGTCCCCTTGGAATAAGGCCGCAGGTCAAGCCCGCGCGCCCTCTCCTTAATCAAAATGCCCGGCGGTTCAAGCGACACCTTGGCGGTTTTACGCGCCTCGCCTAGAGGGTGGAATATGACTCAAAGGACAGTTCTTCTCACCGGCTCAACCCGCGGTATCGGTGCGGCCATTGCTGCCGGGCTGCGCGCGCGCGGGCATCGGGTAATCGGCCACGGCACCCGCGCGGCGGATGCCGAGACGATTGCCGCCAATCTGGCCGATCCGGCCGCTCCGTCCGCCTTGTGGGACGAGGCGCTGGAGCGGGGCGGCGGGCAGATCGATATAGTGATCAACAACGCCGGGCTGTTTGCCGCCAATCCGCTGGGCGTCTCGGACATCCAGTGGCTCGACAATTGGGAGGATACACTGCGGATCAACCTGACCGCCGCTGCCGAACTGTCGCGCTATGCGGTCAAGCATTGGTTGGCGCGGGGGTTGGCGCACGGCGAAGAAGGCCGGATTGTCCATATCGCCAGCCGCGCCGGGCATCGCGGCGATTCGCCCGATCATTGGCACTATGCCGCGGCCAAGGGCGGGATGCTGGCCATGCACAAGACGATCGCCCGCCAGTATGCGGCGCAGGGCATCCTCAGCTTTGCCATCGCGCCGGGTTTCACCGATACGGCGATGGCGGGGGATTATCTGGCCAGCCGGGGCGGCGCGGCGCTGCTCGCCGATATTCCGCTGGGCCGGGTAGCCACCCCGGAAGAGATCGCCGCCATCGCCACCTTCTGTGCGCTTGATGCACCGGCCAGCATGACCGGCGCGACGCTCGACGCCAACGGGGCAAGCTATGTCCGCTAGAGTCACCGCACTGCTGGCCGTGACTTTGGCGCTGACTACCTCGGCGCACGGCAAGGCCGAGCTTGGTGCGCTGCCAGCGCCAGCGGAATGGGCGGCCGCCTGCGAGGACTTCGATGAGTGGGACAAGGCCGGGCCGCCGTTCCGCGTTCATGGCAACACCTATTATGTCGGGACATGCGGTATCGCCGCGATCCTGATCACCGGTGAGCGGGGGCATATCCTGATCGACGGGGGCACCGAAAAGGGCGGCGCACTGATCGCCGCCAATGTCGTGCGCCTGGGTTTTCGGCTGCGCGACATCAAGCTGCTGCTCCATAGTCATGAGCATTTTGACCATGTGGCCGGGCTCGCCCTGCTCCAGCAGCGCAGCGGAGCTAAGTTGGTTGCCTCAGCTGAGGCCGCGCCGGTGCTGGCCAGCGGCAAGGCCAGTCCGGGCGATCCGCAGGCCGGGATGCACGCGCCCTTCCCCGCCGCGAAGGTTAACCGCGTACTGGCAGCCAACGACAAGATTGCGCTTGGACGACTTCGGCTAACCGGCTTGGCGACTCCCGGTCACACCCCGGGCGCACTGAGTTGGCAGTGGCAAAGCTGCCAGGGCAAGCGTAACTGCCGCTGGCTGGTCTATGCTGACAGCCTCAATCCGATCAGCAGCGATGGCTACCGCTTCAGCGATCACCCCGGCTATGTCGCTGCGTTTCGCGGCGGGATCAGCCGCCTTGCAGCGCTCGATTGTGACATCCTGCTAACCCCGCATCCGGGGTCGAGCGAGATGCGCGCGCGGCTGCTCGTCCCCGCCGGACTGGTCGATCCAACGGCATGTCGCGCCTATGCCGCTGCCGTCGGCCAGCGGTTGGACAAACGCCTGGCCAAGGAGCGCGCGGAAAAATGACCAGCTGGAAAATCAGCGCTCTGGCCCCGAAGCCGGTGGTGGTGGCCGCGCTGATCGCGCATGAGGACGCATTGGAATGGGACGCAGATATCGTCCTTTCCGGAAGCGAGATTGCCGAGAACCGGCCCGAAGACTGGCGCCTTGAAGCCTGGCTTCCCCGCAAACCGACCAGGACTGACAAGGCCGCAGTCGCTGCTCTGTTTGTGGCCCCCGCGCCCAAATTTGAAGTCGAGCTTCTCCCCGAAACCGATTGGGTGACGCACAGCCAGCAGGGGCTGGAGCCGATCCGGGCGGGCCGGTTCAACGTCCACACACCTGACCATCCGCCGCTGCGACAACCGCGCATCCGCGACTTCGTGATCCCGGCATCCCGCGCCTTCGGCACCGGGCAACATGCCACAACGGCGGGCTGCCTCACTATGCTCAGCGCGATGAAGCAACGCGGCGTCGTCGTGAAAAACTACACCGACATCGGCACCGGCACCGGCCTGCTGGCTTTCGCCGCACTCGATCTGTGGCCCCGCGCGCTGGCCACCGCGAGCGATATCGACTGGGTCTGCGCCGGGGTGGTTGAGGATAACGCCGGCCTCAACGGCGTGGCGCTGGGCGGCCGCGCCGGGGAACTTGCGATGCTGGTAGCAGACGGCATGGACCATCCCTTGCTGCAGGCGCGCGGGCCGTATGATTTGCTCATCGCCAACATCCTCGCCGGACCGCTGATTGAACTCGCCCCGGACTTTACCCGTGCGCTGGTGCCGGGGGGCAGCCTGCTGCTGGCGGGACTATTGGAGACGCAAGAACCACAAGTCCGCGCCGCCTGCCGCCGCGCGGGCTTGCGCCTCGCCGCGCGGATCGTGAGAGGCGATTGGTCGATCCTGTGGCTGCGGAAGCGGGCGGACTGGTCGGTACGATAAGCGCACCGTGCCGGGTCAGGCCCGGGACGACGTCCCTACCCCGCCGTCTGAACAATTTTCGCCCAGCCTACTTCGTCAATCACCTCAATCCCGAGCGCGGCGGCTTGTTTGAGCTTTGAGCCTGCGCCCGGTCCTGCCACCACCAGATCGGTCTTGGCGCTGACCGATCCGGCCGACCTTGCCCCCAAAGCCTCGGCCTGCGCTTTGGCCTCGTCGCGGCTCATGGTTTCGAGCTTGCCGGTGAACACCACAGTCTTGCCGGAAACCGGGCTTTGCCGCGTTTCGACGATGTAATCGGGCGGCGAGACTTCGCGGAGGATATCCTCCCACACCGCGACATTGTGCGGTTCGTGGAAGAAATCGCCCAGCGCTTTGACCACGGCGGGACCGATCCCGTCGATCGAGAGGAGTTCGGCGCGGGCTTCCTCTCTCTCGCCTCCGTTTGTGTCGATTTCCCCTGACCCGTTCGTGTCGAGCGAAGTATGGTGGGATTTCTCGGCAATCAGGCGAAGTCGCGGCAAAGTCACAAACCGCTTGAGCAAATCGCGCGCGGTAACCGCGCCGATGTGGCGAATGCCCAGGCCAAACAGCAGCCGCGCGGCATCGGGCGCGCGCTTGGCCTCGATCGCTGTCAACAGATTGTCGACAGACTTGTCCTTCCACCCCTCGCGGGTGAGGATCTGCGCGCGGCGGTCCTTCAGGCGAAAAATATCCGCCGGGCTTTCGAGCCAGCCGAGACCGAAAAACTCGGCAATCGTCTTTTCCCCCAGCCCCTCGATATCGAGCGCAACGCGGCTGACGAAATGCCGCAACCGCTCGGTGCGTTGTGCTGGGCAGATCAGCCCGCCGGTGCAGCGGACATCAACCTCGCCCTCCTCGGCCACTGCCTCGCTGCCGCAATCGGGGCAGTGA
>JANNAE010000051.1:0-15946 GCA_031383985.1 Novosphingobium sp. | reverse complement strand
CTCGGTCCGCGTCCGGCCAGTGTCGCCGCCCATCGCCCAACTTAACCCATCCTCTAGCCGCAGCGTAATCGCATCGGCCAGCCCGCCGTCGCGGTAGCGTTGCAGGGTTACGCCCTGGCCCTTGGCGAGGATCGGCATTTCGGAGAGCGCGAAGATCACCAGCTTGCGGTTATCCCCCACCACCGCGATGTGATCATGCTCGGGCAGCACTTCGCGGACCACGGCGAGCTTCATCCCCGGTTTGGTAGTCATAACGCCCCGGCCTTTGCGGGTCTCCGCCAGCAACTCGTCGGCCTCGGCGACGAAGCCGCGCCCGGCATTTGAGGCCAGCAGCAGCTGTGCTTTGGGCTTGTAGACGATCAGCGCGATAATCTGCGCCTCGGCATCGATATCCAGCATGGTCCGGATCGGTTCGCCAAAACCGCGCGCGCCGGGCAGCTTGTCGGCGCCCAGCGTGTAGAACCGGCCGTTGTCGCAAGCGATCAGCAGCTTGTCGGTAGTCTGGGCATGGAACGCAAAGGCCGGACCATCGCCTTCCTTGAACTTGGTCTCGCCATCTAATGCCAGATGACCTTTAGCGCCTTTGATCCAACCCCTGGCCGAGAGGATCACCGTCACCGGCTCCTTCTCGATCATCGCATCCATGTTGAACTCGCGTGTGGGCGCAGCTTCGGCGATGGTGGTGCGGCGGCGGCCGAGCGCCGTATCCTCGGCGTAATCCTTGCGCAGATTGGCGAGATCGCGCTTGAGCCGGGTGCGCTGGAGGGCCGGGCTTTCGAGCAGCTTGTGCAGCTTTTCCTGCTCCACCAGCAGCTCGGCATGCTCCTTGCGCAGCTCCATCTCCTCCAGACGGCGCAAAGAGCGCAGCCGCATGTTGAGGATCGCCTCGGCCTGGCGGTCATTGAGCGCGAACTCGGCGATCATCACCGGCTTGGGCTCATCCTCGGTGCGGATAATCGCGATGATCCGGTCGAGATTGAGGAAGGCGATGATATAGCCCTCGAGCAGTTCCAGCCGCCCGGCGATCTTGTCCAGCCGGTGCTGGGTGCGGCGCAGCAGAATGTCGATCTGGGCGATCACCCATTCCTGCAGCAGCAGTTTGAGGCCCATCACGCCCGGGGTGCGTCCCGCATCCAGCACATTGAGGTTGAGGCCAAACCGGCTTTCCACATCGGTCAGCCGGTAGAGCGATTCCTTGAGCAGTTCGGGATCGACATTGCGGTTGCGCGGCACGAACACCAGCCGGATCGCCTCGTCGCTTTCGTCGCGGATGTCTTCCAGGATCGGCAGCTTCTTGTCGGCGATCGCCTGGGCAATCTGCTCGATCAGCTTGCCCTTCTGGACCATGTAGGGAATTTCGCTGAGCACCAGCTGCCACATCCCGTTGCCCAGCCGCTCAATCCCGGCCTCGCGGTCTTCTTGCGATTTGGCCTCAATCGCATGGAACCGCCCGCGCACCCGAAACGCGCCGCGTCCGGTTTCATAGGCATGGGAAATAGCCGCCGCGCTATCGACGATGACGCCGCCAGTGGGCAGATCGGGGCCTTTGAAAACCTGCATCAGCGCAGCGTGCTCAACGTGCGGATTGTCGATCAGCAGCAAGGTAGCGTCGATGATCTCGGCAACATTGTGGCTGGGGATCGATGTGGCCATCCCCACCGCGATCCCGCTTGAGCCATTGGCGAGCAGATTGGGGAAGATGCCGGGGAAAATCTCCGGCTCTTCGTCTTCGCCATTATAGGTCGGGTGGTAGGTTACGGTGCCTTCATCCAGCCCCGCCATCAGCTGGATCGCCGTCTTGGTCAGCCGGGCTTCGGTGTAGCGATAGGCGGCGGCATTATCGCCGTCGATATTGCCGAAATTGCCCTGCCCCTCGACCAGCGGATAGCGCAGCGAGAAATCCTGCGCGAGCCGGACCATCGCATCATAGACCGATTGATCGCCATGCGGGTGATATTTGCCGATCACATCGCCGACCACGCGGGCGGACTTTTTGAAGGCGTCGTTCGGGTTCAGCTTCAGTTGCCGCATCGCCCAGAGCAAGCGGCGGTGAACCGGCTTCAGCCCATCGCGAAGGTCAGGCAGCGAACGCGCGGTGATCGTCGACAGCGCATAGACCAGATACCGCTCGGACAGCGCGCTATCGAACGGCGTGTCGATGATGGCATCGAAGGGATCAGGCTCGGTGATGGTGGTCATTGTGTCGCTGCCCTAGCAGGCCGGGATTCGCTGCGCCAAGGGCTAGCGCCGCTGCATATCGTGGCTGTCCCCCGGAATCCGCACCTCCAGCCCTTCAAGCTCGGGGCCAAGCAGGATCTGGCAGGAAAGTCGGCTGGTCCGGGTGACGCCGGCGGCCAGATCGAGCATGTCTTCCTCGTCCTCCGAGGCGGGCGGAAGCCGGTTAAACCATTCGCGCGAAAAGATCACATGACAGGTCGAACAGGCCATCTGCCCCTCGCAAGTGCCCTCGATCGGCATGTCTGCCGCCTGCGCCACTTCGAGCAACCGCGAGCCTGCCGCTGCTTCGGCATCGATCCGTTCGCCCTTGGCGGTAATGAAATGGACGCGAACCAAATTCAAACTCCTTGCTCCAGCGCCGCCGCCTCAATCCGCTGGCAGGCCTCGCTCACCTCGTCCCTGGTCGTATAGCGGCCGAAACCCAAACGGATCGAGCTGCGCGCAGTTCGCGCGTTGAGCCCGATCGCGGTCAGCACCCGGCTGGACTTGCCGGTGCCGCTGCCGCAAGCCGAGCCCGCTGAAAAAGCAATATCGCGCAGCTCGCTCATCAAGCGAGGGACATCGAGGCCGTCCAGGCGCAGATTGAGATTGCCCGGCCAGCGCGCAACCTCGCTGCCATTGGCCTGCCAGCGCGCCAGAACCCCGCGCGCCAATGCGGAAAGACCGCTCAGATGCTGGAAATCCGCCTCCATCCGCGCTTTGGCCAAAGCCGCCGCTGCACCGAACCCGGCGCAAAGTGCGGGGCTGAGTGTGCCCGAGCGCAAGCCGGCTTCCTGCCCGCCGCCATGTATCATCGGCGACACTTCCACGCCGTCGCGCACCCACAGCGCGCCGATGCCCTTGGGGCCATAAAGCTTATGCGCGGTGATCGCGATGAAGTCTGCCTGTTGCGGCGCCGCAAGCTTGCCAACGCCCTGCACGGCATCGCATAGCATCAAGGCGCCGGCCTCATGGGCGCGGGCTGCCAGCCGGTCAACCGGCTGGAGCGTGCCGATCTCATTGTTGACCTGCATTACTGCGACCAATGCGGTTCCGGGCGCGAACTGCGCTTGCGGATCGACCAGGCCGGCAAGATCGACCGGCAGCTCCTGCGTCGCCAGACCGCTGGCCAACGCCGCTTCGATAACCGCCGAATGCTCGATCGCGGAACAGGCAATCCCGCCGCTTCGCACCGAACCGATCGCCTGATTGATCGCCTCGGTCGCGCCGCTGGTGAAGATCACCCGTCCGCCCGGCGGGAGCAGCGCAGCCACCTGTTCACGCGCCACTTCCACCGCCGCCGCAGCAGCCCGGCCAGGCGGATGGGTGCTGTGCGGGTTGGCAAATCCGGCGCTTTCCGGCCCGGCCAGCCACGGCAGCATCGCCGCGCGCGCTTCGGGCGCGAGCGGCGTGGTCGCCTGATTGTCGAGGTAGATCATACCGCGATTGCCCGCCACGCTTCGAGGAAATGGTCGATCTCCGGCTCGGTGGTTTCGCGTCCGATGCTGACGCGGATCACTTCGTTCGCGCCGGCCACGCCCATCGTTTCGAGGACATGGCTGGTCCGAAGCGAGCCTGACGAGCAAGCACTCCCGGCCGAAACCGCGATATTCTGCGCATCGAACCGGATCAGTTGGGCTGCGGCGGACACTCCGGGCATGCCGTAGGCACCGATGGTGGCAATCCGGGCGCTGTCCCCGGCGACTGCGGTGCCGCCGCCCGCCCGAATGCCGTCCTCCAGCCGCGCCCGCAACCGCGCCGCCTCAGCCAGCCAGCCCGCGCCTTGCTCCAGCGCGGCTGCCATCCCCAGCGCGCCGGGCAAATTCTCGGTCCCGCCGCGATAGCCGCGCTCTTGCCCGCCGCCGGGCCGGAGCATGCCAAAATCGCGAACGAGCAATGCGCCAATCCCCACTGGCCCGCCAAACTTATGGGCGGAAATGGCTATCAGATCAGCACCGGGCAGAGGCAGTTTACCAGCCCCCTGAGCACAATCGGCAAGCAGCAATCCGCCCGCCGCGCGCACCACCGCGCCAATTTCATGCAATGGCTGGACCACCCCGGTCTCATTGTTGACTTGCTGGACTGCGACCAGCCCGGCCCCCGCGGCCTGTGCCGGATCGACCATCCCGCCGCTATCAACCGCCAGCCGCTCGGCTTCTGCTGCATAGCGCAGCACCGCCTCATGTTCGGTCGCGCAGACCGCGCGGAGCGGCTGATTGCAGCAAGTTAGCGCCAGTGCCAAAGCCTCGCTCGCGCCCGAGGTGAGAATCACTTCTCCGTCCCAGCCGAGCGCCGCTGCAATCCGCGCCCGGGCCTCTTCAAACGCAGCCCTTGCCGCCCGTCCAACTTTATGCGGGCTCGAGGGATTGGCCCAGATCACAAACCCCTCGAGCATCGCCGCGCGGGCTGCGGGCAACAGCGGCGTGGTGGCGGCATGATCAAGATAGAGCGAATCGGCGGTCATGGTGCGGAAATGTTGCTTTCGGGGCATGCGTTTCTATATAGCGACTGCATCCCTATCACAGCCCCTACCGATCTGGACTTCCCTATTCCCCGGAAGCCACGAGCGGGGCCAGCCAGAACCAGGTCATCGATTCCATGCCCGCAGTCATTTTCCCCGGTCCCGAAGGCCGTCTCGAAGGCCGTTTTCAGCCGGGTCCGCGGCCCCGCGCGCCGGTGGCGATGATCCTTCATCCGCACCCCCAGGGCGGCGGGACGATGAACGACCGGATCACCATGGCGATATACCGGACCTTTGTGGCGCGCGGCTTTGCCACGCTGCGGTTCAATTTTCGCGGGGTTGGTCGCAGTCAGGGCAGCTTTGACAATGGTATCGGCGAGCTTTCGGATGCTGCTGCCGCGCTCGACTGGGTCCAGTCGATCCACCCGGAGGCGCAGACCACCTGGATCGCAGGCTTCAGCTTTGGCGCCCTGATCGGGATGCAGCTGCTGATGCGCCGCCCGGAAATCCGCGGCTTCATCTCGGTCGCGCCGCCCGCCAACATGTATGATTTCAGCTTCCTCGCCCCCTGCCCGGCCTCCGGCATCATCGTTCAGGGCGTCGGTGATACGGTGGTGACTCCCAATGCGGTGCAGAAACTGGTCGACAAGCTGCGCACGCAAAAGCACATCACGATCCACCATGACGAGATCCCGCGCGCCAACCACTTTTTCGAACATGAGCTGGATGAGATGATGCGCTCGGTCGACAATTACCTCGATATGCGGCTCTCGCCCGATTGCCCGATCAAGTAGTTATTCGAGCTCACGGCCAAGCGGCGCGTTGCCGCTGCCGTCGGGCAGCGTCCAGATCCCGATATTGACGATCATGATCGCTGCCAGCAGCAGCATCAGGCCAATCTGCTTGCGCGATCCGCCGCGCCGCCAGAGCATTGCTGCGCCCACCACTAGGGCAAACGCGGCCAGCACCAGGATGGAGAGCACGGTATTCACGCGGGCCAACACGCTGGCCTAGCCGCCGCATTGATGTTGCCGTCAAGCTGGAACCGCAGGTCGATAATTTCCATGCTTATTGGTTCCATGACTGCGAGAATACGACCCATCTTTTCGGCCCTTGCCAGAACTCTATCGACACCTTCGTCGCCGTGCTAGGTGTTAAAGCGATGGGGGGCCAATCCCGAACCGATTCACGCAATCTGTTCGAAATTCAGGAGAATTCTGCCATGTCGATATTCAGTTCGATCAAGAATGCAATCTTTGGCCACAAAGCTGAGGCCGCGACTCCTCCCGCTAAAGCGGCAAGTGACGCTGTGCCTGCTGCGCCCGCGCCGTCGCTGGCGGTCGCCGATATCGATGTCGCTGCCAACCTGGCCCAGATGGCTGAGGGCAAGGACCTTAACTGGCGCACTTCGATTGTCGATTTGATGAAGCTGCTCGGCATCGATTCAAGCCTCGCCAACCGCAAGGAACTCGCGAGCGAACTGGGCTATAGCGGTACGCTCGATGGTTCGGCTGAAATGAATATCTGGCTTCACAAGGCGACGATGCGCGAACTCGCCGCCAATGGCGGCAAGGTTCCGGCAGAACTGCTCGACTGACCGGCTCGGCAATTGACACCCGTCATGGCGCCGGACAGGCTGGCGCCATGACCTCGCTCACCTTCAACCGCCGCCAGCTGCTGGCGACCCTCGCAGCCAGCGGAAGCGCGCTGGCATTGCCGGGTTGCGCCGCCCCGCTCGCCTCCGCTCCGCTCCCGGCCACGCCGCAGGGGCTGCTGGATGCAATTGCCTGGCAGCTGCTTGAACTTGGCCCCGAAGGCGCGACCTCGCTGGGGGTCGACAAGGATACCCATGCCGGCCTCCGCTCGAAGCTGGCGGATCGGTCTCCGATCGGCCAGGCCAAACTCGCCGCCACGCTGCGCAAGGCGCTCAAGCAGGTGGAGGCCGTTTCTCCCGCTGGACTTGATCCGGCAACCCAGACCAGTCTGGCCGTCGTCAAGAGCGCATTCGCCACCGCACTGGATGGCTTTGCCCTGCCCTATGGCGATGTCGCGGTCGGCGGCTGGCGCAACACGCCCTATGTGGTGATCCAGAATGTCGGGGCCTATCTCGATACGCCGCGCTTCCTTGATGGTGACCACCCGGTGCGAGATACGGCGGATGCGGAAAGCTATCTCGCCCGGCTGAACGCAATGCCGCTGCAGCTTGATGGAGAGCTGGCGAGACTGAAATCGGCCGGAGCGATGGGTGCGATTGCCCCGGCATTCCTGCTCGACAAGGCCATCGTCCAGATGGAGCGGACCCTGGCCGATGCCCGTAGCGGTGGCGGCCTGGTCCAGTCGCTGGTTGGCCGCACCCGTGACATTCCTGGCGACTGGCAAGGCCGCGCTATGACCTTGACCAGCGGCCCGGTTGCCGCTGCGCTCGAGCGCCAATTGGCCGAACTCAAACGACACCGCTCCCGGGCCACCAGCGATGCCGGCCTGTGGGCGCGTCCGCATGGTGACGAGTGGTACGCCTGGGGCCTGCGCGCCAGCACCACCACCCGCCGCACCCCGGACGAGGTTCATGCCATGGGCCATGCCCAGCTGGCCGAATTGCACGGCCGGATGGATCCGATCCTGCGCGGCCTCGGCTTCACCAGCGGCACCGTGGGCGAGCGGATGACCGCGCTGGGCAAGGATCCACGCTTCAGGTTCAGCAAGGATGACAAGGGCCGGGCTGAAATCATCGCCCTGATGCAAGCAAAGATCGACTTCATCCGCACCCGCCTTCCGCAAGCCTTCAGCAATCCGGTACGCGGCAATCTGGAGATCCGCCGCTTGCCACCCGCCGAAGAAGCTGGCGCACCGGGAGCCTATGGCGGTGCAGGCTCGATCGACGGGAGCATTCCCGGCAAGATCTGGCTCAACCTTGGCGATACCGACCGTCACAGCCGCTACAGCCTGCCCACTCTGGCCTTCCACGAGGGCATTCCGGGGCATGTCTGGCAGGGCGAATATGCCAATCGCCTGCCGCTGATCCGTTCAATCCTGGCCTTCAACGCCTATTCCGAAGGCTGGGCGCTGTATGCCGAACAATTGGGGGACGAGCTGGGAGTTTATGAGGGCGACCCAGTGGGCCAGCTGGGTTTCCTGCAAAGCCTTGCCTTCCGGGCCTGCCGGATGGTGGTCGATACCGGGCTTCACGCCAAACGCTGGAGCCGCGACAAGGCGATCGAGTGGTTTTCAACCACCAATGGCTCGGGCCTCGCCGAAGTAGCGCCGGAGGTTGATCGCTATTGCAGCTGGCCGGGGCAGGCCTGCGGCTACAAGATGGGCCACAGCGAAATCCTCGCCCAACGCGAACGGTCCAAGTCGGCGCTCGGCACGCGCTATGATCTGCGCGGGTTCAATGATGTGGTCGTCGGCGGGGGCAATGTCCCGCTCGACGTGTTGGCCCGCAATATCGACCGCTACATCGAAGCGGCAAGAATGTAGCCGCTCAGTTCTTGCCGAACAGCCCCTTGGCCATGCCGAGGACATCATTGAGCGGATTGCCGTCGCCATCCCGGTCAAGCATGCCGAGGACGCTGGAGGCCTGCGGGTGATCCTTCAGCATCTGGCTGAATGCCCCGAGCGAACCTTCGCCGCCGATCTGCTCGACGATCTGGTTCAGCATGCCGGTGTCGAGCCCGGTCTTGGCGGCTGCGCCTTCGATCGTATCACCCGGTTCCTGATGGGACTGACCCAGCGCGGCGATAGCCTTTTCGGCGATTGCCGGATCAATTCCCAGCTTGGCGGCAAGATTGCCGACATCGGCGTGCTGGCTGACTTGCCCCAGAATGCTGTCGAGAATACCCATGAATACGACTCCTCAAATATGAATGCCGGAGCATGCGCCAGCTTCATGACCAGCGAAAGTCAAATCGCGGCCGGATCAGGCCGCCGTAGGAGCCGCCTGGCGAACGCCTTCATCGACGTGATCGGCAAATTGCGCGAAATTGTCGATGAACTGGCGGACCAGCGTTTGAGCGGTACGATCATAGTCAGCCGGGTCCGCCCAGGCCTCGCGCGGATCGAGCAGCGCGGCGTCGACACCCGCGACAGCCACCGGCACTTCGAAGCCGAAGTTAGGATCCTTGCGGAATTCAGCGTCGTTGAGGCTGCCGTCGAGCGCCGCATTAAGCAGCGCGCGGGTGGCCTTGATCGGCATCCGGTTGATCCCCGGCATGGTTGCCTTGCCGCCGGTCCAGCCGGTGTTGACCAGCCAGCACTTGACCGCTCCCTTGGCGATCCGCTCTTTGAGCAGATTGCCATAGACTGAAGGGTGACGCGGCATGAACGGCGCGCCAAAGCAGGTCGAGAAGGTCGCTTCCGGCTCGGTCACGCCGATTTCGGTGCCGGCAACCCGTGCGGTATAGCCGGAAAGGAAGTGATACATCGCCTGATCGGGGGTCATCCGCGCGATCGGCGGCAGAACGCCATAAGCATCGGCGGTGAGCATGATGATGTTCGCGGGCACCGGGCCGAGGTTATCTTTCGACGCATTGGGAATGAAATCGATCGGATAAGAGCCGCGGCTGTTTTCAGCGAGGCTGTTGTCGTCAAAATCGAGCATCCGGGTTTCAGGGTCGATCACCACATTTTCCAGCACTGTGCCAAACCGTTTGGTGGTGGCGAAGATTTCTGGCTCGGCTTCGGCGGACAGACGAATCATCTTGGCGTAGCAGCCGCCTTCGAAGTTGAACACGGCGGTATCCGACCAGCCATGCTCGTCATCGCCGATCAGCGTACGGCTGGCATCGGCCGAGAGCGTGGTTTTGCCCGTGCCTGACAGGCCGAAAAACACCGCGGTCTTGCCATCAGAACCGATATTGGCCGAGCAATGCATCGGCATCACACCGCGCACCGGCAACAGGTAGTTGAGGATCCCGAAAACGCTCTTCTTCATCTCGCCGGCATAGGCGGTGCCGCCGATCAGGATCAGCTTTTCGGTAAAGTTGACCGCGACCACGGTTTCACTGCGGCAGCCGTGGCGCGCCGGATCGGCGCGAAAGCTGGGCAGATCGATGATGGTGTATTCAGGTATGAAGCCGGCAAGTTCGGCCTCGCCGGGGCGAACCAGCAGCGTGCGGATGAACAGATTGTGCCAGGCAAACTCATTGATCACGCGGACGTTGACCCGGTAATCCTGTTGCGAACCGCCAAACAGATCCGCGACATAAAGCGTTTCCTTGCCGCCCAGCGCGGTCAGAAAATCGGCCTTGAGCGCCGCAAATTGCTCAGCCGTCATCGAGGCATTGGTATTGCCCCACCATACCGTGTTTTCGGTTTCTTCATCGCGGACAATGAATTTGTCCTTGGCCGAACGCCCGGTGTGCTTGCCGGTTTCAACTACCAGTGGGCCGTCGGCGGCCAGCATACCCTCGCCATTGCGCAGGGCATGCTCAACCAGCGGCGCTGTGCCAAGGTTGGCGTGGATTGTCGCTGCGGTAGAAAAACCCTGGCGATCTAGCGGGTAAGAAAGGGAACCGGTCAACGTCGTCTCCGTGGTCGAATGGGGCGGCGAAGAGAAACGCTTACCCAGCGGCGCATACGAATGCAGGGAATTGAAATGGGCGCATAGTCGAAGGGCGGTGCCGCGTCAAATTGCCCGCACCGTAAAGCAAAGCGCTTTTAATCAATCGTTTACTGAAACGGAACAGAGCGCGATTGTCAGTTCGAGCGCAACCGGCTAACCCCTTGTTCCCACGCAACAGTTGCAGGTGAGCAGCAGCGCAAATGGCCGAGCCGGCGCCCCCACTTCCTGCCCATCCCCAGACGATTGCACTGGTCGATGATGATCGAAACATTCTGACCACCGTTTCGATCGGTTTGCAGGCCGAAGGATTCGCCACCCGGCTGTATACCGACGGTCCGACTGCGCTGAAGGCGTTGCTCGAAAATCCACCGGATCTGGCAATCTTCGACATCAAGATGCCGCGGCTGGACGGACTGGAATTGCTCGAGCGGTTGCGCGCCAAATCGGCGCTGCCGGTGATTTTCCTGACCTCCAAGGATGCAGAGCCGGACGAAGCGCTGGGCCTCGCCATGGGGGCCGACGATTATATCACCAAGCCGTTCAGCATGCGGCTGTTGGTCGCCCGGATTCGCGCAATCCTGCGGCGCAGCGAACTGGTCCGCGGCGCCGATGACGAGCCGACCGGCGATGAGAACCAACCCGAGCCGATTCGCCGGGGCCGGCTGGTGATGGACCCGCTGCGCCACCAAGTGAGCTGGGATGACCGCGCGGTAGCGCTGACCGTCACCGAGTTCATGCTGCTGGAGGCGCTGGCGACCAGGCCCGGGGTCATCAAGAGCCGGAACCAACTGATGGACGCAGCCTACAGCGACGATGTATTCGTCGACGACCGGACCATCGACAGCCATATCAAACGGCTGCGGCGCAAGTTCCGCGCCATCGATCCGGGTTTCTCCGCAATCGAGACACTTTACGGCGCGGGGTATTCCTTTGGCGAGAGCTGAGCCGGCCAACCCGCGCGGCCCCAGTCAGCTGTTCTGGACGCGGCGGACGTCGCTGACCACGCGGATTCTGGCGGTCAACATCATCGCGTTGGGATTGATGGCCGGCAGCCTGTTCTACCTCGACAGCTATCGCAAGCAGCTGCTGGAGGAACGCTTCAAGCTGGCCCGCAGCGAGGCGGAGATTACGGCCGATGCACTGGCTGAAATTCCAGCCGGCCAGCGCCGCGCACTGCTTGCCCGGATCGGTCGCGACCAGCATTTGCGATTGCGCATCTATGACGCGCGCGGCCAGTTGATTGCCGATAGTTTCAAGATCACCGAACCGTCGTTCCGGTTCATCGATCCGGCCAGCGAGCCGTGGTATCAGGATGCCGCCCGGATCCTTGACCGGGGCATGAACCTGATGCTCGGCAGTCCGGCGATCCCGCTGTACCATGACCCCGCTCCCGATATCGCTGCGGCCTGGCCTGAGCTGGGTGCGGCAGAGAAGTTCGGCACCAGTGTGGTGGTCCAGCGCGCGGCTCCTGACCAGACCCCGGTGATTAACGCTGCGGCGCCGGTCGGTGCGCGGGGAGAACTGCTGCTCGCCACCCGCAATGCCCCGGATATCACGCAAAACGTCCGCGATGCCCGTCAGACCTTGGCGATTGTGCTGGCGGTGACACTCCTGATCTCGATCCAGCTGTCGCTGTTTTTGGCGCGTACCATCGTCCAGCCACTGCGCACCCTGGTCCGCGCGGCGGTCCGCGTCCGGCTGGGGCGCGCCCGCGAAGTGGTCGTCCCCCGGCTGCCCGAGCGGCGCGACGAAATCGGCCTGCTGGCCCGGGCGATTTCGGACATGACCACCGCGTTGCGCCAGCGAATCGATGCGGTGGAAACTTTCGCTGCCGATGTTGCCCATGAAATCAAGAATCCGCTGACAAGCCTGCGCAGTGCGCTGGAATCGCTTGAAAAAGTTGGAGAAGGCGATTTGCGCCGACAGCTCACTGCAATCGCGGTCCACGATGTTCAGCGGATCGACCGTCTAGTGAGCGAGATTTCCGATGCCAGCCGGATCGACGCCGAACTCAGCCGGACCCAGCTCATCCCGGTTGATCTTGTCGCCCTTGCCCGCGCTCTGGCCGGCAGCCGCGACGAGCGCGGGGCGAACCGCGATTGTCAGGTCTTGGTGCAAGTCATCGGCACGGGTTCGCTGACGGTTCGCGGCGATCCGGCCCGGCTGGAGCGAGTGCTCGAAAACCTGCTCGACAATGCGGTGTCGTTTTCGCCGCCGCTCGGCGAGGTGCGGGTGACGGTGGAGCGCCACTTCGATCAAGTCGAGCTGGCAGTCAGTGACGATGGCCCCGGAATCCCTGCTGCCGAGCGGGAGAAAGTGTTCGAACGGTTCCACTCACTGCGCCCGGCAGAAGAGGATTTCGGCAGCCACAGCGGTCTGGGCCTGGCCATCGCGCGAACCATCGCCGAGGCGCATGATGGCCGGCTGACCGCAGCGGATCGCCGCGATGGCAAGCCTGGAGCGCGGCTGGTGCTGGTGCTTCCGGCCGCCGAGATCCTTGAATGAGCCCGCTCCGCCAAGCCAGCTGCGTCGCGATCGCCGGGCGCGCCATCGTGATCATGGGCGAGCCGGGCAGCGGAAAATCGAGTCTGGCACTGGCCCTGATCGATCGCGGCGCGGTGCTGATCGGCGACGACGGAGTAGGACTTGAACTTCGCGATGGACGAGTGCTGGCCTCGCCCCCGCCGCTTATCGCCGGGCTGCTCGAGATTCGCAATATTGGCCTGCTGAATTGCCCGACAGCTGCTCAGATGCCGATTGCGCTGGTTTTGCAATTGGACCGCGAGGCGCCGCGCTTCATCGAAACCGCCGAACGGATCGAGCTTGGCGGCGCCTGGCTGCCGCTGGTGCGGCTTTGGCCTGATAGCCCGGCATTGCATTTGCGCGCCGAAGCCGCGCTCAAGGTCCATGGAATTGTCTGAGCGCCTGCCCAGTTCCGGGACAAGCCCGGCCCCACCGTGGACTTTCCGCCGCAACGCGCGCAAAAACAGCCGCCATGCCGCCTGAATCCCCTAAACAACCCACACCGCCAGCCCGCCAGCGCGTGCTGCTGGTGACTGGCCTGCTTGGCGCGGGCAAGTCCACAGCGCTCAAGGTGCTGGAAGATCTCGGCTGGGAAACCATCGATAATTTCCCGATCCGCCTGCTCGATCGGCTGATTGACAGCCCCGACGCCCCGCCCGCCGATTTGCGCCCGCCGCTGGCGATCGGCTTTGATTCGCGCACTCGCGGCTTCAATCCGCACAAGGTGATCGATCGGGTCAAGAAGCTCACCACACGCGACGATCTGGAGCTGACGACGCTGTTTCTCGACTGCGCCGGACAGGAGCTGGAGCGACGTTACAATGAAACCCGTCGTCGCCACCCGCTGGCGCAGGATCTCCCCGCGGCTACCGGAATCGCCGCCGAGCGCGAACTGATGGAGCCATTGCGGCGGTGGGCAGACCTGGTGATTTCCACCACCAACTTCACCGCCAACGATCTGCAACAGGCGGTGCGGGAACAATTTCTGCCGCTATCGGACCGGACGATGACTGTCACCGTCACCAGCTTCGGGTTTTCGCGGGGGATGCCGCCAATCGCCGACCTGATCTTTGACATGCGGTTTCTCGACAATCCGCATTGGGACCCGGAATTGCGACTGCAAACCGGGCAGGACCCGGCGGTGGCGGCGCATATCCGCAAGGACCCGGTATTTGACGATGCTTATGGCCGGATTCGCGACCTGATCCTGTTGCTGCTTCCGCGCTATCAGGCGCAGGGCAAGGCCTATGTGAATATCGCGCTGGGCTGCACGGGCGGACGGCATCGGTCGGTCTTCACCGCCGAGCAGATCGCTGCCGATCTGCGCGAGGCGGGCTTTGCCCCGACCCTGCTTCACCGCAACCTGGGGTCACGCGCCGCCGACCTGATCGAGGGAAAACCTGATCAGGCTGAAGCAAAGCCCAAACTTTCCGCAGGAAGGGATTGACCATGGCCGCAGACGGTTCCATTGGCCTGCGCCACTTTGCGGCGGGATTTGCCAAGCCGAAGTTTCGGAGCATCAGCCCAGCATGATCGGCATGATCCTGGTAACGCATGGAAAACTCGCGGAGGAGTTCGTGCATGCGATGCAGCATGTGGTCGGCCGCCAGGAAGCGGTGGCGACGGTCTGCATCGGGCCCAATGACGATATGGAAGCGCGTCGGCGCGAGATTGCCGATGCGATTCGCAATGTCGACAGCGGCGATGGCGCGATAATCCTGACCGACCTGTTTGGCGGCACACCCTCTAACCTCGCAATTTCGCTGATGCAGACGGGCAAGGTCGAAGTGATAGCAGGGATCAATTTGCCAATGCTGATCAGGCTGGCCGGCGCGCGCAAGACGATGGCGGTGGCTGATGCGATCCGCGCAGCGCGTGAGGCGGGGCGCAATTACATCACCATCGCCTCGGAATTCCTGGGGCATGAAGTATGAGCGAAGCGAATGAGACGGTTGAAATCGTCAACAACCGGGGACTTCACGCCCGCGCCAGTGCTAAGTTCGTCAATGCCGTCGCCAAGCTGCCCGATGGGCTGCAGGTGCGGGTTGCCAAGGACGGCGCGGATGCGGCGGGCGGCTCGATCCTGGGGCTGATGATGCTCGGCGCGGCCAAAGGCGACTCGATCGAGATTCAAGTCTGCGGCGATGGTTCGGATCAGGCGCTGGCGAAGCTGGTCGGACTGGTCAAGGACGGCTTTGGCGAGGATTGAGGCTTTGCCGCAGCGCCGCACCATTACCGGTTTTTCCAACACCACGGTCAATTTCATCCGCAGCCTGCGTGAAAAGAAGTACCGCAAGCAGGAAGGTAAATTCCTCGCCGAGGGCTTGCGCCTGCTGACCGACGCCCGCGCAAGCGGCAAGCTCCCCGAAATGCTGGTGATGGCCACGGGCCGCGCGCCGCACCCGCTGCTCGATGCGCTTGAGGCCGAGGTGGCAGCGGCCGGCGGCGAGGTGATCGAGATGGACGAGGACATCCTCGCCAAGGTCACCGGCAAGGACAACCCTCAAACCGTCGCGGGGGTCTTTGCCGAGTTCGACACCAGCCTTGCCAAACTCGACCGCGGTTCGGCAAAGATCTGGCTGGTGGCCCAAGCCTTGCGCGATCCGGGCAATCTGGGAACGATGCTGCGAACCGGCGATGCGGTGGGCGCAGGCGGCCTGATCCTGATCGACGATTGCGCCGATCCCTTCTCGGTCGAGGCGGTGCGGGCGAGCATGGGGGCGATTTTCACGCAAGCGATCGGGCGGTCTGGCTGGGACGAATTTGCAGTGTGGTTGCGGCAGGGACGCGGCCAGCTTGTTGCCGCCTCGCTGCGTGATGCGACTGACTATCGCCGTGCCGCTTATGCGGCCCCCTGCTTCCTGCTGGTCGGTAACGAATCGCGCGGCCTGCCCGAGGATTACGAACTGGCCTGTGATTTGCGCGTCACGATGCCGATGAACGGCCGCGCCGACAGTCTCAACGCTGCGGTCGCGGCAGCGGTGCTGGCCTACGAGGCGCTCGCCGCGCTCGATTAAGCCGTTCATTCGCCGATCAGGTGATGCGTGGCAGGTTGCCCGCCATGACCAGATGCAACGCCTTGATCGCCCTCGGCGCAGCAGCCCTGCCGCTGCTCGCCGTTTGTACCACTGCAGGCGCGGCCCCGGTTCCGATTGCGGGGACGACCTGGGCCTTCGTCAGCATCG
>JANNAE010000039.1:0-65744 GCA_031383985.1 Novosphingobium sp. | reverse complement strand
ACCGAAGGGCTGCAGCTGTTCGCCAGCTTTGCGATGCTGATGAACTTCCCGCGCTTCAACAAGATGAAGGGCATGGGCCAGATCGTCACCTGGTCGGTCCGCGATGAAAGCCTGCACTGCGAAGGCATTACCAAGCTGTTCCACGCCTTCACCCAGGAACGCGATTGCCTGACCAAATCGGTCAAGGAAGACATCATCGATTGCTGCCAGAAAACCGTGCGGCTGGAAGATGCCTTCATCGATCTGGCGTTCGAGCAAGGCCCGGTCCCGGGGATGAGCCCCAAGGAAATCAAACGCTACATCCGCTACATCGCCGATTGGCGGCTGAGCCAGCTCGGCCTGCCGGCGATCTACATGGTCGAAGACCACCCCCTCCCCTGGCTCGCCCCGCTGCTCAACGGTGTCGAACATGCCAACTTCTTTGAAACCCGCGCGACGGAGTATTCAAAGGGCGCGACCAAGGGCAACTGGAACGACGTCTGGTCGAACTTCGACCAGCGGCGCAAGGCCAAGGCCAATGACGGGGCGGATGATGTGCCCGACGCAGCGAGCGAACCGGATATGTTCGGCGGCAGCGTGGCGGCGGAGTAGCGCCTTGTCATGAAAAACGTGGTCCGGACGCTTACAGCGCTATTTATCGGCATTGCGTCAGCTGCGCTCGGAGTAATATTTCAGGACGATATCGCGTCGATCATTGGTCGCGCTCCGGTCTCAGCTGCCCTTGAATACGGACCTTGGCACCCTTTGCCGGTTTTAGAAGAGACTTCCTCCAGAACGGTCATTGGAAGTCAAGCCGATCAAGTAATAAACTACGTGGATGATAGGAAATATAAATTTGCCCGCATGAACGTAAAAAACAATACAGGAGAGGAAATAAAAAGAGCTATAGTCAGAATTGAGACAAGTTACAGAGAATTTGACTGGGATAATTTCATTGTTTCGTATGACAGATCCCCCGGAGTGGAAAAGTTAAGTGAAAACGGCTTTTCTATAGGCAAGCAGCGTGTTGATATTGGGCCAATTCCACCCGCATCGACTAAAACTGTATATTTGTGGTTTGATCAGCCATTTGACAATTTTAACTATCCTTATTCCATATATAAAATCACAGTCACGACTGAATTAGGCAATGCACCGATTGACTTTGGAGTCTCAGGAAATTCGATCCGAGATTTGGACGAGGATGCAATCAGTAAATTTCTTTGGTGGGCAATATTATTCTTGGTACTTTCAGTTGTCATATTTTTGATCATCGCAATCTATAAGCATTTCGTTTTCATTAGAGCGCTCTTGAGTTCGGATGATTTCTATCTTGAACAAAAAATTCAATACGATGGATTTCCGAAAACATACGCAATCTCGGATATTCCGAATCATGTTGCGAAGGCGCTGAAAGAACAACACACTTGAATTGATGTTAGAGTTACGGTGACAGGTGCAACAACCCCCAAACTCCGGCATCCACCTGAGCGGCGCTTTACTCTTTAACAACGCTCTCCTGCCATTCTCGACGGATGAGCGTGAAGGCGATCTTGATCAAGGCTGCCATTTTCGGCGGGGCGGCGGGGGCTGCGTCGCTCGGTATGCCGTCTGGCCTGTTGATGTCGCCGGAGGAGCGCGCAGCGGTGGAGGGCAGTGCCTTCTATTCCGGCTGCAATGAAGCTCACGCCGCCGGGGCCGCGCCGATCGGGCGTGGCGAGCCGGGTTATCAGGTCGGAATGGACGGCGATGGTGATGGGATCGCCTGCGAGGACTACTGATTGAGTTATGAAGTTACGGCGACAGGTTACTTGTGCTCGGGGACACGCAATAGCATGTCCCCGTTCGAATTGCCGTTTCCAGCAATAGGCAAGGCGGTTTGGCCGCAAGCACAACCTTTCCGCGCCTCCGCGCCTTCGCGTGAACCCGATCTTCATTCCCTCCGCCCCGCGCCCCTCCCCGCTACGACGAGCCGTGCTGCGTGCCGGGTTGGCCGCGGAACCTGTGCGGGGGCGGGCGCGTTTTGATGACAGTTACCCTCTAGCGAAGAAGGAATAGCCTGTCATGACCGAGCACACCCAGACGACCACCACGCTCAACACCCTGATTGCCACGCTGATCGACAGCGTCGAAGGCTATCAGAAGTCCGCCGCCGACGTCGAGAGCCCGCGCTTTGCCGACATGTTCACCGCCCGCGCCCAGGAACGCCAGCAGGCGGTCTACCAGCTACAGTCCGCAGTCGCGGAAGCCGGCGGCAGTCCGGCGGATGATGGCTCGATGATGGGCTCGGTCCATCGCGGCATGCAGTCTCTGCGCGAGGCGGTATCGAGCCGCGATGACGCGGCAATCATCGCCGAGATCGAGCGCGGCGAGGATTACCTCAAGGAAAAGTTCGAAACCGCGATGGACAACACCGATCTCGATACCCGCGCGCTCGATGCGGTGACCCAGGCCTGGGCCTCGGTCCAGGCGGGCCACGACGAAATGTCGCAGCTCAAGCACCAGGTCGTCGGCGACTAACCGCGCCGTTCCGGTTGCAAAATGCCACGCCGCCGCCCCGGGGACCCCCGGTGCGGCGGCGATGGTGTTGCGATTGTGGTGAGCAGCGCAGTAACCCGCACGCACCCTCTGTCCATCCTCAATGCGCCGGAACGCGCGCCCGGATCCGGTCGAACCCGGCCTTGATATTGGCAAACCGCTCATCGATATTGGGTTCGAACTCGGTGTCGGTGAAGATATAGGCCCAGTCGCCCTCGATCCCCTCGCGGACCAGTTCGCCAACATAGAGCGGGTCGATCCCGTGCGCGATGGCCTCGCGGGCGATCTGGACGAATTCGCCGGCGGTCTCGCCCTCGTTCATCTCCTCGATCGCGCCAAACCGGGATGGCAGGTTGCGGGTTGAATCCATGATCGCGGTGCGGATGAAGCCGGGGCACAGCACCGAAACCCCGATGCCGCGCAGCGCCAGCGTCGGGCGAAGTCCTTCGGACAGCGCGACCACGCCATATTTGGTGACGTTGTAAGCCGGGTTGACCGCCGCGCTGAGCCCCGCGATCGAGGCAGTGGAGACGATCTGTCCGCCCTCGCCATGCGCTTCGATCAGCGGTCCGAAAATCTCGAAACCCCAGACCACCGACATCAGATTGACCCCGACCGTCCAATCCCAGCTGGCATCGGTCCAGCTGCCATAATCGCCGCCGCCGCCAACCCCGGCGTTGTTGACCACAATATGGACCTTGCCGAAGCGGGCGATGGTGGCATCGGCCGCGGCCTGAAGTTCGGCTTTGAGCGAAACATCGGCCTTCACCCCCTCCACATCGGCGTTGGTGGCGCGCAGGGCGGCCAGCGCCTGTTCCAGCGCAGCCGCTTCGATGTCGCACAGCATCACCTTGACCCCGGCCTGGGCCAGCGCGGTCGCGATGCCCAGGCCAATGCCCGAGGCGGCGCCGGTAACGAATGCCACTTTGCCAGCAAGGTTTTGCATAACGATCTCCCGTTTGGATCACCATGCGCGCTGGGGCAGGGGGAGCAAGCGAAAAACACCCTGTCGCCCGCGCGAATTGTCTGCCACCATCGGCGCTGGACCAACCCAACCGGAGAGGCAATCTCATGGCCGCCTACATCGTCTTCACCAAGGAACGCGAACATGATGCCGCCGCAATGGAGACCTATTCGGTCAAGGCGGGCGCATCGCTCGCCGGGCATGCCGGCAAGCCGCTGGCTTACTATGGCGCGATCGAGACGCTGGAAGGGCCAGAGGCGCAAGGTTCGGTGATCATCGAATTCCCGACCATGGACGAAGCCCGCGCCTGGTATCATTCGGACGCCTATCAGCAAGCCCGCAAGGATCGGTTCCAGGGCGGGGATTACCGGGTGTTCATCACCCAAGGGATGTAAAGGACGTCAGCTCGCCAGCCGCAGCGCCGTAGCTGAACGAGCCGGCTGTTTGGGCTGATCGAGCCAGATGCCGCGGGTGTCATAGACCAGCTTGGTCGCCCGCTCGGCCAGCGGAACCACGCGGAAGACATCGTGATCAACCAGCACGATCAGGATGTCGCAAGTTTCCAGCGCGGTGTCGATATCGATCAGGCTGGCTGCGGTGCCATCGAATTCCTGCGGTAGTTCAGCCGCAAACGGCTCAACAACGCTGATCCGGTGGCCAAATTTGCGGGCGAGCGTGACCGCCACCAGCCGGGCCGGACTCTCGCGGAAATCGTCGATATTGGCCTTGAACGCCAGGCCCAGACAGCCGACCCTGGCCCCCGGATGCGCTTCGATCAGGGCTTCGGCGCGGGCAATCACGTGGCGGATCTTGCCGTCGTTGACGCCCCGGGCGGTGCGGATCAACGGCGTATCCTCGGGCGCGCTGTGGACGATGAACCAGGGATCGACCGCGATGCAGTGGCCGCCCACCCCGGGGCCCGGCTGGAGGATGTTGACGCGCGGATGCCGATTGGCGAGGCGGATTACCTCCCACACGTCGAGCCCCATCCGGTCGGCCACGATCGATAGCTCGTTGGCAAAGGCGATATTGACGTCGCGATAAGCGTTTTCGACCAGCTTGGTCATTTCGGCGCTGCGGGCATCGGTGGTGATGCAGGCGCCCCGCACGAAACGCTTGTAAAAGGCCAGCGCCTTGCGCGCGCAGCGGGGCGTGATCCCGCCGATCGAGCGATCGTTGTTCGTCAACTCTTCGAGAATCCGGCCCGGCAGGACGCGCTCGGGGCAATAGGCGATCGCGATGTCGGGAGTGTCACTGTAGACCCCCGGTTCAGGAGAATGAGCTGGACCGGCAGATTGGGGGCATTTGAGATCGGGGCGCATCTGCGCAATCATGTCACGCAGCGCCTCGGTGGTGCCGACCGGCGAGGTCGATTCGAGGATCACCGTGTCGCCCGGCTTCAGTACCGCCGCAACCGCGCTGCCCGCGGCGAGGACATAGGAAATATCGGGCGCATGGTTTTCGTCAAACGGGGTCGGCACGGCGATGATAAAGACGTCGGCTGCGGCCATGGTGGTGGATGCAGAAAGCAGCCCGCGCGCGACAACGCCGTGGACGAGGCCGTCCAGATCGACCTCCTCGATGTGGATTTCTCCGCGATTTATCGTCTCGACGACCTGTTCCGAGACATCGACGCCCAGCACCCGGCAACCCGCGCGGGCAACAACGGCGGCGGTCGGCAGCCCGATATAGCCCAGTCCGACGACGCAAACGTCAGGCTTGCAATCCGATTTCATTCCCCAGCAGCTCCACAATCCGGCGCGCAGTCTGTCCATCCCCGAACGGGTTGTGCGCGCGCGCCATCGCCTCGTAAGCACCCTTATCGTCGAGCAGGGTGAAAATTTCGGTAACAATAGTGTCGGCGTCGGTGCCAACCAGCCTGGCGGTCCCGGCGGTGACCCCTTCGGGCCGCTCGGTCGTTTCACGCATCACCAGAACCGGCTTGCCCAACGCAGGCGCTTCTTCCTGCACTCCGCCGCTGTCGGTCAGCACGATCTCGCACAGATTGAGCAGCCGGGCGAAGTGCGGGTAATCGAGCGGCTCGATCATCGCGACATTGGCAAGGCCCGCCAGCGCGCCGTCCATCACCGCCCGGACATTGGGGTTGGGGTGGACCGGGAATATGATGGCGACATCATCGCGCGCCGCGATCCGCCGGATCGCCTCCGCGATGGCTTCAAGCCCGCCGCCAAAATTTTCGCGGCGATGGCTGGTCACGCCGATAAGCCGCTTGCCGGCAAAGCGCTGCTCAAGCGGGGCCAGACCGGCTGCCAGAGTTGGCTCGGCGGCGATCCGGGCGGTGACCCAGTGGAGCGCATCGATCACTGTATTGCCGGTGACATGGATCCTCGCGGGATCGACATTTTCGGCTCTGAGCGCGGCTGCCGAAACATCGGTCGGAGCGAAATGGAGGCTGGCGATAGTGCCGATGATCTTGCGGTTCACCTCTTCGGGCCAGGGCTGGTAAATATTGCCGGAGCGCAGACCGGCCTCGACATGATCGACCGGAATTTTGCGGTAATAGCCTGCCAGCGCCCCGCACATGGCGGTCGCGGTGTCGCCCTGGACGATCACCCGCGCGGGCTTTTCGAGGTCCATCACCCGGCCCAGCCCGGTCAGCAGCGCAGCGGTGAGGCCATCAAGCGTCTGATCGGGCTTCATCAGGTCGAGATCATGATCGGGGATGATTCCCGCGATCTCCAGCACCTGATCGAGCATGCCGCGATGTTGCGCCGAAACGCAGACGCGGGCAGTGAAGCGCGGATCGGCGTTCAGCGCGGCAACCACCGGGAACAGCTTGATCGCTTCGGGGCGAGTGCCAAAGATGACCAGGATGGTTTGCGGAGCAGGTTTGGGTTCGGCCATGGCGTTTGCAACTAGCATTTGAATGTTAACCACGAAATAAGAGCCTGCAGCCTATGGCAGGGATGAAGCGGGATTTCTCGCCCAGTTTGCCAAAGTCCGTTGCCAAAGCCCGTTGCCAAAGTCTGTTGCCAAAGTTCGTTGAAAGGCCTCGCTTGACCCCGATCGATCCCAATGCCGCTCCGACCCCTGCTGGCCAGACTGGAAGTGGAGCAGTCCGCGTTACCGTGATCGGCCTGGGCTATGTCGGCCTGCCCCTGGCGGTCGCGCTGGCGAAGCAGTTCGATACTATCGGCCTCGATATCGACACGCGGCGGATTGCCGAGCTGGCAGCCGGGCATGACCGGACCGGCGAGATCGAGCGCAGCCGGCTCGAAGCGTCCAGCCTGGTGCTGATCGCCGATCCGCAGAGCTGCCCGCCGTCGGACTTCTACATTGTGACAGTTCCGACCCCGATCGATGGGGCCAACCGGCCCGATCTCAGGATCGTCGAAGCCGCGTCGCGCACCATTGCGGCGATGCTTCCTGCCGCGATCACCGAGGGCCGGGTGCCGGTGGTGGTTTATGAAAGCACGGTATATCCCGGGGTGACCGAAGATATCTGCGCGCCGCTGCTGGAAGCAGGCTCGGGGCTGGAATGCGGCAAGGACTTCTTCCTTGCCTATAGCCCCGAACGGATCAACCCGGGCGACCGCGAACACACGATCGACAAGATTACCAAGGTTGTCTCTGGCCAGACCCCCGAAGTGCTAGACCGGGTTGCGGCGCTGTATAATGCGATCACCAGCGGCGGGGTGTACCGTGCTGCCTCGATCAAGGCGGCGGAAGCGGCCAAGGTGATCGAGAATGCCCAGCGCGATATCAACATTGCCTTCATGAACGAGATTGCGCAGATTTTTGCGAAGATGGACCTTTCGGTGTGGGATGTCCTGGCGGCAGCGCGGACCAAGTGGAATTTCCTGCCGTTTGCCCCCGGGCTGGTCGGCGGGCACTGCATCGGGGTCGATCCCTATTATCTCTCGCACCGGGCCGAGCAGCTGGGGCTTGATGCGCGGGTGATCCTGGCCGGGCGCGGGACCAACGATGGCATGGCGGGTTGGGTTGCCCGGCAGCTTCACGAGGTGCGGGGCGGCAAGCCGGGCAGCGTGCTGGTGTTGGGGCTGACCTTCAAGGAAAACATCCCCGACCTGCGCAACAGCAAGGTCGCCGATCTGGTCGGCGCGCTCGGCCGGTTGGGCCATGCGGTGACGGTGCATGATCCCCACGCCGATAGCGCCGAGGCCTTGCACGAATACGGCATTCCGCTGGTCGCCGAGGCGCTGGATCACCACTATGATCTGGTTCTGCTGGCGGTGCCGCACCGGGAATATCTGGCCCTTGGCCCGGACGCCCTGCGCGCCCTGGTACATCAGGGCGGCACGCTGGCCGATCTCAAGGGCGAGCTGGGTGAAGCGGCCGATTGGTCGCTGTGATGTGGAGTCTGGCGTGAAAGTTCTTGTCACCGGCGTCGCCGGGTTCATCGGATACAGCCTTGCCACCCGCCTGCTGGCGCGGGGCGACAGCGTAATCGGCGTCGATTGCGTCAATGATTATTATGACGTCCGCCTCAAGGAAGCGCGGCTGGCGGCGCTGCGCGAAGCGGGCGGCAGCCGGTTTTCGTTCCACCGGCAGGATTTCGCCGACTATCCAGGCCTGACCAAGGCGCTGGAGGGCAGCAGCTTTGAGCGCATCGTTCACCTCGGCGCGCAGGCCGGGGTGCGCTATTCGATCGAAAACCCGCACGCCTATGTCCAGGCCAATCTGGTCGGCCACCTCAACCTGCTCGAAGTCGCGCGACACCGGGGCGTGGAACAGATGGTCTATGCCAGCTCGTCCTCGGTCTATGGCGGCAATACCAAGCTGCCGTTTTCGGTCGACGACCGGGTCGATCACCCGCTCTCGCTCTATGCCGCAACCAAGAAGGCGGACGAGCTGATGAGCGAAACCTACGCTCATCTCTATCGCCTGCCGCTGACTGGCCTGCGCTTTTTCACCGCCTATGGCCCGTGGGGGCGGCCCGACATGATGATGTGGATCTTTACCCGCAAGATCATGGCGGGCGAGCCGATTCCGGTGTTCAACCACGGCGATATGTACCGCGATTTCACCTATATCGACGATATTGTCAGCGGCGTGGTCGCCTGCCTCGATAATCCGCCGCCCGATGATGACAGCGTGAAGGCGGGCGGCAGCACCAAGCCGCACCGGCTGTATAACATCGGCAATCACCGCTCCGAACATCTGATGAAGGTGGTCGAAATCCTCGAAGCCGAATGCGGCCGCAAGGCGGAGATCGAGTTTTTGCCGATCCAGCCCGGCGATGCCCGCCAGAGCTTTGCCGATATCGAGGCGATCGCAGGCGATCTCGGATATCAGCCGACCACCAGTATCGAGGTCGGCGTCCCCAACTTTGTGCGCTGGTACAAGGACTATCACGGGGTCTGAGGCAGGCGGTTCGCGCGCCCTTCGACGGGCTCAGGGCGAGCGGGCATGGGGAGCTGGGGATAGTCCGATTAGGGGTGGATTACGGAATTTCCGCTTTTGGGCATCAACATTTGAAAGCGGACATTCACCTTGGCTTAGCTGGCCCTGATGGAGTCCCTCATAGTCGTTTGAGTCGCTTCCGTTTGACCTGCAAAATACTTGGTTTAACCATTGCTACGAAGGCGTTGGCCTAAAATCAAATAGGGTGGTCGCTAAACTATGCTGAACCCGTTCAAGTTTGGCGCAATCGCTTTACTAGCCTTCGTCGTTTCAAGCTTTGTTGCCTATCAAATTGGATTGGTGCCGCCTGAACTCGAAGTGCCCCAGCGAGCTAATGCTGTAATTTCTGGTGTGACCATCATAAATCCCGGAATTGGGCGTGCAGAAAATCAAACCATCGTCGTGCGTGATGGCAAAATCGCTGAAGTGCGATCCACAATCACCGCTGATCCGCCACCGATCTGCAAGAACTGCGTTGCCATCCCCGGCCTGATCGACGCGCATGTCCATAATCCGCCGAAGCTGGCGATCGGCAATCAAAAGTTGTTCGCGCTTATGTATCTCGCCCATGGTGTCACCACGGTTCGAGACACGGGCGAGTCAGATGACAGCATCGCACTTCTAGCACAGCGGCTGAACGATGGTCGCCTTGTCGGCCCTCACATGCTGCGATGTGGACCCGTGCTTGATGGCGATCCACCGGGATGGGGCGTGGCCCGCAAGGTTTTGACCGCGGCGCAGGGAACTGCTGCAGTCGATGACATTGCGGCGAGCAAGCCAGATTGCATCAAGGTTTATAACGAGATCGACCTTCCCGCTTATCAGGCAATTCGAGCAGCGGCTGCTCGACATAATTTGCCAGTGATTGGACATGTCCCCCATAAGGTCGGCATTCGCAACATCCACGATTTCGAAGCGCAGCATTTCACCGGTTTGCCCTATATTAAGGGAGGACGACCTCCGGTCGGATCAGACGTTGATGATGCCTATTTCTTGAAAATGTCGGACACAGAAATTGATGCGGCGCTGGACGAGGTGAAGGCGCGCAACATCACACTGTTACCGACGCTTGCCAATATTCGCTTGCGCCTCATTGCTTCCGATCCGTCACGCTATCGCAAAACGCCAGCGTCCGAATATCTACCAAAACTTATCGAATCATCATGGAACAGCGGCGCGGTCGCTGGTCATCCTAAGGGAGCAGAAATAGCTGTCGCTGCTCAATATCACGACCGCGCAATGTTTGTTGCGAATCGGGCTCATAAAAAAGGCATCGATGTGCTTGCGGGAACAGACACACTAATGCCGTGGGTCGTTCCGGGTGAGTCGTTGCTCCTTGAAATTGACGATCTCGCAAAGGCATACGGCAACAAAGAGTCCGCTCTTGCTGCTGCGACAACCCTGAACGGTAAACATCTGGGTCTTGGCAAAATTGGCATGATTGCACCCGGCTATCGCGCCGACATCATTCTACTTCCTGGTGATCCGACAAACGACCTAGCGGCGCTGGTATCCTGGACGATCCTTTTTGCAGACGGGCGTCGATATGATCGCATAACCGTTAATGGCTGGTTGGAACGATATCGCCGCCATTTTCGATCAGGCTTTTATAGTTTCGTGATGGGCAAAGCCCAGGATTTCATAGCTGGTGACAGCGGTCATACATGATGTAGCCTGTTCGCCGTCCTCGCGGTTGTCCGCTTTTGAACGCGGTGTATTGCCTTACGAGCGTCTTCTTTTGGGTCGCAAGCAGACCTCGTACCCATGCCGCACCTTGCCGTCTAAACCGGACGGGGAAATCCTCCGGCTGAACCTTGCCCGAACCTCTGCGCTTCGCCATCACCACTTCATGGCGATTCTCAGCGACAAATGGATCCGCGCCCAGGCGCTCGAACACGGGATGATCGAGCCGTTTGTCGAGGCGCAGCGGCGCGATGGCTGCATCAGCTATGGCCTCTCGTCTTATGGCTATGACGCGCGGGTGGCGCCCGAGTTCAAGATTTTCACCAACGTCAATTCCGCGATTGTCGATCCCAAGAACTTCGATCCGGCGAGCTTCGTCGATCGGGAAACCGACGTCTGCATCATTCCGCCCAACAGTTTTGCGCTGGCGCGGACAGTCGAATATTTTCGGGTGCCGCGCGATGTGCTGGTGATCTGCCTGGGCAAGAGCACCTACGCCCGCTGCGGAATCATCGTCAATGTCACCCCGCTCGAGCCGGGCTGGGAGGGCCATGTCACGCTGGAATTTTCCAACACCACGCCGCTCCCCGCCAAAATCTATGCCAATGAAGGCGCCTGCCAGTTCCTGTTCCTCCAGGGGAACGAACCGTGCGAGATCAGCTATGCCGACCGGGCGGGCAAATATATGGGCCAAAAGGGCGTAACCCTGCCCAAGCTCTGAAATGCCCAAGTTCTGAAGTGTGGGGCCGCAATTCAGTTCGACTTTGCTACCGAACCATGCAGTTCTATGGTCGGCGCAGCCGGAGCAGATTCGACCCCCAAGGAGAGCAAGCATGAACAAGGCAGAACGCCCCTTTGACATCGTCGTCTATGGCGCCACCGGCTATACCGGGCGGCTTGTCGCGGAATATCTCGCTCATCACTACAAGGGCAAAGGCCCGAAATGGGCGATGGCCGGACGCAGCGCAGCCAAGCTTGCCGAAGTGCGGGACCTGATCGGCGCCCCTGCGGATACGCCGCTGCTTGTCGCCGATGCCGATGATCCGGCCAGCCTTGCCGTGATGGCAAATCAGGCGCGGGTAATCATCACGACAGTCGGGCCGTATCAGCTTTATGGCGAGCCGCTGCTTCAAGCCTGTGTCGATGCCGGCACCGACTATGCCGATCTTTGCGGGGAGCCGGTGTGGATGCGCCAGATGATCGACAAGTATCAAGGCGCCGCCACATCCAGCGCGGCGCGGATTGCGTTCTCGTCAGGCTTTGATTCGATCCCGTTCGATCTCGGCGTTTTGATGCTCCAGCAGGACGCCAAGGCCCGCTTTGGCGTACCGGCTCCGCGGGTCAAGGGCCGGGTCCGGGCGATGAAAGGGACGTTCTCGGGCGGAACCGCGGCGAGCCTCAAGGAAAGCCTCAAGACGCTGGCCAAGAACCCGTCGCTGATGCCCTATATGATCAGCCCGTTCGGGCTGACGCCCGGCTTTGAGGGTCCGAGCCAGCCATCCGGTATGATCCCCGAATACGATCGGAGCCTCGATAGCTGGGCCGCGCCGTTCATCATGGCGGCGATCAACACCAAGAATGTCCACCGCACCAATTTCCTCCTCGGGCATCCCTATGGCGCGGACTTCCGGTATGACGAGATGGTCCTGACCAGCCCGGGCGAGATGGGCAAGAAGGCGGCCGAGGCGATGGTCGCAGCGCTAAAGTCTCCGTTCGGCGACGGTGGCGGTCCCAAGCCGGGTGAAGGTCCGTCCAGGGAAGAGCGCGAGAACGGCCACTACGATGTGCTGTTCGTGGGCGAAATGGCCGATGGCCAGACGATCCATTACGGGGTCAAGGGCCGCTATGATCCGGGCTATGGCTCAACCAGCCGGATGATCGCGGAGACCGGGATCGCGCTGCTCGATTGCAAAGCTGCTGGCGGTATTTCCACGCCGGGCGCGCTGCTGGGTGAAGCACTGGTCAAGCGTTTGCAGGACCACGCCGAGATAAGCTTTGCGGTAGAGGCTTGAACCCGCCTGCTTCGGCAAGCGAGCAGTCGGCCCCGGAACTCAGTGAATGGACCGAGGGTTGGCGTATTGTCCTAGGCTGCGCAGTGGCTTCGGGCACCGGCATCGTGCTGTTGTTCTTCACCTTTAACCTGTTCGTTCTGCCGCTTGCGCTCGAATTGCAGGTTACCCGCGGCGCGATCGGCTCGATCCAGGCGCTGATCATCACCGCCGCGCTGGGCGCGCCGGTGATGGGGCGGCTGGCTGACCTGTTCGGGTTCAAACCGGTTTATCTGGGCTGCATCGCCGTGGTCGCGGCAATCGAAATTCTGCTCGCCAGCTTTGCCACCAGCCTGACTGATATGGCGATCGGGGTAGCGGTGCTGGGGTTTTTCGGGATTGGCAGCACGGCGGTGGTGACCACCCGACCGGTCAGCGCGCATTTCCAGCTGCATCGCGGCAAGGCACTGGGGCTGGTCGCGGTGGGGGTTTCGCTCACCACCATGGTTGTTCCCTTGCTGCTCCAGCTGGCCTTGGAACACTATGGCTGGCGCGGCGGCTTTGTAACGCTCGCCGCCCTGTCGGTGCTGGTCGGCGCGCCAGCGGCGATGTTGATTGTCCCGGGCAGTGCGGGCAAGGCGCTGGTCGGCGCGGCGAAGGATGGCGCGTCGGACTGGGGCTTTCTGCGCGACCGCGATTTCCAGCTGATGGGCGGCGCGCTGATCGTCATGGGCCTCGCTACGGCAGGCTTCGTCGGCCAGCTTTCGCCGATGATCCAGCAAGAGGGGATGAGCGCGCAAATCGGCGCGCTGGCGTTGACACTGTTCGCGGTCGGGCAGTTCGTCGGGCGGCTCGGCGGCGGTTGGTTGCTCGACCATTTCGATCCGCGGGTGATCGCAGTGGTGCTGACGATCATTCCCGGCACCGGTTTTCTGCTGCTGCTCCTGACCGACGGGTGGCTGGTGGCCGCTTTGCTCGCGGCGGGGATGATCGGACTGCAACAGGGGGCAGAGCTGGACATCTTCGCCTATTTCACCGCGCGCCGCTTTCCGGTGTCGCGCTATGGCACGATTTACGGGGCGCTCAACGGGGTCAGCTGGATCGGCAATGCAGCCGGGATTCTCGGCGTCGGCCTGCTGCATGATCGCACCGGAAACTATGATCTGGCCCAGGCAATCGGGATGGGCGCATTGCTGGCCGGCGCTGTACTGATCGCCTTGGTCAAGCTCCCGCCGCTTCCGCCAAGAACGCGCGTCGCCACACCGCCCAGCCAAGCTACCCAACGCTGAGGAAAAACTGGAGCGGGCGAAGGGATTCGAACCCTCGACCCCAACCTTGGCAAGGTTGTGCTCTACCCCTGAGCTACGCCCGCTCGAACGTTTGCGATCCGTGGCTGCACATGTCAGCGGACCGGGGAGAGGCGGGCGGTTAGCATCGGCTCCCCCTACCGGCAAGGGGAAAATCACAATCGGGGCCCGTGCGCGCTTTCACCCTTCACAAACGGAAGCAAAAGCCCACATTGGGGCAAAATCAGCGATATGAATGGAGTTTCCTGTGGCAAGCCCTGGCCTGAACCTTGAAGAACAGAAGGCGGTAGACCGGTTCCGCACCACTGTGGTCGAACCCTCGATGACCGGCCTCGTCATCCTCGATTTCTGGGCTGAATGGTGCGGGCCGTGCAAGGCGTTGACCCCGCTGCTCGAAAAGGTTGCGAGTGAATATGCCGACAAAGGCGTGATCCTGGCGAAGATCAACGTCGATGAGGAGCAATTCATCGCCGCGCAGTTTCAGGTGAAGTCGATCCCCACAGTCTATGCGATGTTCCAGGGCCAGCCGATAGCCGACCTGACCAATGCCCGTAGCGAATCGCAATTGAAGGCGCTGCTCGATCAACTGCTGGAAAAGCTGCCGGTCGCGCCGGGCGGGGTGGAGCCTGCCCGGGATATCGCACCGCTGATCGCCATGGGTGAGGATGTGCTGGCTGAAGGCGATGCGGAACGCGCCGCTGCGCTGTTTGCCCAGGTCGTTGACCTGGCTCCCGCCAGCGCTGCGGCCCAGGGCGGATTGTTGCGGGCGCTGGCCGCGGCTGGTCATGTCGATGAAGCGGAAGCCGTGCTGGCCGGGCTTGATCCGGCGCTGGCGGGCGATCCGGCGGTCGAACGCGCCCGCGCCGCGGTAGAGCTGGCGCGCAACAAGCCCGATGATGGCGAACTGGCCGCCCTGCGTGCCGCCGCTGCGGAACGTCCGGCTGATCAGGAGGCCCAGCTGGCCTTTGCCAGTGCTGCGATCGCAGCGGGTGAGCGCGATAATGCCGCGACAACCCTGCTGGCGATGATCGCGGCAGACCGTGAATGGCGGGAGGGCGCAGCCAAGGCCAAGCTGCTTCAGCTGTTCGCGGCGATCGGGCTCGAGGATCCATGGGTCGCGGCGACGCGCCGCCGGCTTGCCACGATCCTGTTCGGCTGAGCGGATCATGCGAATTTCGATCTTTCCGCTGACCGGGGCGATCCTGTTCCCGGGGATGCAATTGCCGCTGCATATCTTCGAGCCGCGCTATCGCGCGCTGGTCAAGGATGCGTTGGCGCGTGATCGCCGGATCGGGATGATCCAGCCCCAGCGACCTGAGGATGGCGCGCCGCTGTTCGCGGTCGGTTGTGTCGGACGGATCGGCGAGGTTGAGCCGCTGGATGATGGCGGTTTCAACCTGGTGCTCGAAGGCGAGTCGCGGTTCCGCCTGCAGCGCGAGCTGGAGGTGAAAACCCCGTTTCGCCAGATCGAGGCCGAGGTACTGGCCGAGGATGCCTTGGCCGCGCTCGCCCCGATCGAACGCGCCAGCTTTGAGCGCGAAGCCCGGCGATTTGCGGACAGTCAGGGGTACCGGGTTGATTGGGAATCAGTCGCGCGGCTCGACGACGTCTCTTTGATTAATGGGGTTTCCCAGATCGCCCCATTCGATGCTGCGGCCAAGCAGGCCTTGCTCGAGGCCGCGGACCTGCCGGTCCGGTGCGAGCTGTTGGTCCAGCTGATGCAGTTCTTTGGCCGCCGCGACAGCGACGACAGCCGGGTTACGCTGCAATAAATACCGCTTTCAGCCCGTCGATCACATATTGCGCGGCCAGGGCTGCCAGCAGCACGCCCAGCAGGCGGGTAATGACTGCCTCAACCCTTGTGCCGAGCAACTTCATCAGCGGGCCGGCGGCGACCAGCGCGGCCAGCGTCAGCAGCATGACGGCGGCGAGCGCGGCCATGATCGCCATCGTCTGCTCGGTTCCCTCGGCGCGGGCCATCAGCAGCATGACGGTGGCGATCGAGCCGGGGCCGGCGATCATCGGCATGGCCATCGGGAAGACCGAGACGTCTTCCACTTCGGGGGTTTGCGCGTTCTGGGCGATGATTTTTCCGGCCCGCTCCTCGCGGCGCTGGGTGCGCTTTTCGAACACCATGTCGAGCGCGATCACGAACAGCATGATCCCGCCCGCGATCCGAAAGCTGTTGAGCTCGATGTGCAGCGCGCCAAGCAATTGTTCGCCGAACAGGGCGAAGACCAGCAGGATGATCGTGGCGATGAAGCAAGCGCGCAGGGCCATGGTAGTGGCCTGCCGCTGCGTCGCGCCGCTGACCAGGCCGGCATAGATTGGCGCGCAACCGGGTGGGTCGATGACGACGAACAGCGTGACGAAGGCCGAGAGGAACAGGTCGAGCATCACTGGCTAGGCGCAGTCGTTTGCGGGACGATCGCCCGGAGGCGCGGATTCGGCCGATCCGGACATGACTTCAGCCATTTTCGTCCCGTCCCACAGCAACAATCTGTAAGTGCGGCCGCACAGAGGATCGACGCGGACCGACCAGCTCAGCGTCCGGTCGTCGCTCAGTCCCTCGCGTCGATCTTGCTGCGCGGCGATAGCTTGCACGATCGGCGGCAGACCTCTGCACTCGGCGACCCTGGCCGCAATCATCTCGGGCGCGGTGAGCGGGGCTTCAATGGGATCGCCCATGTCGAGCACCCATTTGAAACCGCCATCCTTTTGGCGCTGCCACACAGTCGTGAACGAGCCGCTGGCCTTGGGCCCCTGCCACGCGCCTCGGGTGACGCTGAAGCTGCCATCGCAGCTCGACCACACTTGATGGGGCTGCCATCTGACCGGAACCGCCGGATCGGGGCGGCCCTTTAGCCAAGCTTGCGCGTTCACCCGCTGCGGCACGAACATCACCGCATCGGCGGTGGCGGTATCGCGAAAGGCGGTCCACTGCCCCTTGGTCTGCGCCAATTGGGCAAAGGCCAGTTCGGCGGCGATCACCGCGCTGGGATTGGCCGCAGGCTTCAGCTTGACGCCCGAATACTGGCGCGGGCCAGCGCTGGCACAGGCAGTGGCGGCAAGGGCGAGGAACAGGATGGCGCGCTTCATGCGGCTAAGCTTAGAGCGCTCCCTCCGTCAGCGCCACCCCTGCATTGCGGTGCGCTGCCACCACCGTATTGCGCAGCAGCACCGCGATGGTCATCGGGCCAACCCCGCCCGGAACCGGGGTTATCGCACTGGCGACCGCGCTGGCGCTGGCAAAATCGACATCGCCCACGAGGCGCGTCTTACCTTCTTCTGCGGACGCGATGCGGTTGATGCCAACGTCGATCACGACTGCGCCGGGCTTGAGCCAGTCACCCTTGATCATTTCCGGGCGGCCAACCGCAGCGACGACGATATCGGCACGGCGGACCACGGCAGACAAATCCTTGGTCCGGCTGTGAGCGATGGTCACCGTGCAGCTTTCGGCCAGCAGCAATTGCGCCATCGGCTTGCCGACGATATTCGAGCGTCCGATCACGACCGCATCGAGGCCGGACAGGCTGCCCAGCTTGTCCTTGAGCAGCATCAGGCAGCCCAGCGGCGTGCAGGGCACGAAGCCCTGCAATCCGGTGGCGAGGCGGCCGACGTTGATGACGTGAAAGCCATCGACATCCTTGTCGGGATCGATCGCCGCGATCACCTTGGCTTCGTCCATGTGGCCCGGCAGCGGCAGCTGGACGAGGATTCCATCGACCATTGGATCGCCATTCAGTTTAGCGACAATGGCCATCAGTTCGGCCTCGGACGCGCTCGCAGGCAATTTGTGCGCGAAGCTGTTCAGACCCGCCTCCAACGTCGCCTTGCCCTTGGCGCGGACATAGACCTGGCTGGCCGGATCCTCGCCGACCAGAACTACCGCGAGGCCGGCCTTGCGGCCTGCGCTCTGTTCAAAACTGGCTGAAAATTCGGCAACTTTCGCGCGCAGCGTAGCGGCAAAGGCCTTTCCGTCGATAATTGCAGCAGGCATGGGAATTCCGTCACAAATTGGCAATGGCAAGATTTTTGAGCACGATCTGGATGATCGTCAGTCCGATGATCACCACCATCGGCGAAAGATCGATCGAGCCGGTATCGGGCATGTAGCGCCGGACTGGCTTGAGCATCGGCTCGAGCAGCGCGTTGACCGCCTTCCAGATAGCGGCGACAAAATTATTATGCAAATTCACAACGTTAAAAGAGATGAGCAGGCTCAGCACGAATTGTACGATCACCAGCATCACGACGATGTTGATCAGATAACCGACGATTTCGAACAATGTGTAGAACAGCACGAACCGATCCTCTCTCAAATTTTCCCCGCGCTGATAGCCGAAGCTTCAGCGATCGGGCAACCAGTGCTTGTCTGATCAGGGTTGCAGTGTGCTGCTCTCGATATGCCAGCGCAGCTGTTCGGGAGTGGCGCCGGCAACATCGTTGACCCGGCGCAGCACGACGTAACCGGCGATCCGCCGCTTCCCGTCGGCAATGATCACTGGCACGGAGTAGAAACTGGAGCCGGCCGCGCCTTCAAGCCGGCCGATGCCGAGGGACACGTCAGGATTCTTGATCGCGTTCCACCGCTGCGAGAATGCCAGTTCGCTCAGCCCGCTGGCCGCGCCCTTGTCGCCCCAATAGGCGCGCACCGATGCCCAATCGCGCAATGAGACAGCCTTGGCCCAACCGATCAGTACTTCGCTCGGATCGCGCGCAGCGGAGGGGGCAAGGGCCGGCGCCGCAGCGGTGGCGGTCGCAGTAGACTTGGGCTGCGGGGCCTTGCTGTCACAGCCGGCCAGCAGCGCCACCGCGACAAGGGCCGCTACGCCTCTCATCCCTTGCGGATCAGCGTGCCGGCACCGCGCGAGGTGAAAAATTCGAGCAGCATCGCATGCGGCACCCGCCCATCGAGCACTACCGCCGCATCGCACCCAGCCTCTACCGCATGGACGCAGGTTTCCAGTTTGGGGATCATCCCGCCAGAGATCGTGCCGTCGGCGCGCAGCTTGGCGATATCGGCCGGAGTCAGATCGGTCAGCAGTTCACCGTTCTTGTCCAGCACGCCCGAGACATCGGTCAGCAGGAACAGCCGCGCGGCGCCCAGCGCTGCGGCGATCGCGCCGGCCATGGTATCGGCGTTGATATTGTAAGTTTCGCCATCCGCACCCGGCGCAATCGGGGCGATGACCGGGATCATCCCGGCGGCGCAGGCGGTTTCGAGGATCGCGATATCGACCGACTGGGGTTCGCCGACAAAGCCCAGATCGACCACCTGTTCGATATTGCTATCGGGATCACGTGTCGTGCGCTGGACCTTGCTGGCGATGACCAATCCGCCATCCTTGCCCGAAATCCCCAGTGCCTTGCCGCCAGCGCCCGCAATCCAGGTGACCAGCTCCTTGTTGATCGCGCCCGACAGAACCATCTCGGCAATCTGGGCGGTCTCCTTGTCGGTGACCCGCAGGCCATCGACGAACCGCGTTTCGACGCCGAGTTTCTTGAGCATCGCTCCGATCTGCGGACCGCCGCCGTGGACCACCACCGGATTGATTCCGACCGCTTTCAGCAGCACCACATCCTCGGCAAAATCGCGCGCCAGTTCGGGATCGCCCATCGCGTGGCCGCCGTATTTCACCACAAAGGTGCGTCCGGCGTAGCGCTGCAGATAGGGCAGCGCTTCGATCAGCGTTTCCGCTTTGGCGAGGCCGGTTTGGTCGTGCGAGTCAGGCATAGGATGCGCCTCTAGAGCGATTTCGAGTGAAATGGAACATTTCACGGCTCGAAAATCACGGCCAAACAGAAGCTTCGACCCCGATTTTTATTCTAACAAAATCGAACGGGGTCGAGCCGGTCAGGGATTGCTGTCCAGCTTGCGGCCCTGATGGACGACAATCCAGATGATCGCCGGGACCATCACCGCCGAGAGGACGATCTTGGCGATCATCTGCCCGGCCATGATGTCGAAAATTGGGCGGACGCCATAAAAAGAGATGGTAATGAAGATCAACGTGTCGACGATCTGCGACAGTGCGGCGGCGATGAACCCGCGCAGCCTGGCAAACGGTCCGCCAGCTTCGCGCAGCCGGTTGAAAATCCAGACGTTCAACGTCACCGAAGTGCCATAGGAAATGACCCCGGCCAACATCATCCGCCAGCTCTGGCCAAGGATCACCGGGAATGCCGCTTTGGCCGGCTCATACATTCCCGGGTCGGTCGGCAGCTGAAGGACAAACAGCGTCATCAGGATCGCGCCGACCAGCGGAATGAAGCCATAGCGCACCAGCCGGTCGGCAATCTGCTTGCCATGTAGTTCGGCGATCCCACTGGAAATGCCGACCAGGGTCAGGAACGGAAAGATTCCAGCCTCGACCACCAGCGGGCCCAGCATGACCTGCTTGGCCCCCAGCACGCCAGCCACGGTGACCATGCCGCCATAGAACAACGCGAACAGCAAGAGCGAGCGAGGGGTGGATGCTGGTGTGGTCATGGCAAGGGACTAGCGAGGAAGATCGCCGGTGGGAAGGGCGAGTCTGCCGCTGCCGGGCCAGCGAGGATTTGACTGTTCGACCATCAACTCGTTACCAAGCGGCACGGATCGGGCCGGATAACAGGGGCCACGCAGGGGAAGCCGCTTCATGCATATCGTCTATAGCCTGCTCGGAATGCTGGTCATCCTCCTGGTCGCCTTCATCTTCTCGTCTGATCGCAAGGGAATTCGCCTCCGGGTGGTGGGTTCGGCATTCCTGCTGCAAGCCGGTTTTGCCGCGCTGGTGCTCTATGTTCCGGCGGGCAATCGCGTGCTTCAGGCCGTAGCATCCGGGGTTTCCAGTCTGCTGGGTTATGCCGGAGAGGGCACCAAGTTCCTGTTTGGTGCCTTGGCCACCGACAAGCTTGGGCAGAACTTCGCAATTCAGGCGCTGCCGGTAATTATCTTCTTCGCGGCGCTGATCTCGATCCTCTATTACCTCGGGATCATGCAGCTGGTGATCAAATGGATCGGCGGCGGGCTGGAGAAGATCATCGGCATCAGCAAGGTCGAAAGCCTGTGCGCGGCTTCCAATATCTTTGTCGGACAAAGCGAATCGCCGCTGGTGATCCGGCCTTACCTTGCCGCGCTTACTCCCTCGCAGCTGTTCTGCGTGATGACGGTCGGCATGGCCGGGGTCGCGGGGACAATCCTGGCGGCCTACGCCAGCATGGGGATCCGGATCGACTATCTGGTTGCCGCCGCCTTCATGTCGGCACCGGGCGGGATCGTCATGGCCAAGATCATGATGCCCGATCCGACCGGTGCAATAGTTGTCGCCGCAGTCATTCCCGAAGACGGCCAGCCAGCCGCAACCCATGACGAGGAGCGCCCCGCCAACATCATCATGGCCGCAGCCCAAGGCGCGCAAACCGGAGTCAAGCTGGCGGTCGCGGTCGGCGCGATGGTGCTGGCCTTTGTGGCCCTGGTGGCGCTGGCCAATGGCCTCGTCAGCACGGCAGGAGGCTGGGTTGGCCATCCTGAATGGTCGTTCCAGATGTTGATCGGCTATCTCTTCGCGCCAATCTTCTATCTGCTCGGCGCTCCCGATTGGGCCGAAGCATTGCGGGCTGGGGGCTTTTTCGGGACCAAAGTGGTTTTGAACGAATTCGTCGCCTTCATCGATCTGGGGCAGCTATCCACTGGCGCAGGGGGCCTCTCGGAACGGACCGTGGCGATCGTCACTTTTGCGCTGTGCGGCTTTGCCAATTTCAGCTCGATTGCGATCCAGATGGCGGTGACCGGCAGCCTCGCCCCCAACCAGCGCCCGGTGATTGCCCGGTTGGGAATCAAGGCGCTGATCGCGGGCAGCCTGGCCAATCTGATGAGCGCGGCGTTGGCGGGCCTGTTCCTTTCGTTATAAGACGCGCACTTAAGCCTCTGATCCGGACCAAAACTGGGTAGTTTTGCGGATTCATCTGCGGTGCATCGGCGGTGCATCGCCGGTGCATGGCCATTACCCTCATCACCCTCGCCGCCAGCTTCGCGCTCTGCGCGACCGGCCCCCGCACCACTTGCGTCGTCGATGGCGACACCTTCTGGCTGCAAGGTGAAAAGGTTCGCATCGCCGATATCAATGCCCCTGAAACCCGCGGCGCATCGTGCCCCGCCGAAGCGGCGCACGGTGCGGTGGCAACCCGGCGCCTGATCACCTTGCTCAACGCCGGGCCCTTCGCGCTTGAAGCAGGGAACCGGGACCGGGATCGCTATGGCCGCACTTTGCGCATTGTGACCCGGCAAGGCCGCAGCCTTGGCGCGCAATTGGTCAGCGAAGGGCTGGCCGAACCGTGGCGCGGGCGGCGCAGCGATTGGTGCGCGATGCTTGCAGGCACCGCCGCCGCGCTCTAGCCACGGCGGGATGGGCACCCTGATCCCCTTTTCGCCGCCCCAAGGTCTATGGCCGCGTCCTGCCTACCCATCGCTGGCAAGGGGTGAGCCATTTGAAACTTGGCAAGGTGCATTCAATAGGCGATTGCCGAAAAACCCTGATCAGCGGAGTTTGGGCGGGTTCTGGTTTTGGGCAAAGCGATGATCGGAAGTGTTCATCAAACTATTGTAATATATATATTTCATACGTTTTTCTGAATTCAATACACAATGATGAGGTCCAGTGTTCGAATTTCCTAAGCGGCCCCGCTTGATCCAGGCTCTGAGCCTGGGGATTGCCCTGCCAGCCACATTTGTCTCGCAGACTGCCTTTGCGGCGGACGAACCGCCTGTGGACGCGATCGTGGTGACCGGGCAGGGGTTGGCGGCAACCCCGGCGAGCCAGGCCTATGATGTCCAGATCATCCCGGCAGAGCGGCTGGGTTCCAGCGCCTCGGGACGTCTCGAGGATGCGCTGTCCGCGGTCGCCGGGTTCCAGCAATTCCGCCGGTCGGATAGCCGCTCGGCCAACCCATCAGCGCAAGGGGTGACGTTGCGCGCGCTGGGCGGCAATGCCACCTCGCGCGTCCTGGTGCTGCTCGATGGCGTACCGATGGCCGATCCGTTCTTCGGCTATATTCCGTTTTCCGCGATTGCGCCGGAACGGCTTGCCTCGGCGCGGGTCACGCGCGGGGGCGGGGCTGGTGCCTTTGGCGCGGGCGCAGTGGCCGGAACGATCGAATTGACCAGCGCCGATGCCGCCGCGCTGGGGCTGCTTTCGGGCGCGCTGATCGGCAATGATCGCGGCGAGAGCGAGCTTTCTGCGACACTGGCCCCAAAGCTCGGCGGCGGCTTTGCCGTGGTCAGCGGGCGGTGGGACCGGGGGCAGGGGTTCTGGACGACGCCGACCAACCAACGGGTACCCGCCAGCGCCCGGGCCGCTTACGAGAGCTGGTCGGCCAGCCTGCGCGGCGTCGCTCCGATCACGCCGGAGATCGAGCTGCAGTTTCGCGGACTGGCGTTCGATGATGCCCGCACGCTGCGCTTTAAGGGCGCTGACAGTACCAGCAGCGGACAGGACGCCAGTCTGCGTCTGGTGGGCCGGGGACGCTGGCAGTTCGAGGTGCTGGGCTATGTCCAGGCGCGCGATTTCTCCAATGTGGTGATCAGTTCGACCAGCTTCAGGAAAACCCTCGACCAGCGGCGCACGCCCTCGACCGGGCTGGGCGGGAAGCTGGAACTGCGCCCGCCAGTGGGCGATCGGCATGTGTTGCGGCTCGGCACCGATTGGCGGATCGCCAGCGGCGGCCTGCAGGAGGAAGCCTATAGCGCTGTCACCGGCCGTGTCACCGCGCGGCGCCGGGCGGGGGGCCGGAACAGCGATCTCGGCCTGTTCATTGAGAATGATTTGACGCTGGGCGCGCTGGTGCTCACCGTCGGCGCACGGGCCGATCGCTGGACCATCCGCGATGGCTATTTCCGTGAAGCCAATGCGGCGGGCGTCACCACCACCAACAGGCTGTTCGCGGATCGCGCCGGCTGGAGCACCTCATTGCGCGGCGGGGCGGTGCTGGCGCTGGGTGGCGGGCTGTCGCTACGCGGCTCGGCCTATAGCGGGTTGCGGTTGCCGACCCTCAATGAACTCTACCGCCCGTTCGTGGTGTTCCCGGTCACCACCAGGGCCAATGCGCTGCTCGCCAATGAACGGCTGCGCGGGTTCGAAGCAGGTGCCGATTTTGCGCCGTCCGCGGCGGTCAGGCTGTCGGTCACCGCCTTTGACAACCGGATCAAGAACGCGATTGCCAATGTTACCCTTGCGGCCAATTTGCGCGAGCGGCGCAATGTCGATGCAGTCCGCGCACGCGGGGTGGAACTGGGTGCGGGATTGCGCCTTGGTGCGGTCAGTCTGGATAGCTCGCTGGCCTGGACCGATGCCTTTGTCGAGGCTAGCGGCGCGTCGCTGGCGCTCAACGGCAAGCGTCCGGCACAAACCCCCAAGCTCGCCGCCAGCGCCACATTGGGTTGGCAGCCGCGCGCAGGCCAGTTCCTGGGAGGGTGGCAGTTCGCCGCGACCATGCGCCATACCGGGGCGCAGTTCGAGGATGACCTCGAGACCGATCGTCTCCCCGCCGCAACCACGCTCGATGCCTTCGCCAAAGTGCCGCTGGGCGGCCCGTTTGCGCTGATCCTTCGGGGCGAAAATCTGACCGGGGAGCAGATCATCACCCGCAACCAGGCCGGTTCGATCGATCTTGGCGCACCCCGCACCCTGTGGGCTGGTTTGCGGATTTCATTCGGGCCGTGATTGGCCTATACCCGCCCGCACAGGCGAACGGAGAGCGACCCATGGCAACCCAGTTGAAGCGTAACCTCGATTGCAGCGAAGCTGAATGGCAAGTTCGGCAGGAGCTTGCCGCCTGCTACCGCATTTTCGACATGCTCGGCTGGGGCGAATCGATCTACAATCACATCTCGGTCAAGGTCCCGGACGAGGAGGACGCCTTCCTGATCAATCCGTTCGGACTGCTCTATTCGGAAGTCTGCGCCTCGAATCTGGTCAAGATCGACATCGAGGGCAACACGCTTGATGGCAGCCCCTATCCGGTCAACAAGGCGGGCTTCACCCAGCACGCCTATTTCCACCGCCATCTTGAGCGGGCCCATGCCATCTGCCACAGCCATACCACAGCCTCGATGGCGGTGTGCAGCCTGGAAGGTGGGCTCCAGCCGACTAATTTCTATGCCTGCAACTTTATCGGCAAGCTGGCCTACCACGATTTTGAGGGCGTCACCGTTCGCGGCGAAGAGGGCGAGCGGCTGCTCGCCAATCTGGGCGATAAGCACATATTGATGCTGCGCAACCATGGTCCGGTGGTGATGGGCCGGACCCTGCAGGAAATGTTCATCCAGCACTGGGCCCTGCAGCGCGCCTGCGAGATTCAGGTGGCGACGATGTCGATGGGGCAGCCGATCATGGTTCCTGCCGAGGTGGTTGCGGTGCACCAGCGCGATCTGGGACAGGTCCAGCTGCCCGGTGGCCCCGGCGCGCCTGACTTTGCCGCATTCATCCGCAAGATCGACAAGATCGACCGGAGCTGGCGCGACTGAGCCCGATGCCGCGGCTTGTTGTCAACGATCGTCCGGTCGAATTTCACATGGATCCGCAAACCCCGCTGCTGTGGGGCTTGCGCGATGCGGCCAATCTGACCGGCACCAAATATGGCTGCGGCAGCGGCGATTGCGGTGCCTGCATGGTGCTGGTCGATGGCGAGGCGCTACGCTCGTGCCTGATCTCGCTGGCCGAGGCCGAGGGGCGCAGCGTCACCACCATCGAGGGCCTCTCGCGCGATCGCTCGCACCCCGTGCAACAGGCATTGGTCGCCGAACAAGCGATCCAGTGCGGCTTTTGCACGCCAGGCATCGCGATCAGCGCCGCCGCGCTGCTGGCGCGCAACGCCGATCCGTCCGAGGACGAGATCAAGGCGGCGATCCCCAATCTGTGCCGCTGCGGGGTCTATCCGCGCCTCGTCCGTGCGATCCAGAGCGCGGGCCGGGTGGCCCGGCAGCTCGAGACAATCAGCGCCGCGCCCGCGCCCGGAATTTCGAGCGAGGACGCGGCGCGCGCGGTTCCGGCGCTGAAGGCGGAGTGAGCCGCTAGAACTTCATCCGCGCCGTCAGCCGGGCGTTGATCGGCGCGCCGGGGGTGATGTTGTTGTTGTTATGCGCATCGGCGAAATAGGTCTGGTCGAGCAGGTTTTCGACGTTGAGCTGGAGCTGGAGTGCGTCCGACACCTTATAGAACACCGCCGCATCCACCCGGGTAAAGGCCGGGAGCTGGGTGGGCAGAGTGGCTAGCGAGGTGCGGATCGCGGCAAGCTGGCTTGACTGGTGGACTAGGCCCAATCCCACGCCAAGGCGATCGGAAGGGTCATACCGGTTCCACAGCGCAAATTGATGGCGGGGGACCTGCGGCAGGCGGACAAGATCGGTACCGATCACTTTGGCGTCCTGATAGCTATAGCCGCCGCTGATCTGCCAGCCGGGCAGGATGCGCCCATTAAGCGACAGTTCGGCGCCCTTGGTGCGCGTCTTGCCGATCACGATTTCCTGCGTGATGTCGGCCGGATTGCGCGTGGTCGCGTTGCTGCGATCGAGCTGAAACAGCGCTGCGGTGAGACTGATGTCCGGACGGATGTTCCACTTGGCGCCGATCTCGTAATTGGTAAATTTCTCGGGCGCCAGATTTTGCTGGGTAGTGGTCAGCGTCAGAAACTGATCGCCTGAACGGGGCAGGAAGGATTGGCTGTAACTGGCGTAGATCGAGGCATTTTCCTGCGGCTTGAAGATCAGGCCAAAGCGCGGACTCGTGCGATTGTCGTCGCGCGCAAAGGCCCGCGGCGTGGCCGGGATCAGATCGGTGCCGGTGATCCGGAAGCGATCATGGCGCAAACCGACAACCAGTTCGATGTGCTCACCCAGACTGAGCTGATCCTGCATGTAAGCGGAGACAAATTTGACCTGCGAGACCGTATTGCGGCTTAGCGTGGTAAAGCTGACAGTCGGATAGACGATCGCGGCAAGGTTCAGCTTGGCTGATGAAAGCACGCCATTGCGGCGCTGGTTGGTCGAATCCTGATCGCCATATTCAAGCCCAAACAGAACCTTGTTCGACACGCCGCCCAGCTTGAAATCCCACACCAGATTGGTTTGGACGATCAGATTCTGGCGTTTGGTGGGATCGGTATAGGCCGCCAGTGCCACGGTGCCATTGATCGCGCTGGCCGCGCCATTGGCGAAAACGTTGGTATAGTATTTGTCGTAATCGCCAAACAGCACCGTTGATGACCAGTTGAGGTTGTCGGCAAGCTGGCCGTCGAGACGGGCCTTGACGATGTGTGCTTCAAGTCCGGTGCGGTTGACGCCGGGGATCCCGAAAAAAGTATCGCGGTAACCTGGCAGTGGCCCAGGCTGGCACGGGGCAGTGCAGGCCAGCGAGGGGATGCCGCGATCGGTGACGCGATCGTCATTGACATACTCATAGGAAAGTCCGGCCTTCCAGCCCCCGCCCAGATCAACCGCGAGGTAGGGGTTGATCGCGAACCGCTCCCCGTCAACATGCTCGCGAAAGCTGTCCAGTGCTTCATATTCGGCGTTGATGCGAAGCGCGGCCGGGGCTCCGATCGGGAGATTGAGGTCGCCGGCAACATTCCATCTGCCAAGGGTGGAGATGCTCGCCGTCCCGCTGGCACGAACTTCGCCCGCTGTTGGGGTCTTTTGCACGCGGTTGATAATCCCGCCGCCGCCGCCGCGACCGAAAATCAGCGCATAGGGGCCTTTGAGGACTTCGACCCGTTCGATGTTGTAGAGCGCACGGTAATATTGGGCGTCATCGCGAACGCCATCGAGAAAAAAGTCGGCGGTGGTGTTCTGGCCGCGCAGGGTAATCTGATCGCGGTTGCCTTCGCCCTGGCCGACCGTGGTCCCCGGGACATAGCGCAGAACGTCGCTCATGTTGTGCTGGGCCTGATCATCGAGTTTTTCGCGCGTAATGACCTGGATGCTTTGCGGAACGTCGATCAGCGGGGTGTCGGTTTTGGTCGCGGTCCGCGAATCGGCGGCGTGATAGCCATCCGAAAGGCCGGTAATGACGATCTGGTTCTCGGGCGCTTCTCCGAATGCCTCGCCTGCTTCGGCGCGGGCAGGCACGGAATGAGCCAATACTCCGGCCGCCAGGGCGCTGCTGAGAGCGAAGAAAGAAACCTCAAGGCGAATCATCGGCAATCCTTATTGATAATCATTTGCAGTAGCTGTGGTGCCGATATTGCGAGTCACTCGCATTGACAAGGATCAAATTGCCCGGTGCCAGGTTTTTCGATAGGCCAGCGCCGATGAAGGCAACGATCTGGCACAATCCGGGCTGCGGCACCTCGCGAAAGACGCTGGCGATTCTCGAGGAAGCGCCCGGGATCGAACTCACTGTGATCGAGTATTTGCGCGATCCTCCCTCGGCTCCGAAACTCGCGCAGCTTTATCGCGACGCCGGGATCAGCCCGGCGCAGGGGCTGCGGTTGCGCGGCACCGATGCCGAAGAGCGCGGGCTGCCCGCAGCAGACCCCGCCAGGATCCTGGCCGCGATGGCAAGCGAACCCAGGCTGATCGAACGTCCGCTGGTCGAGACCGCCAAGGGTGTTCGCCTGTGCCGCCCGCAGGATATGGTTCGCGAAATCCTCTAGAGCATGATGCGATTAAGCTGAATCGCATCATGCTCTATAATTCTTTGTTGTCGCGTGATGTATTGCGAAAAACCGGTTCCCACTTTTTCGCATCACGCTCTAGCGACTAATCAATCAGGACCGCGTCGCGGGCCATGCTCTTGATGCCAAGGACCAGCACCGCCAGACACAGCAGTTCGATAACCGCGAAGCCGATCCACGGTGAATGGCCATAAAGCCACACGCCGATTGCGGGCGCAGCAACATAGGCCGCGCCGTTTATCGAAGCGACGATCCCGGCCGATTGGCCTTGCTCAGCCCGGCTGACAGCCAGCGAAGCCCCCGCAGTGAACCCCGGCCGAAACAGACCAAAGCCCATGGAAGCCAGCGAATACCCCAGCGCGATCGAATGGAGGTCCATCGCCACGGCCAGCAAGGCCACGCCGACCGCAGCCAGCACGATCCCGCTCAAGCTAGATGACCGCGGGCCAAGGTGCAGCTTGGGAATGATCCCCCACTGGGCCACCAGTGTCGCCATCGCGCCCGCCATCAGCACCAGCCCGATCGGGCCGGCCCCCTCCAGCGGGCTGCCCCGCAAACCGAGCCGATCCAGCACGAGAAACCCGGCGATCCCGATGACCGCCGCCTGCGCATGACCGCCCAGCAGCCCCGCGATCAGCCAAGGCCGCATCCGGGGATCGGTCCAGGCCAGGTTTGGCACATCTTCATGCTCGACTGGCGAATGATCAGGTCCGGCATTGCGGGGGCGCGAATTGGAGTTGGCGCTGAACGGTGCAGTCATCACATCGCCGCGCGCCGCATAGGCCGGGTCATCGTTGGGCAGGCGCAGCCGCAAGGCCACCAGCACCACCAGTGCGATCAGCGCGAAGGCCAGGAACGGGCTGACCAGTCCCAGTCCCGGCAGGATCAGCAGCGGCGCCAGCGCCGGGCCAAGCACCGTGCCCAGGCCGAAGCTGGAGGAAATCAGCGAGAGCGATTGGGTCCGTTCTGCCCGCGAGGTGCGGCTGGCAACATAGGCCTGGACCGCTGGCGGGGCGGCCGAACCGAAGCCGCCGTAAAGCGAACGGGCCAGAGCGAACAGCAGCAGCGTAGCCAGCGATGAAATCCAGCCGTTGAGGCCGAACCACAGCACCGCGCCGCACAGTGTGAAGCTGGCGATAAACCCCATCAGCCCGATCGCCATCATCGCCTTGCGCCCGCGCCGGTCCGAGCGGCGCGCCCACATCGGGGCGCAGGTCATCCACAACAGCGCGGACCAAGTGTAGGCCAGGCTGATCCACACATCGTGCACTTTCAGCGCCGTTCCGATCGACGGCATCACCGATTGCATCGCAGTATTGCCCGCGGCCGTCACCAGCATCACCATGAACAGCAAAGTCAGCCGCCCGCGCGGCAACGTGGCGGTCCCGGTCGACGACGAGGTGGCGGAACTAATGGGAGCGTTGGGCATTTCCATTCCCGGCTAGGCCGGTCGCCCGCCCGATGCAATGGCTTCGCTGCTTGCAATGACAGGACAAATTTGCAAACGCGCTCCGCTAGGTTTTTTTACAGGCTGCCCCACACGATGACCAGTTCCCAGATCGCCCAAGAGGCCTCGTCCACCCGGGTGAAGCGCCGGATCAAGCGCCTGCTTGGTCCGTGGGGGGTGTTCCTTGAAGGCTTTGCCAAGCACCCGGTGATGGTCGGCTCGATTATCCCGTCATCGCGTTTCACCATCGCCAAGATGCTGGAGCCGGTGAAATGGGACGAATGCCGCCTGTTTGTCGAATATGGCCCGGGCGTTGGGACCTTTTGCCGTCCGGTGCTGGAGCGGTTGCCGCGCGACGGGCGGTTGATCGTGATCGATACCAACCCGCTGTTCATCGACTATCTTCGGGCCACGATCACTGACAGCCGCTTTACCGCAGTGCTGGGATCGGCGGCCGACGTTGAAGAGATTGTCCGCGCGCACGGCTTTGACCATGCCGACTATGTTTTGTCGGGGCTACCGTTCTCGACGCTACCCGATGGCGTCGGTCCGGCCATCGCGGCGGCCACTCACCGTGTGCTGCGCCCGGGCGGCGCGTTTCTGGTCTATCAGTTTTCCAACCGCGCGCGGGATTATATGGCCCGGCACTTTGCCCACATCGATGAAGGCTTCGAACTATGGAACGTCCTGCCTTGCAAGCTGTTCTGGGGCTGGAAGGACTGACTATCCAGACGCCGCGCTGACTGGCGCGGCGGAAGGTCCGGACAGCTGGCGGTGGATCGAAGCCATTACGGCGACGAAGTAGAGCGTCATCACCCCGGTAAGCAGCGACGAGACGACAGCTGCGACCAACTTTGCAGCGTCTCCGCCTGCGGTCATCGCCAGCACGACGCCAATGATCGCCATGATCACCAGGAACACCACGATCGCAGTCACCCCCAGCAGCACGAAGAACACCAGGATGCGCCCAGCATTGCTGCGGGTCAGATCCCACGAGCGGCGCAGCGCCTCGATCGGATTGCGCACGTGATCGACTGCAACCACCGGAGCGATAAGGACCATTCGGATCCCGATATAGATCACCGCAACGGCCAAGCCGAGGCCGATTAACACGGCCAGCGCCGGCACACCGATCGCAGCGGATCCGACGATCAGAACACCTCCGGCAAGGCCAATACCCAGGCCCAACAAGAGATAAGCGCCAAGGTAAGGCAGCACCCCACTAACTCCGCGCCCGATTGCTTCGCCAACTGTCGGCCGCGCCCGATCGGTGAACAGCGTCAGCACCGAAAGCGTGCCCACTGCCTGGATCAAGGACATGGCCAGCATGTATGGCATGGCCATGCGGTAGTAAGCCATGAGCATTGCGAGGGTCTGTTCGGATGTCAGTCCTGCTTTCGGTTCGGGCTGCGGAATCAGCAATGCGACGGCAAGGCTGGGGAGCATGAAGAATACCCCCGCCAGCGCCAGCAGGACATCGCGATTGGTCGCTACTGCCTGAACAGCGTCCTTCCAGGCCAGGTTGCTGTCGAAGCGCATAGTTGTTCTCCCGTTGCTCCCCCCTTGATAACCACAGCAAATGCCGCCACGCAATGCGCGATGGTTGGAACTCTGCCCGGCGGGATCGAATTGCGCCAAGAAAACGCGCCGGTGGCCTATCGTGGGGCATTGGCGGAAATGGCTGTGCGCAACGCTGCGATTGCCGATGGAACCGCGCATGAGCTGATCTGGCTGCTTGAGCATGCTCCCGTCTATACGGCCGGGACCAGTGCCGCTGCCGCTGAATTGCTCGATCCGCGTTTTGAAGTGGTCGAAGCCGGGCGCGGTGGCCGCTATACCTATCATGGTCCCGGGCAAAGGATCGGCTACGTGCTGCTCGATCTGAGGAAGCGCGCGCGCGATGTCCGCGGCTTTGTCCACGCGCTGGAGGGCTGGGTGATCGCTACGCTCGGCGATTTCGGCGTGGCCAGCTGGCGTGCCGAGGGGCGGATCGGTATCTGGACCCGCGACATCGATGGCCGCGAGGCGAAGATCGGCGCTATCGGCGTGCGGATCCGCCGTTGGGTGACGATGCACGGCTTTTCGGTCAATCTGGCTCCGGAGCTCGACCATTTCTCGGGCATCGTCCCTTGCGGGATCGAGGAGTTTGGCGTCACCAGCCTGGCCCGGCTGGGGGTAATGGTTGATTCACCCGCCTGGGATCGGGCATTGCTGGCCCGCGCCGACGAATTCCTCACCGCGCTAGAGGATGATCCGATCAGGCTGAACCGTATCATCCTCTAGAGTTTTTGTTGGCGCGTGATGCGAAAAACCGGTTCCCACTTTTTCGCATCACGCGCTAGACCGCCCCTGTCCCCCATCGCCCAACCTGACGGAGCCTGCCAAGTGACCAAGCTGACCCGCCTGACCTTGATCGCCGCGCTGCCGCTGGCACTGGTCGCCTGCCAGGGCGACCAGAAGGCGACCGGCGGCACCGCCGATGGCGAAATTCTGCCCGGATCGACCAGCGACGCGATGTTGCCGCTCGATCAGCTCCGCTCGCAGCCCCCGCTCGCGCCGCATAGCGACGCTGGCAAGAAAGCGCAGCGAGGCGCTGCTGATACCGCTAAACCCACGAGCGACACGCCAACTGCGGTTGATCCGGCCCCGGCAGCGGTAGCAGCCGAGCCCGCAGCAGAAGCGCCCGCCTTGTAAAGCTATTCTGCGATTCCCAGTACCCGCTGCGCCAGCTTGAGGTGGGGGCGGTCAATCATCCGGCCATCGATCTGGAGTGTGCCGGCGTAAGGATCTGCGGCGAAGGCGGCGACAATCGCCCGGGCTGCGGCGAGGTCTGTTTCGCTGGGGGTGAAGGCCTGATTGATGACCGCGCATTGGGTCGGGTGAATGGCCAGCATCCCGGCGAACCCATCGGCACGTGCCGCTTCGGCGGCCCGCCTCAGTCCTTCGATATCGCTGAAATCGGCGTAGAGCGTGTCGATTGCCATCAGGCCTTGGGCATGGGCGGCGAGCAGTGTCTGCGCGCGGACCATCCGGAAGACGTCGGTCCAGCTGCCCTCGGCGTCACGCTTGCGGGTGGCCCCGATCGCCGCAGAGAGGTCCTCTGCTCCCCAGGTCAGTCCGGCAAGCCGCGGCAAGGGCACTGCAACATAGGCCCCGATGGTCATCGCCGCTGCCGCAGTTTCGCTGACCAGCGGAAGGATCCGGGTCGAGCCGGTCTGGATGCCGTTGCGCTGTTCGAGTTCATAGATTTCGGCCGCCAGCTGCTGAACTGACTCAGGCCCGTTCGATTTCGGCAGCATGATCCCGTCGGGTGCGCCAGCCATGATCGCGACCAGATCATCGCGCCAGAACTGGCTGTCGAGCGCATTGATGCGCACCCAGCGGCCTTGCCGGCGTTGCTCGGTCGGCTGTTGGCGATGCGCGGCCAACCATTGCTGCGTCATCGCGCGCGCAGCAGCCTTGTTGGGCAAGCTGACCGAATCTTCCAGATCGACGATGATCGCGTCGGCCCCGGTAGTCGCAGCCTTGCTCAGCTTTTTTTCACTGTCACCCGGCACGAACAGCCATGATCGGTGCGCCATCGGAAGGCCTCCGGTCATGCCAGCTGGAGTGCCGGATAATCGATGTAACCTTTGGGTCCGGGCCAGTACCAGCTTTTTGGGGCATCGACATTAGGGGCCCATTCAGTGCCTGCCCTGATGCGGGCATCAAGATCGGGGTTGGAGATATACGGCCGCCCGAAGCTGATGGCATCGCATTTTCCTGAAGCCACATCAGCGGTGGCAGTCGCTGCGGTGTAATCGCTGTTGAGTACCAGTGGGCCGGAATAGAGCGAGCGGATCAGCGGGCTTTGGGCCGGCACATCCGTGCGGCCAAAGCTGCCTTCGGGGCCCGGTTGGCGCAGTTCGACAAAGCCGATGCGAAGCTCTTCGAGCACGCGCGCGGCCTCGCCGAAAATGCTGGCCGGATCGGAATCGTTGGCACCTTGTGTTTCGCCATTGGGCGAAAGCCGGATCGAGACGCGATCTGCTCCCCACACCGCGATCAGCCGTTCAAGGACCTCGCGCATGAACCGGGTGCGGTTCTGCACCGATCCGCCATACTCATCCGCGCGCAGATTGGTATTGTTGCGCAGGAACTGGTCAACCAGATAGCCGTTGGCACCGTGCAGCTGCACCCCGTCAAAGCCCGCCGCCTTGGCGTTTTCTGCGGCGCGGCCATAATCTTCGACCACGCGGGCGATCTCGCTCACGGTCAGTGCATGGGCTTGCTCATTAGGCTTGCGGCCCGTCGGCGTGTGGGCATTATCCGGCGCAGTGGTTGCCGAAGCCGAAACACCCGGCTTGCCGCCCTGAAAGTCCGGGTGGACCAGTCGTCCCATATGCCACAGCTGCAAGATGATCCGGCCGCCAGCGGTGTGCACCGCTTCGGTCACCAGCTTCCAGCCTTCGACCTGCGCATCGTTCCAGATCCCGGGCGCGGACGGCCAGCCGAGCCCTTCGACGCTGATCCCGGTCGCTTCCGAGATGATCAGACCGGCGCCGGCGCGTTGGCCGTAATATTCTGCCATCATCGCATTGGGGACGAACCCCGGATCCGCTCTGCCGCGGGTCAGCGGGGCCATCAGGATGCGATTGGGCGCTTCGATCGCGCCAAGCGTGATCGGCTGGAACAGTTCGTTGTGCACGCAGGTCTCTCTCTTCAATTTCGTTTTGCAATCCAGTTGCTGCGGCTAAGGCATGGCGATGGGGAATGCAACCGGGGCAAAGTCGAATTGGAATGCGCTCCATTTTGTGGCTTTGATCGGCGGCAATGTGGTGCTGGCGATCGGCTCGTGGCCGGTGCGCCTGGCAGATACGGGGCCGGTCTCCGCTGGTTTCTGGCGGCTTTTTCTGGCAGTCCCGCTGCTGATGCTTCTGGCGCGGGTGAACCGCCAGCCGCTGACGGGATTTTCTCGCCGCAGCTGGGCTATCATGATTGCGGCGGGGGTGTTTTTTGCGCTCGACATTGCCGCTTGGCACATCGGGATCGGCCAGACCCGGCTGGGCAACGCCACGCTATTCGGCAATTCGGGCAGCCTGATCCTGATGGCGTGGGGGGTGTTTGCGATGAAGCGCTGGCCCCACCGCGCCGAGACGCTGGCGCTGGCTGCCGCGCTGGGCGGATCGGCGATCCTGCTTGGACGCAGCCTCGAAATCGATGACACGGCGCTGGTCGGCGATCTGTTCTGCCTGCTCGCGGGCTTCCTTTATGCGTTCTATATCCTGCTGCTGCATGGCGCGCGGGTCAAGCTGGGCAGCTGGACCCTGCTGGCCTGGTCGAGCCTGGCCGGTGCACCGATCATGCTGGCGATCGCCGTGATGCTGGGCGAGCCGGTCTGGCCGCAGAACTGGGGCCCGATCATCCTGCTGGCGCTGGGCAGTCAGGTGCTGGGGCAGGGGCTGCTGGTCTATGCGCTCAAGCATTTCACGCCGCTGGTGATCGGACTGGCGCTGCTGACCCAGCCGGTGGTTTCAGTCGTGGTCGGCTGGTTTGCGTTTGGCGAGGCGCTCGGCTGGCTTGATGGCGTGGGAATGGCGCTGGTCGCGGCGGGGCTGGTGCTGGCGCGCTCCTCTGATCCGGACCCCGCGCCCGATCGCCCATCGACGGCACGCTGAAGCGCGGCTAGCTTGCTTATCTATACTTCGTACTGCGGGAAGAAATCCATGAACAAGCGGTTTGCTGCAACTTCGTTTCTAGCCCTGTCTCTATCGTTGGGGTCGCTTGCGCTGGGCAGCGTATCTGCCGAGGCCAGCCAGCTGCGCCGCGCCGCTGCGGCTCCCGCTCAGCAAGCCGACGCCAGATTTGCCGGGCTGTCAGCGCGTTTTATCGCCTCGGCCACCCGGCTCTCACCGGCCGAAGCGACTGTTGTGGGCGAGCATCGCTATGACGGCGCGCTGCCCGATGTCAGCGCTGCCGGGCGCGCCGCGCGCAATGCCGAGTGGCGCGCGATCCTTGCCGCGATGGGCCGGATCAAGCCCGCCCGCCTCAGCCGCGCCAATCAGGTCGATTATGCGCTGCTCGGCAATGAGTTGCGCTACCGCGTGTGGCAAAGCGAAGTGTCGCAGGACTGGGCGTGGAATGCCCAGATCTATAACGATATCGCCGCGGGCTCGCTCTATGGACTGGCGGCGCGCGATTTCGCACCGTGGGACGTCCGGCTGAAAAGTGCGACGCTGCGGATGGAGGCGCTGCCGGCCTTGCTTGCCGAGAGCCGCCGCCAGCTTGATCCGTCGCGGGTGCCGAAGGTCTTTGCCGAAACCGTCGCCAAACAGAACGCCGGGATCATCGAGATTGCCGAGGGGATGCTTGGGCCCCATGCCAGTGCGCTCAGCACCGCCGATCGCGCCCGGTTCGGTGCGGCGCTGGCCGGGCTGAAACTGGCGGTGACCGAGCAACAGCAGTGGCTCGATACCGTGCTGATCCCGGCCGCCAAGGGCGACTTCCGGCTGGGCACCCATCTCTATGACCAGAAGATGCGGTTCGCCCTGCTTTCGGATATCACCCGGCCGCAGCTGAAAGCGCTGGCCGTAAAGGCCAAGGTCGATACCCGCGCCGAAATGTATGCGCTCTCGCGCCGGTTGCTCATGGGCAAGACGCTCGGCGCGCCGCTGCCCGAAAGCCCGAGCGCCGAACAGCAGCAGGCGGCGATCGCGGCGGCGCTGGCGCTGTCCTATGCCAAACGCCCGGTCCGCGCAGATCTGGAAAATCGCGCCCGCGAAACTTTGGCTCAGGCGACCGATTTCGTGCGCGCCAAAGGCTTCATCCGGATGCCCGATGGCCCGGTGAAAATCATCACCATGCCCAAATTCCAGCAGGGCAATGCAGTGGCCTACAACGATCCGCCGGGGCCGCTGGAACGCGGTCAACAGAACTTTTATGCGGTGTCGCCGATCCCCGATGAGTGGAGCGAGGCGCAGGCAACTTCGTACCTCTCCGAATATAACGACTACATGATCCATGATCTAAGCATTCACGAGGCGATGCCGGGGCATTACCTCCAGCTCGATCATTCCAACCGCTCAGCCTCGGTGCTGCGCGCCTACCTGGGATCGGGGCCGTTCGTTGAAGGCTGGGCGGTCTATGCCGAAGGCGTGATGAAGGATGCAGGCTATCTCGGCGGCGATCCGCTGTTCCAGCTGACCGTGCTGAAGATGCGGCTGCGTTCGGTCACTAACACCTTGCTCGATATCGGGATCCACACCGAAGGGATGAGCCGCGATCAGGCGATGGATCTGATGATGACAGGCGCTTTTCAGCAGGAACGCGAGGCGGCCGGCAAATGGGTCCGGGCCAATCTCTCTTCAGTCCAGCTGTTGAGCTATTTCACCGGCTACGAAGAACACCGGGCGATGCGGGCCGAGGCGGAAGCGCGCTGGGGCAAGGGCTTCACGGCACGGAGATATCACGATGCGGTGCTGTCCTACGGATCGCCGCCGTCGAAATATGTGCGGTCGCTTTTATTCGGCTTGCCAATAAAATAGTCCCGAATTGAGACCAGCGGAGACTTGTCAGCGCCGTTTAGTTGGTTAATCTTCGGCCCATTCGAGCCGGCAGGGCGCCATTAGTTATGAGCGCCCGCCACATAAAAGGGACATGATCGCCATGGGCACCAAAACCACCAGCACAGCCAAGGATTATTTGCAGCTCACTGCCCAAGAAGTGTGGCAAGATGGCCACGACGCCTTCCAGTATATCGGACGTGACCGCCACACCGCCTTCGAAGCCAGCGGTGCAATCACCACGCCAACGCCGACCGAATTCAATCTCGATGACTATGTCGGCTATACCTTCCGCGGCAAGCCGGTGATCGACCAGGCCGGGGTGATCAACCAGATCGATTCGGGCACCGCGATCCAGATCAACAACGGGGTGATCACTTACACCTTCCTTGACAAGAACCACCTGGTCGGCCTGTTCAACAACCCGACGATCGGCTTCACCGCCGATTACAACATCTCGCCGTTCAGCGCCGCGCAGCGTTCCGAGGCGCGCCAGTCAGTGCAGTTCTGGGACGATCTGATCCCGCAGACCTTTGTCGAGAAGAACGGCACCGGCGCCGACATCGTTTTCGCCAACAGCTGGGATCCGGCGCAGGCCTATGCTTATTACCCGACGCAGCAGGGCTGGAAATTCCAGAGTGATGTGTTCATCGCCGATCCGGCGGTCAACAGCACCAACAACTGGCTCAGCTTCGGCGGCTATGGCGCTACCACGCTGATTCACGAACTGGGCCACACCCTGGGCCTGTCGCATCCGGGCAATTACAATTATGATCCGAACCTGCCGCTGACTTATGTAAACTATGCCGAATATGCGCAGGACAGCGTGCAATATTCGATCATGTCCTACTGGGACGAGTCCGAGACCGGTGGTTTCACCCGCAACTGGTCGACCCTGCAGTTCAACAACCCGCAGACCCCGATGCTGCATGACATCCTGACGGTTCAGGCCAAATACGGCGCGGACCTGACCACCCGGGCAACCGACACGATCTATGGCTTCGGCTCGACCGCAGCGCGCGACGTGTTCGATTTCTCGCAGAACAAATGGCCGTTCCTGACCGTCTACGATGCCGGCGGCAACGATACGATCAACCTGTCGGGCTTCACCGCCAGCCAGTTCCTCGATCTGCACGATGGTTCGTTCAGCTCGATCGGCGCGGCGGTGCCGACCCTGGCAGAGATCACCGCAGGGCGGATCGCGCTTGGCCAGGAACTGGGCGTCAACCTGGCTCCCCGCAGCCAGGCCTTCGTCAATAATATCGCCAACCAGATGTACAATTATACGCAAGCGGCGATTGCCGCTGACACCGGCGTGGCCGGGATCGTCACCACCCAATACAACAACTTCTCGATTGCCTATGGGACCATAATCGAGAACGCGGTCGGCGGCAGCGGGCGCGATCTGATCTGGGGCAATGCCGTTGCCAACAAAATCAACGGTATGGGCGGCAATGACGTGATCGACGGCTATGAGGGTGCAGATACCCTCACCGGCGGCGCGGGCGCGGATATTTTCGCGTTCCACGTGATCGAAAAGGGCGACATCATCACCGATTTCGTCAGCGGGTCCGACAAGATCGACCTGACCGGCACCCAGGTTGATTTCACCTGGATCGGCAGCGCAGCCTTCTCCAACACCGCGGGCGAGCTGCGCTTTGCCGGCGGCCACCTGCTGGGCGATGTCAACGGCGATGGCATCGCCGATCTCGATATTACGGTGATCGGGGCACTGTTGCCTGCCGATTTGCTGATCATCTGATCCGATAGCACCCGAAATCGAAAGGGCGTCGCCTGTCCAGGCGGCGCCCTTTTTGGTTGGGCGGCTGGTGGGCGGCGGATGAGGTTTGAGCGGAGCGGCGGGCCAGAGCGGGATTCCCGTCCACGAGAGGGTGGCGCACCCCCACCCAACCTCCCCCTCAAGGGGGAGGGGTTTATCGTCTCAATCTAAAGCCATCGCTGTCTAAGCCCCTCCTCTTCAGGGCAGGGGTTGGGGTGGGGTCTCTCCGCTGGATCAAACGCCCCATGGAAGGCGAAACCCCACCCCGCTGCGACTAAGGCCCTGCTGCGCAGAACCAAGTCTCACTGCCCCTACCCTCGGGGGGGAAGTTCAAGCTGACCCGGATGGATCCTTATGATCAAGCCAGCAAACGCCCAACGAGGAACAGAAACGCAGCAGAACCAAAGTTGAGCAGATTACCTTCGATGCGGCCAAGAGTGATCCGTCCGATCCCGATCCGCGCCGGCATCAGTTGTCCACCAAACAATGGGCTGGCCGCGACCGAAATGAAGAATGGGATCAGGGCCACCGCTACAAGCATGGTCGCGATACACAGGCCAAGCAGTTCGTCGACTCTGCCAGACCACAGGAAGAACAGCGCGAGCAAGCCAACTGCCGAAGTGGTCAGCACTTGGACGACCAGATGATTGCGGGCGTGTCCCGGCCAGTCCGGATTGGCGGCATGGCTGCGGTTGAGGTCTGCGATCAGCGGAATTACGGTGAATTGCAGAATCGCTATCGTCATCAAAATTTTACCAAAAGCCATCACCGCCCCCCCAAATCACCCTTGCCCACAGTCCCGCCCGCCATCTCCAGCATCCTGTCCAGGCTCTTCTTCGCCGCGAGCCGCAGCCCCTCTTCAATCTCGATCCGGGGCTGCAAGTCCCTTAGCGCGACATACAGCTTCTCCAGCGTATTCAGCGCCATATAGGGGCAGATGTTGCAGTTGCAGTTGCCGTCAGCGCCGGGCGCGCCGATGAAATTCTTCTCGGGAATGGCGAGCTGCATCTGGTGGATGATATGCGGTTCGGTCGCGACGATCAGCGTGTCGCCGGGGAAGGTCTTGGCAAATTGCAGGATGCCGCTGGTCGAGCCGACGTAATCGGCGTGATCGACGATCTGCGGCGGGCATTCGGGGTGCGCGGCCACCGGCGCGCCGGGGTGCTGGGCCTTGAGTTTGAGCAGCTCGGTTTCCGAAAACGCTTCATGGACGATGCACACCCCCGGCCACAGCAGCATCTCGCGATCGAACTTGCGGTTGAGATAGCCGCCCAGGTGCCGGTCCGGCCCGAAGATGATCTTCTGGTCCTTGGGGATCTGGTTCAGGATCGTCTCGGCGCTGGACGAGGTGACGATCACATCGCTGAGCGCCTTCACCTCGGTCGAGCAGTTGATATAGGTCAGCGCGATATGATCGGGATGCGCCGCGCGAAAGGCCTTGAACTTCTGCGGCGGGCAGCTGTCTTCCAGGCTGCATCCGGCGTCCATATCGGGCAGGATCACGATCTTTTCGGGGCTGAGGATCTTGGCGGTATCGGCCATGAACTTCACCCCGCAAAAGGCGATCACTTCGGCGTCGGTGGCGGCAGCTTTTTTCGAAAGCTCAAGCGAATCGCCGACGAAATCGGCCAGATCCTGAATCTCGGGCTTCTGGTAATAATGCGCGAGGATCACCGCGTTGCGGTCTTTGCGCAGACGGTCGATTTCGGCGCGGAGGTCGGTTCCGGCAAGGATTTTGGGCTGGGCGGTCATGGCAGTTCCTTTTCGCCGTCAAAGCGGACGTTCACGATAACATTCCCATAGCCTGCGACCTGCAGCGGGATCGCCAGATTCTGCCGGATCGCGTCCTTGGCGGCGCTGCGGGCCAGCTCCATCAGCGCGGGGTTGGCGGCCTGATCCACTGCCTGACGCTCGGCCAGCAAGGTATTGTCGCGGGTCAGCTTGTCCTGCGCGGGCGCCGTGATCCACACCCCTTCGCGCAGATATTGCGCGCGGGCCTCATCCAGATTGGGGCGGCTGAAGGTGAGCGGGGGGAGGATGACATCGAGCCGCTCGGCCCCGGCGTCCCATTTCAGCCGGTCACGCTTCATCTGTGACAGATCGAGCGTATAATCGATCCGCGCCGGTATCACCGCAATCTGCCGCGATTTGAGCATGCCGAACAGGCGCTCGTCATCGCTGGCGACGACCGGCGCCAGCTGGGCGCTGAACACGGTGAGCCTGTTCTGCTTTTCAAAGGCGGCAAGGCTAGTGGCGAGCGGATCGCCGTAATCCGCCGGACCAAACGCGCGCCACAGCGCCCACAGCGCCAGCGCAGTGGCGGCGGCCGCAATCACCCAGGGCAGGCGGGCCGGAGCGGTCACGGCAGTCAGGCGGCTATCGTCCATAGCTCCTCGCGGGTTATGACCCGGCCCTGCCGCTCCAGATCGATGAGATGCGCCAGCACCGATCTACCCGCAGCGCCGGTCAGCCGCGGATCGAGGCCCTTGTACATTGCGGCAACCATCTGCGGGATGGCCTGCGGTGCTTCGCCCAGCAGCCGCAATATCTGCGCCTCGCGGCTGCGGCGGTGGCCCAGCATGCCGCGGACCAGCTGACGCGGATTGGTGACCGCCGGGCCGTGGGCGGGATAGAGCACGCGGTCCTCGCGGTCGTGGAGCTTTTGCAGGCTCTGCATATAGGCGGCCATATCGCCGTCGGGCGGTGAGACGACGCTGGTCGACCAGGCCATCACATGATCGCCGGTAAACAGCGCACCGCTTTCGACCAGCGAATAGCACAGATGGTTGCTGGTGTGCCCGGGGGTGGCGACAGCCTCGATGGTCCAGCCAGCTCCGGACAGACGCTCGCCATCGACGAGAATCCGGTCGGGGGCATAGGTCGGATCGAAGGCGGCGTCGGCGCGCGGGCCGTCGTCCTCAAGCACCAGCGGGGCGCAGCCGATGATCGGCGCGCCGGTCGCGGCTTTGAGCGGCGCAGCGGCGGGGGAATGATCGCGGTGGGTATGCGTGCACATGATCGCGACCAGCTTGGCGCTGCCGATCGCCGCTAGAATCGCCTCGACATGGCCATCGCCATTGGTGTCAGCATGCCCTGGCACCCCGGTTCCCGCCGGGCCGGGATCGATTACCGCAACTTCGCTACCGGCGCCGATGACATAGGTCTGCGTGCCGGTGAAGGTGTAAGGCGAGGCATTGGCGGCAAGGACCCGGCGCACCAAAGGCTCGCATTGCTCGGTTAGCCCGGTCGGCCAGGGTTTGGCGGGAATATCCATGGTTCTGCATATGGCCCCTCGGCGCCCTCTCGCCAAGTCCCGGCAGTCTCGCTAGGTTTGCACGGCAAAATAAGAGAGGCCCCGCTGCATGAACCCGATTGGCGACCAGATCATGGTGCTCGACGCCGGCACCACCTCGACCCGGGCGATGCTGTTCGGACCGGATGGGGAATTGCGCAGTATGGCGCAGCAGGAACTTACCCAGCATTACCCGCGAGCCGGCTGGGTTGAGCATGACGCGGGCGAGATCTGGGACAAGACGCTCGCCTGCGCGCGCCAGGTCGTGACCGAAGCTGGCGGGGCCGACCGGATCGCCGCGATCGGCATTACCAACCAGCGCGAAACCGTGGTCGCCTGGGACAAGTCCACGGGTAAGCCATTGCACCGGGCGCTGGTCTGGCAGGATCGCCGCACCGCCGAGGCTTGTGAGAGCCTGCGCGCCGCGGGTCAGGAACCGGTGGTGCAAGCCGCCACCGGGTTGCTGCTCGACCCCTATTTCTCTGCCACCAAGATGCGTTGGCTGATCGACCAATCCCCCGCAGTGAAGGCTGCTGCCGAGACTGGCCGATTGGCACTTGGCACGGTGGAAAGCTGGCTGGTCACCAAACTTACCGGCGGCGCGCTGCTGACCGATGCCAGCAATGCCAGCCGCACCAGCCTGTTGCCACTGGCCAAATCGAGCTGGGACGAAGGCCTATGTGATCTGTTCGGCGTGCCCCGCGGTGCCTTGCCTGAAGTGGTCGATAACGCCGGGAACTTTGGCAAGACCCTGCCCGAATTGCTGGGCGGAGCGATCCCGATCACCGGCCTTGCCGGGGATCAGCAATCCGCCACCATCGGGCAGGGGTGCCTGTCGCCCGGCCAGACCAAGGCGACCTATGGCACCGGGGCCTTCGTGCTCGCCAATATGGGCGGCGAAGTGCCGCGTTCGGGGCACCGGTTGCTGGGTACGGTGCTGTATCAGCTGGGCGGAACCCGCAGCTATGCGCTGGAAGGTTCGGTGTTCGTTGCCGGCAGCCTGATAAAGTGGCTGCGCGACAGCCTGGGGATTATCGCCGAAGCGTCCGAGACGGCGGCCCTTGCTGCCTCGGTCCCCGACAGTGGCGGGGTGGTGGTGGTCCCGGCGCTGTCGGGCCTTGGCGCGCCGCACTGGCGGCCAGACGCGCGGGCCTCGATTTCGGGCATGAGCTTTGCCACCACCCGCGCGCATGTGGCCCGCGCCGCGCTGGAGGCCATGGCACAGCAGACCTACGATCTGGCCGAAGCCTTCGCCGCCGATGGGGCAGGGTGGAAAACACTGCGGATCGACGGTGGGATGAGCGCCAATGACTGGATGGCGCAGGATCTGGCCGACATGCTGGATATCCCGGTCGAACGGCCGGATTTTGTCGAGACCACGGCGCTGGGTGCAGCGATGCTGGCCGGGGTGGGCGCGGGATTTTATCCCTCGCTGGAAAATGCGGCGCAAACCATGCGCGGCACGTTGCAGTGCTTTACCCCGCGGCTCGATCCGGACCTCCGCCAGGTGCGGCTGGCTGCCTGGCGCAAGGCGCTGGCCAACGTCTAGCGCGCGACGGCGGCGCTCAACCGTTCGCGCAAGGCCGCAATCGCGCTGGGTGCGGCGGGATCGCACTCACGCCAGCCCCGGTCGAGCCGGAGCAGGCGGGCGTAAAACCGCTCGGTTACCAATATCAGCTCGCGGGTTTGCGGGGTCAGCAGCGTGACCCGCTGCGGCTCAGATAGCGGGAAATCAGCCAGCTTGCCGTGGCGGCGCAGCTGGAACTCGGACAGATCGCCAGCAAGGAAAGCGCGGTGATTGAGCAACCAGGCGAGCGCGCGCATCATCCGCGTGGTCACGCGCAGCGCCTCGCAGGACAAGGCCACCCGGGCCTCGTCTTCGGGCAGGCCGAGAATGTCGATCCGGCCCGACAGGTCGAAAGCCGCGCGCACCTCATCCGACAAGACCAACGCCTCGCAATAGAGCCCCTCGATGATCCGGGGGTTGATGGTGGCAGTTTGCGACATTATTCGCTCAGGATAGGCGCTTGCACCGAGTCCTGCCAACAACGCCGAGTCAAGATTCACCAGCCATTTTAGGACTGTCCCGCCAAGGGACGAATATCAGGCGATGATATCGGGAATCAGATAGTCTTCGAGCAACGATATCTGGTCCTTGAGCCGTAGCTTGCGCTTCTTGAGTCGCGCAATCTGGAGTTGATCGGTGCTGCCCGCGCCGGTCAGGGCGTCGATCGCTGCATCCAGATCGCGATGTTCCACCCGAAGCACTTCAAGGCGCTTGCGCATTTCCTCTTCGCTCACCCGGACATCCCCAAATTCCCGTCTCTTGCTTGCACCAGTTGGCCGCGCTGGCCTGCGATTGGTCGCGGCCAAAGCGGTGTCTGCCGCAAGCTGCTCGTAGAAGCTTCGCAAGGTAAGCTTAATATGCTTTCATGACAATCGCACACCACCCGGGAATATCGCTTCCGAGTCGGTGCGCAGGTATCGCCAGTCCCGGCAAACCAATGCCGGACCGGCGCAATAATCGGGTGAACGAGCCATAATCGGGTAAACGCAAGGAGTATCGCGAATGGAAACGACGCATGTCAGTGCCCTTCAGCTCAAGCACGCTGGCCTTGATCAGAAACTCCAGCAGGAAATGGGCCGACCCTTGCCCGACCTTGCGACGATCCAGCACCTCAAAAAACTGAAGCTGCGGATCAAGGAAAAACTGGTCCACAACTAACGCGCGATCGGTCCAATCTTCCGCGGGCTCGGGATCTGCCCGATGGCCTGCGGAAAGATTGCTGAAAATCTCACAGGGAACCGGCCTCTTCCGTTCCCAAGGGGGATGCTTTGAGTTAGGCCCTGTGCATGACCAGCAGCGCCGCATCCGCCGCCCGTAAAATTCTTACCCGCCTGCACGAGGTGATGGCCTCGCGCAGCCATGCCCAGTCAAAGCTCAACACCGTGGTCGAGGTCATCGGCGAGAGCCTGAACAGCGAAGTCTGCTCGATCTACTTGCTGCGCGAAGGCATGCTCGAACTGTTCGCCACCCGCGGGCTTGAGCAAAGCGCGGTGCACGTAACCCGCATGTCGCTTGGCGAGGGGCTGGTCGGGACGATTGCTGGCAATGCCGAAACGCTCAACCTGGCTGAAGCCACCGCTCACCCGGACTTTTCCTATCGCCCTGAAACCGGCGAGGACAAGTTCCACTCGTTTGCCGGCGTGCCGATCATCCGCCGCGAGCGCGCGGTCGGAGTGGTGTGCGTCCAGCATGTCGATCCCCGCCGCTATGAAGAAGTCGAGATCGAGGCGCTGCAGACTGTGGCGATGGTGCTTTCGGAACTGATCGCCAACGCCGAGCTGGTCGACGAGGAAGAAGTGCTCAGCCTCAGTGCCGCGCAAACCGGGCCGCAGCGCCTGACCGGGCTGACGCTGGTCAAGGGCCTGTCGATGGGCGTGGCGGTGTTCCACCAGCCGCGGGTCACGATCGAGCATGTCGTTGCCGATGACATCGAGGCCGAGCGCCAGCGGGTTTACCTGGCATTCGACAAAATGCGCGAAGGCATCGACCGGATGGCCAGCCTGGTCGAATTCGGCGTGGGCAGCGAAACCGACGAGATTCTCGCGACCTACAAGATGTTCGCTTACGATGAGGGCTGGAGCCGCCGGATCAACGAGGCGATCGACAGCGGCCTGACCGCAGAGGCCGCGATTGAGCGGGTCCAGCAGCGCACCCGGATGCGGATGCGCCAGATCGACGACCCCTTGCTGGCCGACCGGATGCACGATCTGGAAGACCTCGCCAACCGGCTGTTGCGGATCGTTTCGGGCCAGCTTGGTACCGCGGCATCGCAAGGCCTGCGCAGCGATGCGATCCTGATCGCGCGCAACCTCGGTCCCGCTGAACTGCTCGAATATGACAAGCGCCGCCTCAAGGGCGTGATCCTCGAGGAAGGCTCGCTCACCGCGCATGTGGTGATCGTCGCCCGGGCGATGGGCATTCCGGTGCTGGGCCGGGTGCGGGGCCTGCGCGGACAGGTGCGCGAGGGCGATCTGCTGCTGCTGGATGGCGATCAGGGCAATGCTATGGTCCGCCCGCTGCCAGCCATGGTCGAGGCGTTCGAAACCCGTTTTGTCAAAAGCCGCGAGCGCCAGGCGGCCTATGCGGCCCTGCGCGATGTCGAGCCGTTCACCCGCGACGGCACCCGCATCACGGTGTTGATGAACGCCGGGCTGCGCGATGATATGCCCAACCTCAGCTTGACCGGGGCGGATGGAATTGGGCTGTTTCGCACCGAATTCCAGTTCCTCGTTTCGGCGACGCTGCCTTCGCGTGAGCGCCAGACCCGGCTCTACCGCGATGTGCTTGAGGCGGCCGGGGATCGGCCGGTGGTGTTCCGCACGGTCGATATCGGCGGCGACAAAATATTGCCCTATCTGCGCCACAACGACGGCGAGCATGAAGAAAACCCGGCGATGGGCTGGCGCGCCTTGCGCCTCGCGCTGGAACGGCAAGGGCTGATGAAAGTCCAGGCCCGCGCGCTGCTCGAGGCCGCGGCGGGACGGACGCTTAACGTGATGTTCCCGATGGTGTCCGAACCGTGGGAGTTCGATGCTGCCCGGGAGATGTTTGAAAGCCAGCGGGCGTTCCTTAAGGGCCAGAAGAAGCAACTGCCCGATGCGATCCGCTATGGGGCGATGCTCGAAGTGCCGGCGCTGGCCGAACAGCTCGATCTGCTGGCTCCGCGGCTGTCTTTTCTGTCGATCGGAACCAACGACCTCACCCAGTTCCTGTTCGCCGCCGATCGTTCTAATCCGAAGTTGGCCGAACGCTATGACTGGCTTAGCCCTTCGATCATGCGTTTCCTCAAGCGCACCTTGGGTTCGTTGATCGGGCACAAAGTCGATGTCACGGTCTGCGGCGAAATGGGTGGTCGCCGGCTCGAGGCGCTAGCGCTGATCGGGCTTGGCATCCGCCGCATCTCGATTACCCCCGCCTCGGTCGGGCCGATCAAGGAACTGGTGCGCAAAATCGATATCTCCGAAATTTCGGCGGCGATGAACGGCTGGCTGGCGGTTCCGCCACCCGATTTGCGCAGCGCGTTGACCAAATGGGCCCAGCAGCGCGGAATCGATTGCGACTGACCCAGAACTGGCCTGACTGTGATTGGTCACGAATGCAGTGCATCCTACCTGATGTGACGACCTAACAGGCGGATTTCCGTTGACTTTGGTGTTCAACAATCGAAATCCCTGCGCACGGGAATGCTCCATAATCGATAACCCACAGGACTGGGATGGCTGACGAAGAAATAATCGCGGCAGAATTGCCGCTTGAAACTGTTGCCACGCGCCTGGCGCGTGGGCGGGAGGCTGCGGGGCTCAGCCGCGCCGAATTGTCCCACATCACCAAGATCCCCGAACGTCACATCGCCGCGATCGAAGCCGGAGAATTCGCCTCGCTTCCCGCCCGGGCCTATGCCGTCGGCTTCTCGCGGACCTATGCCCGCGCGGTCGGGCTGGATGAAGCCACCGTGGTTGCCCAGCTCCGCGAAGAGCTGGCCATGACCGGACCCGAACCGCGCCGCGCGATGCCTGCTTTTGAGCCGGGCGATCCGGCCCGCGTACCCAGCGCACGGTTTGCCTGGGGCGCGGCGCTGGCTGCCCTGATCGCGATTCTGGCCGGTTTTGCCTTTTGGCGGAGCTACTATCTGCCCGGTGGCGCGCTGCCGCCGCTGGTCTCCGACACGCCTTCACAAGCCGCCAGCGTCAATGCGCCAGCGGCTGTGACCGCAGGTGCATCTGCCGCGCAACCCAGCGGCGGGGCTGTGGTGTTCACGGCCCTGATCCCCGATCTGTGGGTCAAATTCTATGACGCCAGTGGCAACCAGCTGATGCAGAAGCAGATGGCTCAGGGCGAGAGCTACACGATCCCGGCCGGACTGGAGGGCGTGCAGCTGTGGACCGGTCGGCCAGAGTCGCTGGCAATTACTGTTGGCGGACAGCCGGTGGCGAAGCTAGCTGAGACCCAGCGGACTGTGAAAGATGTGCCGGTCAGCGCTGCGGCATTGCTGGCACGGCCCGCACCAGGTTCTGCGCCCGTGGTAACGCCAACTGCCGCGAGCCAGCCAATGCCAACTGCGGATAGGTAGCAAGCCACGCTCGACACAGAAGGTGTGGTAGGGCAAATCAGACGGGCTGGTCTATCCTGGTTTGGCGTCTTGACGTCTTCGGTGGATTGATCGGACCAGGACAGACGGGTGAGATGACGATGATTGAACTAACAAAGCGGCCGCTCCTGTTGGCGCTGGTTGTGATGGCTGCTGCCCCGGCACTGGCCCAAAGTACTGTGGATAGTTCGGCCGAGGTACGCCTGCGTAAGGTCGAGGCCGAAGTGCGGGCCCTGCAATCCAAGGTATTCCCCGGCGGCGACGGCAAGTTGTTTCCAGCGCAGGTCCAGGCTGGCAGCCCCGCGGCACTATCCGGCGGCGCCCCGGCAACCACCCCGGTGGCCGATATGCTTGGCCGGGTCGATGCGGTCGAGGCCCAGCTCGCCCGGTTGACCGCGCAGGGCGAGGAAAATGCCAACAAGCTGGCCAAGCTGGAGGCAAGGCTTGAAGTCTTGGCCCCGGCCCCGGCGGTCAGCGCGCCAGCGGCCGCGACCGCAACAGCAGGAGGCGGCGAAACCACCTCGACCAATCTTGCGGCGATGAGCGGCGGGGCCTCGGCCCCCAAGCCCGCAGCAGCCGTTGCCGCAGCAGCCGGGCCTGGCGCGACGCCGGCCGCGCGTGGGGCAGCAGCGTCGAAAATCAAGCCGCCCGCCGCCTCGGCCCAGCGGGTTGCCGCCGTTCGGGCGATTGCGAAGCCCGCGACAAGCGATGCCGGCGATGATGAATACAGCTTTGGCTATCGCCTGTGGGAAGCCAAGTTCTATCCCGAGGCGCAGCAGCAACTGAAGCTGTACCTCGACAAATATCCGCGCCATTCCCGGCTCAGCTATGCGCGCAACCTGCTTGGCCGGGCGTTCCTCGATGATGGCAAGACGGATGAGGCGGCGCGGTGGTTCCTCGCCAACTACCAGGCGAGTAAATCCGGTGATCGTGCGCCTGACAGCCTGCTGTTGCTGGCCGAGACGATGCGGCTGCGCAAGGACACCAACCGGGCCTGCGTCGCGCTGGCGCAATTTGCCGATGATTACCCGCGTGAGGCGGCCGGCAGGCTCAAGGGGCAGTATGATGCGACCCGCGCCGGGGTGAAGTGCAATTGATAAGCCGCTTTCGCCTGATCCCGAACTGACCGCGCGTTTCGCTGCCGATCTGGCAGCGCTGCGGCGAGCGCACACGCCGCTGGGTGTGGCGGTGTCCGGCGGGCCGGACAGCCTTGCCCTATTGCTGCTCGCCCATGCCGCGCTGCCGGGCAGGGTCGAGGCGGCAACCGTCGATCATGGATTGCGGGCTGAAGCTGCGGCTGAGGCGGCGTTTGTTGCCAGGGTCTGCGACGAGCTGGGGGTCCGCCACGCAACCCTTGATGTGACCCTCGCCCCCGGCAACCTCCAGGCCGAGGCCCGCGCAGCCCGCTATGCCGCGCTCGCCAACTGGGCCGGGGAGCGCGGTCTGGCCGCGATTGTCACGGCGCACCATGCTGACGATCAGGCCGAAACGCTGCTGCTGCGACTGGGCCGGGCCAGCGGCGTCGCGGGGCTCGCCGGGGTCCGCGCGGTGGGCAAGGCCGGAACCGGCACGACGGCAGTGCTGCGCCCGCTTCTGGGCTGGCGGCGCGGTGAGCTGGGCGCGATCGTTGCCGCTGCCGGGATCGAGGCGGTGCACGATCCGTCCAACACCGATGACCGTTTCGATCGCGCGCGCCTCCGCAAAGCTATGGCCGAGGCGGACTGGATCGATGTCGCGGCGCTTGCCGCCAGCGCCGCACATCTTGCCGAGGCCGATGCCGCGCTCGATTGGGCGACGGCGCGCGAATGGGCTGAACAGGTCGAACGCACCGCGCTGGGCATCACGTATCGCCCGCAGGCTCCGCGCGCTATCGCGCTGCGGGTGCTGACCCGGATTGTCACCGAGCTGGGTGGTGAAGCGCCGCGCGGGGGAGCTGCGGCGCGCTTGTTCGATGCACTGGTGGCGCGCCAGCCGATGTCAATCGGCAGTCTGGTCGCGCGGGCCTTGCCCGAAGGCTGGAGCTTCATGAAAGCGCCCCAGCGGCGCAATTAGCGATCCCCTTGTGCTGCATCCGCCACAGCAACTGCTCGAAAAACGCCTGTGGCTCACAGCGTCGCCATGTCGATGACGAAGCGGTACTTCACATCGGCCTGTTCCATCCGCTCGAACGCGTGGCCGATCTCATCCATGCGGATCATCTCGCATTCGGGCAGGATGCCCTTTTCGGCGCAGAAATCGAGCATTTCCTGAGTCTGGGCGATGCCGCCCACGCCTGATCCTGCCACCGCCCTTTGCCCGCCGAGCAGCAGCCCGGAATGGAAGCTGGGCAGCATATCGATCGCGCCGACAATGCACAGCGTCCCCTGCCGGTCGAGCAGGAACAGGTAGGGGGTCAGATCATGCGTTACGGGGATGGTATCGAGCAGGAAATCGAAGCTGCGGGTCGTCGCTTTCATCGCCGCCTTGTCGGTCGAGACAAGCACATGATCGGCGCCGAGTTTTTTGGCGTCCGCGCCCTTGGCCGGCGAGGTGGTGATGATGGTCACTTCCGCGCCCAGCGCCTTGGCGAATTTGACCCCCATGTGGCCAAGACCGCCCAGACCGATCACGCCAACCTTGCTGCCCGGGCCGACGTTCCAGTGCTTGAGCGGCGAGTAGCTGGTGATCCCGGCGCACAGCAGCGGCGCGGCATGCGCCATATCCAGCGCCTCTGGCACACGCAGCACAAAGGGCTCCGCGACCACGATCGACTTGGAATAGCCGCCATAGGTCGGGCTACCGTCGATCCGGTCCTTGCTGTTGTAAGTGCCGGTCACGCCTTCGCGGCAATATTGCTCTTCGCCATCCGCGCAGGCGTCGCAGCGGCGGCAGCTATCGACACAGGTGCCGACGGCAGCCCGGTCGCCCACCTTGAAACCGGTTACGTCCGCGCCCACCGCGCTGACGATGCCGACGATCTCGTGGCCGGGAACGAACGGATAGTTGGTCCGGCCCCAATCGTTGCGCGCGGCGTGGAGGTCCGAATGGCAGACCCCGCAATGGGTAATCTCGATTTGCACATCTTCACTCCGCAATTCGCGGCGGTCGATCGGGAACGGGGCAAGGCTTGAATCAGGTGCAGTTGCGGCCCAGGCTGCGGTTGTGGTCATTCAGAACTCTCCCAAACAGGCGCTGTGAATCGCGCTTGCGGCCATGCGCCAATGTCGTCATTAATCGCGCGATTAAATGGAGAGTCAAATGCAGATTGATGGCACTACGGCGGCAGTAGTTACGGGCGGCGCTTCCGGATTGGGTCAGGCGAGCGCCGAGGCGCTGGCGGCAGCCGGGATCAAGGTCGCGATTTTCGATGTGAACGCGGAAAAGGGCGAGGCCGTAGCGCGCTCGATCGGCGGATTGTTCTGCAAGGTCGACATTACCAGCGAGGAAAGCGTGGTCGCCGGTTTCGCCACGGCCCGCAGCGCGCATGGCCAGGAACGGGTACTGGTTCATTGCGCAATGACCTCGCGCCGGGGCAAGACGCTGGCATTTGACAAGGAAGCGCGCAGGCTCAAACGGCTCTCGACCGAGGATTACATCTACGGCGTGCAGGGCATCCTCGTGGCGAGCTACCGGCTTGCCTCGCTCTCGGCCGAGGGCATGGCGAGCCTCGAACCGCTCGAAGACGGCGAACGCGGGGTTATCACGCTGACCGCATCGGTCGCGGCGCAGGACGGGCAGATCGGCCAGGTCATCTATGGCTCGGCCAAGGCGGGGGTCAACGGGCTGGTCCTGCCGATGGCGCGCGACCTGTCCGATCTGGGCATCAGGGTTAATTCGATCATGCCGGGCATTTTTGCGACCCCGCTGATGCTCGGCGCCAAGCCGCAGGTGCTCGACAGTCTGGCCGCCTCGGTGCCGTTCCCCAAGCGGCTGGGCAAGCCGGAAGAGTTCGGCAGCCTGGTGCTCGAACTGGTTCGCAATAGCTATTTCAACGCCCAATGCATCCGCCTCGACGGCGCGATCCGCATGGCCCCTCGCTAAGGAGTAATGAACATGTCGACATTTCGGGCCGATTCTCCGTTTCGGGACGGAATATTTGAAGGCAAGGTGGCCTTCGTCGCTGGTGGCACCAGCGGGATCAACCTGGGTATCGCCAAGCGCTTTGCCGAGCTGGGCGCGAGCGTGGCGGTGTGCGGGCGCAACCCTGAAAAAGCCCAGAACGCTGCGGCAGAGATTGGTCATGATGCGATCGGTCTGTCGGCGGATGTCCGCGATTTTGGCGCGATCCGGGGGGCGATGGAGCAGGTGCGGAACCGGTTCGGCCTGCTCGACATCGTGATCTCGGGCGCGGCGGGCAATTTCCTTGCCCCGGCGCTCGGCATGTCGGCCAATGCCTTCAAGACCGTGGTCGATATTGATCTGCTGGGCACTTTCAACGTGTTCCGGGGGTGCCATGATCTGCTTGGCCCCGATGCCTCGCTGATCGCGATTACGGCGGGGCAGGCGGTCAATCCGATGCAGCTTCAGGTCCATGCCTGCGCGGCCAAGGCCGGGATCAACCAGCTGATCCGCGTGCTCGCGCTCGAATGGGGCCCGGATGTGCGGGTCAACGGCATTTCCCCCGGCCCGATCGCCAATACCGAAGGCATGGCGCGGCTGGCACCCGATGCCAGGACCCGCGAACAACATTTCGCCCGGATCGCGATGAAGCGCTGGGGCGAGATCGAGGAGGTCGCGGAAAGCGCGGTGTTCCTGTGCTCGTACGCGGCGCGCTATATCACCGGGACCATTCTGGATTGCGATGGCGGTAGCCAGCTGGGCGATGCCACACCAAGGGAATTGGGGACTGGCCTCGCCTAGCCCTCGATCAACGCATCGCCCATGCCGACGCGCTTGCCGCGGGTGATGAACACCCGGTCGCCCAGCTTGACGGCGGAGAACAGCTTCTTGGCAAACGGTGTGGGCGTGCCGACACAGCCATGGCTGGCGTAACCGCGCTCGACCGTGGTGCCATGGATCGCCACGCCATCATTGGTCAGGCGCAGGGTGTAGGGCATCGGTGCACCATCATAGATGCTGGAATAGTGCTTCGCCTTTTTCATCATGATCGGGAAAATCCCCAGCGGGGTGGGCTTTTCCTGGGTGCCGAGCAGCACTGCGGTAGCGCCGATCTCATAGCCGCCGCGGAACACCGACAGCACCCGTGCCTCCAGATCGACCGTGATGACCAGCGGTCCATCGGGGACGCCGGCCTCGTCCCAATGCCATTCGCCATAGCGGATTGGCCCGCTGATCGGCAGGATCCGCTTGATCACAAAACGCTGATCGATCGGTTTGGGGGCGGGGGCAACGGCAGCGGCTGTGGCGAACCTTGGGGCTGGCGCAGTGGCGTCTGGCCGCGACAGCAGCAGCGCGCCGGCCGCGATGACCAGCCCGACAAAGACTACCAGCAATCCGGTCAACCCGCTTGGCTTCAACCCCATCATCGCCTCTTCTGGAATAGAACTCAGCCTGCCCTTCGCGCATCCGTGCAGGCGGCGCCATCACAGTTTGCGCGGCGTTCCAGCCCGGGACTGCGCTGCGCCGATAGGTTAAGTCTAGCCATGCGCCCCGAACTGGTTGGCAATGGCCGTGGCAATCCGCAGCGCCAGGCCGTTGGCACGGGCAATCGGATCGATGAAATCGACATGGATCGCGCCATAGCCGCTGGCCGCTCCGTCAGGGTAATCGGTCGGTTCGGTCACTGAAAAGTCTTCGATACCGGGGAAGTGGACCGGAAAGGCGCGGCGCAGCTGGGCCAGCGCCTCGTCGATCCGCAGGGTGAAGACCATCTCCAGCACATCTTCGCGGGCGATGTCGTTGGCGCGGCTGAAGGGCGGGACCATCACCGCGCGCAGGAACATGTGCTGAAACAGCGCCAGCCGCAGCGCCTGCAGCACGCCCATCGAACGGCGGGTATGCTCGCGGTCCTGCAGCGGCGCCTCGTCCGGGATCAGGTCGAGCAGGCGGTGCAGTTTGAGCGCATCGACCCGGAGCCGCGAGGCGAGGCGCCGGAACACGCCGGTCCTGTCATCGGTGGTAAGGTATTCGGCCAAGGCCAGACAGGCGTCGGAAATGCCGGTTTCGTCGCCGCGATAGGGCCGGCTCGCCCAATAGGCAGAGTTGAACAGTTCACCAAAGGCGGCGACGGTCTTGATCGAGGCCAGCGCATTGGCGGCGCGGACCAGCCGGACCATCTGACTTCCGCGCTCGCTCTCCTTGAGCAGGCCGGCGATCGCTTCGTAATTCCCGTCCGCCGCGGTGCCGAACCCGGCGATGACGTTGACCGGATAGCCCAGCTGCTGAAGCACCGCATTGTGCGGGATAGCCCGGATCTGGCGCAGGTTCATCGCCCGGTCGGCGGCAAGGTCTGACTGGCGGCGTGATTTGCGGCTGCCGGTATCGTTCAGCAGGCCAAGGCCAAAGGCGGTGACCGCGCGGCTATAGGTCTGGCTGGCGAGATAGGATTGCTGAACCCGGCGGATTGCGCGGTAGAAATCGAGGCTCAGGTCGGTCCGGCGATAGAACGGATCGGTGGGTGCTTCGGGATCGGTTTCATTGGGAGCCAGCTCGGCAAAGCGGGTCAGGGTGGCGAGTGCCAGCTCGGGCGTGCCGAAAAACAGATAGCCGTCGCCGCCCTGGAAGCTCACCTCCGCCTCGAGCCGGATGCCCGCGCGCACGAACCGTCGCCGCGCCCATGGCGAAAGCGGCCAGGCCAGCCGGTCGGCAAAGTTCGAGGGATGCGCGCCGCGGCCCATGCTTTCGCCGTGAGTGTTGAAAATCAGCGCCGCGATGTTGTCCTGGCTATTGGCAAGACCATTGGCGCTCATCGCCTGTGCCAACCGCCCTTGCAGCCGTTCGATCGCCAGTGCGGCGGGAATCTGCCCGACAAAGCGCCCGGCATCGGAAAAGCCGGTCTGGATCGAAACCCGGCCGCGGACCCGAGCGTAATCACGATAGGCCTCCTCGGCGAGCAGGGCATCGAGGAACCGGCCGCCATGTTCCAGCGCGCTTTCGGTTTCGAACAGCGGCGAGACATCGACCTTGTCGGCAATTCCGAACAGCCGCGCGAAATAGAGCGCGGCGAGCACGGTGGTTGGCTGCTCGCACTCGGCCACCAGCATCCGGATCGGGGCATCGCCGTCGACATGCGCAAGGATCTGCGCCATCGCCAGAAATTGGCGGATCGCGGTGCTGTTCTCGATCGCCAGCGCGGCAAAGTTGGCGCGCAGCGGTACTGCGCCGGCCAACAATTCACGCATTTTGACCAGCGCCGCTTGGCTCGCGAGATCAAGCTTGCCCTCGGGATCGATCCGGCGGCGGATCGCGTTCTGGAGCTGCGAGCTGTTCACCCGGAAATGGATCCAGCCCATCCCCAGCCCATCGGCGCGCATCGCTGCCGCCGCGATCAGCAGGGTGCGGGCGGTCCTATCATCGGCGCTGGCGGCAGCAGCATGGAGCGCGGCGATTACCGGGGTCAGGCTGGTCAGCTTGTCGCCGTGATCGGCGGTCAGCGTATTGGCGGCGGCAGACAGCGCGGCGGGATCGGTCAGGTCGGCGGCGAACAATGCCGCCATTTCGCTGGCGTGGGTCTGCGCGCGCAACAGCTGGCTGGCGACTGCGGGCAGAGCATCGGCCAGCATCGCGGCATAGCTGGCCAGCCGCTCGGCCTTTTCAGACAGGCGATAGCGCAGCGAGGTGGCCCAGCTGATGTCGGTCCGCCCGTCCATGTCATAGCCGACCCAATGGGCAAGGCGCAGCGGTAGGGGCTTGAGGCTGCGCCATTGATCGGGCCAGAGCGCGCGGGCCCGATCGAACAGGATTCCGGTCAGCTGGTCGCGCGCGCCCTGGGCCTGGGCCATCGCGCGCATTGCCGCGTCATGTTCGCTGTCGAGCGTGATCGCATCGCGCTCATGCGGGGCAATACAGACCGTCTGTGGTTCGATCGCTCCCGAGGTAGCGGCATCGGCAACCGCTGCGGACTGGGCGCGGGTGAGCAGGAAAGTCGGGTGTGCGGTGAACACGATATGGACCAGCGAATTCTCCCAGCGCGCGGCGAAACTTTTGAAATCGGGCGCATCGGCCAGCGCCGCCAGCCGTGCCTGATTGTCCGCCGGACCGACCGGGGCGATCAGCCGGGCCAGCCGCCGGGCGCGGGTCTGCAAGCCATCGCATTCGAGCTCCGCCACCAATGCCTCGACACTATCGAGCGGCATTTCGCCGGTCTCGATCTGGCGCGAGAGTTCGAGTCCGAGCTGGAACACCGGGTTGAACAGCGGGGTCTCGGCCGTCCGGAGATGCAGCTCCTGCAACCGCGCTTCGAGGGCCGCCGCCAGGCTCACTGGGCGAAGCCTGCCGCGCGGCAGGCAGCGGCTTCGATCGATGCGACATCGGGCGGACCCTTAGGTACCAGCCAGCTGCCCCCGCAGCACAGCACGGCCTCAAGCGCTAGCCAATCGGGGGCGGTCGCCTCCGTAATCCCGCCGGTCGGGCAGAACCGCACTGCCCCGAACGGCCCCGAAATGGCTTTCAGTGCTGGGATTCCGCCATTGGCCTCGGCCGGGAAAAACTTGAACCGATCGAGCCCGAGATCAAGCCCGCGCATGATATCGGACGAAGTGGCAATGCCGGGCAGATAGGGCACATTGGCGGAAATGGCGGCTTTGGCCAATGTATCGGTCAGCCCGGGCGAGACGATAAATTCACTTCCGGCGTCCAGCGCATCCTGCAGGGCGTGTTCGTTCAGCACCGTGCCTGCGCCAACGATAGCGCCTGGAACCTGCTTCATCTCGCGGATTACTTCGAGCGCGGACGCGGTGCGCAGCGTTACTTCCAGCACGCACAGCCCGCCTGCGACCAGTGCGGCGGCGATCGGCGCGGCATGGGCGACATCCTCGATCACCAGCACCGGGATCACCGGGGCCATCCGCATGATGTCTTCGATCCGGGTCATACGCCATGCTCCTTGGCAAAGGCCGCCGCGGCACCAAACAGGCCAGGCTGGGGATGGGTGATAAGTTTGACCGGCAGCGCCGCCATCAATTCGGCAAACCGCCCCTTGGCGCGGAACCGTTCGGCAAACCCGGATTTGAGCAGCGTGTCGCGGATCCTCAGGCCAAGCCCGCCGGCAATCACCACCCCGCTCGCGCCCTGCGCCAGCGCAATGTCGCCCGCGATGGAGCCGAGCGAAAGGCAGAACCGGTCGACCGCAGCGGCGGCGAGGCTGTCTTCGCCCGAGGTGCCTTTTTCCCACAGCGTGCGATCATCGCGGGGCAGGATCGCGCGGGCTTCCATGCCCGCAAGCGCCTCGTAAATGTCGACAATCCCGGGGCCGGAGACGACCCGTTCGACCGACACCCGGCGGTAACGCTGGCGCAACCGTGCCAGAATCGCGTCCTCGATACTGTCGAGCGGGGCAAAATCGATATGCCCACCCTCGGTAGCCTGCACCCGGTAGCTGCCAGCTCCATCTCGCCAGATATGGGCAACCCCAAGCCCGGTGCCGGGGCCGATAACGCTGATCGTGCCTTCCGCAGGGAGAGCAACTTCAGGCCCGGCCAGATGAACGAAAGCCTCCGCCCCGGCGCGCGCCACGGCATGGCCGACCGCGCCGAAATCATTGACCAGCGTAAACCGCGTCACGCCGAGTTTTTCGGGGATCAGCGCCGGGCGGATGATCCACGGATTGTTGGTAAAGCGAATTACCTCTCCGCCGACCGGCCCGGCTATCGCAATCGCCACCCCCTTGGGCAGCGCGCCGCCCTTTATCCGCGCAAAATCTTCCCAAGCGGTCTGGAAGCTGGCGTGATCCTTGGTGTGGAGCGTCACCGGCTCACCCAGCGCAATCGCTCCAGCGTCGCTGACCGTTGCAATCGCAAAGCGCGCATGCGTTCCGCCGATGTCAACCGCGACCAATTCCATCGTCACAAACCAGCTTCCGAAAGCATGGCCGATGCGCCCATTTCGGCACCATCGGCAAGACGGCGGAACATCGAAAACAGCTCGCGTCCCATGCCCGACATGGTCTCGGTCGGCTGGGCAGGGATGCGGCCCGAAAGATCGGCCAGCACTTCAAGACTGCCAAGATTGGCGCAAAGCCGGATGATGTCACCGTCGCGGATCAGGCTGAGCGGACCGCCTCCGAGCGCTTCGGGGGTAACGTGGATCGCGGCCGGAACCTTGCCCGATGCGCCCGACATCCGCCCATCGGTGACCAGCGCCACCTTGAATCCCTTGTCCTGCAGCACGCCCAGCGGCGGGGTCAGCTTGTGCAGCTCGGGCATCCCGTTGGCGCGCGGGCCCTGGAAGCGGACCACGACCACCACATCGCCGTTGAGTTCGCCCGCCTTGAACGCGGCGTTGACGGCGTCCTGCGTATCGAACACCCGGGCTGGGGCCTCGATCGTATAGCGCGAGGGATCGACCGCGCTGGTCTTGAAAGTCGCCCGGCCCAGATTGCCCTGGACCAGCCGCATGCCGCCATCAGCGGTGAAGGCAGCACTGACTGGGCGGAGCATCTCATCATCGCCGCTGGTGGTGGGCGCGGGCTGCCATTTCAGGACATCGCCATCGAGCAGCGGTTCATCGGCATAGGCATCCATGCCGCCTTCCGCCACGGTCAGCAGATCGCGGTGAGCAAGCCCTGCATCCAGCAATTCGCGGATCACATAGCCCATCCCCCCGGCGGCGTGGAAATGGTTCACATCGCCCGAGCCGTTGGGATAGACCCGAGCCATCAACGGCACCACGGCTGAGAGCTCGTCCATATCCTGCCAGTCGATTATGATCCCGGCGGCGCGGGCCATGGCGGGGATATGGAGGGCGTGGTTGGTCGATCCGCCCGTCGCCAGCAGTCCGACGCAGGCGTTGACGATCGCCTTTTCGTCGACAACTTTGGCCATCGGACGCGGATCGGTGCTCTCGTTGCCGATCGCGACAAGCCGGTGGACCGCCGCGCGGGTCAGCTGCGATCGAAGCGGTGTATTCGGCGCAACAAACGCCGCGCCCGGCATATGCAGCCCCATCAGCTCCATCATCATCTGGTTGGAATTGGCGGTGCCATAAAAGGTGCAGGTGCCGGGCGAGTGATAGCTGGCACTTTCGCCGGCGAGCAGATCGGCGCGGGTCGCCTTGCCTTCGGCATAAAGCTGGCGGATTTTCTGCTTCTCGCGGTTGGCGAGGCCCGAAGGCATCGGGCCGGAGGGGATGAAGATCGCGGGCAAATGCCCAAACCGCAGCGCGCCGATCACCAGTCCCGGGACAATCTTGTCACAAATGCCGAGCAGCGCCATACCGTCGAACATCGCGTGGCTCATCGCGATCGCGGCCGAGAGCGCAATGGTATCGCGGCTGAACAGCGACAGCTCCATCCCGTCCTGACCTTGCGTCACCCCGTCGCACATCGCCGGGACGCCGCCCGCAACCTGCGCGGTCGCACCCACTTCGCGGGCATAAAGCTTCATCGCCTCGGGATAGCGGCCATAGGGCTGATGCGCCGAAAGCATATCATTATAAGCGGTGACGATGGCCAGGTTCGCGCCCCGGCCCGACGCAATAGCGGGCTTGTCTTCGAGCGAAGCGGCAAAGCCGTGGGCAAGGTTGGAGCAAGACAGCGCGCCCCGATCCGGATGGCGCTCACCCTCACGTTCCATAAGCTCGAGATAGCGGCGGCGGCTGTCTTTCGACTTGTCGATGATCCGCTGGGTGACGCGCTCGACTGCGGGGTGGAGATTAGTCATGCCAGTGAACTCCGTCGCGCTCGGTCAGCGCGATTGCCGCGGAAGGACCCCAGCTTCCGGCCGTGTAGTTCTTGGGGGTCACGCCATGCTCGGTCCAGCTGGTGCGGATTGCATCGATCCAGTCCCATTGCGCTTCCACTTCATCGCGGCGCACAAACAGGGTCTGATCGCCCTCGATCAGATCGAGCAGCAGCCGTTCATAGGCGATCCGTCTGGTTGGGCCAGCGAAGGCATCGGGCATCCGGATATCGAGCGGCACGCTGCGCAGGCGGATCCCCTCGCGGTCAAGGCCCGGCAACTTGGCCATCAGCGACAGGCTGATGTTTTCTTCGGGCTGGATCCCGATGACCAGCCGGTTCGGCTCGGTCCGGGCACCCCTGCCGGCAAAGATCGAGTGCGGAACCGAACGGAACTGCACCACGATCTCGGTCTTGCGGGCGGGCATCCGTTTGCCGGTACGCAGATAGAATGGCACGCCTTTCCAGCGCCAGTTGTCGAGATGAGCTTTGATCGCCACGAACGTCTCGGTGTCCGAAGGCTTGCCCAGCTCCGCGTCATAGCCGGGCACGGCCTGGCCGGAAATCGCGCCCGCGCGGTACTGGCCGGTGACGGTTTCGTCCGGCGCGATTCTGCGCAGCGAACGGAGCACCTTGACCTTTTCGTCGCGGACCGAGGTGGCATCGAAACTGGCCGGCGGCTCCATCGCCACCAGCGCGAGCAGCTGGAGCATGTGGTTCTGGACCATGTCACGCAGCGCGCCCGCACCGTCATAAAACCCGACCCGGCCTTCAAGACCGACCGTTTCGGCAACCGTGATCTGGACATGATCAATATGCGCCGCGTTCCACAGCGGCTCGAACAGGATATTGGCAAAGCGCAGTGCCAGCAGGTTCTGGACGGTTTCCTTGCCGAGATAATGATCGATCCGGAAAGTCCGGTCCTCGGGAAATGCGCGCGCAACTGCATCATTGATCTGGCAGCTTGAGTTCAAGTCGGTTCCGAGCGGCTTTTCCAGGCCGATCCGCACCTTGTCTCCGGCAAGGCCGCTGGCGACAAGCCCGGCGATGGTCGGCTCGAACAGGCTCGGGGCGGTGGAGAGGAAGATCGCCAGGCCATTGTCGGTACTGCCGACCTTGGCGGCGAGCGCATCGAACCCGGCAGCGTCATTGGCGTCGAGCGGCTGGTAATGCAGGCGGTTGAGGAAGGTTGCCATGCTGCCACGGCGTTCCGCAGGCAGGAATTTCTCCAGCGCTTCGCGGGCAAAATTGCGAAAACCGGCATCGTCGAATACCTGCCGCGCGGTGCCGATGATCTGGAGGTCATCGGCAACCAGCTTGTCAGCATGCAGCGCGCAGAGCGAAGGCAGCAGCATGCGCTGGGCCAGATCGCCGGTCGCGCCGAACAGCAGCAATCGGTTAGCAGTGAAACTCATCGCCGCACCTTGGCAGCGCGCAGTGGCCCTGGTTGCTCTGACATCAACAGCCTCTCCTGCCTGCGGGACAGCAAGGCCCCGCAAACAAGCGGGTTAGCAGCGGGAAGGGCGGCGCGCCAGTGCGCCGCGCTGAGTTTCAGCCCCGGGCGCGGCGTGAATACGTTTGCGCGCGCGCGGCCTTGCCGACCTGCCGCAGTGGTCTGACCAAATTGTCCTGCGCTTCGCTGATGGCCCGCGGATGGTAGTGCTGGGAGGGCAGGGCCTTGCCGAACAGCCAGCCCTGGACCATCTGGCAGCCATGCGCACGCAGGCTGGCGAGCTGGTCGGCATCCTCCACTCCTTCGGCCAATGTGCACATGCCCAGCTGGTTCGCCAGGCTGATCACCGCGCCGACGATCGCGCCTGATTCCTCGCGCGAACCCAGCCCGTGGATGAAGCTGCGGTCGATCTTGATCTTGTCGAACGGGAAGGTCAGCAGATAGTTCAAGGAAGCATAGCCGGTGCCGAAATCGTCGAGCGCGATTTTCACACCCAGATCATGCAGCCGGTTGAGCAGCGCGAGATTGGTGTCCGAATTGTATAGCAAGACGCCTTCGGTAATCTCGAACTCGACCCGCGCGGGGTCGATCCCGCTTTCAGCCAGTGCATTGATGATCACAGGCAGCAAATTGGGGCTGTCCAGCTGGACCGGCGAGAGGTTGATCGCGATAGTCTGCTCGCCGCCCCAGCTTGATGCCTCGGCCAGTGCGGTACGGATCACCCATTCGCCGATCGGGACGATCAGCCCGGTCTCTTCGGCCAGCGGGATAAAAATGTCGGGCATGACCATACCGTGGACCGGGTGCTCCCAGCGCAGCAGCGCCTCATAGCCCGTCATGGTCTCGGTTGCGACATCGACCAACGGCTGGAGGAACATCCGCAGCTCGCCGCGGGCAACCGCATGGCGCAGGTCGCGGGTCATCGCATGGCGTGCCTGAAGCTTGGCATCCATGCCCGGTTCGAACATCTCCCAGGTCCCGCGACCGGCATTCTTGGCAGCGTAAAGCGCCATGTCGGCATTGGAGACCAGCTGCTGTTTCAACGCGGCGTGCTGTGGGGCAAGGGCAATGCCGATGCTGAACCCGTTGTTCAGTTCGTGATCGTCGATCATGATCGGCTCGCGCATTACCTCGATCAGAAGCTCTGCCAGCCGCACCCCGTGATCGCAGGCGCTGTCACCGGACACGACGACAGCGAACTCATCTCCGCTCAGCCGCGCTACCAGCCGGTGCATCCCGCCCAACCCGCTGTCCTCGACAGTCGCCGAAATTCGCAGGGCCACCGCGCGCAAAAAGGCATCGCCGGTGGGGTGGCCGAACATGTCATTGATCGCTTTGAAGTGATCGATGTCGAGCAGCAGCAGGGCAAGGTTGGCGTCTTCTTCGGTTTCATCGAGCAGTTCGCCCAGCGACTGATTGAACAACGCCCGGTTGGGCAGGCCGGTCAAGGCATCGTAGTGGGCCATGTGATGGACTCGGGTTTCGGCCAGATACTGGCTGGTCACATCAGAAATGACCCCGCGAAAGGCAACCCGGTCTTCATTCGAGTGATAGCTGGGTCGGCCGCTGATCGACCACCAGCGGTTGGCAGTTCCGGCCAGCGGCAGCAATTCATCGCGCAACGAGCCGCGCTGGACCAGGGCTTCGATCAGGGCTTCGCGGGCGTCACCCGGTTCAAACAGCGCCTCGAACTGGCGGCCCTCCAGAGCAGCGACAGATTCACCTACCGCCTCGGCGAAGCGCGCCGACACGCCGATCATCTGGCCCTGACTGTCCAGCTCGAACAGCCAATCGGAACCGCTGGCCTCATATTCGTTGAGCAACAGCCGGACGGTGCGGGCCGACGCGGCCAGCTCGCGGTCGCTGAGAATGCGGGTAATGAACAGATCGCGCGCGACAAAGGCCATGCGGATCAGCAAGCCGCTGGCGGACAGCAACACCACGATGGCGGCCAGCGCCGGCCAGCTCCCCAAAGCGGCAAGCCCGATGGTCAGGCCCAACGCCTGCGTTGCGATATAAATTGTCGCCGAGCGCGGCAGAGTGCGCACCGTGTAGGCTGCCGAAGCAATCTGGGTCACCCCGCAGATCGCCAGCAGGATTTGCACACCCGACGAAACCTGCGGCACCGACAGGGCTGATAATATGCCAAAACTCAGGCCCAGCCACAGGCTGTTCAACTGGAAAGCCAACAGCATTTTTTCCGCACGGCGCTGGCGGCGGCCTCGGGCAATGCCCTGAGCCAGCCACACCCGGTGGAGCGAGGCGGCGAGCGTGCTGAAGAAAAATAGGGCGATGAGGGCAGCCGGGAACTCACCAAGCAGGCAGGTAACGATCATTGCCGCATTGAGCATGCTGCCCAGCACCATCGATTTGACGATGCGGATATGGGCGCTGATGAGCCGGTTGTCGGCCCAATCGCGCAACTCTTCTGGAACCGCAGCGCGGAGCACTGCGTGCTTGCTGACCATAAATCCGAACCCGACCCGTTTATAATTCTATTATCAACAGCCTGTAGGCCGGAGATCGTTAAGATTGCCTTGTCGGCTGCCAGGCGGGGGTTTCGCATCCGTCAGGCAGGATGTAGTTACAAGCAGATAAGGAGATTTTGCGATGCGTCCGATAGTGCTTGCCACTCTTGCTCCACTCACACTGGCGCTGACCTGCGTTCCAGCCCTTGCGGCCAAACCGAAGTCCTATCCGCTTGCCGAAGCGCAGGTGCTGGAGCTTTCCAAGCAGGTCATCGCGATGCGCTCGGTCCGGGGCGAGGGCAACAAGACGATCGACGTCGCCCGCGCCTTCAAGGCGGCGCTGATCGCGGGGGGCTGGGCCGATGACGATATCGAGATTACGCCGGTCGACGACACGGCCTATTTCATCGCCACCTGGCCGGGCAGCGATGCCAGGCTGGGGCCGTTGGTGATCTCGGCCCATATGGATGTGGTCGAGGCCAAGCCGGCTGACTGGCAGCGCGATCCGTTCACCCCAGTGGTCGAGAACGGCTATCTGTTCGGCCGCGGGGCGAGTGACACCAAATTCGATGCGGCACTGGCGCTGTCCACATTGATCGAGCTGCGCCGTCAGGGCTATCGCCCGCGCCGTTCGATCGTGATCGAGTTCTCGGGCGACGAGGAAACCACGATGAAAACCGCGCGGATCATTGCCGAGCGACTCAAGAACGCCGAACTCGTACTCAACGTCGATGGGGCTGGCGGCACGCTGGATGAAGTTACTGGCAAACCCGCCTACTGGACGTGGCAGGGCGCGGAAAAGACCTATATGGATTACCGGCTGGAAGTGACCAATCCGGGCGGCCACAGCTCGCAGCCCCGGCCCGAAAACGCCATCGTCCAGCTGTCTGCTGCGCTGGGCCGGATCGGTGCCTATCGGTTCAAGCCGGAGATCAGCCCGCTGACCAAGGCCTATTTCGAACAAGCCGCTGCGTTTGAAAGCGACCCAAAGATGGCCGCCGCAATGCGGGCCTTTGCTGTAAATCCGTCGGATTCCGGGGCTATCGCCGCGCTCAGCGCTTCGCCCGCCTATGTCGGCAAGATCGGCACCACCTGCGTACCAACAATGATGAATGGCGGACACGCTGAAAACGCCCTGCCGCAGCGCGCCACCGCCAATATCAATTGCCGGATATTCCCTGGCCACAGCCGCGCTGAGATCATGGCCGAGCTGACGCGGGTAGTGGATTCGCCGGTGGTGACGATTTCCGACGCGACCGGCGGAGATTCGGTCGAATCCCCAGCCTCGCCGATGCGGCCCGATTTTGTGAATGCAGTGACCAAGGCGATCCGCAAG
>JANNAE010000016.1:0-12573 GCA_031383985.1 Novosphingobium sp. | reverse complement strand
CGCGATGGTAAGATAATCCGATGCCCCGCGTGCCTCCGCGCACAGGCGCTTGAACGAAAACACGGCAACGCCCTTAAGCGCCTTTGGCACATGCAACATGCGTCCACCGCCGACGTCCATTTCTAAGGTCGGCACATGCGCGCGATCTTCGGGTGGATAGTCGGTCATGCGGAAAAAGGCCTCGCGCACGGCAGCGGTGGCCTCGGCGCCATTGGGTACATGCCATGTGCCCACGCCCTGCATGCGCTGGAGCCGGTAATCGACCGGACCATTCAAGGGCAGCACATCGAGCGCCCGCTCGACAAGCGCGATGAATGGCAGGAAATGCTCGCGGTTCAGCCCGTCCTTGTAAAGCTGCGACGGCGCGCGGTTGGAGGTGGTGACCACGGTCACACCTTCCTCGACGATCATTGCGGTGAACAGGCGGCTCATGATCATCGCGTCGGCGCTGTTGTTCACCACCATCTCATCAAAGGCGAGGCAGCGCAGCCCGTCAGCAAAAGCGGCGGCGACAGGAGGGATTGGATCACCCGCTTCCTTCTGGCGCTCTTCGCGAAGCCGGGCGTGAACTTCCAGCATGAAGGCGTGGAAGTGGACGCGGCGCTTTTCGGAAATCGCCAAACATCCGTGGAACAGGTCCATAAGCATCGACTTGCCCCGGCCGACCCCGCCCCACAGATATATCCCGCGCGGTGGGTCCTGTTTTTTGCGCAGAAATTTGCTGATCAGGCCGGTTTCACGCGGTTGCTCGAGCTGATGCTGGAGCGCGTTCAGCCGCTTCGCGGCCTCGGCCTGCTGGGCATCGGGTTTGAGCTCGCCTGCGTCAACCAATGCCTGATAACGCGCGAGAACTCCGGTCATTTGCCCGAAGGCTTGCGGACAATGCCGGAGAATGCGGCGACCAGGATATCATCCGCGATCCCTTGCACCACCGTCCCGCGCAGGAACAGCAGGCGGCGGGTTTCGCGCATGACCTCAACCACCGCATCGAGCGGCTCGCCGGGGCGGCCTGCGCCGATGAATTGGCTCGATAGTTCAAGCGTCACCGAGCCCGCCGCTTCGTTTGTCACCAGCATGCGCATGGCCGCAAACAGCGATACATCCATCAGCGCCAGCGTGACCGCGCCGTGGACCATATCGAGCAGATTGGTGTGGCGCCGTTCGGGGAACATCCGCACCCGGCACTGCGTGTCGCCCTCGCGGCGGACCAGCATATGCCCCATGGTTTGGGCATTGAAGCGCGTGTCATCGGCCAGATTCCAGCTGTGCCAGCCAGGATGATCCGGATCGGGCTGGTACAGGAAATCCTTGGAATCGATCACTCTAAACGTGCCGTTCCGCCTGCATCTTCTTGATCTCGGCAATCGCGCGGGCGGGCGAGAGTCCCTTGGGGCAGACGTTGGCGCAGTTCATGATCGTGTGGCAGCGATAAAGCCGGAACGGATCCTCCAGCTCGTCGAGCCGCTCACCGGTCATTTCATCGCGGCTGTCAGCCAGCCAGCGATAAGCTTGGAGCAGGATTGCCGGGCCAAGGAACTTGTCCGAATTCCACCAATAGCTGGGGCAGGAGGTAGAGCAGCAGGCGCACAGGATGCACTCATAAAGCCCGTCGAGCTTTTCGCGTTGCTCGGGGCTTTGCAGCCGTTCCTTGCCCGATGGAGTGGTACTGACGGTTTGCAGCCACGGCCGGATCGAGGCGTATTGGGCATAGAAATGGGTGAAATCGGGAACCAGATCCTTGATTACTTCCATCGCGGGCAGCGGGGTGATGCGGATTTCGCCTGAAAGATCCTCGATTGCAGTGGTGCAGGCCAGGCCATTGCGGCCATTCATGTTCATCGCGCAGGATCCGCAGATCCCTTCGCGGCACGAGCGGCGGAAAGTAAGGGTCGGATCGGCCTCCGCCTTCATCTTGATCAATGCGTCGAGCACCATCGGTCCGCAGCTGTCGAGATCGATTTCGAACGTATCGTAATGCGGATTCTTGCCGCTATCGGGATCATAGCGATAGACGGTGAACTTTTTGACCCGGGCTGAACCACCTTTGGCCGTGTCTGCGAGCTTGTGGTGCCGGCCAGCGCCGTTGACCTTGCTGTTCTTGGGGAGGGTAAGGCTCGCCATATCAGTTCCTGTTACACGGCCATGTCCGCCGCCATCCGGTCCGTATCTAACGATTCACGTGGAGGGGGCAAGGGGTACAAAGGGGAAATTCAGGTCGTTCGCCCGGCCAGGTCGATCAGAAACTGGACGAAGCCAGCACGATCGTCTTCCTGCAAGAAGTGCCCTCGTTTTAAACGGAACCTCCCCATCCCGTGGCCGCGGGACAGGGAGGATAGGGTTCAGCTCAATTTCCGAAAGTCCGTTGCCACCAACCGCTACGCCGCGGGCCGTCGTCCTCGGCTTCGGCAGCTTCGGCTGCCTGAGCTTGCGGAGCAGCTTTCTTGGCGCGTGAACGCTTCGGCTTGGCCGGGGCTTCCTCTTCCGCGGCAAGGGCCACGGCTTCTTCCGCGACCGCTACTACGGGAGCTTCGACTTCGGCAACAGCCTCAACTTCGTCAGCCTTCTTGCGGCGGCTGCGCTTCGGCTTGGCCGGAGCTTCCTCAGCCGTAACCTCAGCCGGAGCAGCCGCTTCAGCTTCTATCGCGGCAGGGGCCTCTGATTCGGCCTCAGCTTCGGCTTCGGGGACCGCGTCAGCTGTCTTACGGCGGCTGCGCCTCGGCTTGGCGGGAGCCTTTTCGGCTATAACGACTTTGGCAGCAGCTTCAGTGGCTTCGTCCTCACCGTTCTCGCCATTCTCACCGTCCTGACTTTCGCCTTCGCCGCCTTCACCGCGTCCGCGGCCACCACGCCGACGACGACCGCGCCGGCGCCGCTTGCGCGGACCCTCGCCATCGTCACCGGGTTCGGTCGAGCCACGCGCTTCGCCGACTTCCTCGCTGTCGCCTTCGTCATCATTGGCTGCTTCGCCAGCTTCGAGCGGTGCGCCTGCTTCGCTGCCTTCGTCGTCCTGGCGATCACGGCCGCGACCCCGGCGGCGCTTGCGGCGCTTGCCGCCGCGGCCTTCACCGCGTTCGCCGTCGCCGCGCTCACTATCGCCGCGTTCACCGTCGTTGGCAGCGCGGTCGCGGCGGACATCTTCCTCCTCGCCGTCGTCATCGTCGTAAGCGTCGTCGATCTCGTCCTCGTCGTCGGCCTCGATCACGATGGGTTCGAACTTGGGGGCGAATTCCGGCCGCGGACCAGCTGAAGCGACGCGCATCTTCGCGCCCTCATTTTCACCTTCGGGCAGAACTTCGACGCGCACGCCATACCGTTCCTCGATCTCATGAAGATCGGCGCGCTTGGCGTTGAGCAGGTAGATCGTCGCTTCGGTGCTGGCGTAGAGCGAGATGCTGCTGCCCTTGCCCTTGGCAGCTTCGTCCTCGATCAGGCGCAACGCCGAAAGTCCAGCGCTTGAGGCGGTACGAACCAGGCCAGTGCCATCGCAATGCGGACAGCCGCGGGTGGTCGCTTCGAGCACGCCGGTGCGCAGGCGCTGACGGCTCATTTCCATCAGGCCGAAGCTGGAAATGCGGCCAACCTGGATCCGGGCGCGATCATTCTTGAGCGCGTCCTTCATCGCCTTCTCGACCTTGCGGACGTTCGAGCCATATTCCATGTCGATGAAATCGATCACGACCAGCCCGGCCATATCGCGCAGGCGCAACTGACGGGCAATCTCACGCGCGGCTTCAAGGTTGGTCGAAACCGCCGTTGCCTCGATCCCGTGTTCCTTGGTCGAACGACCCGAGTTGATGTCGATCGAGACCAGCGCCTCGGTCGGGTTGATGACCAGATAGCCGCCGCTCTTGAGCTGGACGACCGGATCATACATCGCGGTCAGCTGATCTTCCGCGCCGTACCGCTGAAACAGCGGCACCGGATCGGAATAGGCCTTCACCCGCTTGGCGTGGCTTGGCATCAACAGCTTCATGAAGTCCCGCGCGGCGCGATAGCCCGCTTCCCCTTCGACGATCACATCCTCGATATCGCGATTGTAGATATCGCGGATGGCCCGCTTGATCAGATCGCTGTCCGAATGGATCATCGCCGGAGCAACCGAACCAAGGGTGCGCTCGCGGATCTCGTCCCACAGCCGGGCGAGGTAATCGAAGTCGCGCTTGATCTCGGGCTTGGTGCGGCTGAGACCGGCGGTGCGCACGATGCAGCCCATGCTCTTGGGCAGGCTCATTTCCGAGATGATTGACTTGAGGCGCTTGCGATCCGCTGCCGAGCTGATCTTGCGACTGATGCCGCCGCCACTGCTCGAATTGGGCATCAGCACGCAATAGCGGCCGGCCAGGCTGAGATAGCTGGTCAGCGCGGCGCCTTTATTGCCGCGCTCTTCCTTGACGACCTGGACCAACAACACCTGGCGGCGCTGGATCACATCCTGGATTTTGTAACGGCGGCGCAGCGCCATGCGCTTGGCGCGCAATTCGTCGGCCTCGCGGGTTTTGGCCTGGCCGCGTCCACCCTGACGGCGGCGTCCGCGTCCGCGGTCGCCGCGTTGGTCGGCTTCCTCGCCGTCCTGACCCGCTTCGTCGGCGCGGTCATCGTCTTCGTCACCGGTTTCCTCAGAGGCATGGTCGAAGCCGTTTTCGACATGTCCGTCCTCGATCGTCGCGACCTCGTCTTTTTCCGAAGTGTCGATCTCGGTCAGGCCATCGTCGTCAAGATCGTCGCCATCGCCGTTTTCGTAGTCATCATCATCATCATCTTCGCCGCGCAGGGCGAATTCTTCTGCGAGATGAGCGGCTTCTTCAGCCAGCAGGGCTTCGCGATCCTCTTTGGGGATCTGGTAGTAATCCGGATGGATTTCACTGAAGGCCAGAAAGCCGTGACGGTTTCCGCCAAAATCGACGAACGCCGCCTGCAGCGACGGTTCGACCCTGGTTACCTTGGCGAGGTAGATATTTCCTTTGATCTGCTTGTGGTCAGCAGATTCGAAGTCGAATTCCTCAATTCGATTGCCTTTGAGCACCGCCACCCGAGTTTCCTCTTGGTGGCGCGCATCGATAAGCATGCGCGTGGTCATTATTAATTCTCCGTGCGCGCCGCGGCGGGACGATCCGGTGAAGGAGCTGTCCCGGCAGGCTGGCGCGAGTGTGTGCGAAACGGCCGCGCGCCGGGGCAATGGCCCCGATTTGACGAACGACTGTATGGGTGGAACCGGTGCGGCACAGCGCTCCAGCGATCGGGTTCGTGTCTGCTGTCAGGGAAAGGCGCGGCGAGTTCGGGCGCGCACGTTGGATCGTCCGTTGTACCGTCCATACCGCCAGCGCCCGGTGGGGCTGCGGCAAGCAGAACGGTGAAAGGCTTTTCATTCCAGCATCAACCTGTGGATTCGGGCAAGGGGCCCGAAATTCATCCCACCGGGGTATAGCTTTGGCCGATCCTGCATGGTGCACCTGATAACCACCAGATCGGGGCTGGGCGCGGGAGGATCGGGGCTGGCTTGCCCCGGTGGCCGGTGACTAGCACCGCTTCGACAGCTCGGCAAGTTTGTTGCGTGAAATGCGGCGCACCCGATTGCGCAATGCGCTGCAGCGACATAGTCAGATGGCACCATGCCACGCAGACTGCATATCCTGCTCATCCTGATCGCTCCCGTTGCGGTGCTTGCGGCGATGGTCGGGGTCGATCGCGCGTTCGGCGCGCCGGGGCGGGGTTACGGCTATGTCATTCGCTTTGAGCTCCCTCCTGTCGGCGGACAGATCGGCTTGCCCAAAGTGCTGGGCCCGGCTGATCCGAGCCGGCCGCTGATTGTGATCGACGCCGGCCACGGCGGCCGGGATCCGGGCGCTGACACCGGCGCGCTCAAGGAAAAGTCGCTGACCCTGGCGCTTGCGCTGGCGTTGCGCGACGAACTTTTGGCGAAGGGCGGCATCCGGGTTGCACTGACCCGCGATGACGACTCCTATGTAATTTTGCCTGAGCGTTCGACTATTGCCCGGCGGCTGGGCGCGGACTTGTTCGTCTCGATCCATGCCGACAGCACCGATGGCGATGGTTCGGCTAACGGGGCAACGGTTTACACGCTGTCGGACAAGGGCAGCAACGAGGCGGCGGAGAGGATCGCCGAGCGCGAAAATGCCGCTGACACGATCAACGGCGTTATGCTGAAAGGGCAAAGCGATGTGGTCAGTTCGATCCTGATCGACTTGTCTCAGCGCGATACGCAGCTCCGGTCCGAACAGTTTGCCCGGCTGATCCTGCGCGAGGGCAAGGGGCGCTTGCCGTTCCGCGAACGGTCCGCGCAATCGGCGGCCTTCGTGGTTCTCAAAGCACCAGACATGCCATCGGTGTTGTTCGAAACCGGCTATATCAACAATTCCAAGGATGCGGCGCGGCTGAGCTCCCCAGCCGGACGCAGCGCTTTCGCCGAGGTCAACGCCCGGGCAATCCGGGTATTTTTCGCCCGCCAATCCGGCCTGTAGTCAGTCAGGCTTGTAGGAAGCCGCTGGCATAGCGCCAGTTCACCATGCTAGAGCCACGCTGAAATGTCCGACGCACCCGCGCCCGAATCCATCCGCTTTCGCATTCGCCGCGAGGCAACAGGCATCTTCAGCTGGCTGCGTGAGCAGCAAGCGTGGAGCTGGTTTCGTGCCAATTGGCGCGAAAAGCGCTGGTTTCGGATCGGCGGCTATGGGCTGGGCGGCCTGCTGGCACTGAATCTGCTGGTTTGGCTGACAGTATCGCGCAATCTGCCTTCGGCCGAAACGCTGCTCGATTATCAGCCGCCGCTGCCCACCATGGTCCGCGGTGTGGATGGCGAGATCGTGCACAGCTATGCGCGCGAGCGGCGGGTCCAGCTGCGGTTCGTCGATTTCCCCAAGCCGCTCATCAACGCCTATCTCTCCGCCGAGGATAAGACTTTCTGGAGCCATGGCGGGGTGGATTACACCGGGCTTGCCGGGGCGGTGCTCGATTATGGCCTCAAGTTGGGGTCAGGCCAGCGCGCTCGGGGTGGATCGACCATTACCCAGCAAGTCGCCAAGAATATCCTGATCGGCGACGAATATTCCGTCACCCGCAAGCTTAAGGAAATGATCCTCGCACGGCGGATCGAAGATGTTCTGTCGAAGCAGCAGATCCTCGAGCTTTACCTCAATGAAATCCCGCTCGGACGGCAGAGCTTTGGCGTCCAGGCCGCATCACGTGCCTATTTCGGCAAGGATGTTGGCGATCTTGCGCTCCATGAATCGGCCTTCCTGGCGATCCTGCCCAAGGCGCCGGAAAAGTATGGCCGGGCAAAAAACATCGATCTGGCAATCGCCCGGCGCAATCATGTCCTCAACCAGATGGTCGACAACGACTGGGCTACGCCCGAACAGGCGGCACAGGCGATCGCGCAGCCACTCGGGATCATCCCGCGGCGGGCTGAAATCTACAATGCCGAAGCCGGTTACTTTATGGAAGAAGTGCGCCAGCGCCTGATCGAACGCTATGGCGAAAAGGCTGAGGAGGGGCCGCACAGTGTCTATGCCGGTGGGCTGTGGGTGCGAACGTCCCTTGATCGGCAACTGCAGAACGCGGTGGTTAATTCGCTGCGCGCGGGGCTGATGCGCTATCAGTCGGGCAAGGGCTGGCGCGGTCCGATAGACCGGATCAAGCTGGATGACGATGCCTGGCAAAGCCAGCTTATCGCGCTCAACAGGTCGGTGCATTATCAGAACTGGCGGATTGGCGTCGTCATCCAGCGCAGAGGCACGCAGGGCCAGATCGGGTTCGGCGATGGCAGCAAGGCGGCGCTGACCAGCCTGCCTGATGCCTTGCAGGTGGGCGATGTGATTGCCGCAGCGCCAGTGGGCAGCAATGCCTATGGCGTGCGGATCGTGCCGGAGGTTTCCGGCGGCATGGTGGCCGAAAACCCCCACAATGGCCGGGTGCTCGCGATCCAGGGCGGTTTCGATGCCGGGCTTGGCTCGTTCAACCGCGCGACCCAGGCGCAGCGCCAACCGGGTTCAACGATCAAGCCCTTCGTCTATGCCACCGCGCTCGATTACGGGATGACCCCGGCCAGCATGATCCTCGATGGCACGTTCTGTGTCTATCAAGGCTCGCAACTGGGGCAGAAATGCTTCAAGAATTTTGACAATCGCGGCGTCGGCGGCACGCACACGCTGCGCTGGGGGCTGGAACAATCGCGCAATCTGATGACTGTGCGGATCGCCAACGATACCGGCATGGACCGCGTGGTGAAGACCATCAAGCAGGTCGGAATCGGCAGCTATCAACCCTATCTGTCCTATGCACTCGGGGCAGGCGACACGACTGTCCTGCAGATGGTCAACGCCTATGCGTCGCTGGCCAACAATGGCATCCAGCACAACCCGACATTGATCGATTTCGTCCAGGACCGGAGCGGCAAGGTCATTTGGCGAGCCGACACCCGCCGCTGCCAGCAATGCAACATGGCCGAATGGAATGGCAAACCGATGCCGCGGCTGCCTTTGCGCGGCAAGCAGGTGGTCGATCCGCGTACCGCTTATCAAACCGTCCATATGCTCGAAGGTGTCGTCCAGCGCGGAACCGCCACGGTCCTGAGCGATCTGGGCCTGCCTCTATTCGGCAAGACCGGAACCACCTCTGGCCCGACCAATGTCTGGTTCGTTGGCGGCTCGCAGGATATTGTCGGCGGGGTTTATATCGGCTTTGACCAGCCTCGCTCGCTGGGCGGATATGTTCAGGGCGGGACCTTTGCGGCGCCGATTTTCAAGCAGTTCGTTCAGGAAACCCGAAATCGCTGGTCGCACCGGCCCTTCAGCGCTCCTGCCGAGGTGCGCATGGTCAAGGTTGACCGGGTCAGCGGCAAGCGGGTGTTCGGTGAGGATCCCGGGACCGACCCCAGGGCGGCGGTGATCTGGGAGGCCTTCAAAGCCGATACCGAACCGCGCCGCACGTCCCGTCAGGACGAGCTGTCGGCCCAGCGCGACGCGCTGATCGCCGCGATCCGCAAAGGCAGCCAGGCTAGGGCGCGAGCCCCCGCGGGCCAAGCGGCCGAACCACTGCCCAGTGACACGCCGACGATTGCGGCCGATGATACGGTGGCTGCGGAATAGTCGGGCTGGACTCGCCAAGCGCTTGAGCGCAAAGACTTGTGCATGACCAAACGCTTCATAACTGCCGCCGCTGCGCTCGCCGCATTGATCCTTCCCGCAGCCTCGCAAGCTGAACTGCCGCAAGGAGCCCGCGCGCCGGGTTTTGCCGCCAGGGGCGCGCTGGCGGGTCGCTCGTTTGCCTTCAACCTGCAGGCTGCGCTGCGCCGCGGGCCGGTGGTACTGTATTTCTACCCCAAAGCCTTCACGCAGGGTTGCACGCTGGAAGCGCACGCCTTTGCTGCGGCGAGCGACGATTTCCGCGCTGCCGGGGCCACGGTGATCGGCCTGTCGGCCGACGATTTGCCAACGCTGCAACGCTTCTCGACCGAGGCCTGCCGTGACAAGTTCGCGGTTGTCAGTGCGACACGGCAGATCGTCCAGGCCTATGACGTCGATCTCAAGAAGCCGGACGGGACATCTTCGGGGCTGACCAGCCGTACCAGTTACGTCATTGGCCGCAATGGCCGGGTCCAGATGGTTTACACCAATATGAACTATGCCGAACATGTCCGCCGGACCCTGGAAGCCGTGCGGTCGTTGAAGTCAGCGCAGCGCCGCTAGGCCTCGCGCTTTACAATCGAAGGCCTTTCGCTAAGCGGGGCGGCAAGCGGGCCGTGCCCGAGCGAAACGGAGTGTTGGCGTCATGCGTGCCGAAGGGCAGGCCCATATCGAGCGGATCGAAGCAGCTTTGGCGCTGGTCCGCAAATTCCTTGACTGGGAGCGCGCGCTGCGCCGCCTTGACGAGCTTAATGCCCGGGTCGAGGACCCCAAGCTGTGGGACAGTCCCAAGGACGCTGAAGCCGTAATGCGCGAGCGCCGCCGGCTCGAAGCGGCAGTTGGCACGGTCAAGCAGATCGGCCAGGAAATGGCCGATGCCGTCGAATTTGTCGAACTGGGTGAAGCAGAAGGTGACGATGAGATCGTCGCCGAGGGTCTGGCCAGCCTGGCCGCGCTTGCCACCCGCGCCGATGCCGACAAGGTTCAGGCGCTGCTCGCTGGCGAAGCGGATGCCAATGATGCCTATCTTGAAGTGCATGCCGGAGCGGGCGGTACCGAAAGCCAGGATTGGGCCGAAATGCTCCAGCGGATGTATTCGCGCTGGGCCGAGCGGCATGGCTACAAGGTCGAACTGGTCGATTACCATGCTGGCGAACAGGCCGGGATCAAATCGGCGACGCTGTTGATCAAGGGCGAGAACGCCTATGGCTATGCCAAGACCGAAAGCGGGGTGCACCGCCTGGTCCGGATCAGTCCTTATGATAGCTCAGCGCGGCGCCACACCAGCTTCAGCTCGGTCTGGGTTTATCCGGTGATCGATGACGATATCGATATCGAGATCAAGGAAAGCGACCTCAAGATCGATACCTACCGCGCCTCGGGCGCAGGCGGGCAGCACGTTAACACGACCGATTCGGCGGTGCGCATCACGCACCTTCCCAGCGGAATTGTCGTTGCCAGCCAGAATGATCGCTCGCAGCACAAGAACCGCGCGACCGCGATGAATATGCTCAAAGCGCGGATGTATGAGGCGGAGCTGGCCCGGCGCGAAGTTGCCGCATCGGGCGAGTATCAGGCCAAAACCGAGATTGGCTGGGGGCACCAGATCCGTTCTTATGTCCTCCAGCCCTATCAGCTGGTCAAGGATTTGCGCACCGGCGTAACGTCGACCGCACCCGATGATGTCCTGGATGGAGCATTGGATCCGTTCATGGCCGCCGCGCTTTCACAGCGCGTGACCGGCGAGAAGGTGGCCGTGGAGGACGTAGATTGAGGGCGCGCGCCGCCATCTTGCTGGCATTGGTCGCCGCCAGCGGTTGCAACCGGGCTGAGCCCGATCAAGATCGACCCGCTAGCGCCCGCGAATTTCCGCAGGCCTATCGCCCGGTCTCGGCACTGGCTGGAAACTCCTTCTCGACCGAAGATCAACGCGATAGCGTCGGCGAAGCGCGGGTCGTGATGGATCTCGCCGCGATCAAGGAAGGCACTACCGTGGCCGATATCGGCGCTGGCGAGGGGTATTACACCGTGCGACTGGCCGCAAGAGTGGGTGCCAAGGGCAGAGTTGTAGCGCAGGATATCGATCGCGACGCAATCCAACGGCTGGGCCTGCGGGTGTTGCGCGAGCGGCTTGACAATGTCGCGATCAAGCTGGGCGCGCTGGACGATCCGCGGCTGCCGGACACAAGTTTTGATCGCATTTTTCTGGTCCATATGTATCATGAAGTCAGCGAGCCTTACGCCTTCCTGTGGCGGATGCGTCCGGCTTTGCGCAGCGGCGGGCAGGTAATTGTGGTCGACATTGACCGACCGACCGGCGAACACGGCATACCACCGGCGCTGTTGTTCTGTGAATTCAATGCAGTGGGCTTTCGCTTGGTGGAATTTGTCCGTAAGCCCGAATTGAGAGGCTATTACGCCCAGTTTGAAACGGTCGGCGATCGGCCGGCCCCGGCAGCGATAAAACCTTGCCGGACGCCGAATGGGAAGACGGAAAAGCAATGAGTTCTGTACCAAGTTTCAAAGGCCTGAAGCCCATCTTCTATGCCGGTCGCGAAGTGTGGCCGCTGATCGAAGGCGGCAAGGGCGTATCGGCCACCAACCATATGAGCTCGGGCGCCTGGGCAGCGGCGGGCGGGATCGGGACGGTCAGCGCGGTCAATGCCGACAGCTATGATGCCGAGGGCAAGATCGTCCCCCAGATCTATGACGCTTTGACCCGTAAGGAACGCCACGAGCAGCTGATCCGCTTCGGGATCGATGGCGCGGTCGAACAGGTCAAACGGGCGTTCGAGCTGTCCGGCGGCAAGGGCGCGATCAATATCAATGTGCTGTGGGAAATGGGCGGCGCGCAGCAAATTCTCGAAGGCGTGCTCGAACAGACTCAAGGCATGATCGCGGGCGTTACCTGCGGCGCGGGGATGCCTTACAAGCTGTCTGAAATCGCCGAGCGCTTCAACGTCAATTATCTGCCGATCATCAGTTCGGCCCGGGCCTTTCGGGCGCTCTGGAAGCGGGCCTATCACAAGGTTCCGCATCTGCTGGGCGCGGTAGTCTATGAAGATCCGTGGCTGGCGGGTGGGCACAACGGCCTGTCCAACGCCGAAGACCCGCTCAAGCCCGAGGATCCCTATCCCCGGGTCAAGGCGCTGCGCGAAACCATGCGCGCCGAAGGCGTGGCCGATAGCGTGCCGATCATTATGGCCGGCGGCGTCTGGTTCCTGCGCGAATGGGACAATTGGATCGATAATCCAGAGCTGGGCAGCATCGCCTTCCAGTTCGGCACCCGGCCGCTGCTGACCGAAGAAAGCCCGATCCCGCAGGGCTGGAAGGATGCGCTGCGTGAGATCAAGCCAGGAGACGTGCTGCTCCACCGGTTTTCGCCGACGGGCTTCTATTCCTCCGCGGTCCGCAATCCGTTCCTGCGCAGCCT
>JANNAE010000007.1:0-40802 GCA_031383985.1 Novosphingobium sp. | reverse complement strand
CCCCCCGCCTGACCGCGCCGCCGCTGGTTTTGAATTTGCTGGGGTTTTATGTGTGGTTTCGGTTCCCCTTAAACGGTTGCGCCACCGGCCCACCCCCCCGCCCGCCCCCCCGCCGCTATTATCCTTGGGGGGGCCGGGCGGGGGAGTGGGCCGGTGCCGCAACCGTTTCAGGGCAACCGAAACCAGACTTAATCCGCCAGAATATGCATCACCAGCGGCGGCGCGGTCAGGCTGGGGGAGCCATCGAGCAGGCGGACCGCTTCGGCCACCGCACTTTCCGGTCCATCATGGGTAACCATCGCCACCAGCACTTCGCCACCCCCGTTTTCGGCGTCATCGGCCCGGCCCTTCTGGATCAGGCTTTCGATCGAGACCCCGGCATCGCGCATCGCCGCGGTAATCTCGGCCAGCACCCCCGGGCGGTCGGCGACAGTAAAGCGGATATAGCTGCGCCCGGTCCGGTGTCCCGCAGCGGCCGGCGGCATCGCCTCAAGTTCGGCCACCGGGACCGAAAAGGGCGCGCCAATCTCGCCGCGCGCGATATCGATCAGGTCGGCGACCACCGCGCTGGCAGTCGGGCCATCGCCCGCGCCCGCGCCCTGGAACAGCAGGCGTCCGGAAAAATTGCCTTCCGCCACCACCGCGTTGGTCGCACCATCGACATGGGCAAGCGGGTGATCGAACGGCACCAGATGCGGCTGGACTCGCTGAAACAGGCGGCAGGAACCGTCGCTCGTATCGGTTTCGGCCATGCCGATCAGGCGGATGACATAGCCCAGCGCATCAGCCTGGGCGATGTCGGCGGCCAGCAGCCGCCCGATCCCGGCGGTTTCGACCGCCGCAAAGTCAATTTCCGCGCCAAATGCAATCGCCGCCAAAATCGCCAGCTTGTGCGCCGCATCGGTGCCCTCGATGTCGAACGCCGGGTCGGCCTCGGCAAAACCCTTGGCCTGGGCTTCCGCCAGCACATCGGCAAAATCGCGGCCACTGTCTTCCATGACCGTGAGGATGTAATTGCAGGTGCCATTGAGAATGCCGTACACCCGCTCGATCTCGTTGGCGGCGGCGCCTTCGCGCAAACCCTTGATCACCGGAATCCCGCCCGCGACCGCTGCCTCGAATTTGAGCGCGACATGGGCCGCCTCGGCAGCTGCCGCCAGCGCCAGCCCGTGGTGAGCGATCATCGCCTTGTTGGCAGTGACCAGCGCCTTGCCCTGGGCAATGGTATTGCGCGCCAGCGTCAGCGCCGGGCCGTCCGAGCCGCCGACCAGTTCGACCACCACGTCGACATCGCCGCGCGCGGCCATCCCGGTCATGTCGTCTTCCCAGCCATAGGGCGACAGATCGACCCCGCGCGCTTTGCTGCGGTCGCGCGCGCTGATCGCGGTAATCACGATCGGGCGCCCGGCGCGGCGCGCAATCAGCACGGCATTCGCCTCGATCAGGCGGATAACGCCGGCCCCGACTGTCCCCAGTCCAGCAAGCGCGATACGAAGCGGTTCGGCCATGATTGCCCCTTTCGCGCCGCGCCCTAAGCGAGGACGCCGCAAAAGGCCAGCTTGACCCGCACCGCCCTAGCGGCGGTTCCGCGGGCAGGCCCCCAGCTGGCGCAGCACATACGCATAGTCGGCCGCAGCCAGTTCGCGATCCTGCTGATTGCCCGATAGGGTCACATCGGCCGGGAGCTCAGGTGGCAGAAAGCACGCCAGCCGGTACCACGGCAGCGAATCGCGCGCCGGCACCGGGCTCGCCTGCTCAAGCACTTCGGAGAACGAGACACTCCACCGTGGCGGCTGGCCGGGGCTGCGATTGACCGTGATCGCAGCCGGCTCGCCATTGGCGGTAGCGAGGAACAGCTGGGTTTCGCCTTCCCCTGCCAGATTGCCGCTGACGTGGATCGCCTCGCGCAGCCCGGCAATCGGGGGGGGCGCCCCGGCGGCAAGCAGCTCGGCCAGAATTGCGCGGAGCCGGCCGTCAAGAGCGCCATCCCACAGCAACTGGGCATCAGGCGCGATCAATTGCAGTTCGCCGGCACGGCCGGGCACCGCGCGGGCAAACAGCACCACGCTCTTCTTCTTGAGCACGGGCAATTTGCCGCGCGGATCGAGCGGCACATCGACCAGATAGCGCAGCGTTTCGCCCAGCGGCGTCCGACCCGCAACCAGAGCTTCGGTCTTCGCCTCGATATAAAGGCGCGCCATTCCCGCGCCCAGCCCCTTGGCCCGGGCCGGTTCAAGCCGGGCAATCTTGCGCGGCTGAACCCGCACCACCAACGGTGCTGCATCTGCCAGATCGGCAAGGTCGGCGTAGCTGAAGGGAGACAATGCGGGGCTAAGCGGCGGCGGGGTGAGCACCGGCGGGCGCGAATCAGCGCGCAATGTGGGACCGGTTCCGAGCATCAGGAGGGCGAGCATCACTTGCGCTGCCACAACTGACGCGAGCCTCGAAAAATTGGTCACGCTAGCACTCCTGGCCTTGTGGCAGCGATCAAGCTACGGGAAATCGCCGATTTCGTCCCAGCATTGACCTTAACACAAGTGAATCGGGGGTTAATGGATAAAGCGTTGCGCCGCCCAATCTTCGGAGTTAAGGATTACTGAAATCCGGGCTAAAATGACAAGCTAGACCCGTGAACTGCCCCGCCGGGCTACGGGCGCCCACGGTGCGCACCGGTCTGACCGGCAGGGTAAAATTGGGAACTGGGCGTGCGGGTCGATCGTGATCATCCCGGACGTCGGCCTGAGCTTCGGCTCAGGGAGAACTGCTAGGAGTGATGCGTCTGAATGGCTTACGCTGACCAACAGATGAGCGGTAATCGGATTACTGCACTGATCATTGTTGCCCTTATCCACGTCGCCCTTGGTTATGGCCTGGTGACGGGCCTTGCCTATGAAGGAGCTGCTAAGCTCATCAAGAAGGTGACGGCTATCGACATCAAGGAAGAGGTGAAGAAGGACGAACCGCCGCCGCCGCCCAAGAAGCTTACCGCACCGCCGCCACCCGTAGCGCCGCCAGTGAGAATCAACGTCGCGACCACGCCGCCGATGATCACCACGGTGCAAACCCCGCCGCCGCCTGCACCGATCGTACTGGCGCCGGCGCCCTCGGCACCGGTGGCACCGCCGCCACCGCGGATTCAGCCGAAGGGTCCTTCGCCGAAGGGTAATCCGGGCAATTGGGCCAATTCGAACGACTATCCGTCGCGCGCCCTGCGCGAAGAGCAGGAAGGCGTGACCCGTTTCCGTGTTTCGGTTGGACCAGATGGCCGCGTGGCGGGCTGCGATGTAACCGGGTCGAGCGGTTCATCCGAACTCGATAGTGCAACCTGCTCGCTGATTACACGGCGCGGCCGGTTCAATCCTGCCACCGATGGCGAAGGCCAGCCAATTTCCAGTAGCTGGTCCAGTTCGGTGCGCTGGCAGATTCCGAAAGACTGATTTGAACTAGATCGGCCGACTCCCGGGGGGATAAGGCTCAATACCACCCAATTGCTTGAGAGGACTTTTCGCATGTTTTTTGAACTTCTCGCCGCCGGCGCAACCGCAGCACCCGAGAACAAGTTTGGCTTCATGGAAGCGCTGGAACAAGGTGGTTTCATCGCTTATTCCACCGTGATTATCCTTGGCATCATGTCATTCGGCTCGTTCTTCATCCTGTTCACCAAATGGTTCGAACAGGCGAAACTGATGCGCCAGGGCCGCGACCTGCGCAACAGCTTCTGGCGCGCGCCCACACTGCGCGAAGGTGCTGCCAAGCTTGAAAAGAACAGCGCCTGGCGCCAGATCGTTGACGACGGCCTCGCCGCCGAAGACCAGCACGGCAAAATGGCCAATGCGATGGAATCGCATGACTGGCTGCACGGCTCGCTCGCTCGCTCGGAACATGCAATCAATGCCCGCCTTGCTTCGGGTCTGCCGTTCCTCGCCACGGTCGGCGCAACCTCGCCGTTCATCGGCCTGTTCGGTACCGTTGTCGGCATCTATCGTGCGCTAATCGCTATCGGCATTGCCGGGTCGGCCTCGATCGACAAGGTCGCAGGGCCGGTCGGTGAAGCACTGATCATGACCGCGCTTGGTCTGCTCGTCGCGGTTCCTGCGGTGCTCGCCTACAATTACCTCCAAGCCCGCAACAAGAACATCGCAAACGATCTTTCGAGCTTCTCGACCGACGTTCTGGCCTACATCAATTCCAAGGGTGCGGTGAAGCCCGCCGTTGGAGCTGCCAAGGTTGCTGCTCCGGTTGCCAAGGCTTAATTCGGCCGATCATGGCGTCGCCCCGGCTCATCGGCCGGGGCAGCGCTTCTCTCTGGTCAAGTTGGCGGTCCGCATCTGCAGGCCCATCACCTGAGCGGGGCAATGCTAAGGATAGGATGACACAATGGCGATTTCGGTAGGCGGCGCTGGCGGTGAAGAACGGCCGATGTCGGACATCAACACCACGCCACTCGTGGACGTGATGCTGGTGCTGCTGATCATCTTCCTCATCGCGGTTCCGATCGCGATCCAGACGATCGAAAAGCTCAAGATCCCGACCTTTGAATCGATCGAATCGAAGGACAAGGTTGAAAACTTGCTGCTGACGGTGACCACCACCGATGCGGGCGGTCGCAGCGCGGGCGAGCCTGGCTTCGAAGGCGCGTACCGGGGTGGTGAATGCCGGATCTATTTCAACAATATCACGGCGGTTGATTCGAACGAGCTGCGCGACCTGGCTTTCAAGCGGCTTGATTCAATCGTGAAGCGTGAAGGCGGGGCCGAAGCACTCAGGGATAACCCGGAAAAGGTGCCGCAGGTCCATCTTCGCGCTGACGTTGAGGCACCGTGGCGCTGCGTCGCCGGGGCAATTTTCAACGTGCAGATCTCCGGCTACCCGACCATTGGTTTCATCTCGAACAAGGTCGATCCCAACGGCTGATACCGGTGGTTATTGAAGCCTTCGCTTCGTCAATTTTGGAGTAACATCCCATGTCAATGTCAGGCGGCTCCGATGATGGCGAGCCGATGATGGAAATGAACACGACGCCGCTTATCGACGTCATGCTCGTTCTGCTCATCATGTTCATCATCACGATCCCGGTCGCAACTCACGCCGTGAATATCGATCTTCCCGCGCCGACCCCGCCACCGTTGGTTCCGCCACCGCTGACCGACAAGAACAAGGTTGTGCTCACCGGCAGCGGCCAGATTTTGTGGAATGGCAACGCAATCACCGATGGCCAGCTGCTCTATCAGTTGCAGCAGTCGATGACCTATCCGGTCGAGCCCGAGCTGCAGTTCCAGCCCGAACCACAGGCTGCCTATGACCTGTCGGCCAAGGTGCTGAACATCATCAAGGGATCCGGCGTGACCAAATTCGGTTTTGTCGGCAACGAGATGTATTCCGAATTTGGCAAGGCCGCTGGTGCTCCCAAGGCCACTAACTAGGCCCTCGCCAGCCAAGCTGAAACTCACAACCCATAAACCAACAGCTGAGGGGGCGGAGCAATCCGCCCCCTTTGTCATGCAGGCCAGTTCCCTGCGGGAAGTTACGGGTTTCGTGCTGGCCGCATCGCCGCCGCAGCCAGGCCTTCCGCCTCGAACAACAGCTCATCATCGGCGGCACCAGCGGGCACACTCTCGCGGCCGATCATCACCAGCACCGGCACTGCCAGCGGACTTACCCGGTCCAATGTGACATGAACCAGCTGGCCCGCGGCCCGCTCCAGCACGTCGGCGACCCGGCCAATATCGGTCATCCGTGAGCGCGCATCGGCCCAGGCCGCATCGATCAGCAGATGATCGGGCTCATATTTGCGCAAGACATCATAGATCAGATCGGTCGAGAAGGTCACTTGCCGTCCGCTTTTGCGCCCAGACTGCCCCTGGCCGGGCTGCTGGCGCTCGACCAGTCCGGAAATGACCGCGACCTCCCTGAAGGCCCGGCGCAGCAAATGCGATTCCTGCACCCAGGCGACAAATTCCTCCGCCAGAATGTCCGGCGAAAGCAGGCTCGCGGGATCCTCGACAGCGCGCAATCCCCACACCGCGAAGGAATAGTCATTGGCGACAAAACCCAGCGGCGCGAGACCCCGCTCCTCCATCCGCCGGGTAATCAGCATCCCCAGCGACTGGTTCGCGTTCCACCCGTCAAACGTATAATAAACAGTGTAATGCTTGCCCGCATGCGGGAAGCTCTCGACCAGCAGCTTGCCCGGTCCGGGCAGCTCGGATCGCCAGTCCTGCACCTCCAGCCATTCACGGACATCATCGGGAAAACGCGCCCAGCCCGCGCGGTCGGCCAGCATCGCCTGAACCCGCGCGGCCAGATGCGTGGTCAGCGGCATCCGGGCGCCCATGTAGCTCGGGATCGTCCCCGACCGCTTGGCCGCGCGCACCACCAGTTCCGAGACGCGGATCGCTTCGACCTCAAGATCGAGCCCGGCGAAGCGGAAGGTGTCTCCGCTGCTCAAACTTGCCCCGAAGGTCTCCTCGACCCGGCCCAATGAGCGGCCATTCCTGAACCGGACATCGAGCATCTCGGCATCGAGGATGATCCCGGCGTTGAGCCGGTGCCGCGCTGCCTGCTCAGGATGAGTCAGCCGCCAGCTGCCCTCGCGCGTCCGGACGATCCGCTGGAACCGGTCATAGGCTTTGAGCGCATAACCACCGGTTCCGACGAAATTCAGCACCCGCGTCCACACGGCCTGATCGACCCAGGCGTAGGCGAGCGAGGAGCGGACCTCGGCGAGCAACTCGGCCTCATCGAATGGCCCCGCACAGGCACAGGCCATGACATGCTGGGCCAGCACATCAAGCCCGCCGGGCCGGAAGCTCTCGCCATCGCGCTGGCCTTCCTCGACCGCATCGAGCGCGGCCATCGCCTCGAGGAATTCGAACCGGTTGCCCGGCACCAGCAAGGCCCGGCTCGTCAGATCGAGCCGGTGCCCGGCCCGCCCGATCCGCTGGAGCAGCCGCGACGAGCCTTTGGGCGCGCCCATTTGCACCACCAGATCGACATCGCCCCAATCGACCCCGAGATCGAGGCTGGAGGTGCAAACCAGCGCGCGCAGCTCGCCCCGCGCCATCGCCCCCTCGACCTTGCGCCGCGCCTCTTTCGACAGCGAGCCGTGGTGGATCCCGATCGGCAGCCTGTCCGCATTCGCGTCCCACAGCAGCTGGAAGATATATTCGGCGAGGAACCGGGTGTTGGTGAAGACCAGCGTGGTGCGATTGGCGGTGATCGCCTGCAGCAGCTGGGGAACCGCCCAAGCCGCGGCATGGCCGCCCCACGGGACCCGGCTCTCCTCGGGCAGCAGCACCGACACTTCGGGCGGCGCGCCGGCCTCCCCCTCAATCAGCGCCACCGCATCAAGATCGCCCCACGGCGCGAGCCAGCCGCGAAAGGCATCGGGATCGGCAACGGTCGCCGAAAGCGCAGCGCGCTCGGCGCTCGGCGCCAGCGCGTGGAGCCGGGTCAGGGCCAGTGCCAGCAAATCGCCGCGCTTGCCGATAGCGAAGGCGTGAATCTCGTCGATCACGATCCGCTTGAGCCCGCTGAACAGATGCGCGCTTTCGGGATAGCTGAGCAGCAGCGAAAGCGATTCAGGCGTGGTCAGCAGCACATGCGGCGGACGGGCGCGCTGGCGGGCCTTGCGATCCGATGGGGTGTCACCGCTGCGGACCTCGACCCGGATCGGCAGCCCGATTTCTTCGATCGGAGCCATCAGATTGCGCTGGACATCATGCGCCAGCGCTTTCAGCGGCGAGATGTACAGCGTGTGCAACCCTTCTGGCAGCGCCGCCCCCGCCAGCCGCGACGGTGCAAAGGCGGCGAGCGTTGGCAGGAACCCGGCCAGCGTCTTACCCGCACCCGTATCGGCGACCAGCAGCGCATGACGCCCTGCATCGCTGGCACCGAGCATCTCGCGCTGGTGCGAGCGCACCGACCAGCCGCGGCCTGCAAACCAGGCCTCGATCTCGGGCGGAATGATGGTGGCAGGCGGCATGGCGTCTGATAGCGCGGCGCGCGGCACAAGGCGCTAAGTTTCCGCATGCTTGCCGGGCCGCGCTGGTCCTGCCATCACCGCACCATGCAACCCACCTTTCTGACAGCCGAAGGGGATCTGACCGGCGTGGGCCTGGGGTTGGCGCTCGGCTTGCTGGTGGGTATTCAGCGCGGCTGGGCGCTGCGCAATGACGCTCCCGGCACCCGGTTTGCAGGGATCCGGACCTTCGCCCTGCTCGGGCTGGCCGGTGCGATCGCGGGAGTCTTGCAGGAGCGCGCCGAAGGTCTCGCCACCATCCTGCTCGCCGCCACCGCCGCGCTGGTGCTGATCGGTTACTGGCGCTCGTCCCGGCGCGATGCGGCGATCAGCGGCACCGCCAGCCTGGTCGGCTTGCTGACCATGGCCTGCGGTTTCCTGGCCGGGAGCGGAGAGGCTCTGCTCGCGACCACCGCCGCAGGGGTGATGGTGCTGATTCTCGCGCTGCGCAACCAGCTGCATGGCTGGATCGCTCATCTCGACGAGGTAGAGGTGATCGCCATCGCGCGCTTCGCTCTGATCGCCCTCGTCATCCTGCCGCTGCTGCCCGACACACCGCTTGGGCCGTTCGGCGCCTGGCGGCCCCGCCAGCTGTGGATGGTGGTGGTGCTGGTCTCGGGCTTTTCGTTTCTTGGCTATATTGCCAGCCGGAAACTGGGCGCCTCGCGCGGGACGATTGCCACCGCGGCGGCTGGCTCGGCCGTCTCATCGACCGCCGTCACCGCCGCGCTGGCGATCAAATTGCGCAATCAAGAGGAGCAGCCGGCGATCCTTTATGCCGGGATCGCGGCGGCTTCGGCAGTCATGTTCCTGCGGGTCATGGTGCTGACCTGGGCGCTGGCCGGGTTTGCCCTGCCGACTTTTGCACTACTCGCGGTTCCGGGAATGCTAGCCAGCCTCGCCGCGACCGCCTTCTTTCTGCTGCGGATGCGCAGTGCGCCCGATCGCCCCGTTCAAGCGATCCCGGTCCGCAACCCGTTCGATATTGGCCCTGCGCTGCTGCTGATGGTGCTGGTCATGGTATTGTCAGTCGCGGCGCGCTGGGTGCTGGACCGCTATGGCGACGCCGGCCTGGCGGTGGTGCTGGCGCTGACCGGGACGGTGGATGTCGATTCGGCGATCATCGCCATGGGGAACTTGCCGTCCGGCACGCTTGCCCCCGATGTTGCCGGACTGATCTTGCTCCCCCCGGTGCTGCTCAACACGCTGTTCAAGGCCGGGGCCGCAATCAGCATCGCCGGCTGGCACAAAGCCTGGCCCGCCGCCGCGACGCTGCTGGCGGCTGCAGCCGCTTCGCTTGCCGCTTTGCCGCTGGCGATTTAAGGTTCGAACCTGGACCCGGCGCGCCGCTTGTCGGGGCGAAATGGGTCGGCGGATGACTGTCCAGCAACTCCTCGCAGAGGCCGCCGCCGCGACACCGTTCATGGCAATGGAAGAGTTGGCTCAGCGGATAGTCGCCCGGCCGAACGATTTCATCGGGCTGGACGTGCGCGAACGCGATGCCTGGGAAAAGGGCCGAATTCCGGGCGCGCAGCACCTGGCGCGCGGCCAGCTTGAGCTCAAGGTCGATGACCGGTTTCCCGATCCGGCGCTGATGATCTAACTTGGATTCAATGCCCGGCCTGCGCCCCCCGCTTCAGTCCCGATGCCTCAAGCTGAGCGTCGATCTGCGCCATCAGCCGGTCGAGCCCGGCCTGATCCTCGCTCTCGGCGCGGGCGACCAGCACGTCCTGGGTGTTCGAGGCGCGCAGCAGCCACCAGCCGTCAGCGGTTGAAACCCGCACCCCGTCGGTGGCGTTGACATCGGCCCCGGCGGCGGCGAGGCGCTGCTTCACTTCGTCGATCACCACAAACTTGCGGCTTTCATCGACCTGGAAGCGCATTTCGGGCGTGTTGACCAGCGCTGGCATCTCGCCGCGCAACTGGGTCACGGATTTGCCGAGCCGGGCCGAAGCCGCGATCAGGCGGATTGCAGCATAGAGCGCATCGTCAAAACCGTAATATTCATGGGCGAAGAACACATGGCCGCTCATCTCGCCGGCCCAGGGTGCACCCGTTTCCTTCATTTTGGACTTAATCAGGCTGTGCCCGGTATTCCACATCAGCGGTTTTCCGCCGAGTTCGGCAACCCGATCAAACAACGCGCCGGACGCTTTAACATCGGCGATAATGGTGGATCCGGGCACCATCCGGAGCAGGTCTTCGGCATAGATCATCAACAGCTGATCGCCCCAGATCACCCGGCCTTCACCGTCGATCGCGCCGATCCGATCGCCATCGCCATCGAAAGCCACCCCGAAATCGAGGTTCTTGGCCGCGACGAGCGCCTTCAGATCGGCGAGGTTTTTCTCCTCGGTTGGATCAGGATGATGGTTCGGAAAATTCCCGTCGACTTCGGTGAAGAGCAGATGATGTTCCCCCGGCATTTTCGCAGTGAGCGCCTCCAGCGCGGGACCAGCAGCGCCGTTGCCTGCATCCCAACCGACCCGCAGGGCAGCCAGCGTATCATGGCTGATCCCCGCCAGCCCTTCGAGCATCCGGTCGATATACGCGGCCATGATCTCGCGCTTCTCCTGGCGGCCATTTCCGGCGAGCCCTTCGCGGTCCAGCCAGGCACCGCCGGCAGCGAGCCGGCCGAGTTCGAGTATATCCGCACCGAAAAACGGCCGGCCCATGAATACCAACTTGAAGCCATTGTAATTGGCGGGATTATGGCTGCCGGTTATCTGAATGCCGCCTTGCACATCTTCCATTGAGGCTTCGGCATAATAGAGCATCGGGGTTGGCCCCATGCCGACCTGGACCACATCGCAGCCGCTGGCATGGAGCCCTTCGATCAGCGCTGCCTCCAGCACTGGCGAGCTCAACCGTCCGTCATAGCCGACCGCCACCTTGGTCCCGCCAGCAGCGCGCAGCAATGTGGCAAAGCCGCGGCCGATCGCCCGGGCATCGTCTGGACCCAGGGTTTCACCGATGATCCCGCGGATATCATATTCGCGCAGCACGGTGGGATGGAATTGATGCGACATGTGTTCTCCGGTTCAAACGGTCGGTAGTCGGGTAAGCAGCAGGTCGCGCGCGGCGTTGGCTTCATGGACCTGATCGGCCGAGCCGCCGCGGTCTGGATGGACCTGGGTAATCAGCCGCCGATGAGCTTCGATAATTTCGTCGCGGCTGGCTCGCCCGGACACGCCAAGCAGGGCGCAGGCGCGTCGCTGTGCATCAGAACGCGCGAGGAAGCCGAACAGTTCCCAGGGCCAGCGCCCGGTAATCAGCTTGCAGCCCAAAACGCCGACTACCACCAGTAAGATGAGCTTGCTCATCCGTGGGCAACGATTGCCAGTTCCGGCTCACGCGGCACCGGCACCGGCAGATTCAGGTTGGTGAGCAGCGAGCGCAGTTCCTGCCGCGCCACCAGGTGACTGGTGCCCAGCTCGCCGAGATAGCCCTTGTCGAGCAGGGTCAGGCCAGATGGAAACAGCTCACGATAAATCACCCGCTCCGATAGGCCGCTGGCGACCCGGAAGCCGACCCGTTTGGAAAGCTCGGTCAGCGCCCCGTCGAGGCGGCGCATGTTCCGCGCCTCGACATGCTGGGTGCGATTGCGGACCACGACCCAGTCCATTTCGCGGCGCTTTTCGGTGATTGTCGCCATCGCCCGTTTCTTGCGGGCTTCCCAGATCAGTTCGGCATAGAACGACAGGCGCCGAACCTTGAAGGTTTCGGCATCGACCTGACCGATCAGGTCAAAATCGACGAAGCTGTCATTCAGCGGGGTGACCAGCGTATCGGCGCTGGTGGCAACATGACGGGCAAACTCATCATCGCGGCCCGGTGTGTCGAAGATCAGGAAGTCCATCCCTTCGGCCACCTGCGCGATCAGCGCTTCAAGCTCAGCGACAGTGCTGCCCTTGAATACGTCAAAACTGCCGCCGGAGAGCGAGATGCCGCGCCGCTTTGCGGTTTCGGCGCGATTCTCGAAATAACGGTGCAGGGTGCGCTGGCGCGGGTCGAGATCGATCGCCGCCACGCGCGCGCCCTGATAGGCCAGCGCAATCGCGATGTGGACTGCGGTGGTCGATTTGCCCGTCCCGCCCTTTTCGTTGGCGAAGACGATGCGATGGGGAGCATTCGGCAAGGACACAGGCGGGGTTGAACTCTCTCTGGTGTTGCTGCACTGCACAAAGCGGTACTGCGGAACATGCGGTGCCACAGCGTTCTATCGGAGGGGTTAGCCGCGTGCAAACCGTCAATCGGCTTGATCCACTGCGCAATGCGATTGCCGCAATGCGCCAGGACGGTCTCGTGGCGCTGGTCCCGACCATGGGGGCGCTCCACCAGGGCCATCTGGCGTTGGTCAGCGAGGCCCGCGCGCGCGCGCGTCATGTCGTGGTGTCGATCTTCGTCAATCCGCGCCAGTTCGGGGTAAATGAGGATCTGAACACCTATCCGCGCCAGCTGACCAGCGACGAGACGCTGCTCGCACAGGAAGGCGTGTCCTTATTGTGGGCGCCGTCGGCCGAAGACATGTATCCGGCCGGCTATTCCACTAACATCAATGTCGGCGGAATTAGCGAGGGGCTGTGCGGCGCTGCGCGCCCCGGCCACTTCGATGGAGTCGCGACCGTGGTGTGCAAGCTGTTCAACCAGGTTAGCCCCGACATTGCGCTGTTTGGCGAGAAGGACTGGCAGCAGCTCGCCGTGATCCGCCACTTGGCCCGCGATCTTGATTTGACCCACCCGGCCGCGAACGCAATCATCGGGGTGCCGACCGTGCGTGAGGCCGATGGCCTCGCGCTCAGTTCGCGCAACGCCTACCTTTCGGCAGAACAGCGGGCGCAAGCAGCGGCGCTGCCCCGCGCGATCCGCAGCGCGATTGCCGGGATCCGCAGCGGCAAAGACTATCCGTCCGCTTTGGCTGAGCTGCGCGAACAGCTGCTGGGCGGCGGCTTCAGCGCGCTCGATTATGCCGAGATTCGCGATGCCGATTCATTGGCACCGCTGTCCCACGCCGGCCAAGGCACGCCCCGCCTGTTCGTCGCCGCGCGGATCGGCGGGACCCGGCTGATCGACAATATGGCGGTGGGATAAAAACGGCTGGAGCGGGTAAGGGGAATCGAACCCCTCTAGCTAGCTTGGAAGGCTAGTGCATTACCACTATGCTATACCCGCTTGGTGCTGCTGCGCTGCCCTATGCGGCAGCGTGCGCGGTGGGTCAATCGTCTCACAGACAAACGCCCCTCACACCAAACGATGCAAGAGGCGATTGCAAAAATTGTGGCCCGAAGGGTTAGTGCTTACTGCCAGCCCAGATATTGCGGTAAGCCATATAGGCGAGGATCGTGGCGAACAGCAGGAAGCCAACCACCGGCCAGCCGGTCTGATTGCGCTTTTGCAGCGTGGGCTCAGCCGTCCAGACGAGGAATGCCGAGACATCCTTGGCCATCTGGTCAACCGTTGCCTTGGTCCCATCGCCATAGGTCACCTGACCCTCTGCGGTCAGCGGCGGAGCCATCGCAAGGTTGAGGTTGGCGAAATAGGGATTGTAATGCAGCCCCGGGCCGGTCTTCGCTTCAGGATAGGCTTTCAGCAGCTTGGCAGGCTGGGCCTGATAGCCGGTGAGCAGCGAATAGACATAGGCCGAGCCATCCTCGCGCGCCTTGGTCATCAGCGAGAGATCGGGCGGGATCGCGTTGTTGTTGGCGGCGCGGGCGGCAATGTCATTGACGAAGGGCTTGGGGAAATAATCGGTGGCAAGGCCGGGTCGCATATTGGCTTCACCGGTGGCCTGATCGAGCCCGGGCACCTGGAAACCGGCGGCAATCGCCTTCACTTCATCTTCGTTATAGCCCAGCGCCTTGAGATCGCGGAACGCGACCAGCCGGAGCGAATGGCAGGCCGAGCAGACTTCCTTGTAAACCTGGAAGCCGCGCTGGAGTTGCTGCTTGTCGAACTTGCCAAAGGTGCCGTTACTAGCAAGCGCAAGCTCCTTGGGATGTTTGTGGAACGAACGCTCAACCGATTGCGGCAAGCCTTCTTCGGCAAAGCTCGCAATCCCTTTGCCAAGCGAAATGACGAGCGCGACCGAAAAGAACAGGCCGGCGAGGATGGAGAAGATGCGGATCATGGATATCTCTTTCCGTCTCGCGGGGTTCAGGCCGAAGCCGTGGGGCTAAGGACAGCCTGGTCATCTTTGCCCAGCACTGATTCGGTGATCGAAAACGGCAGTGGATCGGGCCGCTCGATCGACGAAATCAGCGGCAAAATCACGAGGAAGTGCAGGAAGTAATAGAGCGAGGCGATCTGGCTGAGCATCACATAAGGCTCTTCCGCCGGGGCGCCGCCGCAATAGAACAGCAAGGCCATCGCCGGGATCAGGCCGAACAGGAAGAACTTCCTGAACAGCGGGCGATAATGCCCCGAACGGACCGGCGAGCGATCAAGCCAGGGCAGCAGGAACCAGATCAGGATGGCGCTGAACATCGCCAGCACGCCCAGCAATTTGGCCGGCACCAGCACAATGCCCGTAAACGGAATGGTCAGATCGGCGGTGAATGCCCGGAGGATGGCGTAGAACGGCCAGTAATACCATTCGGGCACAATATGCGCCGGCGTGCTCATCGGATTGGCCGGAATGTAGTTGTCCGGGTGGCCGAGCGCGTTGGGCGCGAAGAACACCGCGGCGAAATAGAGCGCCAGGAAGGCAAAAACGCCCCAGCCATCCTTGGCCGTGTAATAGGGATGAAACGGAACCGTATCGCTTTCGCTCTTCACCTCGACCCCGGTCGGGTTCGACGAGCCGGGAATGTGCAGCGCCCAGACATGGAGGATAACCACGCCGAGGATCACGAAGGGCAGCAGGAAGTGCAGGCTGAAGAACCGGTTAAGCGTCGCATTATCGGGCGCGAAACCGCCCAGCAGCCATTGCTGCAGCGGCTCGCCGATCAGCGGAATTGCACCGAACAGCCCGGTAATGACCTTGGCTCCCCAGAAGCTCATCTGACCCCAGGGCAGGACATAGCCCATGAAGCCGGTCGCCATCATCAGCAGGAAGATCACCACGCCCAGCAGCCAGATCATCTCACGCGGGGCTTTGTACGAGCTGTAGAAAAAGCCGCGGAAAATGTGGACGTAAATCACCACGAAGAAGGCCGAGGCCCCGTTGGCATGCATATATCGCATCAGCCAACCCCAGTTGACATCCCGCATGATATGCTCGGTCGAATCGAACGCAATCCGCTGGTCGGGCGCATAATGCATCGCCAGCACCACCCCGGTGACGATCTGAAGCACCAGGCAGATCCCGGCAAGGAACCCGAAGTTCCAGAAGTAGTTCAGGTTGCGTGGCACCGGATAGCCAGCCCCAACCGCATTGAACACCAGCCGCGGCAGCGGCAGCTTCTCGTCCAGCCACTTCATCAGCGGCGCTTGCGGCTTGTATTCGTTCGCCCAGGGGAAACTCATAATGTCTGACCTCAGCCGATCTTGACGACAGTATCGGAAATGAAGGCGTATTCCGGAACCTCGAGGTTCTTGGGCGCGGGGCCCTTGCGGATACGCGCGGCGGTATCGTAATATGACCCGTGGCAGGGGCAGAAATAGCCGCCGAACTCACCCTTCACCTCGCCCTCGCTGGCACCCAGCGGCACACAGCCGAGGTGAGTGCAGACGCCCATGGTGATGAGCCAGTTTTCCTTGCCCTCTTTGGTCCGCTCAGCCAGCGTCTGCGGATCGCGCAGACTATCCATATCGACCTTATGCGCCGCAGCCACTTCGGCCGGGGTCAGGTTGCGGATGAAAACCGGCTGTTTGCGAAAAATTGCCTTGATCGCCTGGCCCGGCCGGATCGCACTGATGTCGATCTCGGTCGAGCTTTCCGCCAGCACATCGGCAGATGGGGCCATCTGGCTGATCAGCGGCACCAACGTGGCAGCAGCACCGACACCGGCGGCGCTGACCGCAGCAATATTGATGAAATCGCGCCGCCGCACACCCTCCGCGCCCGAAAGCTCCGGAGTGTCGATGCCCGCATCATGTGACATGGTCGATCTAATCCTGCTCTAGCTGATTTTCACTGCTGCGGATTGCGGCAACGAAAATCGTCCCTGAATTCTGCGCGCCCGGCCAGACGAACTGTCGCTTCTGGAAGGCCCCTGTGGTTCGATATCCCAGCGGTTACAGGCCGTAAGGGATGCCGACTTGGCGCGCCTGATAGACGCACAGTCGCCCCATGCCAACAGCCATTTTTGCATGAATCGTTGCATAAGTCGCACAGCCCTCCGCGCGAAGGTCAGTTCAGGCCAATCAACGCGATTTGCCGCCCGTAATTGGGCTCCCCGCGATGCGTGGCACGGCGATAGGAATAGAACTGCTGTTCTGCGCCATAGGTATCCAGGCCGAGCTGCTCGATCCGGCCCACTCCTGCGGATTTGAGCCGCACTGCGACATAGCCCGAAAGGTCGAACTGGCAGTGATCCGGCTTGCCCAAGGCAAAGAAGCGCCGGTTGCCGGGATCCTCACGGCAGAACTGCTCGGCAAATGCTGCGTCGACCTCATAGCTGAGCTGGGCAATGCAGGGCCCGATCGCTGCTGCGATCCGTTCACGCCGGGCCCCCAGCGCGACCATCGCGGCGATCGTCTGGTCGGTCACGCCGCCCAGCGCACCCTTCCACCCGGCATGCGCTGCGCCAATCACACCGGCCGCATGATCGGCAAACAGCACCGGGGCGCAATCGGCCGTGACAATGCCCAGCAGCAGCCCCGGCCGATCGGTCACCAGCGCATCGGCATGCGGCCGCAAGGCATCGGGCCAGGGTGCGGTGGCGGTGACGCAATCGGGCGAATGCACTTGATAAACCGTGGTGAGCGCGGCGCCGGGCAGCACCGCATCGACTGCCCGCGCCCGGTTTTGGGTGATCGCCGCGCTATCGTCGCCTGCACCCAGGCCAACGTTAAGTCCGGCCACCAGCCCGCTCGAGACGCCCCCGCGCCGCCCAAGGAAGCCGTGCGGCACAGCGTCAAGCGCAGCGGCGCGAAAGACTTCGACCTCGGCGCGCAGGCGGGGATCAGCCAAGGCTCTTGCTCACTTGCTCGAAACTGTCGCGCGACAGTTTCGGCGCGGCCGCGATCCGCTCCAGCTCGGCGCGCATCAAGGCCGCCCGGCCCGGCTCGATTCGGCGCCAGCGGCCCATTGGCGCGACGAACCGCGCCGCAGTCTGGGCGTTGAGCGGATCGAGGCTGAGGATCAGATCGGCAATCATCCGATAGCCTTCGCCGCTCGCTGCATGAAAGGCCTGCGGGTTGGCGGCCAGTGCCATATAAAGCGCGCGGACCCGGTTGGGATTGGTCATCGTGAAGTCAGGATGCCCGGCCAGCGCGCTGACATGATCGAGCACGCGGGGATGAAGCGAGCCGGCCTGAAGCGAGAACCACTTGTCGATGACCAGCGGGTTGTCGGCGTAGCGCGCATGGAACCGGGCGAGTCGCTCGGCCCGCTGCGGGGTTTCCAACCCGCACAGAACCATCAGCGCGCCCTGGCGGTCGGTCATGTTGTCGGCCGCGTCAAATTGGGCGGCGGCGCGTGTCGCAGCAACCTCTGGCGCACCGGCGGCGAGATAGACCAGCGCCTGGGTCTTGAGTTTGCGGCTGCCTCGCGCCGCTGCGTCAAGGCTGTAGGGCACCGCACTGGCCCGGTCATGCAACGCCAGCAGCGGGTCCTTGAGGGCACGCCCGAGGAACGCCTTGAACCCCTCGCGCGCCTGATGAATCGCGGCAGGGTCAGCGATCAGGAGCTGTTCGGCGAGATACGTTTCGCCCGGCAGGATCATCAGCTCGCCGCGCATCAGATCGTCAAGCCCCGGATCGGTGATGATCGCGGCAAAGGCACCGCAGATCGCGGCGCGCTCCGCCTCGCGCTGGGCCGGGTCCGTGCCGCCGCTGACCGCCGCGACGAGGTGCCGGACGACCAGCTGCTGCATCGCCTCATAGCGCGCAAACGGATCGTCATCATGCGCGGCGAGGAAGACCAGATCGCCGGCCGGACTGTCGGCCTCGATTGCCACCGGCGCAGAAAAGCCGCGGTTGAGCGACAGGACCGGCGGTGCGCTGAACCCGGAAAAGCTGAAGTCCGCTTCAGGTTCACTCAGTGTAACTATCTGTTCACCATGGTGTTTGCCGGTTTTGCGGTCGAACAGCGCCAGGCGAAGTGGGATCGGGACCGGCTGCTTGACGGTTTGCCCTGGCGTCGGCGGCACGCTTTGCTTGAGGTGCACTGTCACCGTATCACCGCTGTGGCTGAGGTTTACCTCGACCCGCGGCGTTCCCGCCTGGCTGTACCAGCGACGGAACTGGGCAAGGTCCAGCCCCGCGCCATCTTCCATCGCCTTGATGAAATCTTCGCAAGTCGCCGCTTCGCCGTCGTGGCGATCGAAATAGAGATCGGTGCCCGCACGGAACCGTTCGGGCCCCGCCAGCGTGCGCATCATCCGGATGACTTCAGCGCCTTTGTTATAGACCGTGGCGGTGTAGAAGTTGGAGATCTCCTGATAGCTGTCGGGGCGGATCGGATGGGCCAGCGGGCCGGAATCTTCGGGGAACTGCGCGGCGCGGAGCACCCGGACATCCTCGATCCGCTTGACCGCGGCGCTGCCCATGTCCTGGCTGAACAGCTGGTCGCGCAGCACTGTGAAGCCTTCCTTGAGGCTCAGCTGGAACCAGTCGCGACACGTGACCCGGTTGCCCGACCAATTGTGGAAATACTCATGCGCGACCACGCCTTCGATCCCGTCATAATCGGCATCGGTGGCGGTATCGGGATCGGCGAGGATGTAGCGGGTGTTGAACACATTCAGCCCCTTGTTCTCCATCGCCCCCATGTTGAAATCGGCCACCGCGACGATGTTGAACAGATCGAGGTCATATTCGCGGCCGAATACCTCCTCGTCCCATTTCATCGAATCCTTGAGCGCCTTCATCGCATGGTGGGTGCGGTCCTCGTCGCCCCCCCCATTTTTATTGGCACGGACCCAGATATTGAGATCGACCTTGCGCCCGTTCATCGTCGTAAAGCTGTCCGAATTGGCCACCAGATCGCCCGCTACAGCCGCGAACAGATAGCACGGCTTGGGCCAGGGATCGTGCCATTCGGCCCAATGTGTGCCATCCGCGCCCTCGCCGCGCGCAGTGCAATTGCCATTGGCGAGCAGGACCGGGAATTGATCGCGCGGCCCTGCCATCCGCACCGAATAGACCGACAGCACATCGGGGCGATCGGGGAAGAAGGTGATCCGGCGAAAGCCCTCGGCCTCGCACTGGGTGCACAGCATTCCGCCCGAGGCATAGAGCCCCATCAGCTGACTGTTGGCCGCCGGGTTCACCAAGGTTTCGACCGCGACAACATGCGCTTCGCCGGGCAGGTCAATGAGCAGGTCGGAACCATCCATCCGCCAGTCGTTTGACGCCTTGCCATCGACCAGCACCGTCCGCGCGGCAATTCCATCGCCGTTAAGGCGCAGCGTTCTGCTGCCGGCTTCGGCCGGGTTGCGGCGCACATGCAGGCTGGCGGAGACCCGCGTTTCGTCGATGCTCAGGGCGAAATCGAGCGCGACTTCGGGCACCAGCCATTCGGGCGGGCGATAGTCGTCGCGGCGGATGACCGGGGGCGGGGCTTCGGGAGTTGCAATCAGGTTCATGACCATCCCCATACCCGTTGATATCGAGTGAAGTCGAGACACCGCACGCATCGTATCTCGACTTCGCGGGGCACGACCGGCAAGGGGAGGCGATGAACCGCATAATCATCTTCGGACTGGGCTACACCGCCAGCCGCATCGCCGATGCACTGACCGCGCAGGGCTGGGAGGTTATATCGACCGGGCGCGAGGGCACGCTCTCATTTGACGATAACGACAGCGTGCGGCTGGCGCTGGCCGATGCGGGCCATGTGCTGTCCTCGGTCCCGCCGGGCGCAGACGGAGACCCGGTGCTGGAGCGTTATGGCGGCGGCCTGGCGGGCAAATGGCTGGGCTATCTTTCCTCGACCGGAGTTTATGGCGACACGGGCGGAGCCTGGGTCGATGAAAGTGCGCTGACCGAAAGTGGCCGCCGCACCGCGCGGGCCGATGCGGACACCGCCTGGCTGAAACTCGGCGCGCGGGTGCTGCGGCTGCCAGGGATCTACGGCCCTGGTCGTAGCGCGCTGGAGCGGGTGCGCGAGGGCAAGGCTCACCGGATCGACCTGCCCGATCAAGTGTTCAGCCGGGTGCATGTCGCTGACATCGTTAGCGGGGCGATCGCCGCGCTGGACGGACCGCCGGGCGCCTACAACCTCGCCGACGATGCGCCGTGCAGCCAGAACGCGGTGATCGAGGAAGCCTGCCGCCTGCTCGGACTGGCGCCGCCGCCGCTACAATCGCTCGAACAGGCGAACTTCTCGCCGATGGCGCGCGGCTTCTATGCCGAGAACCGCCGAGTCGCCAACAGCAAGGCTAAGCGTGTGCTGGGCTGGAAGCCGATTTACCCCAGCTATCGCGAAGGGCTGGGCGCGCTGCTCTCTGCCTGAGAGTTCCGGCCAGACAGCGCGATCAGCAGCCCGAACATCGCCAGCACTGCGCCGCTCCCGGCCAGGACGCTCCACCGATAGCCCTCGAACAGGGTCGAGAGCGCCATCGCCACTACCGGCACCGCGACACCATTGTAGGCCGCCTTGCCCGGCCCCCAATCGCGGATCAGCGCGAAATAGAGCGGGAAGGTTACCACCGAACCCATGATGGCGAGATAGACAATGCCCAGGAGATACTCCGGGCGTGGATCCAACACCGGCGATCCTGTGGTTATCGCGGCGAACAGCGCATTGGCCAATGCTCCGAACGCCATCGACCAGGCGATCAGCGGGAGGGCCGATTGCCGCCGGGCCACAGGTCCGGCCTGCAGGACGTTGCCAACCGAGGCGCAACTCACCGCGCCAAGGCTGAGCGCGATCCCCAGCGGCACCGATGTCCCCGGCGGCGCCATGTTGTATTCGTGGAGCAGCAGCAGCGCGATCCCGCCCAGCGCGACCGCCGAACCGGCCATGAACCGTCCGCCGATCGGCGTGCCGAGAAACACCCGCGCCAGCCCGGCATTGGGGACCAGCAGCAACGCAAAGAACACCGCGACCAGCCCCGAGGTCAGAAAATGCTGCGCCCCGTAGACGAATTGAAAGTTGGCCGAGAACTGGAAAATCCCGATCACCAGTGCCAGCCACATCCCGCCCCGATCCAGCCGCAGCGGATCGCGCCGGATGATGACGAGCAAAAACATCGCCAATGCGGCGAGCGCAAACCGCCAGGTGACCGACCAGCTGGCCGGAACACTGCTGATCTGGTCCTTGATCACCAGCCAGGTCGAACCCCAGATCAGCGTTACCAGGATGAAGGATGCTACACCGCGCAGCCGTTTTGAACGATCGGCTGCGCTCACAAGGCGGCAATCGCTCGGGCCAGCGCCGCGACCTCGGCAGCGTTGCTGTTCCACGCGGTAACCAGCCGGGCGGCATCGCTGCCCCAGTCATAGAAGCTGAAGCCCTGCGCCCGCAGCGCCTCGCGCTCGTTAGAGGACAGCGTCAGGAAAATCTCGTTCGCCTCGACCGGGTGGAGCAATCGCGATCGAGCAGAAGCGGCAATCTCCTTCGCCGCGGCATTGGCGTGGCGCGCATTATCCAGCCACAGTCCGCCTTCGACCATCGCCAAAAGCTGCGCCGCCAGATAGCGCCCCTTGGACTGAAGATGCCCGGCGCGCTTGCGGCGATAATGAGCAACATCGGCCAGACTCTGGTCAAAGAAGACCAGCGCCTCGGCGCTCATCCCGCCGTTCTTGATGCAGCCGAAGCTCAGCGCATCGGCGTCGGCGCAAGCCTCCCACGCGGTGCAGCCGAGGAAGGCGACTGCATTGGCAAACCGCGCCCCGTCGATATGGAACTTCAGATTGTGAGCTCGTGCCAATGCGCCGATTGCGGCGACTTCCGCGGGCGTATAGACCCGGCCATATTCGCTCGCCTGGGTGATCGAGATGGCGTGGGGTTGGACCTGGTGGACATCATCGCGGATCGAATCGAGCAGCGCGGTGACGGCATCGGGGCTGATCTTCGCGCCTTCACCGTCCAGCAGCATCAGCTTGGTACCGTGGGTGAAGAAGCCCGGGGCCCCGCCCTCATCCACTTCGATATGCGCCTCGCGGTGGCAGATAATCCCGCCATGCGGCGGCGCCATAGTCGCCAGCGCCAGGCAATTTGCGGCGGTCCCGGTCGCGGCCCACAGCACCGTGCACGGGCGGCCGAACAAGCCCGAAAAAGCTGCGTCGAGCCGCTGGCTCAGCGCATCGCCATCATAGGGTGCATCGGCTGCATCGGCAGCCTGCATCGCACGCCACACGGCGGGATGGACTGCGGCGGCATTGTCGGACAGAAATTGCATAGGTTGGAACGCCATGCGCAGCACGGCGTTCATCGTCAAGCCGTGAGGCATCATCAAGCCGGGAGGACAGCAGCAGCGATGGACGACGTAACTATTACCCGCCACGATACTATTACCCGCCACGATTCAGGCAGCAGCGGCGAATACCGCGCCCATGTCGCGGGCAGCCGCCATATCGGCCGGCTCACCTGGGTGCAGCGGGGTTCTGTGCGGATCGCCGGCCATACGCTGGTTCCGCCCGAGATCGGCGGGCGCGGGATCGCCGCCCGGCTGGTCGCCGCCCTGATCGAGGACGCACGAAAGCAGGATTTCACCGTGGATCCGCAGTGCAGCTATGTCGCCGCCGCATTTGCCAAGCACCCGGAATGGGCAGCGCTTCACGCTTAACACGGCAGCACCAAACGCTTACCGTAACCCCGAACTGCTGGTAAACCATCAGTGGCTATGATCAGCCAGGTCCCGAGACGATCTTGGGAAGGAGCAGGGCTGTGCGTTACGTCATCTTTGCCGTTGCCGCGCTGCTGGCCGCAGTCAACTGGCTCAACACTGCAGATGGGCGCAGCACCAAGGACCACCTGCTCGAATCGCGCGATGCCCATACCCGGTTCGTCGTCGAGGGCACCGAATAGGCCCGTGCCGCGCGCGGCCGGGGGAATGGTGCGTGACGCAGTCCGGAGCGAGCCAGTCTCATCCTGATTTTCCCTGTTTCTAGGGAATTAACAGGGAGATTCGCATTTTTGCAGGCCCAGAATCCCTTCTATTTCGTCGGTACGCCGCAGAACTCCGCCATTCTCTAGCCCAATTCCCTACACGCGGAACAGGGAATTTCAAAACTGCGAACAGGGAATCTGGAACCTTCGAACAGGGAGTAAGGTCGGGACAAAGCCTTCTCCCGTGGGTCGGGCGAGCAGGCTCAGATTGCGCTAGAAATCGTCGCCCTCGACGCGCAGCAGGACCATCGCGTAGCCGCGGCTCTGACCGAGCACTTGTTCGGTGGTGACCTCGATCCGCGCGGCGTTGTGCGCGCTGAACCAGACATCGGCTTCGCATTCCTCGATGTCCGTAAATTCTCGCGGTGCGAGCTGGCTAATGGCCGCGAGCGAGTCAGTGGGAACGGGCTCTCCGATCGTTGGCTCAATCCAGGGAAAGGTGTCGGGGCGATAGATTCTGTCCACGCGCCCGTCTCGCAGGATGATGATCGCGATGCTCGCCTGGTGCGCCTCGACATAACTGCGCGCCATAGCCTCCTTGCTTACACCGAACGCGCGGGCAAGCTCGACGATCTCGCTCAGATCAGGCTCGCGCGCCGTCATTGCCTTGCGCAACCGCGCTGGCGGCATGAGCAGGGCGGCGGCGAAGCGGTTGGCTTCGGCTTCCACGCGCTTGTGGCGGTCTTGTGTGCTCGCGTCAGTAAGGTGCAGATCGGCGAGCGAGCAGGACATCGGCAGGCCAGGGCGGGGCATATGGGTTGGAATGAGGAAATGGCCGAGCTCATGCCCGATCGAGAACCGGTGCCGCTCGGGCCGTCGCCCACTAGCGAGAAGGATCGATCCATTGGCTTTGTGCTCATCCATAAGCAACGCGGCTTCGAACGAGCGGGTGTCGATCTCCGTGATCGAGAAGATATCGAGCTTTGCGCAAAGGTCCGTGATGTCGATGTCGGGTGGAAGGTCAGCGCAGATCTCGTGGATCCGCTCGGCCAGTGCCTTGGGTGCGCCCAACCCGTCGAGATCGAAGCGGCTAAGCGTCAATCAGGTTCGCCCTTGCGCCGCTTCATCTGCTCCATCAGCATGCCGATCGTCTCACGGTCGCGTTCGTCGAGTTTCTTGAGGTCGCGGAACATTGCAACGATCTCGGGTGCTTCCTCGGTGGCGTCGGGTCCTTCGCCGACAAGATCGGCAACCCGTACGCGGAACAGTTCTGCAAGCTTCACCACGAGATCCATTGACGGGTTGGCGGTAATCGCCTTCTCAAGATTCCAGACATGGGCCTTCGAAATTCCGATGGCGTCAGCGACGTCTTGGAGGGAGAGGCGCTGCTTGATGCGCAGGTCATGCAGCTTGCGGGCGAAGCTCATCGGATATCCAGCTGTTCAATGAAGTGGTGCGAAACCATACGCGCAGCATTGACAAAAGCAAGCGTTCAATCTAGTTGACCAAAATCGTTAACTAGAGGATTCGCCATGGCGCAGGGGCAGATTGTCGAACGAAGCATCACTTCGCTGAAGCCGTACGCGGGGAATGCCCGCACCCATTCCAAGAAGCAGATCAAGCAGATCGCCGCGTCGATCACCCGGTTCGGGTTTACCAACCCGGTGCTGATCTCGGACGCCGGCGAGATCAGCACCGGGCACGACCGCGTCGAAGCAGCGAAGTCGCTAGGCTGGAAGGCTGTGCCCACGCTGGCGCTATCGCACCTCTCGGAAACAGAACGTCGGGCCTATGTAATCGCCGACAACAAGCTCGCGCTCAACGCAGGCTGGGACCGCGATATTCTCGCGATCGAGTTTCAGGCGCTGATCGACTTCGACTTCGATGTCGAACTTACCGGGTTCAGCCTGGCCGAGATTGATCTCGTGCTTGACGAGGCGAGTGTACGCGAAGCACATGCTGAGGCTAAAGGTCGCAAACGATTTAGGGGTGTTGTCCTCCCAACCTCGATCCCGGCCAATGAGCTGCCGCAGAACCGAGAAGTCATCTACATGCGAAAGGATCAGAAGGAGCGGCGCTCGCGTAAGCCAAGTAAGGCCTAACTGCATTGCTGGACTAGAAGCAGAATTTCCGGATCATCAAGCATTGCAATCACGAGGCGCCGATCCTTCGATGGCCGCTTCCAAGCAACCCCCCGGTGGAGCTTCAACGACGGAAATTCGGGAGCAAAGCCGACGACGTTAGCCGCTGTCAAAACGGTCGTTCGTTTGAACCAACTGACTCCCTAGTAGCCGCCGTCCATTCACCCACTCGTGTTCTAAAGATTGATGGCAGCAACTGGGCCGGTTGCTGACAGTCCGCTTTCAAGATCGGAAGTTAGGAAAGCTGACCTTCAGCGAACCCATAGGTCCTGTCCAGGGCCGCCAACGCTTCAGATATTTGCAACAATCCATCGTTTTCCAAACACTGTCGTCCGTAGACCGGGTCGCGCGAGGCTTGGCGCTGAACAAGGCTTGACCGAAATTGGCCGCTTGCTGTTTGGCGTTTCTATAACTGAACCGAGGGTGGTCGCCGCTCGTCCAGTCCGGCTAGGCGCCCTTTCGGGAATGTGCGGGATCTCCATCCGCAAGTATGGCATGCGGCGATGCGAGGGGGAAATGCGTGTGCTCCCGCTTCCCCGGCGCATAGCTCTAACGCGCATCATCGCTGGCGGTAGAAGCGGTCGCTGGCGTGCAGCGACCGCCCTTTCCTCATTTCTTCACTTCCTTGGCGATGCTCTCGAGCAGACGGTGCAGGCGCTTGAGCGCATCGAGCAGGCGCTCGCAACATTTGTCGCCGATGCCGCCGCCGGGGTCGCCATGGCCGCCGGGATCGCCGCGGGGCCATGGCTCGACATATTTTGACCGAACCACCTCGCGACTGACCGGCTCGCCGTCCCGCGTGAGGCCGCTTGCTCGGAAGGTGAAGCTGTAGCTGCCCGGTAGCGGCGTCTGCGTATAGGCTCGCGCATATTCGCCGTCGCCGGGGTCGCCGTCCTGATGCGCGCCATCGTCGTATAGCGTCAGGTTCGATGTGGTGCCATTGGGCGCAACGGCTTCCACCGTCACCGTGCACCCGACCACCGGCAGCCCCGCTTCGGCCGGAACACCGGTTAGCAGGATCGGCTGGCCGACCTTGACCGGCGCCGGCGTCACATAGGCCTGCAGCCGGAAATTCGAGCCTGCGCCGATGGCGATGCCATAGTCGACTGGCTGCTTCGAGGGCTCGCACCGGGGTGGACGGAACCCAATTCCTTTGTGCTCGCGCGGATCGGGCGAACCGCGACACAACTTGCCGTCATGATAGACGATCACTTTCCAGCGTCCCGCATAGCGCTCGGGTTCGCCTAAAGGCAGAATGAAATCGAGGAAACGCGAGGTCTCGGTGAACCCCGTTCGTAGCTGGAATCCAGTAGGCGCGAACGATGCGTCGATGATGTCGCCCTTCGGACTCTCAAGGTAGAATGGCAATCTGATGTCGTCCAAGTCGTAGAGCACGACCATCGCGCTCACATCGCCCCGCAGCATGTCGAAATCATGGACATGCTTGTCGCCGGCATTGATCGTGAAGCGCGGATCCTTGATGGTCGCCATGTCAACCATATCCATGTAGACCTGCGTGTAGAACTTCATGAGCTGATAGTCTGTTGCGGACTGTGTCGGATCGATCGCACCGAAATAGGCGCCGGTCTGGTTCCCGAGATCGGACAGCTGTGCGGCGTTTATATCCGGCCCGGTGCCCAGCCCAACCGTATAGATCTTGATCCCCGGCGGTGGCACAAATTTCTCGGTCGGGATCGACACCATGGTGACTGGATGGCGCGCGGTAACGCCACCCAAAGTATAGAATTTGCCATCATCGAGATTCTCATAGGCGGTATTTTCCTGGCCATCGGAAAGAACGAGCATCGCCTTGGTCAGATTGGTCGGTGTTCCGCTGGGATGGGGCGTCGCAAACTCCTTGACGCCGACCATGACTCCCGCCGCAATGGCAGTTGCGCCGCCGGGTGTAAGCGGCGGATCCTTGATGGCGTTTTTGAGCGTAGCCTGGTTGACGCCCGTGACCTCGGTGATCGGCTGGAAGGTCGATGCCGTCGTGTTGAAGGCAGTTGCCGCGACCCGGTTCTGGAGATCGGGCGGAAGCAGCTCGACGAGCAGTCGTCCGGCCTGGATTGCCGCCGCCATCTTGGTCCCGCCGCCGGCAACCGCATTGCCCATGCTACCGGAACTGTCGAACACGGCAATGGCATCGACCTTGTTGCCTTCGATCACCTCCGCGGTCAGCGGATACGTGAAGCTTGCGGCGGCATTTGGATCGTTATGGGCGTTGAGGGTCAGCGTCGCGGTTGCGGCATGAGGCGGCATCGCGTTGGCAAAGAACACCATTGCAACTTCTGCCTTGCCGTCCCCGGTTCCACCGCCGCCGCAATGGAAAGTGGGATCGACAGGATAGTCCCGCGAGGAGTCGACATCGGTGATGGAGGTGGACGTTTTCATCAGTCCGAACAACGCAGCATCCGGGCCAGAAATCGACGCGGTGAAGGTCAACGTGTCATCGCCCGTGTTCTGGACCGTGACGAAGCGAACCATCCGGTAGCCCTGCCGGACTTGGCCAAAGGCTGGGAATGGCATAAGCGGTGCGACGATCACGGCATTCGGGATGCACCCCTCTCCGGTGAGCGACACATTCTTGCTGCCACCCGGCGCGCCGGTCACTGTAAGCGTGGCATTGGCCGGTCCCTCCGCCTGCGGCGTAAAATTGATCGCGATGGCTTGGTTGGCACCGCAGGTCAGATTTCCGTTGAAGCCGGACCATTGAAACGGTGATCCTGGTGGCGACGGCGCAACGTTGAAAGAAATCGGCACGCCGCCCGAATTGGTGATGGTGATGCTGCCGGAATTGGTCGTGCCGACCAGAATATGACCGAAGCTCTTGTTTGCAGGCACGGTGAAGTCAGGCGTCGCCTGCACGCCCTTGCCCTTGCATACGAACTTGTCATCGCCGACGGCGGGCATGCGTGTCACGGGCAAATCTATGTTAAACGTGCCGACGTTCGTGGGCGCAAAAGTGACGGTTGCCGTTAATGACTGGTTCGGCGACAGGCTCGCCGGCAAAGGCGTGCTGACAGTGGTGACCGCATAGGGACCGGAATTGCCGATGGCAGTGATCGTCAGGCAATCATCGCCCGTGTTCTTGATGGTGAACTGCTTTGTCGGCGGCGTTTGAGGGCATCCGCCGATCTTCACGTCCGAAAAACTCTGGTTGGAGGGTGTTATGTCCGCCTCGCCCGCAGGATATGGCCATGGACCATCGATCACGCTTCCGCCATGCTTGATCTGCGCGCCGGTCGCTAGCGCCTCGCCGATCACTTGCTGTGTCGGTTGAAAAGGCACCGTGCCGGACCCTGAATCGATCTCCTTTCCGGTGGCGCTGAGCCTGAGGCTGAGACCACTCAAATCACCGCTGGGAAGCGCCGCGCCGGTGACGAACACCGATCCGGAGCCTTGGGCATATTGTAGCCATGGTGAACCGGGCACGAGTTGCAGCGCTACTTGGGTAGTTATGGACGACGCAGTGAAGTCGACGATCAGGACCGTGAAGTCACTGCCGTTGAATGTCCGAACAGCTAGGAAATTCCCTGTTCCGAAGAATTTATGGCGCACATTACCTGTGCCGACGGGTGTGAAAAAGGTCGAGCCATTCGGCCCTGTGACAGTCAATGTGCCACTGCCATTATATGTACAGGATCGGTCACCCTTCGCTTCGTCGAAGTTGGCCCAGGCATTCTGATCGGTGTTGATGAAAAGACCGATAGTCGGCTTTACAAACGGGATGCACGCCATAACCCTCTCCTTGCGAGTGGACGCGCGACCCTGTTTTCGATTCGAAGTTTTTCGATTCGAAACATTTTACTTGTTCTAGCACGTCGCCCCAGGTGAGACTATATCAAACGGGCCGGGCGTTTATTTTACTCGATAGCTGGTGATATCGCGGTTTATGAGCATATTCGTGCTTATCAGTGCGCCGTGAAACCCCCTTCTATCGGTCGTAGCCTGGTAGTCGCTTGCACGTTGATCAGCGTTGACGCCCCCAGCACGTCAGCGAGAGGCATCGGTTCTACCCGACGCCGAGGCCGCGTTTCACCTCATCTGCCTTCTCTGCCACCGCGAAAACTGTCGTCGCTGCTAACCACCGACGTCTTACTTTCACGATATCCGGTGTCTTAACGGCCGGCAGTTTTCGGGAACGTCGGACGTAGCTGTGAACGACTACAATTAGGGCGCAGAGCTGCCATCTCCACTCGGGATGAACGAACGGCCGACTATTGTGCCAATGGCGCCAAGAGCGGACTGTCGGCAACGTCCCCAAAAGCCGACATTCCATTGGACTTCGCGTGCACGCCAAGCATTGGTGCCGTCAGTGAATCGCGGCCCATGTGAGTGGCTGCAGCCCTGACCGGCGCGACCGGCAGGGCCTTCGGTGGTGGGAGCAGCGACAGTCGCGGCTCCGAGCCGGAGAACCACCCATGAATACGATCTGCGAAACCAAGCCCGCCACGAAGCACGCACGCAAGATGGCGCGCGAGCCAAACGCCGGGGCCGCTGCCATCGATCCGAAGCGCACAACCAAGTCAGACCTGATTATCGAAATGCTGTCCAAGGCAGAAGGCGCGACCTTGGATGAGTTGGTCGCAGCCACAAGTTGGCTGCCGCACACCACCCGAGCCGCACTGACTGGCCTGAAGAAGAAAGGCCACACGGTCATCAGCGAAAAGCACGAAGGCGTGCGCCGCTATCGCATCGTCGGTGGAGCTATCTGATGGGCTGGCTGGCAGCCGACCTCGAGCGGATTGCCGCTTTGAATGGTGACACCCTGGCTTTAGCGTGGGCGGTGACATTCGCCACGCAGGTGCCAGCAGTCGCGCCTTCCTTGCTGCGCCGTGCACTGGCTTACGGGCGTCAGGAGCGAAAGTTCGGCGGGTTACCCTTGGTCGTTCGCAAACAGCTCGAATCTGTATCGGCCCATGAAATCGCTGCCATGCCCGAGCCACCACTCAAGCTCAAACCCGGTACCCGCCTGGCGCGCGAGTGGAACGGAACGATGTACTCCGTGCTGGTGGCAGCGGATGGCTCCGAGTTTGGCGGCAAGACCTGGCGTTCTCTGTCGATGATCGCCCGCCATATCACCGGTGCCCAATGGTCTGGCCCCCGCTTCTTTGGGCTCAGGCGAGCATGCAAAGCATGAGCCGGACAGGCCCTGCTCCCGTCCGCTGCGCGATCTACACGCGCAAGTCGACCGAGGAAGGTCTGGAGCAAGCCTTCAACAGCCTCGATGCCCAGCGCGAGGCTTGCGCTGCCTACGTCAAGTCCCAGCAGCACGAAGGCTGGACCTTGCTGCCGGACTACTATGACGATGGCGGAATCTCGGGCGGCACCATGGACCGGCCGGCCATGCAGCGACTTCTGGCGGACGTCCGGGAGGGCAAAGTCGACGTCATCGTTGTCTACAAAGTCGACCGCCTGACCCGGCGGCTGGTCGACTTCGCCAGGATAGTCGAAGCGCTCGACGAAGCCGGTGCCAGCTTTGTCAGTGTGACCCAGGCCTTCAACACGACCAACTCGATGGGCCGGTTGACGCTTAATGTCCTTCTGTCCTTCGCGCAGTTCGAACGCGAAGTGACCAGCGAGCGGATTCGCGACAAGATCGCCGCCTCCAAACGCAAGGGCATATGGATGGGCGGGCCGGTGCCGATCGGTTACGACGTGGTCGATCGCAAGCTTGCGATCAATCTCGAAGAGGCCGAGATGGTCCGGCTGATCTTCACGCGCTATTTGGCTGCGCAGTCGCTGGAATCCCTTGCGGAGGACTTGGCCGACCGCGGCGTTCGCTCCAAGCAGCGGGTGACCCGTAATGGCCGGCGATTCGGCGGAACCCCGTTTCGTCCCGGAGGCCTTCGGCACATCCTGGGCAACCGCATCTATCTCGGCGAGGTTAATCACAAGGGTCAGGTCCATCCAGGCGAGCAAGAAGCGATCATCGACCGCGCCCTCTGGGACAAGGTTCAGGCGCGGTTGAGCGGCGCTTCGAAGCGACCTCGGACCGGAAATATCAGCGCGCTGGCGGGGCGAATCTTTGGCGCTGAAGGCAAGCGTCTGCACAGCGCGCACGGTAAGAAGCATGGCAAGCGCTACCGGTATTACGTCAGCAGCACGCGGGATAATCGCAATGGCTGGCGTCTGCCCGCTGGCGATATCGAGGCCCTGGTCCAGCAATGCCTTGCCAGTTTCCTCTCTGATCCGGTCAGGGTCGACAGCGAGTTGGGCTCGCTCGGATTGACCGACACCGCCAGTGCGCGAGCCGCCCAGGTCCTGCCCTGCCCCGGCGGTGGAACTGGGCTTCGCGAAATTTTGGATCTGTTCGATGCGAAGATCTCGATCGACGCCCATTCGCTGACGGTCGAATTCAATCGGGCCCTTCTGGCGGAAGCCCTGAAGCTCAGTGTGCCTGACGAACTTCTCTCGGAACCGATCATCCTGATCACATCGGTTTTGCTCAAGCGGCGCGGGATTGAACTTCGGTTGGTCTATGCCGCGCCGGATGCGCGGCCAGCCAATCGCGACCCACACCTGATCGATCTGGTCCGTCGCGGTTGGGCCGCGTGGAAAAAGCTGACCACCGATCAGCGATCCACCAATCCCGTTGAGCGCAGCCATCTGGTTCGTCTGGCGCGGCTGCGCTTCCTGGCGCCGGACATCACGCTCGCAATTATCGCAGGCCGCCAGCCGGTTGAGCTGACCGCCCGGTCGCTGCTGCGCAGCGGCGAGCTTCCCATTGACTGGGAAGGCCAGCGCAAGGCGCTCGGTTTCGCTTGAACAGCGAAGTCGCAGTCCACCCTCTCAAATCCACCTCAGGACAGGAAAATCGGCTTCGGAGAACTGCGGCCAAATTAGGCTCTGAGCGGAGCCCTATGCTCGGTTCTCTGTCCTGACCCCGAATCATAGTCAGGCGAAGGGGCGCAGAACTGCGGGGTTTTGGCGCCAGCGACGGACTACAAACGGAACTGCCGCGCAAACGGCAGTGGAATGGTGCTGCTGGGGAGGATTGAACTCCCGACCTCAGCCTTACCAAGGATGCGCTCTACCACTGAGCTACAGCAGCCTACCATTCCGGCTGCGCGGGTGATCGGCCCAATTAACGTCGGGGCCGGTCCGGGCAGGGGCGCGCTATTGGCCGTGAGACCCCGGCTTGTCAACCCGGGGCTTGCACTTGAGGCCCGGGGGCGGCACGGATCGGGCCATGAACGAGAAGCCCGAGAGTATGACGCGCGAACAGCGCCTCGCCGCCAAACTGCGCGAGAACCTGTTGCGCCGCAAAGCGCAGGCGCGGGCTTTTGATCTGGGTGATCAAGCCGCTCTTCCCAAAGCGGGTCCGAAAAGCTAGGGCCAGCCGCTCCCAGCACAGGAGCATCACCCTTGCCGCGTCTTATTCTAGTCCGCCACGGCCAGAGCCAGTGGAACCTGGAAAACCGCTTCACCGGCTGGTGGGATGTCGATCTGACGCCCAAGGGTGAGGAGGAAGCCCGCGCCGCTGGTCGCCTGCTGGCCGAAAAAGGCGTGCTGCCGACCATCGCCTTCACCTCGTTCCAGACCCGCGCGATCCGCACGCTGCATTTCGCGCTCGAAGCGATGGGGCGGCTGTGGGTGCCTGAGGTCAAGGACTGGCGGCTGAACGAGCGGCATTATGGCGGGCTGACCGGGCTCGACAAGGCCGAGACGGCGGCCAGACATGGCGCAGACCAGGTCAGGATCTGGCGCCGCAGCTTCGACATTCCGCCGCCGGTGCTTGAAGCCGGATCGCAGTTCGACCTTGCCGCCGACCCGCGTTACGCCGGGATCGCGATCCCGCAGGCCGAAAGCCTCAAGGACACCATCGCCCGCGTTTTACCATACTATAGCAACGCCATTGCACCGGCACTGCAAGCGGGTGAAACGGTGCTGGTTTCGGCCCATGGCAATTCGCTGCGGGCGCTGGTCAAACATCTCTCGGGGATTTCGGATGCCGACATCACCGGGCTCGAAATCCCGACAGGCCAGCCGATCGTCTATGAGCTGGACAATCAGCTGAACGCGATGACACGTTACTATCTGGCGGAGCGTTGACCATGAAGCCGGAAGTCGCAATTGTGATGGGCAGCCAGTCAGACTGGGCGACGATGAAATGCGCCGCCGATGCGCTCGACAAGCTGGGCATTGCGTATGACGCCCGGATTGTCTCGGCTCACCGTACCCCGCAGCGACTGGTGAAATTTGCCCAAGGCGCCGCTGGCGAAGGGTTCAAGGTGATCATCGCCGGAGCGGGCGGCGCGGCGCATCTGCCGGGCATGGTCGCTGCGATGACTCATCTGCCGGTGCTGGGTGTGCCGGTCCAGTCGAAGGCCTTGTCGGGGCAGGATAGCCTGCTCTCGATCGTCCAGATGCCCGCCGGAATCCCGGTCGGCACTTTGGCGATTGGCGAGGCCGGGGCGACCAATGCGGGGCTGCTAGCCGCCGCAATTCTCGCCACCAACGACCCCGAGCTGACGACCAGAATCAAAGCCTTCCGCGCCGCGCAAAGCGCCGGTGTGGCAGAGCGGCCTTCCTGACGCTGTGATCCCGCCGGGCGAAACCATCGGAATTCTGGGCGGCGGCCAGCTGGGCCGGATGCTCGCCATGGCAGCGGCGCAGCTTGGCTATCGCTGCCATATCTATGCGCCGGAGCCGGACAGCATCGCCGCCGAGGTTTGTGCCGCCTTCACCTGTGCCGCCTGGGATGATGCGGCCGCCATGGCGCGTTTTGCGGCCGATTGCGCGGTGGTGACTTATGAGTTCGAGAATGTGCCCGTCGGGCCGCTGGCGGCGCTGGGCGGGGTGCCCCTGTTGCCCGATGCCCGCGCGCTGGAAACCGCGCAGGACCGGCTCAGCGAAAAGCGCTTTGCCGAGCAATTGGGCGGCAAGCTTGCGCCCTATGCCGCGGTCGATACGCGCGAAGACCTCGAGCAGGCGCTCACCACCATCGGTTCGCCCGGCATCCTCAAGACCCGGCGCGACGGCTATGACGGCAAGGGCCAGTGGCGGATCATGGCCGATCATGACGCCGAAGGCATCGCGCTGGGTCTTGAAAATTCCGGGCAGGCGCTGGTGTTCGAAGGCTTCGTGCGCTTCACCGCCGAATTTTCGGTCATCCTGTGCCGCGGCGCGGATGGCACCATCGTGTTCTGGGACAGCGCCGAGAATGTCCATGAGGGCGGGATTCTGGCGCGCTCCACCGTCCCGGCTACGCCGCTGATCCAGGCGCAGCTGCCCGAAGCCCGCGCGCTGGCGACCAAGCTGGCCGCCGCACTCGATTACGTCGGCGTGCTGACGCTGGAATTCTTCGCCACCCACGATGGCCCGGTGTTCAACGAGATGGCCCCGCGCGTGCATAATTCGGGCCACTGGACAATCGAGGGCGCGCTGACCAGCCAGTTCGAAAACCACATCCGTGCGATTTGCGGGCTTCCGCTGGGCGCAACCGGCCTTGCCGCCAACCGCGTCACCATGCGCAATATCATCGGGGATGCGGCAGAGGATTGGGAAGGAATCCTCTCGGATCCCGCCAACCACCTTCACCTCTATGGCAAGGCTGCCGCGCACCCCGGGCGCAAGATGGGCCATGTCACCCGGCTTTCCTTGGGTTTGGATCTGACATGAGCCATGAGATTTTTCTGGTGGTGGCCGTCGCCGGCAATCAGGTGATCGGTGCCGACGGGGCGATGCCGTGGCATATTCCGGCCGATTTGCGCCGGTTCAAGGCGCTGACCATGGGCAAGCCGATGGTGATGGGGCGCAAGACCTTCGAATCGCTCCCCGGCGTGCTTCCGGGCCGCCGCCACATCGTGCTGACCCGCGACCGGCAGTGGGACGAAGACGGGGCCGAGGTTGTTCATTCGGCCCGTGAGGCGCTCGCCCGCGCCAATGCGCCGCATGTCGCGATCGTTGGCGGGGCGGAGATTTACCGCCTGTTCCTGCCGCTGGCCGACCGGATCGAGCTGACCGAGATCCGCGCGGAGCCGCTCGGCGATACGATCTTCCCGGCGCTCGACCGCGCCGACTGGCACGAAGACTGGCGCGAGAGCCATGCCGCAGAAGGCCGTATCCCGGGCTTTGATTTTGTCACCTTGCTGCGTAAGCCAGCCGCGTAACCAAGCCAGAGGGGGCAGAAATCACTATGCGCAAGCGGATCTGGATGCCGGCTGCCGTGCTGGCCATCGCCGCGATCGGCTTCTTCGCGATCGCTCCTGGCTATCTCGAAGCGGATATGAACCGGATCGACGGCAAGCAACTGATCAAGGTCAGCCCCGAGGCGCTGGCGCTGCATCAAAGCTTGCAGATCGTCGACCTCCATTCCGACACGCTGCTATGGAAGCGCGATTTGCTGGAGCCCGCCAGCCGCGGTCATGAGGATTTGCCGCGGCTGCAACAGGGCAATGTCGCATTGCAGCTGTTCTCGAGCGTGACCAAGACACCCAAGGGCCAGAATTACGAAGGCAATGGCGCGGATACCGACAATATCACCCCGCTGGTGATCGCCCAGCTCCAGCCGGTCCGGACCTGGAATTCGCTGGTCGAACGCTCGCTGTATCATGGCGCGAAGCTGGATCGGGCGGTGGCCGGATCGCAGGGCAGGCTGGTCAAGGTGAGCGATAACGCCAGCCTTGATGCGCTGCTTCTGGCCCGCCAATCAGGCGCAGGTGCAGTCGGCGCGATGCTGACCATCGAAGGGCTGCACAACCTTGAGGGCAAGGCCGAAAATCTTGACCGGCTGTATGCCGCCGGCTTCCGGATGGCCGGGCTTACCCATTTCTTCGACAATCAACTCGCCGGATCGATGCACGGCACGGGCAAGGGCGGGATCACCGCCTTCGGCCTCGAAGTGGCGGGCCGGATGGAAGACAAGGGGATGATCATCGACATCGCTCATCTAAGCCATGCCGGGGTCGCGCAGCTGCTCGCCGTGGTTCGCCGTCCGGTGGTCTCCAGCCACGGCGGGGTGCAGGCGACCTGCCAGGTCAACCGCAACCTCACCGATGAGGAGATCAAGGGTGTGGCGAAAACCGGCGGCGTTATCGGCATCGGCTATTGGGACGCGGCCCTTTGCGATACATCCCCGCGCGCCGCTGCCCGCGCGATGAAGCATGTCCGCGATCTGGTCGGGATCGCGCATGTTGCTCTGGGCAGCGACTATGACGGGGCCACCACGGTGCGGTTCGATACCTCGCAATTGGTCCAGGTGACGCAGGCACTGCTGGATGAAGGTTTCACCCCGGACGAGGTGCGCGCGGTCATGGGCGGCAATGCGCTGCGGGTAATCCGCGCCGGTCTGGTGCCGTTTGCAGCGACCAAACCTGGCGCATGACCATCCCCCGCCTCGATTCCCGCGATACAATCCCCGATCCCTTGCGCGGCGCAGTGATCGCGCTGGGCAATTTCGACGGATTCCATCTGGGCCATCAGGCAGTGGTGCGCGAGGCGGTGGACTGGGCGCGAGCGGAATCGCGCCCCGTGATCGTCGCCACTTTCGATCCTCATCCGGTGCGGTTTTTCCGCCCCGACACGCCGCCATTCCGGCTGACCACGCTGGACCAGCGGCAGGAACTGTTCGCCGCTGCCGGGGCGGACGCGATGCTGGTGTTCCATTTCGACGCGCTGTTCGCCGCCAATACCGCCGAAGATTTCGTCGTCCGGCTGCTCCATCACCGGTTCGGTGCGGCGGGCGTCGTCACCGGCGAGGACTTCACCTTTGGCAAGGGACGCGGCGGAAATCTGGCGGTGCTGCGCGAGCTGGGAGAGCGCGCCGGGATCGCGGCCAGATCGGTTGGGCCGGTAAAGCTCGGCGATGAGGTGGTCTCGTCGAGCCGGATCCGCGAGGCCTTGCGCCAAGGCGACTGCGCCACCGCGGCCCGGCTGCTGACCCGCCCGTTCGCGATCCGGGGGCTGGTCCAGCATGGCGACAAGCTGGGCCGGACCATCGGCTATCCCACCGCCAACCTGCCGCTGGGCAGCTATCTGCGCCCACGTTACGGGATCTATGCGGTAACAGGTCGCTTGCCCGATGGGACCATGCTGAAGGGTGCCGCCAATCTCGGCATCCGCCCGACATTCGATCCGCCGCGCGAACTGCTCGAGCCTTATTTCTTCGACTGGTCGGGCGATCTGTATGGGCAAGAGATCGAGGTGGCGTTCCACCACTTCCTCAGGCCCGAGGCAAAGTTTGATGACCTGGATACGCTGGTCGCGCAGATGGAGCGGGATTGCGAAAAGGCAAGGGAACTTCTAAGCGCCCAGCCGTCATGAGTGAACCACGAGATTACAGAGCAACCGTCTTCCTGCCGAAGACCGACTTCCCGATGAAGGCTGGCCTCCCCCAGAAGGAGCCGGGCATTCTGGCGCGCTGGCAGGCTGAGGATCTATATCGCAAGCTTCGCGCCGCCCGCGCGGGCCGCGAAAAGTTCATCCTCCACGATGGCCCGCCCTATGCCAATGGCGATATGCATATCGGCCATGCGCTCAACCATATTTTGAAAGATATGGTGGTCCGCACCCAGTCGCTGCTGGGCAAGGACGCGCCCTATGTGCCCGGGTGGGATTGCCACGGCCTGCCGATCGAATGGAAGGTCGAGGAGCAATACCGCAAGAAGAAGCTCGACAAGGATCAGGTCGACCCGGTCGAGTTCCGCGCCGAATGCCGCGCCTATGCGCAAGGCTGGGTGAATACCCAGCGCGAGCAGCTGAAACGGCTCGGGATCAATGGCGATTGGGACAATCCCTATTTGACGATGGATTTCGCCGCCGAAGCGACGATTGTGGCCGAGCTGATGAAATTTGCCGAATCGGGCCAGCTTTATCGCGGAGCCAAGCCAGTGATGTGGTCGCCGGTGGAGAAGACCGCGCTGGCCGAGGCCGAGGTTGAGTATGAGGAGATTACCTCGACGCAGATCGACGTGGCGTTCGAGATTGTGGATTCGCCGATTGAAGCACTGAAGGGTGCCTATGCGGTGATCTGGACGACGACGCCGTGGACGATCCCGGTCAATCAGGCTTTGGCTTACGGGCCCTCCATCGAATATCGGCTTCTTGAATACACGTGGGCAGAGCGCGAAGGAGTTCTTCGCGTTCTCATCGCGGGCGGTCTTCAGATGGCCTTCGAAGAGCGGCTTGATCATTCCGCTGAATACGCATTTCCGCGAAAGACAACACTACGTGGACTCTACCACGGGAAACAACTCGCCGGAACCATCGCCCGCCACCCAATGCACCACCTCGGCGGGTTCTTTGCCAAGCCGCGGCCGTTCCTGCCCGGCGAGTTCGTTACCACCGAGAGCGGTACGGGCCTTGTCCACATGGCCCCCGACCACGGCGAGGATGATTTTGCGCTGTGCAAATCGGTCGGGATCGAGCCGGTTTTTGCCGTGGAAGCCGACGGCAAGTACCGCGCCGACTGGCTGTGGCTCGGCGGGCAAGGCAGTGTCATCAACGCCAAGTTCAACGCGCCGCCCAATGCTGACGGCACCGGCGGCCCGATCTGCGAAGCCCTGCGGGAATCTGGCGGGCTGCTCGCGGCCTCGGCGGATTACAAGCATTCCTACCCGCATTCGTGGCGCTCCAAGGCCAAGGTGATTTATCGCTGCACCCCGCAGTGGTTCGTGCCGATGGATGCTCCCGTCGTCCCCGCGAAGGCGGGGACCGCTGGCCTCGTCGGCGCGACCCCCAAAGGGCAGGCCCAGCCTCCAGCGATCCCCGCGTTCGCGGCGATGACGCTCAGAGAGAAGGCGATGCAGGCAATCGCCGACACGCGGTTTGTGCCCGAAAAGGGTCGTAACCGGCTGGGTTCGATGGTCGAGGGGCGGCCCGATTGGGTGCTCTCCCGGCAAAGGGCGTGGGGAGTGCCGATCACGCTGTTCGTGCACAAGGGCACTAACCAGTATCTGGTCGATCCGGCGGTCAACGCCCGGATTGTTGCGGCGATGCGCGACGGCGGCGTCGAGGCGTGGAGCGCAGCGCGCGCGCAGGAATATCTCGGGAGCGACTACAAAGCTGAGGATTTCGAACGCGTCACCGACATTCTCGACGTCTGGTTCGACAGCGGCTGCACCCACGCCTACGTGCTGGAAAGCGGCAAATGGCCGGATCTGCTGCGCCCCGCTGGCTATGATGGTCCGCCGGCCGATCTCTATCTCGAAGGCAGCGACCAGCATCGCGGCTGGTTCCAGTCGAGCCTGCTGGAAAGCTGCGCCACCCGTGGCCGCGCGCCGTACAAGGCGGTGCTGACTCACGGTTTCACCATGGATCCCAAGGGCATGAAAATGTCCAAGTCGCTCGGCAATACGGTCGATCCGCTGAAAGTGATGGAGGTCAACGGCGCGGATATCATCCGGCTGTGGGCGCTGTCGGTCGATTACACCGAGGATCACCGGATCGGCGATGAAATCCTCAAAGGCGTGGCCGATCAATACCGCAAGCTGCGCAATAGTTTCCGCTATCTGCTGGGCGCGCTTGATGGTTTCAGTGAGGCCGAGCGGGTCGATGTGGCGGAAATGCCCGAACTGGAACGCTATGTGCTGGCGCTGCTGGCCAAGCTCGATGGGACGCTCAAGCAGGCCGTCGATGATTTCGATTTCAACACCTACACCCGCGCGCTGACCGACTTCTGCAACGAGGATTTGTCGGCGTTCTTCTTCGATATCCGCAAGGATTCGCTCTATTGCGATGCGGCGGACGACCCCAAGCGGATGGCCTACCGCACCGTCCTCGACACTCTGTTCCACGCGCTGGTGCGCTACGCCGCGCCGGTGCTGGTGTTCACCGCGGAAGAGGTGTGGGGGACGCGGTTTCCGGACGGAGGATCTGTGCATTTGCTCGAATGGCCCACCCTTCCCGGCAAAATCACCCCCTCCCGTCATCCCGGCGCAGGCCGGGATCCATCCTTCCCCACGGACGGCGGAGTGGATGGCGAAATGGGCCCTGACCTTCGTCAGGGTGACGAGTTGGTGGAGAGGTGGACTCGAGCACGCGAGATCAGACTGGCGATTACGTCGGCAATCGAGCCGCTGCGTCACAACAAAGTAATCGGGTCTAGCTTACAAGCCAGCGTCGGATTGTTCGATGTCTCAGGGCCAGACAGGGCTGTGATTGAGTCTCTCGACTTTGCTGAAATCGCTATTGTTGCCCAAATCTCGATCGGGACGGCCGCACCAGCGAGTTCAAGCGAGCAACGCATGGTTTCTTACGGTGCCGGTATGGGCCTGAATGTTGAACCCTCCGGCCACCACAAATGCGGCCGCTGCTGGCGGCACCTGCCGGACGTCACCACCGACGGGGCGCTTTGTTCACGTTGCGATCATGTCGTCGGCGCGATGGAAGGGGCGCTATGAGCCTTATCCTCCGCCACCCCAATGCCACAGCGCGCCTGTTCGGTCTGGTCCTGGCCGCTGCGATCTATGGCATCGACCAGTGGCTCAAATGGTTCATGCGGGTAGAGCTCAAGCTGGACGAGCGCGGCGTGATCGATCTGCTGCCGTTCTTCGATCTGCGCTGGACCGCCAATTACGGCATCTCGCTGGGGCTG